>CAXTIC010000022.1:0-59287 GCA_964244255.1 uncultured Lichenihabitans sp. | reverse complement strand
TGCAACGATCTCTGCGCGCTCCTGGCCAACACCTGGTACACGCGCGACGGCCATTACGCGGTGAACGAGGCGCCGACCGACATGAACGGGTGCCTGGGCACGATCGACCAGCGCTCGGTCGGCAACGGTGCGGTCGCGCTCTCGTTTCCCCGCCTGAACAAGGCCGAACTCGCGCTGTTCGCGGCCGACCAGGTGCGCGAGGAGGGCGACCCGCGGCGCTTCGGCCGGCACTGGAACGCCCGCACCGGGCACTTCGACCTGCCGCTCGACAGGGCCGGCGCCATCCTCCACGACTACGGCTACGAGCATCTCGAGGGAGGCCGGACGGGCGACGCCGTGTGGCCCAGCCTGCACTGGCCGGAACTGTCCAGCCACTTCGTCCTCCAGGTTTATCAATATTGCTTGTGGAGCGGCGATGCCGCTTGGCTCGACGCTCAATACCCCGGCATGAAACGCGCCCTCGCGTTCCAGGACCGTCTGGACCAGGACGGCGACGGCGTCGCGGATCTCTGGGGTCCGGGAAGTTTCACCTACGACACCGAGTTGTATCCCCACTTCGGGGCTTCCGCCTATGTCGCCTCGCTCTACCTCGCCGCCCTGCGGGTCATGATCCGGCTTGCGGGGGAGCGCCGCGACGACGCCTACGCCGAGGAGGCCCAGAAGCGTTTCGACAAGGCCCGGCGGGTGCTGGAGGAGGAACTCTTCGACGACGCCCACGGGTATTATACGAGCTGGCGGGATCTTACGCATGCGGCCTGGAGCGGGTCGCGCGCCCACGGCCCGCGTTCCGCCAGCAGCCACATCTCGCAGCTCGCCGGCTGCTGGTGGGCCGACATGCTGGACCTCGGCCCCATCGTGGATGGCCCCCGTCGGCTCCGCGCTCTCGATTTCATCGGGCGCCACAACGTGGCCGAGGTCGCGGGTTGCCCGGCCGACGAATACCATCTCGACGGGACCACGATGCAGAGCATGTCGGCGCTCGCCATGGGGAACTACGCCGCCCACGCGATCGGGGCGGGGTCGCCGGACCACGGATGGGCCGCCGTCGAGCGCATCTATCGCGCCCGCTACGCGCACGACGGCTGCCCCTGGGACGCGACCTTGCAATGGTCGGGGCCCGGCAACCTCGCGCCGCAATGGGGGCGCTGGTACATGAGCCATCCCGCCTCCTGGTATCTCCTGCCGGCTCTCGGCGGCATCCGTCTCGATCGCCTGCGCGGGTCGATGACGCTCGCGCCGTCCTGGCCGGCCGCGTTCGGAAGCCGGTTGCGGGCGCTCCCGGTTTTCGTCCCCGGGCTTCAGCTCGAAGTGAACGCGGAGCGGACGGAGGGTCGGCTGGTGGCAAGCGTGACGGTGCAGGCCGTCACCCAACCGCTCGCCTTGCGGCGGGTGAGGGCGCTTCTGCCGCGCGATTTCGATCCCGCCCGCACGACCGCCCGTTTCACGGGCCTCGACGCGGTCGCGACGATCGATTCGGAGGGACGCGTCAGCGCCGACCACGCGCTGACCCTGGGGGCGGTCGGGGACGGATTCGGCATCGTTTTCGATCGCGTTTGATCGCCGTCGCGCGCCTCGAGAGGACTCCCATGGTGTTCCAGCCTGCCCTGAACGCCGCGACGGCCGGAGACGGTCTCCCGATCGAAGACTACATCGCGCTTGCCGGGCGGCAGGGGTTCCGATGGATCGAGCTCAACGGAGCCCAGATGGACCCGCTCTGGCGGCTCGGCCCGGAGCGTGCGGCCGCGCGCCTTGCGGCGGCGGGCGTCGCCATCGCGTCCTTCTTCCTGCCGGTCTCCTGGCGCCGCGACGAGGCCGCCTTCGAGCGGGACCTTCCCGCGTTCAGGCGTCTCGTACCCTTCGCGGCCGCCCTCGGTGCCGCGCGTTGCTGCACCTACCTGTTCCCCAATGTGCCGCTGCCGCCGGAGCAAACCCGCCGCGTGTTCGGCAGGCGCTTCCGGATCGTCGCCGGGATCCTGGCCCCGCACGGCCTGCGGTTCGGGCTGGAGTTCCTGGGTCCGGCCCATTTCCGCGACGATCCCGGCCACACCTTCCTCTACCGCATGGAGGACATGCTGGGTTTCGCCGAAGAACTCGGCCCGAACGTCGGGCTTCTGGTCGATTCCCTGCACTGGCACTGCCTCGGATCGGATGTGCGGGCGCTGTCGGCCGTCCCGCCGGGCAGGCTCGTCTACGCGCACATCAACGACGCGCCGGCGGGTCCCCGGGAAAGGCAGCGCGATGACGATCGGCTGCTGCCCGGCGATGGCGCGATCGACCTCGCGGGCTTCCTGACCGGGCTCGCGCGGGCGCACTACGACGGCCCGGTCGGCATCGAGGTGGACGGCCCCGCCTTGCGGGGCTTCGATCCCGACACGGCCGCCGGGATGGCCCGTGCCTCCTGGGAGCGGCTCGCCGCGCGGGCCGGAGCCGCGCATGCGTGATCGAGGAGGAGCCTCATGGCGTCGCTTTCGGTGCAACTCTACAGCCTGCGGAAGATCGCTCGACTGGAGGACCAACTGGCGCTGGTTCGATCGGCGGGCCTGTCCCACGTCGAGGCCACCACGGCCAACTACACCGACCCCCCCGGCTTCCGCAGGCTTCTCGACGGGCACGGTCTCACGGCGACGAGCGGCCACGTCGGGATCGATAGGGTCCGGGCAGGCATCGACGAGACCGTCGCGCTCGCGAAGACGATCGGAACCCGTCGCCTGGTGCTGTGGGGACTGCCCGAGGGCGAGCGACCCTCCGATGCTTCGGGTTGGCGCGTCGTCGGGCGCGAATTGGCCGCGATAGCGCGTTCCCTTGCCGGACGCGGGATCGCTTTCGCGTTCCACAACCATGATTGGGAATACGTCCGCGTGCCGGGGGGCGCCTACGCGCTCGACCACCTGTTCGAAGCGGCGGCCGGCAGCCCCCTCGAATGGCAGCCCGATCTCGCCTGGTGCGCGCGGGCCGGCGCCGATGTGGAAACCGCCCTCCGGGCGCACGCGGGCCTGATCCGGAGTGCCCACGTCAAGGACCAGGCCCCGCCCGGAACGGCCCGCGACGAGGACGGCTGGGCGGACCTCGGCGCCGGCACCCTGCCGTGGGCGCGCTGGTGGCCCATGCTCAACGCCCTCGGGGTCGACCTCTTCGTCCTGGAACACGACGATCCGAACGACCCGGAGCGTTTCCTGCGAACGAGCGTGGTCTGCGCGCGGTCGCTGGCGGAAGCGTCGCGCTTGAACCCAGTCCCGTCGGCGTGAAATGCGTCGGCTGCGGCACCCTCGTCGCGGCCGACGAGGGCCGATCCCGGATCGATCCTCAAGCCCGCCGGGCGCGCGACCATCCCGAAGCGAGACAGGCGAGCGCGATCGTGGCCGCGCCGATCAGCGTCCTCGGCGTCGGTACCTCTCCGAAGAACAGGAACCCGACCATCGCGGCCCACAGGAACGCCGTGTATTCGAGCACGCCGAGCCTCCCGGTCGGGGCTCGCGCATAGGCCCAGGCCAGGCAAAGCTGGCCGGAAACCCCCAGCAAACCGGCGATCGCGAACACCGCCGCGTCCGCGGCCCGGGGCGGTTCCCACTGCAGCAGCATCGCGGGGGACACGATCATGAACGCGAACACGTTGGTGAGCGTCACGATGGTGATGGTCGAGTCCCGTCCGCTTTGCTGGCGGATGAGCACGTTCGAAAGCGCGTAGAAGAAGGCGCACGCCACTGCGGCGGCGATGCCCAGACTGTCGGTCGCGTGAGCGGCCCCGGCGGGGCGTCCCGATTGGATCACGACGACCCCGGCCAGCCCGAGCGCGAGGGCGTAAACGGTTCGCGCGAAAATCGCCTCCTTCAGGATCACCCGGCCAAGCACGGCGAGGAACAGCGGCGCCAGAAACGTCAGTGCCACGGCCTCGGCGAGCGGCAGGCGCGCGATGGCCGTGAAGAAGGTGACCGCGGTGAGGACCACCAGGCCGGACCGCATGAGGTTGCGGCGAAGAACACGCCACCCGGGGGCGCCTTCTCCGGCGACCAGAAAGGCGGAAAGACTGAACAGGGCCCCCGACGCGTAACGCAAGCCGACCACTTCGCTCAAGGGATAGCCGTTGAGGACAGCCTTGATGGCCCCGTCCATGCAGGACAGGATGGCGATGCCGCCGCAGGCCGCGACGACCGGCCGAAGCGATCGATCAACGCGCATCGATCGAGCTCAAGACGTTCGCCGACACGGCGCCGACGGCGGTGCGGCGCTTGCACGCGGTCTCATGGTGCCCCTTATACCAGACGGGCGTTGATCGGAACCCGTCTGCCCATTCCCGGTGTCCGATCCTCATGGTCTTCCAGGGCTGATCGAGGTCTGGAGTCCGGCTTCCGCCTGGCGAAGGCCGGGACGAGCGGGAGAAAGCGTGCGGAAATCGTGACGGGGCCGTCGGTGAAGTTGCTTCGCGGCCTGCCGTCGGTCGACCAGGTTCTGCGGACGCGCGACGGGAGGGCGCTCGTGGCCCGCTGCGGACGCCACGAGGGCGTGCGCGCCATCAGGGACGCCCTCGCGGATGCCCGGCAGGCTCTGCGGGGGGAAAGCAAGGGCGACCCCGTCGACGCCGCGGCCATCGTCAAGGCGGCCTCCCGGCGCCTCGACGCGCGCGAGGCGCCACGCTTGCGCCCGGTGTTCAACCTCACCGGCACGGTGCTGCACACCAATCTCGGCCGCGCGCCGCTGGCCGAGGCGGCGATCGAAGCGGCCACCGCCGCGATGCGCGAAGCGGTGGCGCTCGAATACGACCTCGACGCGGGCGCCCGGGGCGAGCGCGACGACCACGTCCGCGACCTCCTGCGCGAGGTGACGGGCGCCGAGGACGCCACGGTGGTCAACAACAACGCCGCCGCCGTGCTGCTCGTGTTGAACACGCTCGCCCACGGCCGCGACGCGATCGTGTCGCGCGGCGAATTGATCGAGATCGGCGGCGCCTTCCGCATGCCGGACATCATGGCGCGGGCCGGCGCCATCCTGCGCGAGGTCGGCACGACGAACCGGACGCACGCGCGCGACTACGCCGATGCGCTCGGCGCCACGACGGGCCTGATCCTCAAGGTCCACACGTCGAACTACCGGATCGAGGGCTTCACGGCGGAGGTCGGCGCTCCGGAACTGGCCCGCATGGCGCGGGCCGCGAACGTGCCGCTCTGCAACGACCTCGGCTCCGGCACGCTCGTCGACCTGTCCCGCTGGGGCCTCGCCAAGGAGCCGACCGTGCGCGAAGCGGTCGCGGAAGGCGCCGATCTCGTCACCTTTTCGGGGGACAAGCTGCTCGGCGGCCCGCAGGCGGGCTTCGTCGTCGGCCGGCGCGACCTGGTCGCGAGGCTCAACAAGAACCCGATGAAACGCGCCCTGCGGGTCGACAAGCTGCGGCTCGCGGCGCTCGAGGCGACGCTCAAGCTCTACCGCGACCCCGACCGGCTGGCCGAGCGCCTGCCGACGCTGCGGCACCTCGCGCGGCCCCTGGCCGGGATCGAGGCGCTCGCGAACGCCCTGGTCGATCCCGTGCGGGCGGCGCTCGGGGAGGAGGTCGTCGTCACGGTCGTCGACTGCCGGTCGCAGATCGGCTCCGGTGCGCTGCCGACCGACACGATCGCGAGCGCCGGCCTGGCTCTGCGGCCGGTGGCGGCGGGCGGCGAACCGCTCGCGCGGCTTGCCGCCGCGCTCCGCGGCCTGCCCAAGCCCGTGATCGGGCGTATCAGCGAGGGCGCGCTCGTCCTCGATCTGCGCTGTCTCGACGACGCGGCGGGCTTCCTCGCCGCGCTCTCGGCCTTGGCGGGCAGGCCCGAGGACGGCAATGCGTCGGCCTGAGCGCGTGTCCCCATGATCGTCGGCACGGCCGGGCACGTCGACCATGGCAAGACCGCGCTCGTGCGCGCGCTGACCGGCGTCGACACCGACAGGCTTCCGGAGGAAAGGGCGCGCGGCATCACCATCGACCTCGGTTTCGCCTACCTGCCGACGCCCTCCGGCACGATCGGCTTCGTCGACGTGCCGGGCCACGAGCGCTTCGTCGGCACCATGGCGGCGGGCGCGGCCGGCATCGACTGCCTGCTCCTCGTGGTCGCGGCCGACGACGGCGTGATGCCGCAAACCCGCGAGCACGTGGCCATCGCCGACCTGCTCGGGGTTCGCCACGGCGTCGTGGCGCTCACCAAGGCCGACCTCGCCGCGCCCGAGCGACGCGACGCCCTGATGGAGGAGATCGGCGCGCTGCTAGCGCCGACGGCCTTCGCGGGCGCCCCCGTCCTGCCCGTTTCGGCGACCACGGGCGAGGGCGTCGCGGCGCTGCGCGCGGCCCTCGAAGGGGTCGCGTCCTCGCCGACGCATCGGGACAACGATGGCCGCTTCCGCCTGGCGGTCGACCGCTCGTTCACGCTGCCCGGGGCGGGCACGATCGTCACCGGCACGGTCCTGTCGGGAACGGTGGCGGTGGGGGACGCGGTGCGGGTCGACCCCCGCGGCCTCCCGGCGCGCGTCAGATCCATCCACAGCGCGAACCGCCCGGCCGAGCGCGGGCGCACGGGCGAACGCTGCGCCCTGAACCTCGCCGGCATCGGCCACGACGCGGTCGGGCGGGGCGACGTCGTCGCCGACCCGAGCTTGCACGCCCCGACCGAGCGCGTCGACGTCCTGCTCCGCGTGCTGCCCTCGGAGCCCAAGACGATCGGCACGTGGATGCCGGTGCGGCTGCATCACGCGGCGGCGGCGGTCGGCGCCCGTCTGGTGCCGCTCACGGCCGCCGGGATCGCGCCCGGCGGGGAAGCCTACGCGCAGCTCGTGCTCGACCGCCCGATCGCGGCCGCCGCCGGCGACGCCTTCGTGCTGCGCGACACGACCGCGCGGCGCACCGTCGGCGGCGGCCGGCTCCTCGATCTGCGGGCGCCGGCCCGCAAGCGGCGCACGCCCGAGCGTCTCCGGCAACTCGACGCCTTGCGCGCCCTCGACCCCGCGCGCGCCATCGCCGGCCTCCTCGACACGCCGCCCTTCGCGCTCGATCTCACCGCCTTCGCGCGCGACCGGGCGCTCGCGACCGCGACCGTCACGGCCGCCCCGGCGCGCTTCGGGCTCGTGGCCCTCGACGTGGGCGAGGGAGCGGTCATGGCGATCGCCGACGCGCGATGGCGCGCCTTCGCGCAGGCGCTTGTCGAGGCGCTCGCCGGTTTTCACGCCGAGCACCCGGACCTTCAGGGCATCCCGGCCGAGCGCCTGCGCCTATCGCTCGAGCCGGTCTTCGCCCGGCCGGTGTTCCGGGCCGCGGCGCGTGCGTTGGTCGGCACGGGGGTCATCGTTCTCGAAGGCTCCTGGGCGCGGCTGCCGGGCCACGCGGCGCAACTCACACCCGCCGACGAGGCGCTTTGGGCACGGGTCCTGCCCCTGGTGAGCGTGCGGGAAGCGCGTTTCCGGCCGCCCCGCGTCCGCGACATCGCCGCGACCCTCGGCGTGCCCGAGCCGGCCGTCCGGCGCGTGTGCAAGCTCGCGGGCCGCACGGGCCGGGCGGACGAGGTGGCGCACGACCACTTCTTCCCGCGCGCGACCGTGGCGGAAATGGCCGGCATCGTGCGCGGCCTGTCCGAAGCGCGCCGGGAGTTCACCGCCGCCGAGTTCCGAGACAGGGTGGAGAACGGCCGCAAGGTCGCGATCCAGATCCTGGAATTCTTCGACCGCCACGGACTCACCATGCGGCGCGGCGACCTGCGCCGACTCAATCCCCATCGGGCCGACCTGTTCGATTGAAGGCGCTCAATCGGTCAGCACGAGCGACCAGAACGTCTTGAAGCGCGTTTTGGGCGCCGAAGCCGCCGCGATGCCCATGCGCCGGACCGGCGCGAACAGCAGGTTCGCGTCATGGGCCGGGGAGCGCCGCCAGCCTCCGAGGGCGCGCTCGAGCGTGGGGTAACCCGCCGACACGTTCTCGGCGATCACGCGACGGTCGACGCCGGCGTCGGCGAGCCGCGCGGGCAACGGCCCGGCGGCGTCGTGGCTGATCGCTCCGGCGCGCGCCATGGCGTCGGCTTGGCGCTGCGCGACGCGCGACAGCGCGGGGTCGAGGACCAGCGCGCCGCGGCCGCGCGTGGCGCGGTAGGACGACAACAATCGTTGCGCCGCCGCTTCGTCGACCGCGACCCGCGAAACGGGGCCGGACGGCGGCTCCCCGCCGAGGTCGGGCAGGGACGCGCAGCCGCTCATGGCCAGCACGAGCGCAAGGAGCGGTCCCTTGAGCGTCGCGTCGAGCACCCGCCGGCAGGCCGCCGCGCGGTCGGCCCTCGTCATTTCAGGAAGACGTAGATGTCGACCTCCAGCGACGGGTCGTCGGAGGTCTTCGTCCGGTTCAGGTATTCCTCGGCGAACATGTTCTTGGCCTCGAGCCCCTTTTCGTCGAGGTAGGCGGTGATCGCCTCGTAGGTCGAGTCGATGTCGTCGTAGGCGCTGCGGTGCTGGAACTTCATGACCTTGCCGCCCGGCGTCGTCCCGAAGCTCAAGTCGCCCGCCATGTCGGCGGGCTTGGCGTCCGGCGCCTTGTCGACCGGCACCATGGCGCTGAACGAAAAGCCGGCATCGTCCGTCGCGGTGAACACCGCGATCGGGTTGCCGGCGGGATGCATGTTCGCCTTGGCCAGGGACTCGTTCAGCTTGGTGAAGGCGTCGTTCAGCGTCTTGAATCCTTCGTCCCACGTGGCCTTGCCGCTGAACTGGAGCGCGGGACGCGCCTGAACGTCGATGAGCTGGCTGATCGACGTGTCGGGGGCGCCCTTGTCGAGGGGCGCCGCATCCGTCGCGGGCGGGTTGACGGCCGCGGGCGGCCCGGGCGGCGGCGGCGTGGGCTGTGAGGCCGCGGGCGGGCTCGACTGCGCCGCGGCGCCCCCGATACCCGCGCCGAGCCCCATGATGACCGCCGCCAACAGCGCGCCCCGGCGCGGAATGCTCGTCCATCGCATTGTCGTCATCCCATGCGCGTTTCGCAGGCTCGGGCCGCGGCCCACCGGTGCGCCCGTCCCGGAGGCGCGATCCGCCGCGGGCCGGGGAACGAACCAGGCAGCGCAACCTACCCAACAAGGCCCTGTCGCTTCAATGGCCGAATCGTGTGATCTGTGCACAGCCGGGGCGCGCTGCCGCAAGACGGCGACCGGGATCCCTCCCGGCCGCTCCGTCAGTGCGCGGCGCCGAACGAGCCGAGGCCATGCCGCGGCTCGAAACCGTGACGCTGGCCGAACTGGCGGCGACGTGCAGGTTCTCGTCCCGGGCCAACGTCACGAGGGCTTTTCGTCGCGCGGTCGGGGTCCCGCCGGTGCATACCGGCTACGATCGGGATGATCCCCGCGTCACGTGCGCGGCCGAGGTCGGCACGATCGGCGCAGACAACGGCAAGGATGGATGATGCGAAGTCGGCCGGCATCCGCGATGTCTTCATGCGAAGATCGCGAATCCGAGCGAGGAGGCGAACATGGAATCGAGGCTGAATCCATACCAGGCGGTGCCTGACTTGATGAAGGCGATGCTGGAGCTGGACAACGCGGTGGTTGGCAGCGGCCTGGAACTGGGTCTGACCGATTTGGTCAAGATAAGGGCCTCCCAGATCAACGGTTGCGCGTTCTGCATCCACATGCACACCCGGGACGCGCGGGCCCGCGGCGAAACGGAGGAAAGGCTCTATCTCCTCGACGCATGGCGCGAGTCGCCGCTCTACACCACCCGGGAACGGGCGGCCTTGGCCTGGACCGAGGCCGTCACGCTGGTGTCCCAGACCCATGTGCCCGATGCCGTGTACGCGGATGTGCGCAGCCGGTTCGACGAGCCGGAGGTGGCCAAACTGACGCTCCTGGTCGCGATGATCAACGCGTGGAATCGCGTCGCGATCAGCCTGCGCTCCGTTCATCCCGTCCGCGCCCACACGTCCGCTTAGCCATCCCGTCTCTGCGCGACGGGATGGCGACCGCGCACGCTGGCCCCCGCGTCGCGGTGGCAGGCGCAGGGGTCGGCGCGAAATGCCGCCCCGCCTGTCACGGGCGGTAGGCGACCACGATTTCGCGTATAACGACCGAGCGAGAACAGGCGCTCGGCCGCCGCGCCTCCTTCGGGGCGATGTCACTGGTTTCGGAGCCGAATCCATGCACCTCGATCCGCTGTTCCTGTCCCGCCTGCAGTGGGCCTGGGTGATCGCCTGGCACATCCTGCTGCCCGCCTTCACGGTGGGGCTCGCGTCCTTCATCGCCATGCTCGAAGGGCTCCACCTGTGGACGGGCAAGGAAGTCTATTTTCGTATCTCGCGGTTCTGGACGAAGATCTTCGCCGTGTCCTTCGCCATGGGGGTGGTGTCCGGCATCATCATGCCGTTCCAGCTCGGCACCAACTGGTCGCGCTTCTCCGACGCCGCCGCCAACGTCATCTCGCCGATGCTGGCCTACGAGGATCTGATGGCGTTCTTCCTGGAGGCGAGCTTCCTCGGCATCCTGCTGTTCGGCCGCACCCTGGTGCCGCGCTGGGCGCATTTCTTCGCCGCCCTGATGGTCGCGGTGGGCACGCTGTTCTCGTCCTTCTGGATCCTGTCGGTGAACAGCTGGATGCAGACCCCGGCCGGCTACGAGGTCAAGGACGGGCGCTTCTTCCCCACCGACTGGTGGGCCATCGTCTTCAACCCCTCTTTTCCCTACCGCCTCGCCCATACGGTTTCGGCCTTCTACGTCACCACCGCCTTCGTGGTCCTGGGCGTCGGCGCCTACCTCCTGCGCTCGGGCAAGTTCGTCGACGAGCCCAAGCGCATGATCCGCATGGCGCTCAATTTCCTCATCGTCTTCGTTCCCCTGCAGATCGCCCTTGGCGACCTGCAGGGGCTCAATACGCGCGAATACCAGCCCGCCAAGCTCGCCGCCCTCGAAGGGCGCTGGGACACGGCCTCGCCCTCGCCGCTGACCGTGATCGGCATCCCGAACCAAGCCGCCGAACGCAACGATTACGCGATCGAGATCCCGTATCTCGGCTCGCTGATCCTGACCCACTCGCTCAACGGCGAGATCAAGGGCTTGAAGGACTTCCCCCCGGACCAGCGGCCCCCGGTCTGGCCGGTGTTCTTCGGCTTCCGCCTCATGGTGGGGATCGGCTTCGCCATGTTGGCGACCGTCGTCGCGGGCTGGTACCTCCGCCTGAGGCATCGGCTCTGGGACGCGCGATGGTTCCTGCGGCTGTGCCAGGTCGTGGCGCCGCTGGGCTTCGTCGCCGTGCTGGCGGGCTGGACCACGACGGAGGTCGGACGGCAGCCCTGGACCATCTACGGACAGTTCCGCACGGCGCAGTCGGTGTCGCCGTCCCTGACCGGCCATGACGTGCTGATCTCCTTCGTCGCCTACATGGCGGTCTACCTCGTCATGTTCCCGGCCGGCATCGCCGTCATGGCCCGGCTGGTGCGGGCCGGCCCGGGAGACGAGGAGCAGATGAAGCAACAGCCCGTCGAGGGCTTTCAGCCGCGGAGCCCGGTCCAGGGTCCCGCGCAATCCCCGGCGGAGTGACGGACATGGGCGGCGGACTGCTCGACCTCGTGCCGATCTGGACCGGCATCATCGGCCTCGGCGTGTTCCTCTACGTGCTGCTCGACGGCTTCGACCTCGGCGTGGGCATCCTCTACGGATTCGCCCCGCGAGAGCACAAACGGAGGGTGATGAACTCGATCGCGCCCATCTGGGACGGCAACGAAACCTGGCTGATCCTCGGCGGAGTCGCGCTCCTGGCGGTGTTCCCGCTGGCTTTCGCGATCATCATCCCGGCCGTCTACTTCCCCATCCTCGTCATGCTGCTGGCGCTGGTGTTCCGCGGCGTCGCCTTCGAGTTCAACTTCAAGCAGCCCTGGATCATGCGCATCTGGTCATGGGGGTTCTGCTTCGGATCGGGGCTCGCGACCTTCGCGCAAGGCTGCGTGCTCGGCGCCTTCATCCAGGGGTTCAAGGTCGAGGGACGCGACTTCGCCGGCACGTCCATGGATTGGCTGACGCCGTTTTCGGTGCTGACCGGCGCGGCCCTGATGCTCGGCTACGGACTCCTGGGCGCGTGCTGGCTCATCATCAAGACGGAAGACGAGTTGCAGGCCTGGGCGCGGCGCATGGGCAAGTTTTGTTTCTTCGGCGTGCTCGCCGCGGTAGCGGTGGTCAGCGTCTGGACACCGCTGTTCGAGCCCGACATCGCGCAGCGCTGGTTCGGCTGGCCGCAGATGCTGTTCGTCGCCCCCGTGCCGATCCTGACCGTCGCGCTGGCCGTGCTCGAATGGCGTGCGCTCGACGGCTACGGCCCCGACGTCCTGCCCTTCGCGGGCGCCATGGGGCTGTTCTTCATGTCCTTCACGGGCATCGCCGTCAGCTTGTGGCCGATGATCGTACCGCGTCACTACACGCTGTGGCAGGCGGCGTCCTCCGAGGGAACGCAGGCGTTCCTGCTCGTCGGCACGCTGTTCCTGCTGCCGGTGATCCTGATGTACACCGGCTTCTCGTACTGGGTGTTCCGCGGCAAGATGCGGGGCGATATCGGCTACCATTGAACCGTGCGGCGGCTCGCTTGCGCCGTCGGTGAAACGGCTGGCCCCGGCCCATGACCGAGGGCATAGTCGAGCCGCGGCCCGCCGCATGCGACGCGGGCGGTCACCGAGGGGGACGGTCATGAACACGCGCAAGTACGCCGCCGAGGCCATAGGCACATTCTGGCTGACCTTCGGGGGTTGCGGCAGCGCGGTCATCGCCGCGGCCTTTCCGCAGGTCGGGATCGGCCTCGTCGGCGTCTCCTTCGCCTTCGGACTGACGGTGCTGACCATGGCCTATGCGATCGGCCACGTGTCGGGCTGCCATCTGAACCCGGCCGTGACGGTCGGCCTCGCGGCCGGCGGCCGCTTCCCGACGGCGGCAATCGGCCCCTACATCGGCGCGCAGGTGTTCGGCGGCATCGTCGGCGGCCTCGTCCTCTACGTCATCGCGAGCGGCGCGCCCGGGTTCGACGCGAGCCATGGGTTCGCGGCCAACGGCTACGGCGAACATTCGCCCGGCCATTACGGGCTGTTCGCGAGCCTCCTCACCGAGGTCGTGATGACCATGATGTTCTTGTTCATCATCATGGGCGCGACGCACGGCAAGGCGCCCGCGGGCTTCGCCCCGGTGGCGATCGGCCTCGGCCTGACCCTCATCCACCTCGTGTCGATCCCCGTCACCAACACGTCGGTCAACCCCGCCCGGTCGACCGGGGTGGCGCTGTTCGCCGGGGGCTGGGCGCTGGCGCAGCTCTGGCTGTTCTGGGTGGCGCCTTTGATCGGCGGGGCGTTGGGCGGCATCCTTTACCGCTGGATCAGCGCCGGCCCGACCGGGGAGGTCACGGGCACCGACGCCCTCCCGGCGACCGCGCGCCAGCCGACCTGACGCCGGGGCGGCCCGGGACCCCGGTCCCGTCGCAAGCGGGCTCGACGACCGGCGCCGCACGCCTCCTTCCGTGAACGGGAGGCGGGTCGCTTCGGCCGTCGCGCACGCCAGCGCCCCTGTTATGCGCTACTGGTGGCGGACAGGCCGTGCCCGCTCCAGCCCGCCTCGCATCGGATACCACCTCCCATGGCAAAGTCCGCACCCGTCTCGCCGCTCGCACCGAAGCGCCCCCCCGTCATGCCGGTCACCGCCGGCGTCCGCTTCGCGTCCGGGGCGGCGGGCATCCGCTACCAGGGCCGCACCGACGTCATGCTGGCGCTCTTCGACGAGGGCACGGAAGTGGCCGGCGTCTTCACGCGCTCCCGCTGCCCCTCCGCCCCCGTGGATTGGTGCCGCCGCAACCTCGCGCAGGGAACGGGGCGCGTGCTGGTCGTCAATTCCGGCAACGCCAACGCCTTCACCGGGCGGACCGGGGCGGCCGCGACGGCCTTTACCGCGGCCCTCGCGGCGGCGGCGACCGGCGCCGCGCCCGAACAGATTTTCCTCGCCTCGACCGGGGTGATCGGCGAGCCCCTCGACGCCTCGAAGTTCGAAGGCGTGTTCGAACGCCTCGCCGCGGACGCCCGCGACGACGCGATCGAGGCCGCCGCACGCGCCATCATGACGACCGACACCTTCCCCAAGCTCGCGACCGCGTCCGCCGAAATCGACGGCGTGCCGGTCACCCTCAACGGCATCGCCAAGGGTGCCGGCATGATCGCCCCCGACATGGCCACGATGCTGAGCTTCGTGTTCACGGACGCGCCCGTCGCCGCACCCGCGCTGCAGGCGCTGCTTTCGGCATCGGTCGCGCGTTCGTTCAACGCCATCACGGTCGACAGCGACACGTCGACCTCGGACACGCTGATGCTGTTCGCGACGGGCGCCGCCGGCCGCCGGGGCGCGCCGCGGATAGCGGCGGTGGACGATCCGAAACTCGCCTCCTTCGCGCGGGCGCTCGACCGCGTGACGCTCGACCTCGCCCACCAGGTGGTGCGCGACGGCGAGGGCGCGCGCAAGTTCGTCGGCGTGATCGTCGAGGGGGCCGAAACGGACGCGGCCGCCAAGCGGATCGCCCTCTCCATCGCCAATTCGCCGCTGGTCAAGACGGCCGTCGCGGGCGAGGACGCCAATTGGGGCCGGGTCGTGATGGCGGTCGGCAAGGCCGGCGAGGCGGCCGACCGCGACAAGCTCGCCATCTTCTTCGGGCCGGTCCGGGTCGCCCACGAGGGCCATCGCGACCCGGCTTACGACGAGGCGGCGGTTTCGTCCTACATGAAGGGGGACACGATCGACATCCGCGTCGACCTCGGGCTGGGGTCGGGGCAGGCGACCGTGTGGACCTGCGATCTGACGAAGGCCTATGTCGAGATCAACGGCGACTACCGGTCGTGACCTTGGCGTGGGCACCGGCCGCGGCAGGGCGGACATGGTGGCCGGCCCGGCGGATCGCGGTTCTCCGCGCGTCCGGCACCGCCCGGGTCTGGATCGCGTGGCGTTGAGCCTGCCCCGCACGCTCCGTTACGCCACGGCTGCCCTGCTGTTGACGGCGCTCGGGCTCGGCGGCCCTTATGCGTGGGAGCGCTTCCTCCGTTTCGGACTGCCCGCCGTCGCCGATCCGGACGTGTCGACGCTCGTGCTCGACCGCAACGACATGCTGCTGCGCGCCTTCACCACGCGCGAAGGACGCTGGTCGCTCCCGGCGACGTCCGACGACGTCGATCCCCGCTTCCTCGCCCTGCTGATCGCCGCCGAGGACAAGCGGTTCCGCGACCACGGGGGCGTCGACGCGGTCGCGGTCCTTCGCGCGGCGGCGCAACTCGCCATCCATCGGCGGATCGTTTCGGGCGCGTCCACCCTGTCGATGCAGGTGGCGCGCCTCATGGAGCCGCGGCCGCACCGCGCGTGGCCGTCCAAGCTGAGGCAGCTGGCGCGCGCCCTGTCGCTCGAGCGGCTCCGCGGCAAGGCCGGCGTCCTCGACCTCTATCTCAGGCTCGCGCCCTATGGCGGCAACCTGCAGGGCGTGCGTGCCGCGAGCCTCGCCTATTTCGGCCGCGAACCGAAGCGCCTGAGCCTCGGCGAGGCGGCGCTGCTCGTGGCCCTGCCGCAAAGTCCGGAACGGCGGCGGCCGGACCGCTTCCCCGAAGCCGCCCGCGCGGCACGCGACCGCGTCATCGCGGTGGCGCTCGCCCGCGGCCTGGCGAGCGCCGAGGAGGCCGAGGCGGCGCGCGCCGAACCGCCGCCCCGCGGGCGGCGGGAATTCCCCGTGCTCGCGCCGCAAGCCGCCGAACAAGCCCACGCCGCCGACCCGCAAGCGCGCGTGCTCCGACTGACCATCGAGGCCGGCCTCCAGCGCGCCCTCGAGGCGCTGGTGCGCGCCAACGCGTCCCGCTTCGGCCCGGCGGTGTCGGGCGCCCTCCTGGTCGTCGACAACGCCTCGGGCGAGATCCGGGCCCACGTGGGCAGCGCCGATTACGGTTCCCGCGGCCGCGCCGGCGCGATCGACATGACCATGGCGTTCCGTTCGCCGGGCTCGACGTTGAAGCCGTTCATCTACGCGCTCGCCTTCGACAACGGCATCGCGGCGCCGGAAACGATCCTCGAAGACCGCCCGACCCATTATGGCGCCTACGCGCCCGAGAACTTCGACCAGACCTTCCGGGGCAGCGTCCCGGCCCGGCTCGCCCTGCAATTGTCGCTGAACTTGCCCGCGATCGCCTTGCTCGATCAGCTCGGGACGGCGCGGTTCCTGGCGCGTCTCAGGGACGCCGGCGCGCGCATCGAACTGCCGCACGACGCCGCGCCGGGCCTCGCCATCGGCCTCGGCGGGCTCGGCATCCGCCTGCGCGACCTCGCCCGGCTCTACGCGGGCCTCGCCCGGGGCGGCGTGCCGCCGGCCCTGCGCGAGCGCCTCGACCGGCCCGCCCCCGAGAGACCCGCCCGCCCCCTGGCGGAAGCGGCGTCGGCCTTCATGATCGCCGACATCCTGCGCGGCGCGCCGCCGCCGCCGAACGCCCTCGGCGGCCGCATCGCCTTCAAGACCGGGACCTCCTACGGCTACCGCGACGCCCTCGCGATCGGCTTCAGCCGGCGCTTCACCATCGCGGCCTGGCTCGGGCGGCCCGACAACGCGGCCGTGCCGGGCCTCGTCGGTCGCCAGGCGGCCGCGCCCGTCCTTTTCGACGCCTTCGTGCGGCTCGGGGCGCCGATCGAGGCCCCCGCCCCGCCGCCCGGCTTCGTCGCGCTCGCGACCGTCGCGCCGCCGCCGCCCTTGCGCCACCTGCGCGGCCGGGCGGGCGCCGTGCCGCGCGTCAAAATCGCCTACCCGCCCGACGGCACCACGGTCGACACCGGCGAGGAAGCCGCGTTCGCCGACTTGCCGCTGAAGGTCGAGGGCGGGGCGCCGCCATTCACCTGGTTCGTCAACGGGGCGCCGACCGGGGGCGCCAGCCTGCGCCGGCAAGCCTTGTGGACGCCCGATGGCGCGGGCTTCGCGCGCGTTTCCGTGACCGACGGCCGCGGCGAGACCGACACCGTGACCGTGCGGCTGCGCTGAAAATAACACAGCCTCTGACTTGTTCGAGACCGCGACGGACAGGGACTTCCGGGCCGGCGCCGCGGTGATGTACGCTTGGCTCCTGAAACGTCGTAAGGCTTGGCGGGACTTCATGCGAAAATTCACGAAGGGCGGTCTCGTCGCGGCGGCAGGGCTGCTTTGCTGCGCCGCGGGCGCCCAGGCCGCCGACCTCCCGTTGCGAACCGCGCCTCCCGTCTACACGACCCCCGTCGTGGCGAACAATTGGGAAGGTTTCTATGTCGGCTCGACGTTCGGCTACAACTTCACGAACTTCCATACGCGCCAGGTAACGTCGCGCTCAATTTCGACCTCGGGCCAATCCGGCGGCGGTCTCGTCGGCTATAATTTCCAATATGGGCGGTTCGTGTTCGGCCCGGAGGGCAGCATCGACCTGAACCTCGTGCGTCGCGATGAACTCGGACAGGCCGGACTTGCCGCGAGCCACCTCGATTCGCTCTACGACATCCGGCTGCGCGGCCGTCTCGGCTACGCGTTCGGCGATTTCCTGCCGTTCGTGGCCGGCGGCGCCGTCATCAACGAAACCTACCAGTCGACCGTCGCGCCCAACAACTACTTCGGCTCGGTGAAACGGGAGGTCGGCTACACGGTCGGCGCCGGCATCGATTACAAGATCAACCCGTCGCGGTTCCTGCCGTTCCAGAACACCTTCCTGAACGGCTTCCTCGGGCCGATGGTGCTGCGGCTCGAATATCTGCACGACGACGTCCCGACCTCGACCTTCGCCTTCAACGGCGGCACCTTCCGGACGCGCTCGGACACGAACGCCGTTCGCGCATCGATCATTTCCCGCTTCGGCGATAACGCGCCCCGCCCCTATGCCGACGCGGCCGGCAATGTGAACTGGGCCGGGGGCTACGGCGGCCTGCTGGGCGGGGGCGCTTCCCTGAAGACGCACACGCGACTTGCCAGCGGCGGCCCGAAGAACGTGTTCGACGTGACCGGCGGCATCGGCGGGCTTTACGCCGGCACGAACTTCATCTTCCGCGATCACTACATGCTGGGCTTCGACGGATCGACGGCCTTCACAGACATCACCGGCAGCGGGTCCGAGCCGGCTTCGGAGAGGGTGAAGTTCCGCCAGTACGTGCAGGCCGACATCCGTGCTCGCGCGGGGTACGCGTTCGGCCGCTTCCTGCCCTTCGTCGCGGCCGGTGTCGCCTTCGGCCGCAGCGAGCAGACGGACACGAACACCGGGTCCGAAAGGGGCCGCGTCAACAGCGAGGCCCTCACGTTCGGCGCCGGCCTCGACTACCGCCTGACCGAGCGGGTGTCGCTGCGCGGCGAGTACCTTTACGAGGACACCCTCAACAAGAAGATCGTCAACCTCAACGGTTGCAACTGCAAACAGGAACTCGACGGCAGCATCTTCCGCCTCGGCGCTGCCTACCATTTCGAATAGACTGCTCGATACTGGTTGCTCTCGCGTTGCGGGGGCCTCGCGACGCGATCGTGCTAGTCGCCACGCAGGCACGGACGGGTTCGCGCCCGCCGCGCCACCCGGTGATGACGGCATCGCTTGACCGCGGACGTTCGGGCGGGATCGTCCCCCGCGATCGCGGGACGGCCCGAGCCTGTCCGCCCACGCGTTGGTCCGCGGCCTCGCCGGGGCGAGGTATCCGGACCAGCGGCCGATCATGGCCGCAGTCTGTCATGGCCATCGCCGCTCGTGTCGCTTGTCCTGCCAGGAACAGGGCGGTGCGAATCGAAGGACCTGCTCGACGGGGTTGAAGCATGGTCGGGGCCGGCACGGATCGGACGCGAACGCCCGGCACGGGCAACCCAAGCGCGACGGGGGCTCCCGCGATCGTGCTGGTGCGGCCGCAACTGGCCGTCAACATCGGCATGGCGGCGCGCGCCATGGCGAACTTCGGCCTGCACGATCTTCGTCTCGTGGCCCCGAAGGGTGGATGGCCACGCACCGACAAATATCGCGACGACGCGGAAGCGGCGGCGGCGGGCGCCAAGCACGTGCTCGACCGCGCGGCGGTGCATGAAACCCTCGAATCGGCGGTGGCCGACCTCAACGCGGTCTACGCCACGACGGCGCGCGAACGCGGCCAGGGCAAGCCGATCCTTGCCCCCGACCGGGCCATGGCCGATTGGGTGGGGCCACTCGGCGGCGGCGAGCGCGGCGGCGTGTTGTTCGGCCCCGAGCGGACCGGGCTCGACAACGACGAGGTCGCGGTGGCCGACGCCATCGTGACCTTCCCGGTCGATCCCGGCTACGGCTCGTTGAACCTCGCGCAAGCCGTGCTGCTCGTGTCCTACGAATGGAGGCGGGCCACCGCCGGCGGCGCGGCGCTGCCCTTCGGCCCGGTCGGGCACTCGCCGGCCGCCGAACGCGGCGCCGTGCTGTCGTTCTTCGCTTACCTCGAGTCGGAACTCACCATCGCCGGCTATTTCAAGCCGGACGACAAGCAGCCCCTGATGCGTCGCAACCTGCGCAACATCTTGCACCGCATCGGCATGACGGAACAGGACGTACGCACCCTGCGCGGCGCCGTCGTGCGCCTCGTCGAGGGTCCTCGGCGCGAAGGCCGCCGCGGCGCGTCGGCGCCGACGCGCCCCCTGGAGCCGGGCTGACGGGTCCTGAAGCAACCGGGTCGGCCCGGACGATAGCGGCCGTCACATAACGTTACAGCACGGTCGCCCCACTCGGGGGCTCGTG
The DNA here is from genome assembly GCA_964244255.1 of uncultured Lichenihabitans sp. Taxonomy (GTDB): domain Bacteria; phylum Pseudomonadota; class Alphaproteobacteria; order Rhizobiales; family Beijerinckiaceae; genus Lichenihabitans. The sequence continues at coordinate 39,582 of CAXTIC010000022.1, read as the reverse complement.
GCGCGCGCACCTCGGGTCTTCAAAATGGAATTCCTCTCGGATCCGCATCTGTTCCTGCATATCGGGGCGCTTGTGTCGGTCGCGGCCCTGGCGCTCAGGAACCAGCTGAAACTGCGCATCGTCCTGTCGGTCAGCATCCTCATCAACGCGCTCTATCATTTCGTCCAGGTTCCGAACCCGGCCTGGCACGATCTGTTCTGGAATTGCGTGACGTTCACGATCAACCTGATCGTCACGATCCAACTCATCATCGATCGAACCCACCTGGGCCTCAGCGAGGAGGATGAGCGTTTGTTCGCGTTGTTCGGCATTCTAACGCCGGGAGAATATCGGAAGCTGGTGAAACTCGGTCGGTGGCACACGACGGATGTGGCCGTTTCCTTGACGCGGGAAGGCGCTGTCCCGGATTACCTTTATTTCGTCATCGAGGGGCCGCTTCACTTGACCAAGCACGGCCGGTCGCAAGCCATCCAAGCACCGACCTTCATCGGCGAGATCGCCTTCCTGCGCGGCTCGCCGGCCTCGGCCACGGTCAGCGTCGAACCCGGCGCCCGCTTTCTCGCGTGGTCGGCTCCCGTCCTGCACGCGCATCTGGCCCGCAAGCAGGCCTTCCGCGTAGCGGTGTTGCGCCTGCTCGGGGCCGATCTCGCCGCCAAGCTGGCCCGCTCCTGACGCCTCCTCGATCGCAGCCCGAGCTGGTCAGGTCGTCGCGGCATGCGCCCGGCCCGCGGGCCGGGCGGCGCCGCTCGTCATCCGCAGGGACGCCCTGGGGCGCGATCGACGATTCCGGTCAGATGCCTCGGGGGCCGGATGGGCGCGCCCTTTCTGGGGCCGATGCGGCGGCGAAGCATGGGGTCGAGGGCTTTTCCGAAAGCCTCAGGCGCGAGCTTCAGCTGCTCGGCATCGACGTGGTCATCGTCGCCCCCGGCGCGGTCGCGACCGCGATCTGGGACACGGCGGAGGCGTTGCCGCTCGATCATGTGGCGGATACGATCTGGGACAAGCCATACCGGACGTTTATCGACTGGATGGTCGAGAACGGCCGCGAGGGGGCTTACCCCCGGGCAGGTCGGCGAAGTGATGGCCACCGCGCTGACCACGACGAGGCCCAAAACGCGCTACGAGGCGGTCAAGGGCAGGTTCGCGAACGCGACGCTGCCATCGCTGTTGCCGAGACATCGTCGACGCCTGATCGGTGGACGGCTCGGGCTGTTGCCGGCGAAGGCGTGAAGGTGGCGGCGGTAAAGCGCGGTGTTCCATCGGATCGCTTCAACGCCAGCCCCCGGCGTGTAGGCCAGGGTCCCGTGCCCCTGCGTACGGCAATCTCCGGAAGGAAGGTCGCCGACCCGGCCACGGCGCCATGCGCTCGATCGCCGGACTCTTGCCTCCGCGGCGCATCTGCGCTTGGTTCACGCCCCGTTCCCCCTGGCGTCGCCGATTCGGTCGCGCCCCGCGACGAGGCCGCCCTGATCGAAACGCCACCCGACGCCGCCGAAAAGCTGGTCCGCCTTCTCGACTACATCGAGGAGGTGGTGAAGCTCGACGAGCGTACGGCGTTCCGCGTAGCCGACTACCGGCTGACGGACGGCAGCACGCTCGCGGTCGCCGATACCGACATGCTGGGCCTGCCGGGCGTGCGCCTCGACGAACGCGACGACGAGGGCGCGGTGTGGCTCGCCGTCGAGCGGCTGGCGCGCCGCGACCCGCCCGCGACGCCCGACGCGATCGCGCCCTGGCTCGCGGTATCGGGCGATCCGAACGTCCTCCCCGAGGTCAAGCCCGAGCGCATCGAAACGGCCGCTGCGGACGAGCGGGCCGCGCTCGTCGCGGCGGGGGCGGCGCGCGACGACGACGTCACCGCCGGCCCCGGAGCGAGCGCCGACTCCGACGCGGCGCAGCGCTTCGACCGCCGCATCCGCCTCGCCGACGACCCGGCCGCCGGACCCGCGATCGAGGCCTGGGTCGCCGGCCCTTGGGCGGAATGGGCCACGCAAGAGCGGCCGCGTCGTCGCACGATCGCGCTCTACGGGCGCTTGTACCGCCTGCAGCAGATGCTCGAATCGGGCGGCGCCGAGCGCGCCGTCGAGGCCGTGTGGGGCATCGGCACGGTGCGCTGGCGCAAGGACGGCCGCACCATCGACCGCCCGCTGTTCGAGCGCGAACTCGAGCTGGAGCTCGGGACGGATGGCACCCTCCGGGTCCGGCCGACCGAGGCCGACGCGCGCTTCGACCTCAAGCCCTACGAGGAGTTCGGCTGCGCCAACCTGCACCTTCTCGAAACTGTGATCCGCGCCGAGCTCGCGCGGACCGGGGTCGACGAGGGCGTGACGCCGTTCCGCCCCGACACGTTCGAACCGGGGCTGGTCGCCGCCGCGACGCGGTTCGCGCCGAACGGCCGCTACCTGCCGGACGGCGACCCGCCGACGGCGTCATCCGGTGCGGCGCCGGGCCACGCCGCACCGGGCGACGAGCCCGTCGTCGGGGCCGGCTCCGTCCTGTTCGCACGCCCGCGCTCGCGCCACGTGGTGCTCGACGACGTGGCGCGGTTCCGGACCTTGGCGCGCAGCGGCGTCGCGCTCGAGGGGCTCGCGGCGCGCCTCGTGGCGCCCCCCGCCGAACGGGCGGAAGCGGACTGGCGGCCGCTCGGCGCGGTCCTCGACGGCGCAGGCGGGGGCGACGGTCACGGGCCCGCCCTCGACGACGTATTCTTCCCGAAGCCCTTCAACGATGAGCAGGTCGCGATCGTCCGGCGGCTCGCCGGGGGCGAGGGGCTCGTCGTGCAGGGGCCGCCCGGCACCGGCAAGACGCACACGATCGCGAACCTCATCTGCCACGCCATGGCGCTCGGGCAGCGCGTGCTCGTCGTGTCGCGCGGGGAAGCCGCGCTGGCCGTGCTGCGCGACCAGATCCCCGAAAAGGTGCGTCCGCTCGCCATCGCCATCCTGTCGAGCGAGCGGCAGGGCTTGCGGCAGGTGGAAGGCGCCATCCGCGAGATCCAGGCGATCGTCGAGGAAAGCCGTCCCGAAATCCGGCGCTCCGCGATCCGCCGCTGCGAGGCGGAGATCGCCAAGACCCGGGCGCGCATCGCCGCGATCGACCGCGAGGCGGAGGCCTTCGCCGCGCTGCAGTTCGCGCCCCTCGGGCCGCGCCGCGAAGCCCCGGCCGAGCTCGCGCGCCGCGTCGCCGCGGAGCGCGCCGACCACGGCTGGTTCACCGACCGGCCGGCCCGCCCCGCCGCCGACACGGGCCTGAGCGACGCCGACATCGACGCCGTGCGGGACGCCCGCCGGGCGGCCGCCCCCGTGTTCGACCATGTCGACGCGGTCTTGCCCGCCGTGATTGCCCTGCCGGGGCCGGACGAGGTCGCGGGCTGGCACGAGGACATGCGCCGCGCCGGGGCGGTCGACGCCGCCGTCGCCCTGCATCTCGACCCCGCGCTGGCAGCCGAGGCCTCGCTTTGCGCCCGCAACCTGCGCGACCTCGCCGTCGCGTGGGATGCCTTGGGGGCGTCCCCCTGGCTCGTCCCGATCGTGCGCGCCGCGGCGCGGGGCGAGGACGCGTCCTGGGCGGGCGTGCTCGAGGAGCTTTGCCGTGCTTGGCGCGACCACGAGGCCGAACGGGTGAGGCTCGCCCCGTTCGCGGTCGCCTACCACGGCGCGCTGCTCGACGACGAGGCCGCGATCGCGGCGGTGGGACGCGGGGCGCAAGGCGAGCGGATGTGGCCGCTGGTGTCGTTCAAGCTCTCGGGCGCGAAGGACCTCGTGGCCGCCATCCGCGTGCGGGGCGGCGCGCCCGGCAACGACGCCGACGCGTGGCGGGCCGTGGCGGCGGCGATCGCCGCCGGGCGATCGGCCCGCGAGATCGCGGCCCGCTGGGGCGCCTTCGGCGCGCAGGCCGGCCGTGGTGGCGACGATGACGGCGCCGGTCTCCCGGCGGCCGGGCGGGTGCTCAACGCCGTCGCGCGGGTTCGGGCGACCCTCGAGGGATTGGGGGGCGCGGCGCGGGGCCTGCCGTCCGCTTCGCTCCTCGTCGAGGACCCGGGCGCGTTGCGCGCCGCCGCCGATCGCCTCGACGAGGCGGCCGCGCGCGGCCGCGCCGCCGCCGTTCGCGACGCCGTGGAACGCGTTCTCGCGCACTTTCCCGGCGCCGACCGGACCTCGGCCGCAGCCGGGCAGATCCTGCGCGAACTCCTCGGCCGGGAGGAGGTCGGCGCCGACCGGGTCGCGGCCGTCTGGTCCGCGCTGCTCGGCCGGATCGGGGCCCTGACGGGGCACGCCGCCGCGTTCGCGACCGTCAGGGCCGCGACGGAGCGCATCGCTGACGCGGGCGCGCCGTGCTGGGCGCGGCGTCTGCGCACCGAGCCGCCGTCGGCCGAGGGCGACGCGCTCCTGCCCGCCGACTGGCGTCGCGCCTGGGACGCCGGCGTCGCCGAAGCGGCGCTCGGCGCCATCGACGCGCGCGAAAGGCTGGGGGCGCTCGCGCGCGAGCGGGACGCCGCCGACCGGCGCAGCCGCAAGCTCTTCGTCGAACTCGTGCGCGAGCGCGCCTACGACGCGCTCGACCGGCGCTTGTCGCCGCGCGTGAAATCGGCCCTCGTCGAATACGTCCGCGCCATCGCCAGGCTCGGCCGCGGCACCGGCCGCAGCGCCGGCCGCCACCGGCGCACCGCGCGCGACGCCATGGCGCGCTGCTACGACGCCGTACCCTGCTGGATCATGCCGACGTGGCGCGTGGCCGAACAACTGCCGGCGGACCTCGCGAGCTTCGACCTCGTGATCCTCGACGAGGCGTCGCAATCGGACGTGACCGAACTGCCCGCGCTGTTGCGGGGCAGGAAGATCCTCGCGGTCGGCGACGACCGGCAGGTCAGCCCCACACCGCCTTTCGTGACGCGGGGCAAGATCGACCAGTTGCGCCACCATTTCCTGCGGGGCCTGCCCTACGCGGCCCTGTTCGAGCCCGGCGAGAGCCTCTACGACCTGATGCGGGCGGTGTTCCCGGACGGCCGGCTGATGCTGAAGGAGCATTTCCGCTGCGTCGAGCCCATCATCCGCTTCTCGATGGGCTTCTACCCGGAAAAGCTCGTGCCGCTCCGGGTGCCCTCGGCGGCGGAGAAACTCGATCCGCCGCTGGTCGACATCTTCGTCCCCCACGGGGCGCGCGACGGCGCGCGCAAGATCAACCGCGCCGAGGCGGAGGTCATCGTCGACGAGATCGCGGCGCTCGGCGACGACCCGGCGACGCGGGACCGGTCGGTCGGCGTCATCTCGCTGATCGGGGCCGAACAGGCCGAGCTCGTGCGCGTCATGCTCGCCGAGCGCATCGGCGAGGAGGCCATGCAGCGTCACGCCCTGCTGTGCGGCGACAGCGCCACGTTCCAGGGCAACGAGCGCGACATCGTGTTCCTGTCCATGGTGGCCGACCGGGGGCGGCGCACGACGCTGACGGCCCTGCCGTACGAACAGCGCTTCAACGTGGCGGCATCCCGGGCGCGCGACCGCCTGGTGCTCGTGCGCTCCGTCGAGCTCGCCGACCTCGCGTCGCGTGATCTCAAGTACCGCTTGATCACCCATTTCGCCGAGCCGCTCGCGGGGCGGGCGCCGGGCGCGGAGGCGACCGGCCTCGACGCCTGCGAGTCGGACTTCGAGCGCGACGTCATGCGGCGGCTTACGGCGCTGGGCTACCGGGTCGAGCCGCAGGTCGGCGCGCAGGGCTTCCGCATCGACCTCGTCGTCGAGGGCCCGGGCGGCCGGCGGCTCGCGGTCGAGTGCGACGGCGACGGCTTCCACGGCCCCGAGCGCTGGCGCGACGATACCGTGCGCCAGCGCATCCTGGAGCGCGTCGGCTGGCGCTTCTGGCGTTGTTTCGCCTCGAACTTCTATCGCGATCCCGACGGCGTGACGGCCGATCTCGTCGCCGCCTTGGGCGAGGCGGGCGTGGCGCCATGGGACGGTACCGGGCAGGCCGTCTCCGGCGGGCACGCCGTGGTGGCGCACCGGCGGATCGAGGCGCCGAAGCCGCTGGCGGGCTTGCCCGGCGATGAGGAAACCACGGAGGCGGCGCAGCGCAACGGCTCGGGTCGGGAGGGCGCGAAAGGGAACGACGCCGGCGCGGGGCCGGGCAGCCGGGTCGGCGTCGGCGACCGCGTGGCGCTGTTGTTCCCCGACCGCAGCCGCCTGACGCTCAAGCTGACGGCCGACGCCGACGACCACGCGCGCGGCCTCCTGTCGCTCCAAACGCCGCTCGGCCGCGCCGTCGCGAACTCGGAAGAGGGCGAGGAGGTCGACGTCCCGGCCCCGGACGGCCCGCCGACGCGCGTGCTGGTGGAAGCGGTGGAGCGCGCGGCGTAGCGGGCCCGTCTTCCGGCAGCAAGGCGCGTCCCAGGGCGACGAAACCTTCGCAGCCCTCGCGCGTATATTTCCCTTTATCGAGGTGGCGAGCCATGAGGACTGTTCTCGCGTGCGCGTCGCTCATCGCGGTGGTGTTCGTGGCGGGATATTACCTGACGCCCTCTCGCCCCGTCACGACGTTCAACCATTTTCCGTCCGAGCCGCCGTGAGCGGAGGCCTCGCCGAGCCTGTCGGCGCCGGAGCAGCATCGTGACCGACATCCATACGCCCGTGACCCTCTATGGTTTTTGGCGGTCGAACGCGACCTACCGCGTGCGTGTCGCGCTGAACCTCAAGGGCGTGCCCTACAGGGAAATCCCGGTCGACCTCGATGCCGGCGCCCAGCTTGCGCCGGACTTCACGGCGCGGAACCCGCAAGCGGCCGTGCCGGCCCTCGTCGAGGAGGGCGCGGCGCCGATCACGCAATCGCTCGCCATCCTCGAATACCTCGAGGAGCGCTACGCGGAGCCGCCGCTGCTGCCGCCCGACCCGCGCGGCCGGGCGCGGGTGCGCGCGCTGGCCTGCACGGTCGCCTGCGACACCCATCCGCTGATCGTGCCGCGCGTGCGGACCTACCTGACGACGCAGGGCGGCCTCGACGCCGACAGGTTCCGCGCGTGGCTGCAGCATTGGGTCGCCACAGGCTTGCGCGGACTCGAGAAAAACCTGGCGGGGAGCGCCGACACGGGTCGCTTCTGCCACGGCGACGCGATCAGTATCGCCGACATCTGCGTGACCGGGCTCGTCATGATCCCGCGCGTGTTCAAGTTCGACGTTCCCGGCATCCCGACGGTCGAGCGCATCGTCGCGGCCTGCCTCGCGGAAGACGCCTTCGCCAAGGCCGACCCGATGCGACAGTCGGACTCGCCCAGGGCCGCGTGAAATTTTCCCGATGATCGAGGCGTGGACCCGCGACCGGGGTTTCCTCACGCCATCGTTCCGTCCCGCGCCGGGGGCGAGAGCCAAGCACCCGGGACACGCGGGTTCGAGCCCGGCACGCCCGGGTGACAAACCGCCCCGGCGTGCCGCGGCGGGAGGATGGAACCGCCTGGGAAACCGGCTATAGGTTCGCGTCCGCCGTCTTGCGCCGGGAACCGACCGAAGCCGTGTCTTCCATTCAGCCGAAAGCCGTCGCGCCGCGTTGCGAGCCCCCCTCGGAGCCCGCGGCGCCCCCGATTCCGTTCAACCGTCCGACGCCGGCCGGCAACGAGTTGCGGTTCCTCGCCGAAGCCGTCGACAACCAGCACTTGAGCGGTGACGGCCCGTTCACCCGGCGCTGCCACGCCTGGCTCGAAGGCAAGACCTGCTGCGCGCAGGCGCTGCTCACCCATTCGTGCACGGCCGCCATGGAAATGGCCGCCTTGCTGTTCGATCTTGGCCCGGGCGACGAGGTGATCATGCCCTCGTTCACCTTCGTGTCGACCGCCAACGCGGCCGTGCTGCGGGGCGCCACCCCCGTGTTCGTCGACATCCGCCCGGACACGCTGAACATCGACGAAACCCTGATCGAGGCGGCGATCACGGAACGCACGCGTGCGCTGTTCGTGGTCCATTACGCGGGTGTCGGATGCGCTATGGACGAGGTCATGGCCATCGCCCGACGGCATGACCTCCTGGTCATGGAAGACGCGGCCCAGGGCCTCGGGGCCACCTACCGCGGCATGCCGCTCGGCGGCATCGGCAACCTCGGCGCCTTGAGTTTCCATGAAACCAAGAACGTGATTTCGGGCGAGGGCGGGGCCTTGCTCATCAACGACCGCCGCTTCATCGACCGCGCCCACGTGCTGCGGGAGAAGGGCACCAACCGCAAGCAGTTCATCGAGGGCCGCGTCGACAAATACACCTGGGTCGACGTCGGCTCGTCCTACCTGCCCGGCGAACTCGTCGCCGCGTTCCTCTACGCGCAGTTCGAGCGCGCCGACGACATACTGGAGCGTCGGCAGCGCGCCTGGCAGCTCTACCACCGCCGTCTGGCGCCGCTCGAACACGCGGGGCTGCTCCGCCGGCCGGCGATCCCGCAGGACCGCGGCGCCAACGCCCATATCTATTACGTGCTGATGCCGTCGGCCGCGGCGCGTACCGAACTGCTGCGGCGCACGAAGGCGGCCGGGATCGGCACGACGTTCCATTACGTGCCGCTGCACGATTCCCCCGCAGGGCGACGCCTCGCGCGGACGCACGGCACGCTCGCCGTGACGGAAGACCTGAGCGCGCGGCTCGTGCGCCTGCCGCTGTGGCCGGGCATCCCGGACGAGGCGGTCGAGACCGTGGCGGCGCTGGTGAAGGACGTCGCCGAGGGCCGCGCCTAGCCCCGCCCTCGCGAGTCACCCGCCAGCGATCGGGTTGACAGACCGAAGGCGGGGTTCGTAGAAGCTGCGCCTATGCCCTGGTGGCGGAATTGGTAGACGCGCTGGTTTCAGGTACCAGTGGGTAACACCGTGGAGGTTCGAGTCCTCTCCAGGGCACCAAACGACGATCCGGCTTTGTCCGACGCGGTCCGGTTAGCGGGAAACGGAGCGTAAACAGCGCTATTCGTCAACGTAGCGCCTGACAGACCCATCCAGCATTTCACAGCATACGATCCTGTCGCCAAGTGGACCGTCGGCGGCGTTGCTGCATCGGCTTCAGCATTCTCGGCCAAAATCCCCTCTCGACAAGCTTTGCGCCGAGGCCCCGTTCCCGACCACCGGTATCCAAGTCGACGGCGGCGCCGAGTTCGAAGCCGAGTTCGAACAGGCCTGCGCCGACAATAAACTTAATCTGTTCGTCTCGCCGCCGAAACGGCCCCAACTGAACAGCCAGGTCGAACGCGCACAAGGATCATGGCGCTACGAGTTCTATGCTTGTTTCGATCTACCTACCAGACTCGATAAAATACAGAAACTCGTCGACGCTTTTGCCCGCCGCTTCAACCACCACAGGCCTCACCAGGCCCTTGGCGATCTCACCCCAGCCGAGTATCTCGACTCCATCAGCGAAGCAGGCTTCGCGTCCCATATGTCGTGAACTCGGATCCGACCCTTGACGTCCCATGAAGACGACGCCGCCAAATCCACCATCGTCTCGATCGATGCGCCCGTCGTCCATGACCTCCGAATCATGGTGACCCGTGGATTTGGGAATCGGAAAAATCCGCGATCGTGGTGTTATATTTAGGCCCGCCAGCGCAGCGCGGCGGTGTGGACCGGCGCGTCCCACAGTCCGATCGTCGTGTCGTCGAGCGAGGACAGCGTGATCGAGCAGCCGGCCATGTCGAGGGCGGTGACGTAGTTTCCGACAAGGCTGCGGGCCACCGTGAAGCCGTGCGCCTCGACGATGGCGCGGGCGTTCGCGTACATCAGGTAGAGTTCCATCGCGGGCGTCGCCCCGAAGCCGTTGACGAACAGCAGCAGCGGCGCGCCGGGCTGCAGCGCCCGATCGGCCAGGATGGCGCCGACCATCTCTTCGGCGATCGCCTTGGCGGGCGCCAGCGGCACCCGCCGCCGCCCCGGCTCGCCGTGGATGCCGACGCCCATCTCCATCTCGGTGTCGCCGATCGCGAAGGTGGGGCCGCCGGCGGCCGGCACCGTGCAGGAGGTCAGGGCCACGCCCATCGAGCGGGTGCGCGCGTTGACGGCCCCGCCGAGGCTCTTCAGATCGATCAGGGCCATGCCGTCCTCGGCCGCGGCGCCGACGATCCGCTCGACCACGAGCGTGCCGGCCACGCCGCGGCGCCCGCTCGTGTAGAGCGAATCCTCGACCGCGACATCGTCGTTGGTGATCACGGTCTCGATCCGCCGATCCGACATCTCCCGCCCCATGTCGAAATTCATGATGTCGCCTTCATAGTTCTTGACGATGAAGAGGCAGCCGGCGCCGGTGTCGACGGCCTCGGCGGCGGCCATCATCTGGTCGGGCGTCGGGGCGGTGAACACCTGGCCCGGACAGGCGGCGTCGAGCATGCCACGCCCGACGAAGCCCGCGTGCAGCGGCTCGTGGCCAGAGCCGCCGCCCGAGATCAGCGCAACCTTGCCGGTGCGCAGCGCCTTGCGGCGCACGAACTTGCGCTCCTCGCCGAGCACGACGAGGTCCGAATGGGCGGCCGCGAACCCGTCGAGGCTCTCGGCCAGCACCGTGTCGAGGGTATTGATCAGCTTCTTCATGGCGGCTTATCCGGAATGGGGCGCGTGAGGGGCGGCGCGCGTGAGAACCGCGCCAGGCTTGTCGCGAAGTCCTGCACCATGTGCTGGAATTCCCGATTGCGGGCCTCGTCGCCGAGATCGGGCACCACGACATGGATCGTGCGGTGGCGCGGCCCGGCCGTGAGCGCGACGAGGCGCCGCGGATGGGCGGTCGCGTAGGCGGCGAGAAATCGCTGCCGCTCGAGCGGCGAGAAATGGCAAACCTCGAAGATCGTGGACAAATGCCGCGCCGGGATCGCCACCGGGTAGGCCGGGCTGGTGATCTGGCTCACGAAGCTGCGCGCCTTTTCGAGCGACTGGGCGAGCCGTTGCCGCGTCCCCGAGGGACGGCGCTCCAACACGTCCTGGAGGATCGTTTTGTACGCCGTGATCGCCGGCGTCGGCCCGGTGTCGCGCCTGCCCCCGGGCAAGGGGCTCACGGGGCGCACCGGGGCGTGTGCTCCGCCACGGCGAGCTTGGCGGCGCCCACATCCGCCGGCGCCATCGACAAGGTCCGCAGGCCGGCATCGAGCAAATGCGGGATGACGACCGGGTTGCCGCCCGCGTCGCCGCAGAGCGACACCTTGCGGCCGCTCGCGACCCCATGGGCCGCCACGTTGGCGATCAGCCGGAGCACCGACGGATCGCTCGGGCTGGCGAGGTCCGCGAGCCCTCCGACATCGCGTCCGGCGGCCAGCGTATATTGCACGAGGTCGTTCGAGCCGATCGAGTAGAAGGCGGCGTCGAAGCGCTCCGGTGCGATGGCGGCGGCCGGCACCTCGACCATGATGCCGAGCGGCGGGCGCCGATGGGCCAGACCTTCGGCCTCGAGTTCCGCGCATGCGCCCTCGAGGAGACCCCGGGCGGCCTCGAGCTCCGCCGGCACGGACACCATGGGCAGCATGATATCGATCGGACCTTCCGCGGCGGCGCGGGCGAGCGCGCGCAACTGCACCTTGAACAGCGCCGGACGACGCAGGCTCAAGCGGATGCCGCGGATGCCGAGGAACGGATTGCGCTCGCCGTCGATCGTGATGCCGGCGATGGGCTTGTCGCCGCCCGCGTCGAGCGTGCGGATCGTCACCGACCGGCCCGCCGCCCAGCGGACGATCCCGGCGTAGACGGCGCGTTGCGTTTCCTCATCGGGCGGAGCCGCGCCCTCGAACAGCAGTTCGGTGCGCACCAGACCGATGCCGTCGCAGATCGCCGGGTCGAGCCCATCGAGCTCGGCCGGGTCGGCGATGTTCAACAGGATCGCGACCGGCGTGCCGTCGGTCATGCGCGCCCGCCGCGTCGCCGCGCCGCGGGCCGTTTCGGCGTGCGACGCCCAGGCCCGGCGACGGTCCCCGAAGGCCGTCCGGGCAGCCTCGTCGGGCTCGACGATCACCACGCCGTCGCCGCCATCGAGCAGCGCCGTCGCGCCACCCCTCGCGTCGTCGAGCGCCGCATCGAGGCCGACCACCATGGGCACGCCGCGCGAGCGGGCCAGCATGGCCACGTGACTGGTCGCGCTCCCGGCGCAGAGCGCGATGGCGCCGCCGCGCCAATCGGTGGAAAGGAACAGGGACGGCGTCAGATCGTCCGCCAGCACGATCGCGCCAGGGCGGATCGTCACCGCGGACCCGCCCTCGAGCAGGACGGCGACCCGATCGCGGATGTCGGCAAGGTCGCTGGCACGCGCCCGGAAATAGTCTTCGTCGCTGGCCTGATAGCCGGCGATCTCGGCCCCCAACGCGGCCGACCAGGCCTCGGCCGCCCCGCTCCCGTCCGCGACCGCCGCGAAGGCCGCCTCGGAGAGGGCCGGGTCGTCCAGCATGGCGACCTGGAAGGCGATCATGTCGGCGGCCTCGCCGTGGAGGCGCGACGACAGGAGGCCGAGATCCAAGACGGCCGCCGCGATGGCCTGCCGCAGGGCCTCGGCTTCTTCCCCGGTCGAGCCTTTCGTCCGCGCCCGGTCGTCGCGCCGCCGCACGACCTGCAGCGGACCCGCCGCGAAGCCCGGCGCCGCCGGCCGGCCCTGGAGGCGGATCCCGGCCACGCGTCAGCCTTCGCCGAACTTATGCGCGACGAGGTCGACGACCGCTCGCAGCGCCGTCTCGGCGTCGCCGCCCTCGGTGCGAAAATGCAGGACCGACCCCTTCGGGGCTTTGACGCGCATCACCTTGACGGGGCTTTTGGCGTCGGTCCAAGGCCCCCCGGGCGCGAGCGCCACCTCGACGGTGGCCGAGAAGCGCTTCGCGAGTTGCGTCAGCTTGACCGACGGCCGCGCGTGCAGCCCGACCTCGTTTTCGAGGACGACGCTCGCCGTCTTAAGCATTCCAGGGTCCGACACGATCTCTCAAATCCTTTGTCTTCCAGGTCCGGCGCGTGGCGCGCTCCGGCAGAGGCCAACGCGTCCTAGCCGCCGTTGAGGTCTTCGGCCGTTCGGCGCACCACGCCCAGCGCGGATCCGCCCGAAGCCTCGGTCGCGGCGATCACGGATCCTTCGACGATCGGCGCGTTGCACACCACCACGCGGCCGCGACGCTCCTCGGGAAGCATCTCGACGGCCATTTCGCTGTTCGTTTCCGCCCCGCCGAGGTCGACGAGGATGACGACGCCGGCGTCCGACCAAGCCCGGTCGATCGCCTCGAGGATAAGCTCCACCGAGGTGCCGAGTTTGCCGTCGACATCGCCCCCGGTATAGGCCAGCGGCACGTCGTCGCCCACCATCTGACGCACCATGTCGGCGGCCCCCTCGGCGATCTTGGGGGAATGCGAAACGATGACGACGCCGACGTTGGCCATGGCTTACCGCCTCATCTCGGCGCACACGGCACCGATCATCAGGGCACAGGAGCGCGCGCCCGGGTCGACGTGTCCCCTGGAGCGCTCGCCGAGGAAGGAGGCGCGCCCCTTCTTGGCCAGCAGGGGTGCCGTCGCTTCCGCGGCGGCGTCGGCCGCGGCCGCGATCCCGGCGGCATCGGACCCGCCCGCCAGGGCGTCGCGGACCGGCACCAGCACGTCGATCAAGGTTTTCTGTCCGAGGTCCGACTTGCCCCGCGCCTTCACCCCGGCGACGGCGGCGTCGAGCGCCTCGACGAGGTCGGTCCGGTTCGGATGCGGCCGCAGCGCTTTGCCGAACTCCATGACGAGCGTGCCGTAGATCGGTCCGGAGGCGCCGCCGACCTTGAGGACGAGCTGCATGCCGACGGCTTTGAGCACCTCGCCCGGCGGTCTGCCGGAGAGCTTCGGCAACTCGGCCAGCACGGCTTCCATGCCGCGCCTCATGTTCGCGCCGTGGTCCCCGTCGCCGATCGCCTGGTCGAGCGCCGTGAGATCGGCCGCGTGGCCGATGATCGTTCGCGCCGCGGCTTCGACGAGTTGCTCGGTGGTTGGCGTCGTCCCGCTCATCGCCCCGCCTCTCCCCGCATCCTGACGCGCCGTCCGACGGCATCGAAGAGCAGCGGCTCGATCAGTTCGACCGTGACGGCGTCGCCCTCGGCCAGCGCGACGTCGGGCTCGACGAGCGTCACCAGCGAAACGTCGCCGAGATCGATGTGGAGGTGACTCTCGCTCCCGAGCGGCTCGACGCGTCGGATGCGGCCGTCGGCGGCGGCGCCCTCGGCGCGCCGTACCGCGACGTGTTCGGGGCGCACGCCGAGCGTCGTGGCTTCGGCCGGCATGGCCAGGCGCGGGAATCGCGACCGCGGCAGCAGGTTGATGGACGGGCTGCCGAGCCGTGTCGCCACATAGGCGCTCGAAGGGTCGCCGTAGATGTCGCGCGGCGCCCCGACCTGGACGAGGCGCCCGGCTTCGATCACGCCGATCCTGTCGGCCAAGGTCATGGCCTCGGTCTGATCGTGGGTCACGTACAGCATGGTGGCGCCGAGATCGCGCTGGATGTGCTTGAGCTCGAGCCGGAGATCGGCGCGCAGCTTCGCGTCGAGCGAGGACAGCGGTTCGTCCATCAGGTAGACGGAAGGATCGCGGACCAGCGCCCGCCCGATCGCAACCCGCTGCATCTGGCCGCCGGACAGCCGTGTCGCCGTGTTCTGCAGCTTGTCCTCGATCCGCAGGAGCTTCGCGACCTGTTCGACCCGGGCCCGCACGGCATCCTCAGGCAGGGGCCGAAGCGGCGAGCGCAACGGAAAAGCCAGGTTGTCGAACACCGACAGGTGCGGGTAAAGCGAGTATTGCTGGAACACGAAAGCGACGTCGCGCGCGGCCGGCGGCGCCCCGGTGACGTCGACGCCCCCGATCGCGACCCGCCCCGCGTCGGGGCGTTCGAGCCCCGCGACGAGCCGCAGCACGGTGGTTTTGCCGACACCCGTCGGCCCGAGCAGGACGACGAACTCGCCTTCGCCGACGACGAGCGAAAGGTCGGAAACGGCGAGGATTTGACCGAAACGCTTGGAAACGCCGTCGAGCCGGATTTCAGCCATGCGCGGCCTCCGGATCGCCGATCCGCGCGAGCGCCCGGCCGCTCGCCGCGTCGAAAACCGACATACGCTCGGCCAGGAGATCGAGCCCCACCGTGGCGCCCTCGGTCACCCGGGTCGCGGCGTTGAGCCTGACCCGCACCTGGCCATGGTCCGTCCGGACGGTGACGACCTGCATCGTGCCGAGGTAGTCGGACCCGTAAACGACACCCCTGAGGGCGCCGGTGTCCGAAAGACGCACGTGTTCGGGCCTGATGCCGAGCACGTAATCGCCGGGCGGATGGTCCGCGGCGAGCGGTGGCAGCGCCTGCGTGGATTGGCCGAGCGCCACCTCGCTCGCGCCCTTCCGGATCATGCCGCGGACAGGCATCAGGTTCATCGGCGGCTGGCCGATGAAATCGGCCACGAACAGCGTCGCCGGCCGGTCGTAGATGTCCTGCGGACGCCCGAGCTGCTCGATCAACCCGTGGTTCATGACCGCGATCGTGTCGGCCATCGACATGGCCTCGATCTGGTCGTGGGTCACGTAGACGGTGGTGGCCTTCAGCCGGTCGTGCAGGCCGCGCAGTTCGCCGCACATGACGTGCCGGAACTCGCTGTCGAGCGCGCCCAGGGGCTCGTCCATCATGAAGGCCTTGGGCTCGCGCACGATGGCGCGGCCGAGCGCCACGCGCTGCCGGTCCCCGCCCGAAAGGCCGCCGACCGGACCGTCGAGAAGGTGGGTGATGCGCAGGGTGCGCGCCGCCGCCTCGACCCGGCGCCGGATGTCGTCGCGCGGCGTCCCGACGTTCTTCAGCGGGTAGGCGATGTTGTTGCGCACGCTCATGTGCGGGTAGAGCGCGAAAAGCTGGAACACCATGGCGATGTCGCGCGAGGAGGCGCGCCTGAAGGTCACGTCCTCGCCGCCGAGCGTGATCGACCCGGCGCTCGGCAGTTCGAGGCCGGCGATCATCCGCAAGGTCGTGGTCTTGCCGCAGCCCGAGGGCCCGAGCAGGCAGAAGAAGCCGCCGTCCTCCACCGTGAAGCTCGAACCCCGAACGGCGTGAAAGCTGCCGAAGCTCTTTTCGAGGCCCTGGACCCTGATCTCGGCCATCGGCTCACTCCGGCAGTTTCGAGCCGACGATGAAGAGGGCCGTGCCGGCCAACATCACCACGAACGAATAGCTGAACAGCTCGAGCCACACCGGCTGCACCATCATCACGAGGGCGGTCACGATGAGCGTCGTGGCGGCGCCCTCCGCGAGGCCGCGCGGCGACGGGCGGAAACGCGAAGCGCCGGCCGCGTCCGAAGGCAAGTCGTGGAGGCCGCTCACTTGCGCACCGCCCCGAAGGTGATGCCGCGCAGGAGGTGCTTGCGCAGCAGCACGGTGAACAGCACGATCGGGATCAGGAACAGCGTCGTCGCGGCCGCGACGGCCGGCCAGTCTTGGCCGCCCTCGCCGATGATGAACGGGATGAACGGCGGCGTCGTCTGGGCGTCGCCCGAGGTCAGCAGAACCGCGAACGCGTATTCGTTCCAGGCGAAGATCATGCAGAAGATGGCGGTGGCGGCGATCCCCGTCGCGGCCTGCGGCAGCACGACCTTGCGGAACGCCTGCAGCCGCGTGTAGCCGTCGATCATCGCGGCTTCCTCGTATTCGCGGGGGATCTCGTCGATGAATCCCTTGAGCAGCCAGACCGCCAGCGACACGTTCACCGCCGTGTAGAGCAGGATCATGCCGACCCGCGTGTCGGTCAGCCCCAGTTCGCGATACATGAGGTAGATCGGGATCGCGACGGCGATCGGCGGCATCATGCGGGTCGACAGGATGAAGAACAGCAGGTCGTCCTTGAGGGGGACCTTGAAGCGCGAGAACCCGTAGGCCGCGAGCGTGCCGAGCCCCACCGCCAGCACCGTCGAGCCGACCGCGATGATGACCGAATTGACGAAGCGCGGCACGAATTTCGACGGCGACACCACCACCATGCCGCGCTCCCGCGCGATGGCCTCGCAGGTGCCGTTCGGGGGCGGCAGGCTGTCGAGGTAAGCGCGGGTTTGGCGCGACCGCTCCGTCAGCAGGTTGCAATATCCCTCGAGCGACGGTCCGAACAGGATCTTCGGGGGATAGCTGATCGCGTCCGACGGCGTCTTGAACGCCGTCAGCGCGATCCAGACGAGCGGCACCATGGTGACCAGGGCGTAGAAGATCACGAGCGCGCCCGCCACCCGCTTGGTCGCGGCGCCGGGTTCGACGACCGAATGGGCGCTCGACAGGGAAGCCGAGGCGCTCATCGGGCCTTCACCCTGTTCAGCGTCTTCACGTAGATGTTGGCGAGGCCGAACACGGTGACGAACAGGATGATGGCGAGCGCCGAGGAATAGCCGGTGCGCCATTTCTCGAAGGCTTCGCGCTTCAGGGTGATCGACACGGTCTCGGTGACCGAGCCCGGCCCGCCCCCGGTCAGGAGGTTGACGAGATCGAACATCTTGAAGTTCTCGATGCCGCGGAACAGCACCGCCAGCATGATGAAGGGCAGCGCCATCGGCACCGTGATGGTCCAGAACTGGCGCCAGTGCGAGGCTCGGTCGACTTCCGCCGCCTCGTAGATGTATTCCGGAATGGATCGCAGGCCGGCGAGGCAGATGAGCATCACGTAGGGCGTCCACATCCAGGTGTCGACGAGCACGATCGCCCAGGGCGTCAACCTCACGTCGCCGAGCATTTGAAACGAAGAGGGCGGCACGCCGGTCAGGAAGGAGACGACGTAATTGAAGAGCCCGGTCTGCGGCTGGTAAAGGAAGGTCCAGAAGTTGCCGACCACCGCGGGCGAAAGCATCATCGGCAGCAGGATCACCGTCGTCCACAGACCGTGGTGGCGGAACTTCCGGTCGATCAGCCAGGCCAGCATGAAACCGATCAGCGTCTGCAGCACGATGGTGGCGACGACGAAGCGCGCCGTGACCTGCATGGCGGCCCAGATATCCGGGCTCGACAGGATGTCGCGATACCATTGCAGGCCGACGTCGATCACCGTGGCGTTGGGCCGGTTCGCCCGGTAATTCGTGAACGACAGCCGGACGGTCCACAGCAGCGGGAAGACGTTGATCGCCAGCAGGACCGCGATGGTCGGCGCGATGAAGAGCCAGGCCACGGCCCTGTCCGACAGGCCGCGGACGCGGCGCCCCGCGGCGCTCGCTTCCGCCTTGGCCGAGCGGACAAGGCGCCCCGGTTCGATCGACAGGTCCATCACGGCACTCGTTGGCGCTTCGCGGGATCGGTAGCTTTCCCTCCCCCGCGCGGCGGGAGAAGGGGCCGGCGCCGCTAGATCTTGCCTTCTTCCTTGAAGACTTTCTGCCAATCCTGAACAAGCAGATCCAGGGCCTCCTTCGCGGTGCCCTTGTCGGCGACGACGTAGTCGTGCACGCGCTTCTGCATGTCGAGCAGCAGTTCGGCGTAGGACGGCTCGGCCCAGAAGTCCTTGACGATTTCCATGGACTTGAGGAAGTCCGGCGCGAACGGCGCGCTCTTCAGGAAGCCCGGCGCCTGAACCACGGCCTTATGGGCCGAGTAGCCGCCGAGTTCCCACCATTTCTGCTGCACCGACGGCTGCGCGAACCATTTGATGTAGCGGAGGGCATCGTCCCGCTTGTCCGAATACGCCACGACCGAGATGCCCTGGCCGCCCAGCTGGGTGAAATGCCCGTCGGGCCCCGCCGGATTGACGAAGAAGCCGATCTTGTCGCCGCCGACGTTCGGGTCCTTGTACAGGCCCGGGAAGAAGGCGAACCAGTTCATCTGCATCGCCACCTGGCCCGATTTGAAGGCGTCGAGCCCCTCGGACATGTATGCATTGGTCATCCCCGGCGGCGTGCAGCACTTATAGAGCTCCTTGTAGACTTCGAGCCCCTTCACGGCGCCAGCCGAGTTGACGATGCCGTCCATATGGTAGGGCTTCTTGGGATCGTCATAGTTGAAACCGTAATTGTACATGGCGTTGGTGACGCCCATGGTGATGCCTTCGGAGCCGCGCTCGGTGAAGATATAGGCGCCGTAGACCTTCTTGCCGTCGATCTCCCGGCCCTGGAAGAAGGCGCCGACCTGCTTCAGCTCGTCGTAGGTCGCCGGCGGCGCCAGGTCGCGGCCGTACGTCTTCTTGAACTCGGCCTGCAGCTCGGGTCGCGCGAACCAGTCCTTGCGATAGGTCCAGCCGACCGCGTCAGCCATGGCCGGCAGCGCCCAGTAGTTCGGCGTGTTCTTCGGCCATTCGGAATAGCCGAGCACCGTCGCGGGCATGAAGTCGTTCATCGAGATCTTCTCTTTCTCGAAGAAGTCGTTCAGCTTGATGTAATGGCCGTTCTCGGCCGAGCCACCGATCCATTGGCTGTCGCCGATGATCAGATCGCAGTGCTTGCTGTGGGTATTGAGTTCGTTGAGGAAGCGGTCGGCATAGCTGGTCCACGGCACGAACTCGTAGTTCATCTTGATGCCGGAGGCGGCGGTGAAACCCTTGCCGAGTTCGACGAGCGCGTTCGCCGGATCCCAGGCCGCCCAGCACAAGGTCAGCGATTTGTCTTCGGCTTGCGCGTGCCCCGCTGCGAGCGCGCTCAAACCGATGGCCACGAATATGGATCTGATGTTCATTCCACCCTCCCTGATCCTCGTTGAACGAGGTCGCTGATCGCCAGTCGACGGGCTGGCGTAACGCGCGCGTTTCCTGAAGCGACCGGACCGGTTCGTCGCCATGGACGCCGTCCGATTTGTTAAGCGTTTTGTTTAGTAGGCCGAAAAACACTTAACACGTCAAGGGCCATTTTTCGTGGGTCTGGGAAGCGGGATCAGCGCCCGATCGAGGACGCCCGGAGGCGCGGTTTTCCGATCGGCCGACCTGCCCTTTTGTCGAGGCCACGGCATTCGAGCGGCCCCGCGTTTCCGACGTCGGCGGAAGGACGGGACCTCGGGTCGGGGTCGACGGGGCGATCTCGCCCCGGGTCGCGACGTGTTTCCCCGGGTCAGTACGCCGCGTCCCCACCGGGGTCGGGCGCGACGGGCTTGAGCTCCGAAGCACCGCGGCGGGCTTCCGCGACGATCGCCACTCCCGCGCTCACGCCGAGGCGCGTCGCGCCCGCCCCTATCATGGCGCGCGCGTCGGCGAGCGTGCGGATGCCGCCCGACGCCTTGACGCCCATGGCGGGGCCGACGGCGCGCCGCAGCAGCGCCACGTCGGCGACCGTGGCGCCGGACGGGCCGAAGCCCGTCGATGTCTTGACGAAATCGGCCCCCGCATGTTGCGCGCTGGCGCAGGCGCGGCGCTTCTCATCGTCGGTGAGCAGGCACGTTTCGAGGATGACCTTGAGGGCGGCCCGCCCGCACGCGCGCCTCACGGCCGCGATGTCGCGCGCGACGGCCGCGTCGTCGCCGTCCTTGAGCGCGCCAATGTCGAGCACCATGTCGATGTCCCCCGCGCCCGCCGCGACGGCTTCGGCGGCCTCCGCCGCCTTGGCGGCGGACGTCCCGGCGCCGAGCGGGAAGCCCACGACGACGCAGGTCGCGACGTGCGAGCCCGAAAGCCGTCGCGCCACGCGCGCCGCGTGCGTCCCGTTCACGCAGACCGCGAAGAAGCCGTGGGCAAGGGCCTCGTCGCAAGCGGCCTCGATCTGCGCGACCCGCGCGTCGGGCCTGAGCAGGGTATGTTCGATGAAACGGGCCAGCGCTTCGGCCGGCAGGTCGGGGGCAAGCGGGGGGGCCATCACGGGGTCCTTCGGCGCGCCACCGGGATCGGGCTGCGGTGGACTCGGGCGCGGACAACACCATTCCCCGAAAACGTCGAGCCGCGAAAGGCTGCGGAAGACATCAGGCGACGGGTCTCGCTTCGCGGACCCGTGCCGTCATGGGGCGTTCCGACATCCGAAACCCGACCGTAAAGCCGACCGGCGCTTCACGCCGGGGCCAAGCGGGTGGCCGGTGCGCAACAAGCGAACGGGCACCGACGTTGCCAACCCGGCGGCGGGTGGCCGCGTGCGGGGATGGACGATGGCCGACACGAGCGTGACGAAAGTCGAGGCGGCATCGGCGCCGCAGGGCCCCGAGGGCCAGAAATACCTCGCGAGCGGGCGCGCGCTGTCGATGCGCCTGTGGGAGCGCGAGCCGGAGGGCACCACCAAGGAGCCGGTGCGCCGCGACTACGAAACGGTCGGCTACGTGATTTCGGGCCGGGCCGAACTCGTGCTCGAGGGCCAGACCGTCGCGCTCGAGCCCGGCTCCTCATGGGTCGTGCCCAAGGGCGCGTCGCACACCTACAAGGTGCTCGAGGCCTTCACGGCCGTCGAGGCGACGGCGCCTCCCGCCGAAATGAAGGCGCGGGACGCGGCCTGACCCCGCGACGGCGACCGCGCGGCCTGAAACCGGGCGGGGGACCCGTTCGTAGATCCCCAGGCGATCGAACCGCGCGCCTCGGCGCAGCGGTTTACCATGCTGAAGCCCCGCGCGAGGACGCATGCAGGCAAAGTATCTTCCCTGGCTCGACCGCGCGGGACGGCTGTCCGTCCTCAAGCTTTGCGTCTTCGTGCTCCTGTTCCTTCCGGGCGTTTTCATCGCGGTCGGCTTGCAACGGGGCTGGCTCGGGCCGAAGCCGATCATCGAGGCCAATCACGAGACCGGCGAATGGGCCGTGCGGTTCCTGCTGCTGTCGCTGCTCGTCACGCCGCTGCGCCGCGTCGGCCAATGGGGCAAGCTCGTCGCGGTGCGGCGCATGACAGGGCTCGCCGCCCTCGCGTACGCGGTCGTCCATGTCTCGCTTTATGTCGTCGACCAGCACTTCGACCTGGTCCACGTCGCAAGCGAGATCGTCTTGCGGTTCTATCTCACGATCGGCTTCTTCGCCCTCCTGGGCCTCGTCGCGCTCGGCGCCACCTCGACCGACGGGATGATCAGGCGCCTCGGCGGGAAGACCTGGAACCGCCTGCACATGGGCGTCTACGGGATCGGGATTTTGGCGCTCGTCCACTTCCTGCTGCAGTCGAAGATCGACGTGAGCGACGCGATCCTCGCGAGCGGCCTGTTCGTGCTGCTGATCGGCTGGCGATCGATCCAGCGGTTCGGCCGCGGCGAGGGTTTCGGCGCGCTGGCCGGTCTCACGTTCGGCGCCGGACTCGGGACCGCGCTCATCGAGGCGGCGTGGTACCACGGCCGCAACGGCATACCGCTGCCGGACGTGCTCGGCGCCAACCTGACGCTGGACAACGGGGCTAGGCCCGCCTGGCTCGTGCTCGCGGCCGGGCTCGTCCTTCTCGCCGTTCGCGTGCTGCGGCGCTTCTGGGCGCGAAAGCCGGTTGCCGGCGCCCGGCTCAGGGCGGCCGAGTAGCCCCAGGCGACATCCCGGGCGGCCTTCGCCTTCGATCCCCGGCGGGGGCGTCCGTTTCAAGGCGCGGCGTCGCCGGCGTCGACGCGATCCAGGACCGGGTGGCGCTGCGGCGGCGGCGCGTCCCCGACGCGCACGCTCGCCAGGAGGGCGGCCGCGGCGGTCTCGGCGTCGGCCGCGCTCGACGCGTGGACCGTGCCGAGCGGAACCGCTCCCGCGCCGACGCGCGTGCCGAGCGGCGCCAGACCTGTGAAGCCGACGCGAGGGTCGATGGTGTCCCCGGGTCGCGTCCGGCCGCCGCCGAGCGTCACCACGGCGAGCCCCACCGCGCGGGTGTCGATCGCGGTCACGAACCCGCTTTTCCGTGCCGGGATGTCGCGCACAACGGGCGCGGCGGGCAGCCGTCCGGGCTTGTCGAGGAGGTCGCCCGGGCCGCCGAGGGCGCGCACCATTGCGGCGAACCGTTCCGCCGCCGCACCCGAGGCGACGGCGGCTTCGATCCGGGCCAGGCCCTCGGCCTCGGTCGCGGCGAGCCCGCCGAGGCGGAGCAGCGCGCCGCCGAGCGCCCGCACCACGGCGTGAAGCCGCTCCTCCCGCGCGGCGCCGGTCAGATAGTCGAGGGCGTGGCGGACCTCGACGGCGTTGCCGGCGGCGCTCGCCAGCGGCTCGTCCATGTCGGTGACGAACGCGACGGTGCTGAGACCCGCGCCGCCCGCCACGCGCGCGATGGAGCGCGCGAGGTCCTTCGCGTCCTCGACACGGGTCATGAAGGCGCCCGACCCAGCCTTGACGTCCATGACGAGCCCGTCGAGCCCGGCCGCGATCTTCTTCGACAGGATCGATGCCGTGATGAGCGGGATCGACTCCACCGTGGCGGTGACGTCCCGGATCGCGTAGAGCCGACGATCGGCGGGTGCGAGATCGTCGGTCGCGCCCACGATGGCGCAGCCGACGCCTTTGACCACCCGCTGCAGCTCGGCGACGCCCGGAAGCGCGCGATATCCCGGGATCGCCTCGAGCTTGTCGAGCGTGCCGCCGCTGTGCCCGAGACCCCGGCCGGAGATCATCGGCACGAAAGCGCCGCAGGCGGCGAGCGCGGGCGCGAGCATCAAGCTGACCGTGTCGCCGACCCCGCCGGTCGAGTGCTTGTCGAGCACGGGCCCGGGAAGCGCCGACCCCCGCCAGTCGAGCGTGGTGCCGGAGCGCACCATGCCGCGCGTCAGCGCCGTGGTCTCGGCCGCCGTCATGCCGCGGAAGAACACCGCCATGGCGAAGGCCGAAGCCTGTTCGCCGCTCACCGTGCCCCGCGCGAGGCCGACGACGAAATCCTCGATCTCGCGGGCCTCGAGCGCCGCGCCGTCGCGTTTGCGGCGGATCGTTTCGGCGGGGAGCGCGCCGGTGTCGGGGATGTCGGCCCCCGCCTCAGCCATCGTCCCGGGAGCGGACGAAGGCGCGCAGCAGCCGCTTCAGGACCAGGGAGCCCTGCAGGGCGGTGGCCTTGGTTTCGGTGTGCGTCGGGTTGCCGCCGGCGATGCCGGTGGCGAAATTGGTGATGACCGACAGCGCCGCGACGCGAAGCCCCAGGCGCCGCGCCAAAATGACCTCCGGCACGGTCGACATGCCGACGAGATCGGCGCCGAACAGCTTGGCGACCTTGATCTCGGCCGGCGTCTCGAAGGACGGCCCCGAGAACCACATGTAGACGCCTTCGCGCAGCGCCGGGGTGTTGGCCGCCGCGGCGGCGCGGCGCAGCCGCGCGCGCAGGTGCCGGTCGTAAGCGTCGGCGAGCGGGACGAAGCGGGTGTCGCTGCCCGCCCCGATCAGCGGGTTCATGCCGGAAAAGTTGATATGGTCGCTGATGATGGCGATGCTGCCCGGGTACCAGTCGAGGTGCATCGATCCGGCCGAGTTGGTCAGGATGAGGATCTGGGTGCCGAGCAGCGCAAGGGTTTCGAGCGGGCTGGCCATCGAGGCCGCTTCCCCCGTCTCGTAATAATGCGCGCGGCCCTGCATGACGGCCACATGCGTGCCTTCCCATCGGCCGACGACGAGACGGCTCTCATGCCCCGACACGTCCCCGGCGGGAAAGCCGGGCAGGTCGGCGTAAGGTACGATGATCGGCGCCTCGACCGCGTCGGCGATGCCGCCGAGCCCCGTCCCGAGCACGATCGCGATCTCCACGGGCTCGGTCACGCCGCGCGCCTGGATGATGTCGGCGGCGTCCCCGCTGTTGCTCACGACGCTTCCGCCATGCCGAGATGCGCCGGCCCGAAGGAATGCGGCAGCAGTTCGCCGAGCGTGAAGGTGGCCCGCACGCCGGCGGGCCCGGCGATGTGCACGGGCGTGTCGGCGCCGGCGAACTCGCGGATGCGCTGACGGCAGCCGCCGCAAGGCGTCACGAGCCCGTCGCCGTCCCCGACGACGAGGATCGCCGCGATGCGCCGTTCTCCCGCGGCGACCATGGCGGAGATCGCCGAGGCTTCGGCGCAGGACCCGACCGGGTAGGCCGCGTTCTCGACGTTGCAGCCAGCGAAAACGGACCCGCTCGGCGTCGCTATGGCGGCACCCACGTCGAAGCCGGAATAGGGCGTGTAGGCCCGCGCCTGCGCGGCCCGCGCCTGCGCGAACAGGCGCTCTATCGCAACCATCAACGCTCCTTGGTGTAGGGGATGCCCGACGCGCGCGGCGGCGTCGCGCGGCCGATGAAACCCGCGAGCAGGATAACCGTCAAGAGGTAGGGCAGCGCCTGGATGGCCTGCACCGGCACCTCGCCGATGCCGGGCACGGCGACACCTTGCAGCCGGATCGCGGCGGCGTCGAGGAAGCCGAACAGCAGGCAGGTGGCGAGCGCCGGCCAGGGGCGCCACTTGGCGAACACCAGCGCCGCCAGCGCGATGAATCCCTTGCCGGCCGTCATGTTGGGCTGGAAGCTCGCCCCTTGCGCGATCGACAGGTAGGCGCCCGAGAACCCGCACAGCACGCCGCAGACCACCACGCCGGCGTAGCGCATGCCGCGGACCGACACCCCGGCTGTGTCGACGGCCGCGGGGTTTTCCCCGGCCGCCCTCAGCCGCAGGCCGAAGCGCGTGCGATAGAGCGCAAACGAGGTGAGCGGCACCGCGACGAGCGCCAGGTAGGTCAGCAGCGTGTGCCCCGACACGAGGTCGCGGTACACGGCGCCGAGCACGGGAACCGGATCGAGCGCCTCGACCCCGGGCCAGGCGATGCCCCCGAACCGGGACGGCCCCGTGGGCAATTGCGGGGTGTGCCCGCCTTCCGCGAAGGCGGCGTTGCCGACGAGCGCGGTGAAGCCCGCCGCCACGAGGTTGACCGCCGTGCCCGAGACGATCTGGTTGCCGCGCCCGTCGATGGAGGCGAAGCCGTGGCAGAGCCCGAGCGCCACCGAAGCCGCGATCCCGGCCGCGAGGCCCAGCGCGGCGTGGCCCGTCTCGTAGGCCACGACGGCGGCCGCGAAGGCCGCCACCAGCATCTTGCCCTCGAGCCCGATGTCGACGATGCCCGAACGCTCGGACCAGAGCCCGGCGAGGCAGGCGAAGATCAGCGGCACGGCGAGCCGCAAGCTCGATGCCAGGATGAGCGCGGCGTCGGTCGCGAAACCGGACGTCATCGCCCATCCCCGGCGGGGCGGGGCGTCCCGGTCGGCCCGGAGGAAACGGCCACGGGGCTCCACGCGAACATGTTCGCGAGCCCCCGCCGGAACAGCCCTTCGAGCGCCCCGGCGAAGAACACCACGAGCCCCTGGATCACGACGATCATGTCGCGCGTGATCTTGGGTTCGTCGAAGGCGAGCTCGGCGCCGCCCTGGTAGAGCATCCCGAACAGCAGACTGGCCAGCACCACCCCGAAGGGATGGCCCCGTCCCATCAACGCGACCGCGATGCCGACGAAGCCGTAGCCCGCCGTGAACTCGAGCAGCAGCCGGTTCTGCACGCCCAGGACCTCGTTGACGGCGACGCCGGCCGCGAGCGCGCCCGACAGCGTCATCGCGAGCATCGTGATGCGGGCGGGCGACATGCCGCCGTAGACCGCCGCGTGGGCGTTCGCGCCCACCGTGCGGATTTCGTAGCCGCGCCGCGTCCGCCACGTGAACACCCAGAGGGCGGCGGCGCAGATCAGCGCGAGGAGGAACGCGAGGTTGAGCGGCGTCGCGGCGAGCTCGATGCCGAGCGCGGCCAGCATGCCCCGGGCGGACGGCAGCGTCGCGGCCGGCGGGAAGGCGACCGTCTCGGCCTGCATGGAGCCGGGCGCCCGCAGCACGTTGACCAGCAGGTAGGCCATCAGCGTCGAGGCCAGGAAGTTGAACATGATCGTCGTGATGACGATGTGGCTGCCGCGCTTGGCCTGCAGCAGCCCGGGGATGAAGCCCCACACGCCGCCGAACAGCGCCGCCGCGGCGATCGCCAGCGGCAGCAGGACGAAGGAGGGCAGCGCGCCGCCGTGCAGGCACACGAGGGCGGCACCGAGCCCGCCGACGTAGGCCTGGCCTTCGGCACCGATGTTGAACAGCCCGGCCTGGAAGGCGAGCGACACGGCGAGGCCGGTGAAGATGAAGTCCGTCGCGTAGTAGAGCGTGAAGCCGATCGCCTCGCCGCTGCCGAGGCTGCCCGCGAGCAGTTCGCGCGTCGCCGCCCAGGGGTTGACGCCGATGGCCGCCACCACGAGTCCGCCGACCGCGAAGGCGGCGGCCACGCTCGCCAGCGGCACGAGCAGGACGTCGGCCCAGCCGGGCAGGGGGCGGGCGCTCACCCGGGCAGGCTCAAATCGCCGGCCTCGTCGAGCGGAAAGTGCGGGTTGAAGGCCAGCTCCCACAGATGCCCGTCCGGATCCGCGACATAACCCGAATAGCCGCCCCAGAACGCCCTTTCGGGTCGTTTCACGGGTTTGCCGCCGGCCGCCACGGCGCGGTCGAACAGCGCGTCGACGGCATCCGCGCTGCGCAGGTTGTGGGCCAGCGTCACTCCCGAGAAGCCGGGGGCGGAATCGGGGACCCGCGCGTCGGCGGCAAGGTGGTCCCGCCGATAGAGCGAGAGCGCCAGCCCGTTGAGCTGGAAGAAGGCGACATCCTCGCCCTGGCTCGCCGGCGACGCCGTCCAGCCCAGGCGTTCATAGAAGGCGCGGGCTTCCGGAACCGAGGCGACGCCGAGTGTCACGAGCGAAAGGCGCTGTTCCATCAGGCTGCCCGATCCTCGACACCCGCCATCAGCAGCCCCAGTTCGCGCACGAAGGCGGTGTCCCCGGCGGCGTCGGGCGGGGGTCGGCGTTCGCCCGTCAGTTTGCCGCCGCACATGACGAGGATCACGTCGCCGAGCGCCAGGATCTCGTCGAGTTCCACCGACACCACGAGGATCGCCTTGCCCTCGTCGCGCAGCGCCACGAGCCGGCGGTGGATGAACTCGATCGCGCCGATGTCGACGCCGCGCGTCGGCTGCCCGGCGAGCACGATCTTGGGCTCCCGCTCCATTTCGCGGGCGAGCACGATCTTCTGCTGGTTGCCGCCGGAAAAATTGGCGGTGCGCAGGCGCGGCGCGGGCGGACGGATGTCGTAGGCCGCCATCTTGCGCGCGAGGTCGCCCAAGACGGCCTTGCGGCTCAGGAACGGTCCGGGGCCGAACGCGCCATCGCGGTGGATGCCGAGGATCGCACTCTCGCTCGCCTCGAAGGACGTGACGAGGCCCGAGCGCTGCCGGTCCTCGGGGATGTGGACGAGCCCCAGCGCGCCGAGCGCGCGCGGGTTCAGGGCCGCGGGCGCCACCGCCTCACCGTCGATGCGGATCTCGCCACCGGCGATCGGCCGGATGCCCGCGAGCGCCTCGAGCAGTTCCGATTGCCCGTTCCCGGCGACGCCCGCGAGCCCGCCGATCTCCCCCGCCCGGAGCGCGAACGACACGTCGTCGACGACCCTGATGCCGCTGGCGTCGGCGACCACGAGGTTCCTGACCTCGAGCCGCGGCGGACCGCTTCGGGCGGCGTCTTTGGGCACGGTCAACGTCACCCGCCGTCCCACCATGGCGTCGGCCAGGGCCGCGGGCGAGGTGCCGGCGGTGTCGCAGGTTTCCACGATCGCGCCCCGGCGCATCACCGACACCCGGTCCGTCACCGCCATGATCTCGCGCAGCTTGTGGGTGATGAGGACGACGGTCTTGCCCTCGCGCTTCAGGGCGCGGAGCATGGCGAAGAGCGCGTCGGCCTCGGGCGGGGTCAGCACCGCGGTGGGCTCGTCGAGGATCAGGATGTTGGCGCCCTTGAGCAGCGCCTTGAGGATCTCTACGCGCTGTCGCATGCCGACGCCGAGGTCGCCCACGCGCGCGTCGGGGTCGACCGCGAGCCCGTAGTCGCGCGCGAGCGCCGCCAGGCGTCCGCGGACTCGGGCGGCGCCCTTTCGCAACAGCGGCCCGCCCTCGGCCCCGAGCATGACGTTGTCGAGCACGCTCAAGCTGTCGACCAGCATGAAGTGCTGGTGCACCATGCCGATTCCGTGGGCGATGCTGTCCTTCGAGGACGCCACGCGGACGACCGCGCCACCGATCCGGATTTCGCCCGCGTCGGCCTCGTAGAAACCGTAGACGATCGACATCAGGGTGGACTTGCCGGCGCCGTTCTCGCCCACGATGCCGTGGATCGACCCCACCGCCACGGCGAGGTTCACGTCGCGGTTGGCGTGAACGGTGCCGAACCGCTTGTCGATACCGACGAGTTCGAGCGCGGGGGTCGCGTCTGTCACGATGCCGCGGCTACGGGTCGTCGCACGGAAGCGCCACGGGCGCCGTCGCGGTCTTGCGCCTCGGCAGGATGTGCAGCGCTTCGAAGTCGCGTCGCATGTATGCCACCTGTTTAGACCAACCCTTGTTTCGCCGTCGCGCCACAATCGCCCCTCGACCCGTTCGCAGTGCTCCGCATGAAGCGGCGCGACTGGCCGTATGCCGGACGTGCACCCGACGACGGGCCGGCATCGCGCTCGCTTCACGCGCTGTTCCAGGCGAAGGCTTGCCACGCCCGCCTCGGGATGTATCCGAACGCGCCGCTCATGCCATCGCACACTTGCGGCACCGCCCTCGTCCCACGGCCTGGTTTGCTTCGCAACCGGCCCGGGGCAGGGCGGCAGAACTGCTTATTGGGGAAGGGCGGTTCGGGGCGAAGCCGCTCAACTCACTCCGCGGTGCACTTGCTGTCCGCCATATAGTCGTGCACTTCGATCTTGCCCGAGATAATGTCGGCGGCGGCATGGTCCGCGGCGGACTTCATATCCGGCGTGATCAGGTCCTTGTTGTACTGATCGAGCGCGTAGGCGACGCCGTCTTCCTTCAAGCCCAGCACGGAAACGCCGGGCTTCCAGGTGCCGGTCTTGGCGTCGGAGAAGCTCTTGTACACGGCGTTGTCGACGCGCTTCAGCATCGAGGTGAGAACCTTGCCGGGGAACAGGCCGTTCTGGTCGGAGTCGACTCCGATACCGAGCTTGTTGTTGTCCGCCGCCGCCCGCAGCACGCCGACGCCCGTGGCGCCCGCCGCCGCGTAGACCACGTCCGCGCCGCGGTCGATCTGCGTTTTCGCGAGCTCCCCGCCCTTGACCGGGTCGGTCCATGCCGCCCCCGTCGTGCCGGTCATGTTCTGGAACACTTCGGCCTTGGGGTTGGCATATCTGACGCCCTGGACGTAGCCGCAACCGAAGCGTCGGATCAGCGGGATGTCCATGCCGCCGACGAAGCCGACCTTGCCGGTCTTGGACGCCTTGGCGGCGAGCAGCCCGACGATGAACGAGCCTTCCTGTTCCTTGAACACGATCGACTGCACGTTGGGCTTGTCGACCACCATGTCGACGATCGCGAATTTGGTGTTCGGGAACTCCGCCGCGACCTTTTCCAACGCGCTCGCCTGGCTGAAGCCGATGGCGATCACGGGGCTGAAGCCGTCGCGGGCGAACTTGCGCATCGCCTGTTCGCGCTGCGTGTCGTTGCCTATCTCGAAGTCCCGGAAGTCGATCCCGGTGTCCTGCTTGAACTTTTCAGCGCCGTGGAACGCCCCCTCGTTGAACGATTTGTCGAACTTGCCGCCGATGTCGTAGATGAGGGCGGGCTTGATGTCGGCCGCTTGCGCCGCCGTGGTGGCCAGCGCGGCCACGGCCGCGACGAGAAGTTGGGCGACCATGCCCGAGCGCGTCT
Organism: uncultured Lichenihabitans sp.; assembly: GCA_964244255.1. Classification (GTDB taxonomy): domain Bacteria; phylum Pseudomonadota; class Alphaproteobacteria; order Rhizobiales; family Beijerinckiaceae; genus Lichenihabitans. The sequence continues at coordinate 9,097 of CAXTIC010000022.1, read as the reverse complement.
TCATTCACGTGTTCTCCGTCCGGGATAGGTCCCTACCGACCCCTCGGCGTCAGCATGGCACGCGGTGCCGGCGAGGCAAAGGGGAGAGAACGGGCAGCGCGCGGCCAAAGCGCGGGCACCGGGCCGGGTGTCGTCCGTGGCGGAGCGGAGCGCACATGAGCCGGTTGGACGCGGAAGACCCCAAGGCCGGGGACGCGCGGACGTGCGACGCGGTCGAAACCGTGATCGTGTCCCGCTCGCGCGACCTGGGCTCGTTCTCGGTGCGTCGCGCCCTGCCTTCGGCCGAGCGGCAGATGGTCGGACCGTTCATCTTCTTCGACCGGATGGGACCCTCCGAGTTCCTGCTCGGAGCCGGGATGGACGTACGGCCGCATCCGCGCATCGGCCTCTCGACTTGGCGGCGAGCCGATGGACGGGCCGCGCCATATCCGGTGGAACTCCGTGTCCTCGCGCCGCGAGCGTATCGAACAGGCCGAGGTCGACTGGCGCGCCGCACGCTTCGATCCGGTCCCCGGCGACGCGGAGTTCATCCCCTTGCCCGAGCCAGAACCGCCCCCGCCCGTGCGCTACCCGTGAAGTGCCGCGCTGGATTCAAGGCATCGGGACGGCGTCGGCAAGCAACGCCGTGCTGACCGGCGTCGCGAAGCCGACCCGTCGCCCGTCCGCCTGCAACAGCCCGACCGTGACGCCGAGACAACGGTACCGGCCGGGTTCGGCGGTGGGCGACAGCAGCGGGGCGCCCGAGTCCCCGTGCGCGATCACGCAATCGTGGAAGATCAGCTTCCCGTCGCGGGCGAGGCCCGTCACGTGGCAATCCATGTCGGCCGTCATCAGATAGGCGCGGTCCTGCGCGAAGCCGCCCAGAACGAGCGTCGTCTTGATGTCGGGCAGGGCCGACGCCAGCGCGAGCGGGCGGACGCCGGGAGGCAGCGGCTCCGCCAGCTCGAGGACGGCCCAGTCGGAGGATGCCGTGTCGCGCTCCCGTGCCGGGTCGTACCCGCGCCCGACGCGGTAGCGCGCCACGCGGGCATGGATGCGGTAGTCGCCGCGCGCGTACCCCAGCAGGAAATGGATCGCGTCGGGCGGCAGGAATCGGCGCGTTCGAAACGCGTAGAGGCAATGCGCCGCGGTCAGGACGCGGTCGGGGGCGATGACGGCCGCCGTGCAGGCGCCCCCGACGCTGTTGAACAACTTGCCGACGGCCGACCACGGATAGGCGTCGGCGTCGACGCCCATGTGGTGGCGCGACGCCTCTTGCGGCGGCAGCGCGCCCGCGACCGCTTGTCCCATCGTGGCACAGGCCGCCATGAGGGCGGCGAGAAGCGACCCGAGATGCCGCGCCGACGTGCTGGACACTGGTTTCATTCTCCGGGACCAAGTCCCGCCGGACGGCGCCCACCCTCAGAACACCATCGCAAGCGGGGCCGCAAGGGCCGCCGTCGGCAGGCATCGCGGTCCCGGAGGCCGGGCAGGCCAGCGTATCCCGGCCCGACGTGTCGAACGCCTCATGCCGCCGAATTCCATTCCTGGTAGCGTGCATCGGCCCATTCGCCGGCGCCTTCGACAGAACGGGCGCCCGGCGGCCCGGCACTATTGGCCTGTTCGACCGTCCTTCTCCGCGGCATGCTGGTGTTGCGTCCGGCCGCAGCCGCGGGGAGCGAGAACGCCACCTTCGCCGCGCGTCCAAAGCCTCGCGATTCGCCTCTTTTCCCAAAAAAATCCGGCAGGAAATCAACTTTATCGTAGAGTTCATCTTGCAACCGCCAACGGGATTATCTAGGTCTGATTCATCTCACGGAGAACCTAGGTTTATGTCTGACACCCATGCGGATCTGAACGTCATCGAAATGACCGCCGAGATCGTTTCGGCCTACGTCAGGAACAATTCAGTGCCGGCGAGCGAGCTTCCCGCGCTGCTCCAGTCGGTGCACGAAACGCTCGGCGCCATCGTCAACGGGGCCAAGCAGGAGGTCTCGAAGGAGCCGCTGCAGCCGAAAGTTCCGGTGAAGAAGTCGGTGACGAACGATTACATCATCTGTCTCGAAGACGGCAAACGGTTCAAATCGTTGAAGCGCCATCTGTACTCGGCCTACGGGATGACCCCCCAGGATTACCGCACCAAGTGGAACCTGGCCAAGGATTACCCGATGGTGGCACCGGCTTATGCGAGCGCTCGCTCCAACCTTGCCAAGACGATGGGCCTTGGCCGCAAGAGCAGCGCGCCCGCCCCTGAGGCGACGCAGGCCTCGGTCGAGCCGGCGCCCTCGACCGCGCCCGAGCCGGAGGCCGCACCGGTGAAGAAGACCCGCCGTCGCACGAAGGTCGAAGCCTGACCCACGCGCGGCGCTGACGCCGGGGCATGATCGTTCGGGGCGCAGCCTCTGGCTTCGTCCCAAACCGCGTCGATCGGATCCGTCCTCCAGGCACTCGGCAGCGGGCGGGCCTCGGAACGCGGTATTGTGCACTCCATACGCGACATCCCGGGGTCCGCTTCGCAGGTGCCTCGGGATTGTTCCTCCGAGTTGCGGGACACGCGACGCCGCGGGATGCGTCGCTGTTCGACCGCCAGACCGCCGGCGCCCGCGCGGACGAACCTCTGTCGCGGATCATCAGTCGAAGGCGCATCGGTCGCGACCGGACATCTTGGTGAGGACCCGGTCTTCAGACCTGACCGATTTGCCCCATCGGCGTTGCCGTTCGGATCGCGAGTGTCGGGGCCGTCAAGCCGGGGCTCGCGCCGCCCCGGGTCTCCGGCTTCAGGGCGTCACCGGCATCTTTTTCATGGCTTTGCAGGTGATGCCCCGCGGTTCGCAAGCGATCCCCGGGGTCGAACAGTGCCCTTGCCCCGCGTCGTCGGACGCGCACAGCACGCAGCCGTCCGTCCAGCGCGCGCAGGCGCGGTTCTGATTGCCGTAGCCCTGAACCGATACGGGTCCATGTCGCGGAACCGGAAGGGCGCGCGAAGCGTCGGCCCGCGCGGCATCGCCTGTAGCGAGAAAGCATAAAACCACGGTAACGGCGAGGCGCATGCCCCTCTATAGTCGGGCCCCCCGGGAAGTTCCATCGTTCTTCGCGTCCAGGATGCCTGGGAGCGTTCGCGGTGCGCCCGTCGGGGCGGAAGGCGCGCGTCCGCGCGTGACATGGCCCGGGCCGCGTGGTAGCGCGCCGGCCATGCTCGAAGGCCTTCCCCCCAACAACGCCGCGCGGCTTTTGAAGCTGACGTGCTCGGAGACGGAAGCGCGCGCGGCGGCCGACGCGGTCGTGGAAACGTTCGATCCCGCCGAGACGGCGGCGGCCGCCTTCGCGGTCGAGGCAAGTCCACGCGTGCCGAAGCCCTGGGCCGTGGAAATCTACTTCGCCGAGGGCGTCGCGGAAGACCGGCTGCGGGCGTGTCTCGCCGAGGCTGTCGGGCGCGAGCTCGCCGGTGCGGCCCGTCTCGAACGCGTGGACGAACAGGACTGGGTCGCGGCTTCGCTCGCGAGCCTCGTTCCGGTGCGGGCGGGGCGTTTCCTCGTCCATGGCCGGCACGACAGGGCGGCGGTGCGCCCCAACGATGTCGCGATCGAGATCGAGGCCGCGCTCGCGTTCGGCACCGGCCATCACGGCACGACGCGGGGCTGCCTTGTGGCGCTCGACCGCATCCTGCGGCGACGCCGGCCACGGCGCGTCCTCGATCTCGGAACCGGGACGGGCGTGCTGGCGATGGCGGCCGCCAAGGTGCTCAAGCGGCCCGTGTGGAGCGGCGACCTCGATCCCGCCGCCGTCGAGGCCGCCTTCGGCAACGCCGCGCGCAACGGGGTCGCCGGATTCACCCGCCCGGTGCTCGCGGCCGGGCTTTCCCACCCGCGCCTCCGGGCGATGGCGCCCTACGACCTGATCTTCGCGAACATCCTCGCCGAGCCCTTGCGAAAACTCGCGCCCGCCATCGCGGCTCACGCCGCCGCCGGGGCCGATCTGGTGCTCTCGGGCCTGCTCGCCCGCGACGTCGCCGGCGTTCGCTCGGCCTACGGCGCCCACGGATTCGCCTATCGCCACCGGCTCGACCTCGAGGGATGGGTGACGCTGATGATGCGGACCCGTCGCGGGGCGACCCGCCCGCGGAAGCCTTGTCGGATCGCTCACACCGCGTAAACTGTCGCGCCGGCCGCTCCGCCGTGACGATCGCGCCGCGTCTAAACACATGTCGAGGTTTTCCGATGCCGCTGCCGAGCGTTGACGGTCTCGATCAAACCTTCTTCGCGGCCGCCGAGCAGGCGGCGAAACGCCATGGGGTCCACTTCGGGGACGGCGCGGCAGCCGATATCCGAAACATGACGCGTCGCGCCGCCAACATGATCCTCGAGCAAGCGGGCCGGAAGGGCGACGGCGCCGAGCCCTACGTGTCCGCCAATACCGCCATCGGGATCGTCTCCATCACTCAATTCGTCGAGCAGATGGTCGCGGCCCGCGGCGAGGTCGCGGGCTACGCCGGCTCAAAGCCCGACGTCATCGGCGAACTGACCTTCGGCAGGGCGGCGAGCATCTTGTGCCCGTTCTTCTTCTTCTGCTGACATGGCTGGTTCGAAGCCGATCGAAGCCTTGAAGCTCGCCAGTTCCATGGTCACCCAGCTGGCGACCGTGTGCAGCGGACTGCTGACTTTCACCGTCACCTTTTCCGGTTCGTTCAAACCGGCCTCGGCCAGCGTCCTGTCGGTACCGACCTCTCTGAAGTGGAGCTGGTTGGGCTTGCTTGTCACGATCCTGTTCAGCTTCCTCACCCTGGGCGGCATCGTCGGTACGATGCGCGAACTCGAGGAAGGCAAAGATACGAACCCGGGGCGGCTCAACATCGTCGTTCCGGCCTTGGTCGCCTCGATCACCTTCGTCGCCGCCCTCGCCCTGATGGTGAGCGCCGGCTGGCAGGCCACCCGCTGACATCGCGCGATTCAGGCGCCGCGTGCGTGGCCCTGTTCGTAATAGGCGACTTCCGATTGCGTCGACCAGCCATCGATGTCGCGCAGGGGACGTTCCGCGTGGCGGTCTATCTTCCTGGACAGGATACGCTTCATCGAGCCGAGGACGCCCTGGACGTGCGATCGTGGCTCGGTGCCCCTCGAACGGGCAAGTTTTTCTTCGAATCTCATTGGCTGCTTCTTTTACGCTTATCCGGCCGCTGCCGGCCTTGTCGTAAACATAGGCATTCCGCACATCATCGCAGCGGCGGAAAGCGCCTTGCTGCTATGCAGCAAAGCATGGCGGGCCATCGGCGAGGGCGTGGCCGGCCGCGTTCACCGCGAAGGGACCGGACGTCGGCCACGGAAATCCGTTCAAGCGGCGTCCCACATGGTCTAGGCTGACGCTCATGTTCGAAGCCCTCCTGCAAGACTTCACGGAAGCCGCCGACCCCGCCCAGGGAGCGGCGCGCCTCGCGTCCCTGCGCCGGGAATTGTCCTCGCGCGGGCTCGACGGCTTCATCGTGCCGCGCGCCGACGAGCACCAGAACGAGTACGTGCCCGCCGCGGCGGAGCGGCTTCTTTGGCTGACCGGCTTCTCCGGCTCGGCCGGCACTGCGGTGGTGCTGGTCGACAAGGCCGCCGTGTTCGTCGATGGGCGCTATACGGTTCAGGTCGGCCAGCAGGTCGACACGAGCGTGTTTTCGCCCGAGTCCGTGGTCGATTGCCCGCCCGAAGCCTGGATCGAAAGGCATCTGCCGGCGGGTGCGAGGCTCGGCTACGATCCTTGGCTCACGACGCAGCCGCAATCCGAGCGCTACGCCCGCGCCGCCGAAGCGGCCGGCGGGACCCTGGTGGCGGCGGACACCAACCCCCTCGACGCCGTCTGGTCGGGGCGCCCGCCGCAGCCGCTCGGGCCGGTTTCCCTTTACCCCGACGCGCTGGCGGGAGCGGCGCGCAACGCCAAAGTCGAGGCCGTGCGGGCCGCGCTCGGCACGGCCGAGGCCCTCGTCGTGAGCGATGCCCACGCGGTGGCCTGGCTTTTCAACATCCGCGGGTCGGACGTCGCCTACACGCCCCTGCCGCTGACCTTCGCGATCGTGCCGCGGGCAGGGCGCCCCTCGCTTTACGTCGACGGAGCCAAGCTTTCGAACAGCGTCCGCCACGCGCTCGAGGCGGAGGTCGACGTGGCGGAACCCGGACGGCTCGCGGGCGACCTGTCGCGCCTCGGCGCGAACGGCGCCAGGGTCCGGTTCGACGCATCGACGGCGCCGGCGAAACTCGTCGCGATGTTGCGGGAGGCGGGCGGGCGGGCGGATGTCGGCACCGACCCGATCGCGCTGTTGAAGGCTGCCAAGACCGAGGCCGAGCGGCGCGGCGCGCGGGCCGCCCACGCGCGCGACGCCGCCGCTTTCGCGCGGTTCCTTTCCTGGTTCGCGAGCGAAGCCCCGCGCGGGGCGCTGAGCGAAATCACCGCCGTCGCGGCGCTCGAATCCTTCCGGCGCGAGACGGGCGCGCTCAAGGACCTGGCGTTCCCGACCATCGCGGGCTTCGGACCCCACGCCGCCATTCCCCATTATCGGGTCACGACCGCGTCGAACCTGCCTATCACCGATGGCATTTTCCTCATCGACAGCGGCGCTCAATACGAGGATGGCACGACCGACATCACCCGCACACTGGTGGTGGGCGAGCCTACGCCGGCCATGCGGGACTGCTTCACGCGCGTGCTCAAAGGCCATATCGCGGTCGCGCGCGCCGTCTTCCCGCGCGGCACGGCGGGCGCGCAGATCGACCCGCTGGCCCGGCAAGCCTTGTGGCGGGCGGGCCTCGACTTCGATCACGGCACGGGGCACGGCGTCGGCGCCTACCTGTCCGTGCACGAAGGTCCGCAACGTCTTGCGAAAAGTGGCAACGTGGCGCTGGCGGAAGGCATGATCCTGTCGAACGAGCCTGGCTACTATCGGCCCGATCAATGGGGCATCCGCATCGAGAACCTGCTCCTGGTCGAGCCGCGCGCCGTCGAGGGAGGCGAGCGCCCGATGCTCGGTTTCGAGACCCTCACCTTGGCCCCGATCGATCGCGCCCTGGTGGCGCCGAACCTCATGACGCGCGACGAGATCGACTGGCTCGACGGCTATCACGCGCGCGTCAGGGACGCGGTCGCGCCCCATGTTCCGCCCGATGTCCAAACCTGGCTCGCGGAGGCCACGCGACCCGTCGGGTGAGCGTCACGCGTATGGGACATCGGCGGCGTTCGCGAGACCGACGCCGCGCAGGACGCCCGGGACGCGCCAGGTCTTGAGGCTTCCCCAGGCCTTGCGGTCGAGGCGGAAGCGGTCGGAAGCCGTGAGGGTGCTGCCGTTTGGCGCGGCGTCGAGCCCGGTGCCGCAGAAGGCGAAGCCGCACTTCTCCAGCACGCGCCGGAAGGCGGGATCGAGCACCCTGGCCGAAGCCGCCACCACGCAGGTGTCGGTCAGCATGAAGGCCGCGTCGACGATGCCCTGCACGGCCTCAGTCATGAGACCCTGGCCGCGATGTTCGGGACCGAGGCATGCGCGCAGAACGAGGCCGCAGTTCTCGATCCGCTCGCGAATGGGCGCAAGCGACAAGGCTCCCAACGGGCGACGGTCGGGGCCGCGCCCCGTCATCACGAGATGGAGCGCGTGGCCGCCGGTGTTCGTGTCGCGCCAGCCCCCGAGAAGCCGGGCGAGGGCGCCGGCGGGGTAGGGGTCGCCGGCGGCGGCTTCCGGCAGGGCGTCCCGCCCGAGGAAGGCGGCCGCGGTCGTCGCGTCGGCCGCGATGGGCCAGCGCAGCCATAGCCGCCGCGTTTCGAGCCTGAACACGTCTTCGCGGGCGATGTCGGGAAACATGCGGCGAACTCCAAGGCCACGGGAGCCGCTGGGCGGCACCCCGTACGGACGAAGGAAGGTGGCACCCCACCCCCCCTTCGCCGTTTCGGCTCGGCATGTTCGTCGTTCTTGGGAGACCTTGAGGGTCATCGAAGAACCAAACCACCGGGGGAGCTTGATGCGCCGGTGGGGTCCTTCGTGATCCCCACCTATTCGGCGGCCTCCAGGGCCGGCGTTTTCTCGATAATGGCCACGAAGGCGCGCCCGCTGCGCATCTGGAACGCGACCTTGCCGTCACAGAGGGCGAACAGCGTATGGTCCTTGCCCAGCCCGACATTGGCGCCGGGATGCCACTTCGTGCCGCGTTGGCGCACGATGATGTTGCCGCCGCGCACGGCTTCGCCGCCGAACTTCTTCACGCCGAGGCGGCGGCCCGCGGAGTCGCGCCCGTTGCGGGATGAACCGCCTGCTTTCTTGTGGGCCATGGTACCGTTCCTGATCCTGTTTCGTACCGGCCGAGCGCGCCGCGAAACCCCGGAGGGGCCTCGGGCCGGCGCCGCCGGCGGAGTCGACCTTACGCCACCCCGGCCTCGCTCGGCGACGCGTCGGCGGCATGGGCCGCAGGTCGATCATCGTCACGCGCGACCGCCGGTGCGGCAACGTCCGGCCGGGAGGCCACATCCTCGGCGCGCAGCGGGTCCGCGCCGAGCGCGGCGTGGCTGTCGACCCCGTCGGCGGCCACCCGGACGCGCGGGCTCTGGCCGGCCGCGAGGATATCGGTGATGCGCACGACCGTGAGATCCTGCCGGTGGCCGCGCTTGCGGCGCGAGTTCTGCCTGCGCCGCTTCTTGAAGGCGATCACCTTGGGACCGCGCTTCTGCTCGACGATTTCCGCCGCCACCGTCGCGCCGGCGACGAACGGCGTCCCGATTTCCATCGTTCCGGAGCCGCTCAAGCTCAGCACGTCGCTGAACGTCACGGCCGCGCCGGCCTGGCCGGGCAGCGTCATGACGACGATCCGATCCTCGGCGGCGACCCGATACTGCTTGCCGCCGGTCTTAATCACCGCGAACATACCCAACCTCGTGTGCGTTCCGGCTCTGCCGCGAGAGACGGCCGGCGTCTTGGACATCGGATCCGCTTAGAATCCGACCAGCCGCCGACAACCAAACGACGCTGCGAGCGGCGATCCACCACTCTCCCGGAGGAGGAGCTTTTAACGGCGCGCACGCCCGGTTGTCAACGGCTTCCGGCGTCGTGCGCAGGGCAATCGGGTGAGTCTTGGGGTGACATTGGGTTGAAGTACTGACTCTG
>CAXTIC010000021.1:0-59946 GCA_964244255.1 uncultured Lichenihabitans sp. | reverse complement strand
CCCGAGCCGCACCGCAGCCCAACCCGACCCGTTAACCCGAAGCGATCGCCCTGCGTTTCACCGGCTCGCCGATGGCGCGTCGTCAGACCGCCTGCTAGGCTGCCCGCTCGGGCGGCCCGGAAGCTCGGCGGCGACATGGCCGGGCCTGAGGCCGCGGCCGGGCCGGCCTCGGCCGGCGTGATCGAGGGTGGCGACGCGAGCCCACAGGCGGACGGTGGTCATGGCCAAAAGCCGGGTGGGACTGAGTCGCAAGGCGGCGGACATCCCGAACGAGGATCCGGCCGATCAGCGGGACGCGGCCCTCCCTGACCTCGGCGGTTCTCTGGCCGGCGTCGTTCACCCGCTCGCGTCGAGGCCCGTGCTCGGACAGGATCCGCACGCCACCGCCGGATCGCGCGACAACCTCCTCGAAGTGGCGATCGGCCGCGAGGTGCACGCGTTCCGGACCAAGCTCGGCATCAGGGTCGCCGAACTCGCGGCCGCTTCGGGGCTTTCCAACGGCATGCTGTCCAAGATCGAGAACGGGGTCATCTCGCCCTCGCTGACGACGCTGCGGGCCCTGTCGCGCGCGCTCGGCGTGCCGCTCACGGCCTTCTTCCGCCGGTTCGAGGAGCGCCGCGGCGCGGTGTACGTCAAAGCCGGCGAAGGTCTCGCGATCGAGCGGCGCGGCACCCGCAACGGCCATCAATATCACCTGCTCGGTCACACGAGCGACCCCTCCTCGCGGGTGGTGGTGGAGCCCTACATGCTCACCTTGACGGCGGAATCGGACGTGTTCCCCCTGTTCCAGCATTCCGGACTCGAGTTCCTGTAGATGCTGGAAGGCGAGGTCGTGTATCGCCACGCCGACAAGCCCTATCCGATGCGGCCCGGCGACAGCCTGTTCTTCGACGCCGACGCTCCTCATGGACCGGACGAGCTGCGGCGGCTCCCGATCAGGTTCCTGTCCGTGATTTCCTACAGGCGGGTCGACGGCGAATAGCATGCGCAACTAAGAAGTGGCGCAAAGGGATATCCCGTCTCTCGATCCCGCGGGGCAACCACATAGGCTATATGCTGAGCATGCATTCGCATCGGTCGTATCGACCGGACCATCGATCGCCTACGCTTGCGGGCCGCCAACATCATGTCATGAACCCCCGCCAATTCCTCCTTGATCGCAGACGCCGTCAATATGCGCCGCGACGGTGCGCCTGAGGGACCCCGTTCTTGCAAGGGTAGGACGACGTATCCCGGCCTTTCCGCCAGGGCGTGGAGCGAACGCGGCCCGGTGCCGAGGAGGGGCCGTCAGCGGATCATCGGCAGGTCGAGGCCTTGCTCCTTCGCGCATCGCACCGCGATCTCGTAGCCGGCATCGGCATGGCGCATCACCCCGGTCGCGGGATCGTTGGTGAGAACGCGGGCGATGCGGCGGTCGGCTTCGGGCGTGCCGTCGCAGACCACCACCATGCCCGAATGCTGCGAGAACCCCATGCCGACCCCGCCACCATGGTGAAGCGACACCCAGGTGGCACCGGACGCGCAGTTGAGCAGGGCATTGAGCAACGGCCAGTCGGAAACGGCGTCCGAGCCGTCCTTCATGGCCTCGGTCTCGCGGTTGGGCGAGGCGACCGAGCCCGAATCCAGGTGATCACGCCCGATGACCAGCGGCGCGGCGAGTTCGCCCGTCCGCACCATCTCGTTGAACGCGAGGCCGAGCTTGGCGCGCAAGCCGAGGCCGACCCAGCATATCCGCGCGGGCAAGCCCTGGAAGCTGATGCGCTCGCGCGCCATGTCGAGCCACCGGTGCAGATGCGCGTCGTCCGGAATGAGCTCCTTCACCTTGGCGTCGGTCTTGTAGATGTCGTCCGGCTCGCCCGAAAGCGCCGCCCAGCGGAAGGGGCCGATGCCGCGGCAGAACAACGGGCGGATATAGGCCGGAACGAACCCGGGGAAGTCGAAGGCGTCGGCGACGCCCTCGTCCTGCGCCATCTGGCGGATGTTGTTGCCGTAATCGAAGACCGGCACCCCCATCCGCTTGAAGTCCAGCATGGCGCGCACCTGCCGCGCCATGGATCGTTTGGCGGCCGCGGTCACCACTTCGGGTTCGGTGCGGGCGCGCTCGCGATATTCGGTCCAGGTCCACCCTTCCGGGAGGTATCCGTTCAGCGGATCGTGGGCGGAGGTCTGGTCGGTGACGAGATCGGGCTTGACGCCGCGGCGGACGAGTGCGGGGAAGACGTCCGCGGCATTGCCGAGAAGGCCGATCGAGACCGCTTCCTTGCGTTCACAATGCGCCGCGACCAGGCCGAGGGCGTCGTCGAGGGACGCGGCCTGCTTGTCGAGGTAGCGCGTGCGCAGCCGGAAATCGATGCCCTCCTGCCGGCACTCGACGTTGAGCGACACGGCGCCGGCCAGGGTCGCGGCGAGCGGCTGTGCCCCGCCCATGCCGCCAAGGCCGGCGGTGAGGATCCAGCGGCCCGCGAGCGAGCCGGCATAGTGCTGCCGGCCGGCTTCGACGAAGGTCTCGAACGTCCCCTGCACGATGCCCTGGCTTCCGATGTAGATCCAGGAGCCGGCCGTCATCTGGCCGTACATCATCAAGCCTTCGGCATCGAGCTTGTTGAAATGGCTCCAGGTCGCCCAATGCGGGACGAGGTTGGAATTGGCGATCAGCACGCGGGGCGCGTCGGGGTGGGTTCGGAACACGCCGACCGGCTTGCCCGACTGGATGAGAAGCGTCTGGTCGTCGTCGAGTCGGCGCAGCGTGGCGCTGATGACGTCGAAAGATGCCCAATCGCGCGCGGCGCGGCCGATGCCGCCGTAGACCACCAGTTCCTTGGGGTTTTCCGCCACGTCCGGATCGAGGTTGTTCATCAACATGCGGAGGGGCGCCTCGGTGAGCCAGCTCTTGGCAGATAGCTCCGTGCCGCGCGGCGCCCTGATCTCGATATCGCGATAACGCGTGTTGCTCAGCATGCGCGGACTCCGTCTTATATGTACAAGCTAGAAAACCGCGCTTGGGGTGTCAACCGGAGGCGGTCGGCGTCGCGCGCTGCCGGCTCTCGATGCGATACCGGCTCCCGGGAAACACCAGGCGCACACTCGTCGCCACATCCGGGCCGATCCACGTCCGCCGACGGATGACGAGGCAAGGGTCGGCACGGCTGATGGACAACAACCGTGCCTCCCAGGTGGCCGGGAGCAGCGCCTCGACCTGATGTTCGGCCTCGGTCCAGCCCGAGATCCCCGTCAGGTAGTCGTTCGGCGTCGTGGTTCTGAAATCCTGGTCTATATAGTCAGGAGCGACCTTCGGGTTGACATAGCGGGTCTCGAGTTGAATGGCGATGTCGTTTTCCCGATGTACGATGATCGAGTGAAAAACGTCGCTTTCGATAGGAACGTTAAGGGCCTCCGCAATCTCGGGCGAGGCGCGCAGGCGGTCCAACAGCACTATTTTGGCCGAGTGAACGTTGCCCCGCGCCGCGATCTCGTCGGCGATGCTGCGAACCTCGAAGACGCTGGAAGGCTGCTGCCCCTCCGCCACGAACGATCCAAGCCCCTGCATCCGCACGAGCACGCCCTCGATCGAGAGCTCCCGCAGGGCGCGGTTCACGGTCATGCGGCTGACGCCAAGCTGCGCGACGAGTTCGGACTCGGAGGGAAGACGATGGCGTGGCGGCCAAGCGCCGCTGTGAATGTTGCCCAGGATGGTCTGCTTGACACCCGCGTAAAGTGGAACGCCCATTTCGTACGCAAAGTCCGGCACTTTTTTGGGCTCTATGCTCATATTACAATCTTTCAGGGACTTAGCCGGAAAACTGACGACGAGAACCTTGCGCGGCGGCAAATTTCAGATATCAAACTTATACATACAAGTTAATCAACCCCGACGGGCGATTGATGGGATATTTTGGCTACTCCCCCCGTTCCGCGTCGTGCGCACTTCGCCCGGCGGGTCGGCATCCAATGTCGCGATCGACATTGACGGTCAAGGGCCGATCCGCGCGGCGACGCCCGATCGGCGAGGCGCGGCAGTGGCGCGGACCCGCTTGCCTCCGCCATGTCCTCCTTGCCTTGCCGGGCGTTCCAGCGGGCTATGATCGGTGTTGCCGAATACGCGAGGGACGAGGGGAGCTTCCGGACATGGCGCGATGGCATGTATGCTGCAGTGCTGGTCGTTTCCCGGTCCGGATCTCCAGAGGGCGGGCAGACGGCTCGGCATCGGGTTTCTCGATCGCGGGCTGTCCTCCGAGGGCGGCGGGCCGTCCGCGACGTGACGGTCGCGGGCATATGCGCATCCGCGGCCGGCGGCATGCGGGGGACGAAGAGATCGATCGCGCTTTTGCCTGCGCCATCGGAAGGCTGGCTCGATCGTGAGCGCCAGCAGTTAGGCACAACCAAGAGGGGGACATCGGACCATGCTGCGAAAACTCATCATCGCCGGCGCCATGGCGCTCGCCTGCGCGCCCCAGGCGCAAGCCAAGGACTGGAAGACCGTGACCATCGCGCTTGAAGGGGCATACGAACCGTGGAACCTGACCAAGCCGGACGGCACGATCGGGGGCTTCGAGCCTGAATTGATCGCGGACCTCTGCGCCCGCATGAAAGTGCAGTGCAAGCTGATCACCCAGGATTGGGACGGCATGATCGCGAGCCTGAACGGAAGCAAGTTCGACGTGATCATGGACGCGCTGTCGGTCACGCCGGAGCGCAAGGACGTGATCGCGTTCAGCACGCCTTACGCCGCCACGCCCGCCGTCTTCGTCGTCCTGAAATCGGGCGATCTGGCGAAAATGCCGGGCACGGGCACGACCATCACCCTCACGGGTGCGGCCTCCGACAAGAGCGCCGTCGAACCCCTGCGCGCGGTGCTCAAGGGCAAGTCGATCGGGATCCAATCGGCGACCGTCTACAGCAAATTCATTTACGACAACTTCAAGGACATCGCGACCATCCGCGAGTATAAGACATCCGCCGAGCACGATCTCGATCTCGTGGCCGGGCGGATCGATGCCGCTTTCGACGACGCGACCTATTTCACCTCGGCGATGGCCAAACCCGACAATGCCGATCTCGCTTTCGGCGGCCCGGACATCGCCGGCCCGATCTGGGGCGAAGGCGAAGCGCTCGGCCTGCGCAAGTCCGATCCCGAACTGAAAGCCATGTTCGACACGGCGATCAAGGCGGCCTTGGCCGACGGCGTCGTCAAGACGCTCAGCATGAAGTGGTTCAAGCTCGACGTCTCGCCGAACTAGGCCGACGTCCACCCCTCGATCGCAACCGCCAGAGCCACAGACCCCGCGCGACGAGTCCGGCGCGCTCCAGGAGAACGCGCCGCCATGTCGATTTTTCAAACCCTTGGCTTCGGTGACTTCGGCTGGGGTCGCCCGCTCGTCGCCGCCATGCTGATGACCCTGGCGGTCACGGTCGCCGCGCTGTTGATCGGCGCGGCGCTCGGCGCCGGTTTCGCGGCGCTGAAACTGTCCCGAAATGTTGCGGCCCGCGTCATCGGCGACGCCTATACGACGCTGTTCCGCGGTGTGCCTGAACTGTTGATCATCTATCTCATCTACTTTGGTGGATCGAACGCGATGTCGGCGCTGGGCAAGATGCTCGGGGCGGACGGCTTCTTCGGATTTCCGGCCTTCGCGGCGGGCGCCATCGCGGTCGGCGTCATATCGGGCGCCTACCAGACCGAGGTCTTCCGCGGCGCGTTCCTGGCGGTCTCCAAGGGGGAACTCGAGGCGGCGGTCGCGGTCGGCATGCCGCTCGCGACGCGTCTGCGCCGGATTATCGTTCCGCAGGTCCTGCGCTTCGCCTTGCCGGGCCTCGGCAACGTCTTCCAGCTCAGCCTCAAGGACTCGGCGCTGATCTCCGTCACGGGCCTCGCCGAATTGATGCGCACAAGCCAAATCGCCGCCGGGTCGACCCACCAATACTTCTTGTTCTACATCGCAGGCGCCTGCCTCTACCTTGTTCTGACCGGATTTTCAGATCAGGTTTTCGAGGCTGCGGAACGTCGTGTCCGCAAAACGTTCCGCCAAGCTTCCGTCAAAGCCTGACATCCGTCCCCCGCCGCAACTCAGAGGAGGACCCCCGTGGATATCACCTTCATGATCGACACGTTCGGCAAGCTCATGGCCGCGCTGCCGATGTCCCTCGCCTTGTTCTTCGCCTCGATCACCCTCGGAGGGTGTCTCGCCCTGATCGTCTGCGCGATGCGCCTCAGCGACAGCGCCATCTTGCGGCGGCTCGCGAAAACCTACGTCTTCGTGTTCCGCGGTTCGCCTCTGCTCGTGCAGATGTTCCTCGTCTACTACGGACTCGGACAGTTCCCCGCCGTGCGGCACAGCATCGCCTGGCCGCTGCTGCGCGAGCCCTTCACCTGCGCGGTGCTCTCCCTCGCGCTCTGCACGACGGCCTATACGGCCGAAATCTTCCGGGGCGGCTTCCTCGCCGT
The DNA here is from genome assembly GCA_964244255.1 of uncultured Lichenihabitans sp. GTDB lineage: Bacteria > Pseudomonadota > Alphaproteobacteria > Rhizobiales > Beijerinckiaceae > Lichenihabitans. Next base: position 53,504 of record CAXTIC010000021.1, on the reverse strand, counting down.
GTCGTCCCGCGAGACGGAGGCGGCGCGCGCCTGCGGCATGTCGGGGCTTCTCCTTCTGCGCCGCATCACGGGACCCATCGCGCTGCGTCAGGCCCTGCCGGCCTATTCGACCGAGATCGTCCTGATGATGAAATCGACGGCGCTCGCGAGCCTCGTCACCGTCTGGGAAGTGACGGGTGTCGCCCAGCGCATCATCGCCCAGACCTACCGCACGATGGATGTCTTCATCTGCGCCGCGACGATCTACCTCCTGCTGAACTTCCTCATCTTCCGTGCCCTGGGCCTCGTCGAGAACCGCCTGTCGCCTCACCTGCGCGCACGCCCCGTGCTCAACACCCCTTCAGCCCTTGGAGCGCAATCATGAAGAAGCTTGCCCTCGCGGTCAGCGGACTCCAGAAATCCTTCGGCAGCCTTCACGTGCTGAAGGGCATCTCGCTCGATGCGCATGAGGGCGATGTGATCTCGATCCTCGGCGCCAGCGGCTCGGGCAAGAGCACGTTCCTGCGCTGCATCAATATGCTCGAAATGCCCGATGCGGGCGAGATCGCCGTCGGCGGCGAACCGATCTCGATGCACACCAGACGCGGACGGCTCGAACCCTCCAGCCGCAAGCAGGTCGACCGTATCCGCTCCCAGCTCGGCATGGTGTTCCAGAGTTTCAATCTCTGGTCGCATATGACCGTGCTGGAAAACCTCATCGAGGGGCCGGTCCACGTGCAGAAGCGGCCGCGCGCCGAATGCGTGGCCGAGGCGGAGGCGCTGCTCGAGAAGGTGGGCCTTGCCCAGCGGCGCAACTACTATCCGGCCCATCTGTCCGGCGGCCAGCAGCAGCGTGCCGCGATCGCCCGCGCCCTCGCCATGAAGCCACGGGTCATGCTGTTCGACGAGCCGACCTCGGCGCTCGACCCGGAACTCGTGGGCGAGGTGCTGCGCGTCATGCGGTCCCTTGCCGAAGAGGGGCGCACCATGCTGGTCGTCACCCACGAGATGAGTTTCGCCAAGGGTGTCTCGAACCGCGTCGTGTTCCTGCACCAGGGCGAGATCGAAGCCGATGGGCCGCCAAGCGAGCTCTTCGGCAATCCGAAATCCGACCGGTTCCGCCAATTCCTTTCGGGTTTCGGTGCGTGACGACGGTGACGATCGACGAGCCCCTGACATGGCGGGACATCGCCGATGTGGCCGACGGCGCGAACCTGGATCTGGCCGAGGCGGCGCGGCGGCGCGTCGCCTCGGCGCATGACATCGTCAGGGCGATCGTCGCCCGCGGTCTCCGCGCCTATGGGATCAACACCGGGGTCGGCGCGCTCTGCGATCAGATCGTCGGACCCGAGCAGCAGGCCGCGCTGTCGCGCAATATCCTGATGAGCCACGCCTGTGGGGTCGGCGCTCCCCTGGGACGTGCCGAGACGCGGGCGATCATCGCGGCGCAGGTCAACAATTTCGCGCGCGGCCGGTCCGGCGTGAGACTCGAACTCGTCGAGGGACTGCTCGCGCTGCTGCGGGCCGACGTGCTGCCCGAAGTGCCGGCCGGAGGCTCGATCGGCTATCTCACCCATATGGCGCATATCGGACTGGTCCTGATCGGGGAGGGGACGGCCCGGCTTGGCGGCGCCTCGATGCCGGGCGCGCAGGCCCTCGCCAAGCGGCGCCTCGCACCTTTGGTGCTCGGGCCCAAGGAGGGACTCAGCCTCGTCAACGGCACGCCCTGCTGTTCCGGGCTCGGTGCCGTGGGTCTCGCGCGCGCCGAGCGGCTCCTGGATTGGGCCGATGCCGTCGCCGCCATGACGTTCGAAAACCTGCACGCCCAGCCGGGCGTCTTCGGCGAGGATGCGCTGTCGTTGTCCCGATCGCCCGGCCTCGGCTCCGTCGGCCGGACCCTCCGCGCCCGATTGAGCGGGAGCGGAATGCTCGGCTCGAACCGGACGCAGGATGCACTCAGCCTCCGGGCGATCCCTCATGTCCATGGCGCCGCGCGCGACGTGTTGAGCCAGGCCGGGAAGGTGACGAACGACGAACTCGCCGCCGTGACCGACAATCCGGCCGTCATGGGAACCGCCGACGACCCCCGTGTGGTATCCGGGGCCCATGCCGTGGGCGCCGCGATCGGGATGGCGATGGATTCCCTGGGTGTGGCCCTCGCGGAAGTGGCCGCGATGGCCGAGCGCCGCATCGACCGGCTCGTCAATCCGCTCGTCAGCGGGCTGCCCGCCTTCCTGGCCGCCGACAGCGGCGTCGCATCCGGATTCATGATCGCCCACTATACGGCGCTGTCGCTCGCCTCGGAGAACCGCAGACTCGCGGCACCCGCCAGCCTCGACGGCGGCGTCACGTCGGGTCTTCAGGAAGACCATCTGACCCATTCGACCCCCGCCGCCCTGAAGGTCCTCGCCATCCTGGAAAACGCCGAGCGCATCCTGGCCGTCGAACTGCTTGCGACCGTGCAGGCCTATGACCTCCAGCCAGGTCCCTGCCGCCGGGCGCCCGCCAGCGGGGCTCTCTACAGTGTCGTCCGGGACGTCATCGCGCCCTATGCCGACGACCGACCGCTCGCGCGCGACATCGCGCTGGCGCACGCACTGATCCGTCAGCCCGTCCCCGATCCGTGAGAAGCGCCCTTCGCTGAGCGGCGCCGGCGGGCTCGCCCCACGGGCGGCCACACCGAAACGTCAGCAAGGCTTAATCACTTCCTGACACATTCAGGCCGTCGTAGGGCGCGCAGGCGTCTCCCGTTGCCGCCTCGGCACATCGCGGCGGCCCTTGTTCGCGGACACATTGGGGGACGGTTGCGATGGCCGTGAATACCGCGCTCGCCCGTCCCCAGATCCGCATTCGCGATGAGGCCCGATTCCGAGCACGGCGCGAGCGGCCTCCGCCCTGCGGCGGTCCGTGTTCCGGAGCGGCTTCGTCGATGAGCCGACCTTCGATCGAATGTTCAAGCGTCGTTACCGAATCACGCGCCGCGCGGCCCGCTACGGCTAATGCCAGCGTAAAGTAATCGTTTCTTTAGGATATATATCCTTGTTCCCGATCCCTAAGAGTTGTGGCCAGAGTTCTGCCCGAACGTGAGATTGATTGCCTACCCGCCCTCGGGTACATTGGCAAAGACTTCATCGATTAAATTCAGGAGGAGAGCGGAATTGAAGAGGCGCGGACTGCCGGGCTTTTGGCTGCGGTTTGTGACTGCCACGACTGTGTTGGCCGGCGTGCCGGTCGCTCATGCGGCCGACATGCCGGCCGCCATGCAAGTCATGGTGGGGGGCATGGTGCAGAGCCCGGCCCAAACCGCCGGGCAGAACGTTTTGGCCCTCAACACCGCCATGTTCGGTCTCTACGGCGATTCGTCGAGGACCTTTCGCGACAACATCCTGGCGCAGCATCCCGTGATCCTGGCCCTGTTCTCCGGGGCGGGAGGCGAACTGACGCTCTATCGGCCGGGTCGACCGCCGCTCGTCGCGCCCCCCGTGCCGCCCGTATACCAGATACTCAAATCGGTCGGCCACGCCACGATGGTGCTCGGCGTGATCGCCGGACCCCACCTCGACAAACCCGCCGACCAGTCCTGGGTGGCTCCGCTGCAGGCGTACCGGGCGCGGATGCAAGCGGCGCTCTCCGGGTTGGATCAGGTCGACATGCCGGCGGACTGGCGCGCCGACAGCCGGGACGTCCTGGGCGGCGACATCGCCTTCATGGACGATTGTCTCGCCAAAGGGGAAATCACCTTCCCGGCTCTCCAGCGGTTCACCGCCACCCAAGGCCCCAAGCTCAAGAAGCTCATCACCTGGGCGGCCCAGACCCAGGTGCGCCATTGGATGGATGTCGTCGGCGGCTGGAAGAAGGACCTCGGACCCGATTGGAACAACACCTATGCGGCCAGCAACACCATCTACGTCGCGCGCCAGAATAACGTTCTGTTCAGTGTGCTGGCTCAGTTCTTCGCACCGGATGCCATCAACGATCGGCTGATGCTGATCGAGACGATGTCCTTTACAACCACCAAGGACGACATGCTGGATTCGATGACCCGGATCATCTCGGACCGGATCGTCGGAACATTGTTCTTCGGCAACGACCATCTCATGGATTTCGAACTCATGGGCGGCGACGCGCGTGACGCCATCCTGGCGGAGGCCAAGGCCCGTGGCGCCACGGCCTTCCTGCCACCCGCCGTTCCCTTCGGCTCCCACCAGTGGCCGACCCTGGTGACGCCGGGCGAAGGCCCCGCATCGCTGGCCCAACTGCACTGACGACGCGGACGACGCCCGCGCGTCGCGGGCGCCTTCGAGTGCCCCCGTCCCGTCGACCGATACAAAGGGTGGAGAAAACGCCTTGGACCTCAATACGATACGTCATGTGCAGCGGCCTCGCCACGCGGAGCAGATCACCTCGTGGCGTGACGGACTGGCCTGGCTCGGCGGCGGTACCTGGCTGTTCTCCGAGCCTCAGAACGGGCTCGACACGCTGATCGACCTCGAGGCGCTGCGTTGGGACGCGTTGCGGGCGACCCCTGAAGGCCTCGACATCGCGGCGACCTGCCCGATCGGTGCGCTCGAGGCGTTCGAAGCACCGGCGGCCTGGACGGCGGCGCCGCTGCTGCGCGAATGCAGCCACGCCCTGCTGATGTCGTTCAAGATCGCCCATGTGGCGACGGTCGGCGGCAACATCTGCATGTCCCTGCCGGCGGGCGCGATGATATCGCTGACGGCGGCGCTCGAAGGCGTTTACACGCTCTGGCCGCGCGACGGCGCGCCGCGCCAGGTCGCGGCCATCGACTTCGTGACCGGCGACCACGGGAACGTGCTGCGCCCCGGCGAATTGCTGCGTTCGATCCACCTGCCCGCCCACGCGCTCTCGAAGCGCCATGCCTTCCGCCACGCCTCGCTGACCCATCTCGGACGCTCGGCGGCGCTGATCGTCGGCACCCAGACACGCGGCACCGATGATCTGCTTCTGACCGTCACGGCAGCCACGCCTCACCCGGTACAGCTTCGCTTCGCTCAGGCGCCCACGGCCGGCGCCCTGCGCGGCGCCATCGCGGAGCGCGTGCCGGACGACGGGTGGTTCGCCGATCCCCATGGCAGCGCCCCCTACAAGCGCCACCTCGCCTACGCCTTCGCCGAAGAGATCCGCGTCGAACTCGCGCGGCCGGAGTCGCGCCCATGAACCTGACGATCGATGGCAAGAACCATTCGGCCGAGGAACGTCCCGGTCAGTGCCTGCGGACCTTCATTCGCGAGCGTGGCGTTTTCGGCGTGAAGAAGGGCTGCGATGCCGGCGATTGCGGCGCCTGCACGGTCTGGCTCGACGGCAGCCCCGTGCATTCCTGTCTCATGCCGGCGTTCCGTGCCTCGGACCGCGCGGTTACGACCGTCCAAGGCCTTGCCGCGGACGGCAAGCTTCATCCGATGCAGCAGGCCTTCATCGACGCGCAGGCCTTTCAATGCGGTTTCTGCGCCGCCGGCATGATCATGACGGCGGCCGCGCTGACCGAGGAGCAGCGCCGGGACCTGCCTCGCGCCCTCAAGGGAAACCTGTGCCGCTGCACGGGCTACCGTTCGATCGACGACGCGCTGCATGGCCGCGGCTCGGCCGAACCGGATGTTGCCGGCAGGGCCTGCGGTGCGAGCCTCGCCAATCCGTTCAGTCGGGACATCGTGACGGGCCACGCCTGCTACACGATGGATGTGACGACCGAGGCGGCCTTGCACCTCAAGGTGCTGCGCTCGCCGCACGCGCACGCGCGGGTCACGCATATCGGCCGCGAAGCCGCCATGGCGGTCCCCGGGGTCGTGCGGGTCTTCACCTGGGAGGACGTTCCGCGCCGACTCTACAGCACAGCCACCCATGAGGACCACCTCGTCGATCCGGACGACACCTACATCCTCGACGACGTGATGCGCTTCGTCGGGCAGCGGGTCGCGGCCGTGGTGGCCGAGAGCGAGGCCGCCGCCGAAGCCGGCTGCCGGGCGCTGGAGGTGTCCTACGAGGTCCTCCCGGCCGTGTTCGATCCGGTGGCCGCCATGGAGCCGGGTGCGCCCATTCTGCACCGGAAAGGCATGGAGGCCCGGGGCAACCTCTTCGTCGATATCCACGGCGAGGTCGGCAGCGTCGCCGAAGGGTTCGCCGAGGCCGACGCGGTCCACGAAAGAACCTATTCGACCACGCGGGTTCAGCATGCGCACCTCGAGACGCATGGCTCCATTGCCTGGAGGAACCCCGACGGCCGGGTCCATGTCCGGACCAGTTCGCAGGCCCCGTTCATCGCTCAGAAGAAGCTCTGCTATCTCTTCGGCCTTTACCCGCGCGATGTGCATGTTTTCACCGAGCGCGTCGGCGGCGGTTTCGGTGGCAAGCAGGAGATGATCACCGAGGATCTGTGCGTGCTCGCCACGATGTCGCTCGGGCGCCCGGTGAAATGGGAATACACGCGCGAGGAGCAGTTCACCGGGGCCTCGACGCGCCACCAGATGACGACGCATGTCAAGATCGGGGCCAAGCGCGACGGCCGCCTTACCGCGATGCAGATCCGCGTCGTGTCGAACACCGGCGCCTACGGGGGCCACGGCGGGGAGACGCTCGCGGCGGCCCTGGGCAGCCAACTGGCCGCCTATCGGTGCCGGAACAAGAAGGCGGACGGCTACGCCGTCTACACCAATCTGGTGCCGGCGGGCGGCTTCCGCGGCTACGGCGCCTCGCAATCGACGTTCGCGATCGAATGCGCGATCGACGAACTCGCGAACGCGCTCGGCATCGATCCCTTCGCGATGCGTCGGCTCAACATGGTGCGGCCGACCGACAGGATCGAGGCGGTGTGGAGCGAACCGTCCGATGCCGGTTTCGGCAGCTATGGCCTCGACCAATGTATCGACCTCGTCGAGGAGGCGCTCGCGAAGCACAACGGCGCGACGAAGCCCGAGGCGGCGGAATGGCAGGAGGGCAGGGGCATCGCGCTGGCGGCCCTGGAATCCGGCCCGCCGACGGAACATCGTTCGGGCGCGGTCGGGCGCCTGCTTCCGACGGGCCGCTACCATCTCGCGGTCGGCTCGACCGAGATGGGCAACGGCTCGGTGACGTCGCATCGGCAGATCGCCGCGAGCGTCCTCGGCTCCAGGGCCGACGCGATCGACATCATCAACGCCGACACCGACCAGGCGCCTTACGACACCGGCACCTTCGCCAGCACCGGGACGGTGGTGGCCGGCCAGGCCGTGAGACTGACCGCCGAGGCCCTCCGCCACAACATCCTGACCTTCGCGGCCCAGCACACCGCGATCCCCGTCGCCGATCTTCGTCTCGAGGACGACGCGGTGATCGCCGGCAACACGCGGCTGTCGCTCTCCGAACTCCACGAGGCCGCGACCAGAGCGGGGCATCATCTCGAAGCCACCCGCAAGGCCTACCTGTCGCCGCGCACCATCGCCTTCAACGTCCAGGGTGTGCGGCTGGCCGTCAACCGCGTCACGGGCGAGATCCGCATCCTGCAGAGCGCTCACGCCGCCGACATCGGGCGGCTCATCAACCCCATGCAGTGCCGCGGGCAGATCGAAGGCGCCATCGCGATGGGGATCGGCTGGGCGCTGACCGAGAACATGATGCACGACGGCAGCGGGCGGAACACCAATCCCTCGCTGCGCTCCTATCGCATCCCGGCCTTCGCCGACGTGCCGCGCACCGAAATCATGTTCGCGGACACCTATGACGCGGTCGGCCCGCTCGGCGCCAAGGCCCAGGGCGAGTGCTCGATCAACCCGGTGGCGCCCGCCATCTCCAACGCGATCGCCGACGCGACGGGGATACGGTTCGCGCACCTGCCCTTCACGCCCGACCACATCTTCGCGCGACTGTCGGATTGAGGACATGACCGCGGCCGCGAGGATGGACGCCACGCCGAAGCTGAACGAGCCGGTGACGATCGTGACGCAGACGCGCGTCCGATCGGAAGCCTCCCCGTTTTTCGGTCAATGGCAGGACGCCATGGCGCAACTGATCAGCAGGCAGCCGGGCTTCCTGGATCACAAGGTCCTTCCCCCGAGCCCGCCCGAACAGGTGGATTGGGTGATCCTGCAACGCTTCGCCACCGCCTCCGACGCCGTGGCCTGGATGAATTCGCCGCAACGGCTCGCGCGCCTGGAGGAAGCGGCCCCATTCCTCGTCGGGATCGACGACGTCCATCTGGTCCGCGATCCGGAAAGCGGTTTCTCGGCCCCGGTTTCCGCCGTGATCGCGACCAGGATCAAGGCCGGGATGGAGGACGCCTATCGTCGATGGGAACGGCGCATCGCCGAGGCGCAGACCAGATCCCCGGGTTTTCAGGGTTATCGTTTCGAGCCCCCCATACCGGGTGTGCAGAAGGATTTTCTGGCGATCGTGCGTTTCGACACCGACGCGCATCTCGATGCCTGGCTCGCCTCGCCCGCACGGGCCAGTCTCCTCGAGGAGGCGGAGCCTCTGACGGAGGGCTTCCACGCCAGGATCGTGCGATCCGGGTTCGAGCAGTGGTTTCCCACGGGCTCGATTGTGACCGCGCCGCCCCCGGTGTGGAAGCAGAACATGCTCGTCGTCCTGTTGCTCTACCCGGTCGTGTTCCTGTTCGGCTTGCTGGTGCAGGCCCCGTTGTTGATGGGCCGGCTCGGGCTCCCGTTCGCACTGGCGCTGTTCGTCGGCAACGTCGTGAGCGTTCTGCTCCTGAACTACCTGGTTCCATGGATCAGCGTGCGATTTCGCCCATGGCTCGCTCCGGCTGGCCAGAACGCAAGGCGAACGAGCATCCTCGGCGGGGCCTCGATCATCGTGATGTACGTCCTCATGATCGTCGTCTTCTGTCGCTTGGGATGAAGCGGCGCTTGCCGTCGGACGGCATCGTGGCGGTTGGTTCGGCGCGATGCCGACCTACCCGTCGAGGGGATCCGCAGCTTCCGCGCTTCGAGACCTGTATCGTTCGCGGCCGTCGCGGCGCGCCGACCGGCGCCTCCGAAGCAGCGGTGGAAGGCCCGATGCCGAACATCAATCCGTTGCTGGTCGCCACCGGAGTCCCGCCGATTCCGGCGGCACAGCGATGGCGGGCGAGCTACGATGGCCGGCTTGGCCCCCTGATCGATCTCGCGCAGGCGGTGCCCGGTACGCCGCCGCCGCGGGCTCTTCTGGACCGCATCGCAGAGTCGGCACGCGGTGCCGATGCCGCGACCTACGGCCCCATCCTCGGCGACGAGATCCTCAGGGCGGCTTTGGCGCACGACATCGACGCGGTCTATGGCGCCGCGATCGGCCCGCGCGATATCGCGATCACGGCGGGATGCAACCAGGCTTTTTTCGTCACCATGTTGGCCCTCGCCAAGGCCGGCGACGATATCGTCGTGCCGGTGCCCTGGTACTTCAACCACAAAATGACACTCGACATGCTCGGGATCACGGCGAGGCCGCTGCCGTGCCGGGCGGAGAATGGCTTCGTTCCGTCGGTCACGGCCGCGCGGGCCTTGATGGGTCCGAACACGCGCGCGATCGTCCTCGTCTCGCCCAACAATCCCACGGGCGCGACCTATCCCGGCACTGTCCTGCGGCACTTCCAGGAGCTCGCGGAGGAGACCGGCGTAGCGCTCGTGTTGGACGAAACCTACCGCGACTTCCTGCCCGCCGGCCTGAGCCGTCCTCATGATCTTTTCACGAACCCGCACTGGCGCAAGGCGACCATCCAGCTCTACTCGTTTTCCAAAAGCTATGCGGTTCCCGGCCACCGGCTTGGCGCGATCGTGGCCGATGAATCCCTCCTTGAAGAGGTCACGAAGATCCTGGATTCCATGATGATCTGCCCGCCGCGGGCCGCGCAGGCGGCGGTCGCCTGGGCGGTGGAGGGCATCCGAGCGTGGCGCGAACAGGTGCGCGCCACGATCAACCGGCGGGCCGCCCTCTTCGAAGGGGCCGTCAGGGCGTCTCCCGGATGGTCGATCTCGGCGATCGGCGCCTATTTCGCCTACGTGCGGCACCCCTGGAACGAACCCGCCGAAACCGCCGCGGCCCGCCTTGCCGAACGCGCGGGCCTCGTCACGCTGCCCGGCTCGTTCTTCGGCGCCAATCAGGACGACCATCTCCGCTTCGCGTTCGCCAATGTGGGCGACGCGCGGATCGGCACGATCGCGGAACGGTTGGCGGCCCTCGGGCGGGCGTCTTAGCGGGACGCCGAAGGCCTGCGGCGCCTCTCGATTCCGACCGACCTTCAGCCCGCAGTCCAAGCGCCGCTTCGAATCGATGTCGCGGCGGAGGACGGGAGCGGCCCCGGCAAGACCCGCGCCGTCCATTAAGCGGCCATTCACCATCTTGGACCAGCATCCTTGCCGGGGCGGGCGCGGCCCGCCCACCTGGGACCGCTATGACCGCCACGATCCTCATCGTCGACGACGATCCCGTTCAGCGCCGCCTGCTCGAAGCGACCGTGCGCCGCTTCGGCTACGATGCGGAGGTGCTCGACGGCGGCGCGGCTGCATTGCGGCGGCTCGAAGCGAAGAACGAGAGGGCGATCGACCTCCTGATCGTCGACCTCGTCATGCCGGAGGTGGACGGCATGGCGGTTCTGGCGCAATTGCGCGAGCGCAAGCTCGGCGTTCCGGCCATCGTGCAGACCGCGCACGGGTCGATCGACACCGTGATTTCCGCGATGCGCGCCGGCGCCATCGACTTCGTGGTCAAGCCGGTCGGGGCCGAGCGGCTGTCGGTTTCGATCAAGAACGCGCTGCGGTTCGACGCGCTCGAGGACGAGGTGCGGCGCATGACGCGGCGCGCTTCGGGCGCGCTGACGTTCCGCGACATCGTCACGCGGAGCGAGGACATGGGCCGTGCGATCCGGCTCGGCGAACGCGCCGCCCGCTCGAACATCCCGGTGCTGATCGAAGGCGAGTCCGGCGTCGGCAAGGAGCTGATGGCGCGCGCCATCGCGGGAAGTTCCGAGCGCCGCGGCAGGCCGTTCGTGCCCGTCAACTGCGGCGCGCTGCCCGAAAACCTCGTCGAGTCGATCCTGTTCGGCCACGAGAAGGGGGCTTTCACGGGCGCGACCGAGAAGCATCTGGGCAAGTTCGTCGAAGCCAACGGCGGCACGCTGTTCCTGGACGAGATCGGCGAACTGCCGCTCGAAGCGCAGGTCAAGCTGCTGCGCGCCCTGCAGGAGGGCGAGGTCGATCCGGTCGGCGGCAAGCGCTCGGTGAAGGTCGACATCCGGCTCGTCTCGGCGACGAACCAGAACCTCATCGATCGGGTCAAGCGCGGGCTGTTCCGCGAGGATCTGTTCTACCGCCTGAACGTGTTCCCGGTCACGATTCCGCCGCTGCGCGCCCGGCGCGCCGACATCGCCGACCTCGCGCGGCGCTTCGCGGCGAGGTTCGCCGCCGAGGAAGGAAAGAACATCACGGGGTTGAGCGCGGAAGCCTCCGCGCTGCTCGGCCGTTACGATTGGCCCGGCAACGTCCGTCAGCTCGAGAACGCGCTGTTCCGCGCCGTGGTGCTGGCGGATGGCGGGGAACTGACGATCGCGGAATTCCCGCAGATCGCCGCGCAGGTCGACGGTTTCGACGTCCGCGTCCCGCCCGCGCCGCCGGCGCCCGCGCTGGCGCCGGCGGTCGCGGCCGAACGCGACACCGTGCGGATCGAGATGCGCGATCCAACCGTGACGACGCTGTTGGATCCCTGCGGCGACGTTCGCCGGATCGAGGACATGGAAGCGGAACTGATCCGCTTCGCGCTCGGCCATTATCGGGGCCAGATGTCGGAGATGGCGCGGAAACTCGGCATCGGGCGTTCCACGCTCTACCGCAAGATGAAGGACTTCGGCCTCGACGACGCGGACGAAGCGGCGGCGTGAGGCCACCCGTCCCGCGCGGGTGCGCGTTCGCTGTGATCGCGCGGCAACGGCGATCGGCAATCCGCGGCCCGGCGCGGCGGAAACGGATCGCCGCGTTGCTTTACCTCGGCGAAGGCGCTTCAAATTCGACCTCGGGTCGGCGGACGGATGGCGAGCCGCTCGACCGGGCTTGGTACCGATGAGGATCAGCATCGCGATGGATGCCCGGCGCCGCTTGCTCTCATCGCTGTCCCTGGCACTGCCCTTGGCGGCCTTGGTCCTCGGCTGCCCGGCTGTGCTGCCCGCGGCCCGGGCGGGCTCGGATGCCGGCCTCCCGCGGCGCGCGGCGGCCGACGGGGGCGATCTCGTTCTCCCCTCGCTGCCGCTGGTCGTCGTCACCATCCGGCCAGAGGATCTGTCACCCGGGGAGTCCGCCCGATCGGCCTTGTCGCGTTTGGGCGCCGGGCCGCCCGCGCGCGCGCGGCCTCTCGGACCGCCGGGGACCACGGCCGTCGCGACCGCGGTCCTGGCGAAGGACGCGGATGTCCACCCCGATCCCGAGATCGCGACCGCGACCGTGAAGCCCGCCGTGGCGGGCGCGCTTCGCGACCCTGGGGCGGCGGCGGCGGCGCACGAACGCGCGCCCGCGCGCGATCCCCGGCCGGCCCGGGTGGAGGCGGTCGTCCTCACCCCCGCCCCGCCGACGCCGAAAGCCCTCCCGGCGCTGGCGCCTGCCCCGGGCCGCCACGACGCGGCGCCCGCGCACGCGCCGGCGTTGCCGATACCGGGGGCATCGCCGCGCCCGCCGCTGGTGTCCCCGGCCGGGGCCGTGCGGGTCGCGGTCGCGGATCCCGCGACGGCGTCCGCTGGGGGACCGCCCTTGCCGCTGCCCGACGCCACCGATCGTCCGGCGCTCCCGCCCCCTGAGGCGATCTCCCGCCCGGCGGCCGAGGCTTCGCCCCCGCCCGGGGCCGCGGAGGTCTCGAAGTCCGGGGACGCGCGGCCCGACACCGAAGCCGCCGTGCTCGACGCCACCACCCTGCGCGCGGCGGTCGACGCCTTCGTGGGTCCCGAAGCGCGCCCCACGACGGCCGGCGGCTCCACCGACGAACAGGCGCGCCGCAAGGAGCGCGAAGCGATCGCGGCCGTTTACGCGGACCGTGGCTTCGCGCCGCTGTGGGTCGAGGACGGCGCCTTCACGGCGCCGGCGCAGGCCTTGGTGTCGCGCATCGATCTCGCGGGCGCGGACGGGCTCGACCTCCGCGGCACCCCGATCGCGGTGCCGCGCGGCGGCGACCCCGCGGCGCTCGCGGCAGCGGAGCTCAGCCTGACGCGGGCCATCGTCGCCTACGGACGTCAGGCGAGCGGGGGACGCATCGCTCCGTCGCGACTGGCACCGATGATCGCGGCCGAGCCCGATGTCGCCGACGCGGCGCGCATCCTCGGCGCCGTGTCGCGCGCGCCCGACGCCGGGGAAGCGCTGCGGGCCTTCAACCCGCCCCAGCCGGGCTATGCCGCGCTCCGCGGCAAGCTCGCCGAGCTGCGGCAGCGGGGCGAGATGGCGGGCGGGCGCGACCCGATCCCCTACGGCCCCATCCTGAAACCCGGGATGCGGGACGCCCGGGTACCGCTGATCCGCGCCCGCTTCGGGCTCGGCCTGCCGGCCGACGCCGAGGAAGCCGACAAGCTCGCCTACGACACCCGGGTCGCCGCCGCCGTCGCCGACTTCCAGCGCTCGCGGGGGATGCCGGCCTCGGGCCTGCTCACCATCCGGACGATCGGGGCGCTCTCCGGCGGCAATCCGCGCCGGCTCGAGAACGAGATCGTCGCCAACATGGAGCGCTGGCGATGGCTGCCGCGCGACCTCGGCGCGACGCATATCGAAGTCAACATCCCAGACTACACGCTCGACGTGAAGCGTGGCGACGCCGTGGTGCACCACGCCCGCGTGGTGGTCGGCAAGCCCGACCACGAGACGCCGGTGTTCTCGCAGCTGATGCGGTTCATCATCGTCAACCCGTATTGGAACGTGCCGCTGTCCATCGTGAAGAAGGAGATGATGCCGAAGCTGGCCGCCGATCCCAACTATTTCGCCGATCACGGCTACGAGGTCGTCGAGCACGACGGCGTGACCTTCGTCCGGCAGCCGCCGGGTGACGGCAACGCGCTCGGCCATATCAAGTTCATGTTTCCGAACAAGTTTTCGGTCTACCTGCACGACACGAACGCGCGCGCGCTGTTCGGCAACGACCAGCGCGCCATGAGCCACGGCTGCGTCCGGGTCGATCAGCCCTTCAAGCTCGCCGAAACGGTGCTGGGTCCGGGGAACGGTTGGACGGAGGCGCGGATCAAGAAGATGGTCGGCGGCAACGAACGCACCATCAACCTGCCGCAGCCGGTGCCCGTCCACATCGTCTATTTCACGGCCTTCGTCGACGCGACGGGAGCGCTCAAGCTTCGCGACGACGTTTACGGCTATTCGGCGAAGGTCCGGAACGCGCTGGGGCTCGAGGGCTGAGCGGCCTTCCGTTCGCCGATCGCGCCCCCGCCTCCCGCGGGTGGCGCCGCCTGGGGTCGTCCTTTTCCTGAGCGGGCGACCGCGCTCTCCCGCCGGCTTGCCGGTGACACGGCCGCGTTCCGCGGTTCGGGAACGCCCCCGCGGGCGGGCGGGTGCGGGAGCGGGCGGATTTCCCGCTTCCGTTTCGGGCGGCGCGCCGGTATGGATCGGGAGCCGACCGCCCGCGCGCATCGTCGGACGGGGATTGTTACCGGCCGTTAACGCGTTTCGGCAACAGTCTCGGATTATGTCGGGGTGCGTCGGTTCGGCGTTGTCGTAGGGGCGTGTGTGGCTTTGAAACGGTCGCGTCCGCGATTCAGGCTCGGCGCCAAGGCGCTCGTTCCGGTCATCCTCGCCGTTCTGACGGCAAGCGCGGTGCTTCTCGCTCCCGGGTCCACGGAAACCGCGGTCGCCAACGGCGACACCCGCACGATCCGTCTCTACCACGCGCACACGCATGAATCGATCGAGGCGACGTTTCTCGTCGATGGACGCTATGACTCGGGCGTCCTCGAAAAGTTGAACTGGTTCCTGCGGGATTGGCGCCGGGACGAGCCGACGCACATGGATCCGCGGCTGTTCGACACGATCTGGGAAGTGTACCGGGAATCGGGCTCGGGGCAGCCGATCGAGGTCATGTCCGCCTACCGCTCCCCGGAAACCAACGCCATGCTGCGCCGCCGGTCCCGCGCCGTCGCGGAGCACTCCCAGCACATCCTGGGCAAGGCGATGGACCAGCACTACGTCGACGTGCCCATGTCGCGGATCCGCGAGATCGCGATGAAGCTGCAGCGGGGCGGCGTGGGCTTCTACCCGACCTCCGGGACGCCCTTCGTCCACATGGACGTGGGTGGGGTGCGGCACTGGCCGCGCATGAGCTACGACCAGTTGGCGCGCTTGTTCCCGGACGGCAAGACGGTGCACATCCCGTCGAACGGGCAGCCGCTCGCCGGCTACGAGCAGGCACGCGCCGAACTCGAGGCGCGGGGCGACAGTTTCAGCTACCCGACGGCGGGCGAGGTCAAGTCGAAGGGCTTCTTCGCCTGGCTGTTCGGCGGCGGCGACGAGGAAGGGGATGCCGAGTCCGCCCGGGGCGACACGCGTCGTGGCGGGCAGCGCGTGGCGGCGCTCGATCGTGGCGCCTCGGGTGCCGTGCCGACCCCGCTGACGGACATCAGCGGGAGCAAGGACGCGGGTGCCCGCGCGTTCAACCTCAGTTCGGGTGTCGCGGGCCGGGGCGCGCCACCCTACGCGTCGCCGGTGGCCGCCGCGCGGCCCGCCCCGGCACCGACGCCGCCGGTCGTCGCCGCCGAGCCCGCGCCGACCCTGCCGACGCCGAGCGAGCGTCAGATGCTCGCGCGCGCCATGGTGGCGAACGGCCAGGGGGCCAATCCCGCCATACCCGAACAGCCCGTGTCTCGCGCCGCCCCGCCGGTCGTACCCTCACCCGCCCTCCCGCCGGAGCCGGCGCGGCCGTTGGCGGAAACCACGCCGACCGTCGCGCCCGTGGCACCCCTGCCGCCGCGCCGGCCTGTCGAGCTCGCCGCGGCGGGTCCCGGCGCGCCCTTGCCGCCGAGCCGCCCGACGGAATTCGCGAGCTTGACGCCGCCGCACGGGCCGGACTCCCGATCCGGCAAGCTGGATATCGCGGGCCGCCCTCCGGGCGGACCCACGGGCAGGGCGGCCGATCTTCCGGCCGTCATCACCCAGGGGCAGGCCATCGGCAGGCCGCCCGCGTCCCCGGCCCTCGCCTACTCGGCCGAAGCGGCGGTCCCCCCGCCTCCCGCCCGCCCCTACGTTCCTTTGCCCGTGGCGCGACCGCAATTCGTCGCGGCGCGCCTCGACCGCTCGAATTTCCGGAGTCTCACGGGCAGCACGGCGGCGGTCCGCGCGACCGCCCGATCGGCGATCGGATCGTCGATGACCGCGCTTCGCCCGGCGGCGCAATCCGCCCAGAGCGTGATGATCGCGCAATCGTCGGGCGGTTTCGTTCAGGGCTTCGGCAGCAAGGCCACCGACCTCAGCTCCGACCGCTTCGCCGGCTCCGCGGTGAAGCCGCGCGAACGGGTCATCACGTCCGCGGTCGCGGCCCCCGGCAAACTGCGCTCCGGCGCCGACTGAGGCGCGCGCGCACGCCGTGCGGGTCGCGGCCGCCGCTCCCGTGCGCCCGCCGGCCGGCCGGGGTCAACGCTCCATGCCGAGCGCCTTCAGGTAGAGATCGAGGATCTCCTCCTCTTCGCGCCGCTTGTCCCGGTCCTGCTTCCGCAGCGACACGACCTTGCGCATGATCTTGATGTCGTAGCCGTTGCCCTTGGCCTCGGTGTAGACGTCCTTGATTTCGTCCGACACGGTCTTCCTGTCCTCTTCCAGGCGCTCGATGCGCTCGATGAACGCGGTCAGATGCCCTGCCTCGATCGAGATGGTGCTCATGTGCTGATCCGTGGTCCTGTTTTCCGCACCCGGAATCGGTATCCGAACGGCTCGATCGTCACCGGCCACCGCGACGCGCCATGCGCGGACCCGAGATGGGTCGCGCGCCGGACCGGCTGACGGAAACCCTCGACGCCGTCGTCGTGCCCAAGGAGGCCGCTACGTCAAAGAGGCAGCGCGCGTCGTCGATGGCGCGGCGTAACGCGACCCTCGAGGCTCGGCCGGGACGGGCTTGACGTTAGCTGTTGGCGACCTGCTTGACCGGGATGCCCGCCTGCGCGAGATGGGTCGCGAGTTCACCCGACTGGAACATCTCCCGCAAGATGTCGCAGCCGCCGACGAATTCGCCCTTGACGTAGAGCTGCGGGATCGTCGGCCAGTTCGTGTATTCCTTGACGCCTTGGCGCAGCGACGGATCATCGAGCACGTTCACGCCCTTGTAGGGCACGCCCAGGTAATCGAGAATCTGCACGCATTGCCCCGAAAAGCCGCACATCGGAAACTGCGGCGTCCCCTTCATGAAGAGCACGACGTCGTGGCCTTTGACCTCGGCGTCGATCTGTTCGTGCACGCTCGGCATCGTCTTCATCCTCAAGTGGGGCGGGCCTGAGCCGCGCGAGATTTTCATATAGGTGGGCCGGACCCGCCGCGCCAACCGTCACTCCGGCGCCGTTTGCAGCGCCAAGGCATGCAGCGCGCCGCCCATCCGGCCCTGCAGGGCGCTGTACACGATCTGGTGCTGCTGCACCCGGCTCTTGCCCGTGAACGCGGCCGACACCACCGTCGCGGCGTAATGGTCGCCGTCGCCCGCCAGGTCGCGGATGTCGACCTTGGCGTCGGGCAGGGCCTGCTTGATCAGGCGCTCGATCTCGGCGGCTTCCATCGCCATCGGGGGTCTACCTTTCGGAGCCGGCGCGCATGAACCGGGGCAGCCAGCCGTCGCGCGCGTGCCGCAGATCGTCGAGCAGTATGGGCGGCTCTCCCGGCAGGGTCAACGCGGCTCCGCCGGTGACGGCGACCCGCGCGACCGGAACCCCGGCCGCGCGCGCGCTGGCGAGAACCTCATCGGCCCGCTCCGGCACGCAAGCCAGGAGATAACGCGCCTGATCCTCGCCGAACATGGCGGCGTGGCGCGGAAGGGGCGCTCCCGACGGGTCGGTAACGTCCGCCAGCACCGCCCCGATGTTCCCGCCGAGGCACATCTCGGCGAGCGCCACCAGCAGTCCGCCATCCGAAAGATCGTGCACGGCGTCGACCTGTCTATGGCCGATGACGTCGCGGACGAAATCGCCGTTGCGCTTCTCGGCCGCGAGGTCGACGGGCGGGGGCGCGCCCTCCGCCCGGCCGCAGAGGTCGCGCAGGTAGAGCGACTGGCCGAGCCATCCGTGCGTGTCCCCCACCAGGAGCACCGCCTGGTTCGCGGCCTTGAGGGCGAGCGTCACGGCGCGGGCGCCGTCGGCCAGCAGCCCGACCCCGCCGATCGTCGGCGTGGGCAGGATGCCGCGGCCAGCCGTCTCGTTGTAGAGCGACACGTTGCCCGACACCACGGGAAAGCCCAGCGCCCGCGCGGCCTCGCCGATGCCGGCGACGCAGCCCACGAGCTGGCCCATGGCCACGGGCTTTTCCGGGTTGCCGAAGTTGAGGTTGTCGGTCAGTGCCAGCGGCGTCGCGCCGACGGCGGTGAGGTTGCGCCAGGCCTCGGCCACGGCCTGCCGACCGCCCTCGCGCGGGTCCGCGGCGCAATAGCGCGGCGTCACGTCGGCGGTGAGCGCCAGCGCCTTGGGGCCGTCCTCGACGCGCACCACCGCCGCGTCGGCCGCGCCCGGGCCCAGCAGGGTGTTGCCGCCGATCAGGTAATCGTATTGTTGCCAGACCCACCGCTTGGAACATAGGTCGGGCGAGCCCATCAGCCTGAGCAGCGCGGGGCCGGTGGCGACCGGGGCCGCTATCGCGTCGGGCGCCAGGACCGGCAGGGCGGGGGTCGCGGCGTGCGGGCGATCGTAGAGCGGCGCCTGGTCGCCGAGCTCCTTGATCGGCAGGTCGGCCACGACGGCGCCCGTGTGCCGGACGACGAAGCGCAGCGTCTCGGTGGTGTGGCCGATGACCGCGAAGTCGAGTCCCCAGCGGCGGAACACGGCCTCGGCCTCGGCGGCTTTCGCGGGGTCGAGCACCATGAGCATGCGCTCTTGACTTTCGGAGAGCATCATCTCGTAGGCCGTCATGCCGGCCTCGCGGGTCGGCACGCGGTCGAGGTCGAGGTCGATGCCGAGATCCCCCTTGGCGCCCATTTCGACGGCCGACGAGGTGAGGCCCGCCGCGCCCATGTCCTGGATGGCGACGACGGCGCCCGTAGCCATCAGTTCGAGGCAGGCTTCGAGCAGCAGCTTTTCGGCGAACGGGTCGCCGACCTGTACCGTGGGCCGCATCGCCTCCGTGCCCGCCTCGAAGGCGGCCGACGCCATGGCCGCCCCCCCGATGCCGTCGCGCCCGGTCTTGGAGCCGAGGTAGACGATCGGCCGGCCGACGCCCTCGGCCTTCGAGGTGAAGATGGCGTCCGCGCGCGCGATGCCGACCGCCATGGCGTTGACCAAGATGTTGCCGTCGTAACTGGGGTCGAAGGCCAGGCCGCCGCCGACCGTCGGCACCCCGAAGGCGTTGCCGTAACCGCCGATGCCGGCGACGACCCCGGCGACCAGATGGCGCGTCTTCGGATGATCCGGGGCGCCGAAGCGCAGCACGTCGAGGCAGGCGATCGGCCTCGCCCCCATCGTGAACACGTCGCGCAGGATGCCGCCGACCCCCGTCGCGGCGCCTTGGTAGGGCTCGATGAAGGACGGGTGGTTGTGGCTTTCCATCTTGAACACGCAGGCGAGTCCGTCGCCGATGTCGACGACCCCGGCGTTCTCGCCCGGCCCCTGGATGACGTGCGGGCCGCTGGTCGGCAGCGTGCGCAGGTGCAGGCGCGACGACTTGTAGGAACAATGCTCGTTCCACATGGCCGACACGATGCCGAGTTCCGTGAAGCTCGGGGTACGCCCGATCAGCGCGACGAAACGGTCGTATTCGTCGGGCTTCAGCCCGTGGGCCGCGACAAGCGCGGGCGTGATGGCGGGCTCGGGGCGGGGCAAGGACGGGCTCCGGGGAGAGAACAGTCGTTAGGGCGGGGGGACCGGGAAGGCAAGGCGCTCACGAGCCCACTGCGGACCGCGGCCGGCCTTTCGTCACCGGCGGCCCGCTGCCGGTGAAAGTTGCGTGGCACGGGGCGCCGGCCGGCCCTGCGGCGTGACCCTCACCGTTCCGGCAGCGACCGCAGGGCGGCCAGCAGGGCTTCGGTCGGGTTGCCGTCCGGCACGAGGCCGACCCGCGCCTGTGCCAGGCGGATCGTGTCGCGCAGCGCCAGGCTGATGCGGCCTTCGCGGTTGTCGACCGGGTAGCCCAGGGCCAGGAGGCGCGTTTGCAGCGCGATGCGCCCCTCACGCCCCATCCCGACCTCATCGGGCCACGCGGCCCGGAACGGGCCGCCGCCCTCCATCCGGTCGGCCAGTTGCGCGACGCTCAGCGCGTAGGCGTCGGAGGAGTTGTAGAGCTTCAGCACTTCGAAGTTGTCGGTGACGAGGAACGCGGGGCCTCTCGCGCCCGAGGGGAAGAACAAGGCCCCGCCGCCCTCGGCCGGCATCGGCGCGCCGTCCGGGCGCGCGAGGCCGAGCCCGGTCCATTCCGCCCAGGTCGCGCGGCCCCGCCGGTAGTCGAAGCCCGGGGGCAGCCGAACCTCGAAGCCCCAGGGCCGCCCAGGCTGCCAGCCCTGCGAACGCAGGAAATTGGCGATGGAAGCGAGCGCGTCGGGCACGCTCCTCCAAATGTCGCGTTGCCCGTCGCCGTCCCAATCGACCGCGAACCTCTCGAAGCTCGACGGCATGAACTGCGGCAGGCCCATGGCGCCCGCCCACGAGCCGCGCAGTTCGTCCCGGCGCACCTGCCCGGCCTGGAGGAGACGCAGTGCCGTCAACAACTCGTCGCGGTAAAGGTCGGGCCGGACCCCGATGGCGCCGAGCGTCGCCATGGAGCGGATCACGTCCTTGCCGCCCGTCGAGGCGCCGTAGTTGGTTTCGAGCCCCCACACCGCCACGACGAGCGAACGCGGCACCGCGTAGCGCCGCTCGATGCCGGCGAGGTCGGCCGACCAGCGCGCCGCCATGGCGCGACCGGCCGCCACACGGCCCTCCGTCAGCTGCGTCGCCAGATAGGCGCCGAGCGGCTTCGCGAATTCCGGCTGCCGCCGGGTCAGGGCCGCCACCGCCGGATCCGGCGCGAGTCCCGCGAAGGTCGCGTCGAACAGGGCGCGCGGTACGCCGCCTCGCTCGGCATCCGGCCAGAGCCCTTCGACGAAGGTCCGGAACGCGGCGGTCGCCATGGCCGATCCGGGCGGAGACGCGGCTGAGGCCGGCACCCGGGCCGGGGCGGCCACCAAGGGCACCGAGGTCGCGACGCTCATGACCAAGCACGTCGCCGCCCGTGTCGCCAGGACGGAGGTCCTCGTCTTGCCGCGATCGGTCACGCCCGCCCCTCCTTTTCCTGTCCGGTATCATAGCGCGGATCGTCGCCCGGCGACGCCCGCCGAAGTGCGGGCGGCCGGCGCGGCCGCGTCCGTCTTGGACGCCCGCGGCCTTCCCCCCATATCGGGGGCATGAGCGAACCATCGGCTCCCGCGATCTTCGACCGGGCGCTCGTCCGCGCGCGGCAGCGGCGGGCGCTCCGGCAGGGCGGCGAGAATTTCCTGCTCGACCGGGCGGCGAACGACCTCGTCGAGCGGCTCGCGCCGGTGAAGCGCGCGTTCGCGCGCGTGCTCGATCTCGGGGCGTCGCGGCCGGCGGTCGCCGCCGCGCTGCGGGCGCATCTGCCGGACGCGACGATCGTCCGCGCGGCGTCGGCGCCCGGCGGCGTGGGGCAGGGACCTTGGCTCGGCGTCGTGGCCGACGAGGAAGCGCAGCCGTTCGCGGCCGACGCCTTCGACCTGGCCGTATCGATCTTGACGCTGCACGCCGTCAACGACCTGCCGGGCGCGCTCGTGCAGGTCCGGCGCGCGCTGAAGCCGGACGGGCTGTTCCTGGGCTGCCTCCTCGGCGGGCGGACGCTGCACGAACTCCGCCAGGCCCTCGCGGCCGCCGAGGCGGAGATGACAGGGGGCGCGAGCCCGCGCGTGGCGCCGTTCTCGGACCTCCGGGATCTCGGCGGCCTGCTGCAACGGGTGGGTTTCGCGCTGCCGGTGACGGACAGCGAACCCGTCGTCGTTCGCTACCGCACCGTGGCCCGCCTGTTCGCCGACCTGCGCGCGATGGGGGCCACCAACGCGCTCGTGCTCCGGGGCAGGCGGCCCACGACCCGGGCCTTCCTCGCCCGGACCGCCCAAATCTACGCCGAGCGTTTCGCCGATCCGGACGGGCGGCTGCGCGCCACCTTCGATCACGTCTGGCTGTCGGGCTGGGCGCCGCACGAGAGCCAGCAGAAGCCGCTGAAGCCCGGTTCGGCGCGCATGTCGCTCGAAGCGGCGTTGAACACAGCGGGCGAGGGCGGGCCACGATCCTGATCCCGCCCGCCTCCTGGACCGATCCACGAGAACCGCCCGGCACAAGGGCGACGGATGACGCCTCCCTCCCCCGAGCGGGCGCGAGATTCACGCATCGTGCGGTCGGGCGCGCCGGGCGGCATCGGCGCCGCGAATGCCAGCCCTGATTAGGCGGCGGCGTCGCTGGCGGCCTCGGCCCTCGGCCCACCGCGTGCGACCCCGACCTTGGCGGGGCGCAACACCCGCTCGCCGATCTGGTAGCCGGTCTCGACCACCTGCACCACCGTCCCGGCCGGCACCGACGGGTCCGGCAGTTCGAACAGCGCCTCGTGCCTGTTCGGATCGAACTTCTGCCCCGTCGTGTCGATCGGCCTGATGCCGTGCCGGGCGAGGCGGGACACGAAGTCGCGCTCCGTGAGTTCAACGCCCTCGATGAAGCTCTGCAAGGGGATCGACAGGTCGCGGCGGGCATCCTCGGTCAGGTTGGCCTGGGCGCGCTGGAGGTTGTCCGCGACGGTCAGCATGTCGCGCGCGAAGGAGGACACGCCGTAGGCCTTGGCGTCCGCCACTTCCTTGTCGGTGCGCCGGCGCAGGTTCTCCATTTCGGCCATCGTGCGCAGGACGCGGTCCTTCAGTTCCGCGAGTTCGGCCGTCGCGGCGCCGGACGCGTCCGCCTGCGCCACGGGCTCGGACGTCACCGCGGCGGCTTCGGGTGCTGCTCCTTCGGGAGTGAAGGCGCCGGCAGGTTCCGTCATCGTGAAGCTCCAAAAATCAGCGCTGCGGATATCGGTGGCGGGATCGCCAAAATCAAGCGCCGGTCGCCGGGGCGCCGGGAGCTCCCGCGGGCTTGCCGCCGCCCTTGAACGTCTCGACGAGCGCGCGTCGTATCGCGCTTTCGCGTCGTGGGTCGGTAATCTGGGCGCCGGTCAAATCGGTCACGTAGAAGGTATCGACGGCCTTCTCCCCGAAGGTCGCGACATGCGCCGACAGGATGTTGACGCTGAGGTTCGACAACGTGCGGGTCAGATCGTAAAGCAGCCCTGGCCGGTCGAAGCCGCTGACCTGCAGCACCGTGTGGCGACGCGACGCGGCGTTATCGACGATCACCTTGGGGGCGATGTCGAACGCCGAGCGGCCCTTCGGCACGCCGCCCTTGGCGGCCACGATGTCGGCGAGGCGGATTTCGCCCTTGAGCGCGCGCTCGATCCCGTCGGCGATGCGCGACGCGCGCCGGAGTTCGTCGGCGTCCTGCTCGAACGCCCGCGAGATCGAAACCGTGTCGAGCGCGAGTCCGTCCTTGGTCGTGTAGATGTAGGCGTCCGCGATATTGGCGCCCGCGCTGGCGCAAACGCCGGCGATCGTCGACAGGAGGCGTGGATGGTCCGCCGCAACGATGGTCAGTTCCGTGATGCCGCGGAACTTGTCGGTTCCGATCTCGGTCGCGAGCGCCTTGCCGTCACGCGCCAACGCACGGAGAAGCTCGGCGTCGCGCACCATCGCGGCGAAATCGGTGCGCAGCCAATAAGGTGCGTAATGGCGCGCCGCGTAGGCCTCGAAGGCCGCGTCGTCCCAGCCCGACAACGCTTTGCGCAGCCGCTCGCGGGCGGCCTGCACGCGGCCGTTCCGGTCGAAGGTCGGGTGTTCCCCCGCGAGCATCAGCGCGGTCTCGCTGTAGAGCGTGCGCAGGAGCTGGCCCTTCCAGCCGTTCCAGACGCCGGGTCCCACCGCCTTGATGTCGGCGATGGTCAGCAGGAGAAGGCACTTCAGCCGCTCGATCGTGCCGACCCGTTCGGCGAAACTTTCGATGGTGCGGCGGTCGTTCAGGTCGCGGCTTTGCGCGGTGTTCGACATGACGAGGTGGTTGGCGACGATCCAGGCCGCGAGTTCGACGTCGTCGGCCGACAGCCCGAAGCGCGGCCCGAGCTTGCGCGCGAGGGCCGCGCCCGCGACCGAATGGTCCTGCCCCCGGCCCTTGGCGACGTCGTGCAGGAACACGGCCACATACAAGGCGCGGCGGCTGCCGATGGTCGGCATGATCTCGTTCGCGAGGGGATGTTCCTCCTTGGCGCGCCCGGCGTCGATCTCGGCCAGGATGCCCACGGCGCGCAGCAAGTGCTCGTCCACCGTGTAATGGTGGTACATGTTGAACTGCATCATCGCGACGACGCGGCCGAATTCGGGGATGAAGCGGCCGAGCACGCCGGCCTCGTTCATCCGGCGCAGCGTCGTTTCCGCCGCGTTGCGCGAGCACAGGATGTCCACGAAGAGGCTGTTGGCTTCGGCGTCGTCGCGCAGGGCGGCGTCGACGCGCCGCAGCGACAGCGTCACGAGGCGCGTGGCATCGGGGTGGATGGGCAGCCCCGTACGGTCGGCGATCGAGAACAGGCGGACGAGGTTGACGGGGTCGCGCTCGAACGCGTCGCGGCGGGCCACCGTCACGCGCTCGAGCTCGATCGCGAAGTCGCTTGATCCGGTCAGGGGCCGCATGCGCCGCTTCAGCCCGCTGACCAGCCGATCCAAGGTCGGGGGGGCTTTGGCTTCGCGCTCCTCGAGCGCGGCGCACACGATGGCGGTGAGGTCGCCGACGTTCTTGGCGACCAGGAAATAATGCTTCATGAAGCGCTCGACGCCCGACAGGCCGGGATGCCGCCCGTAGCCGAGGCGGTCGGCGATGACGCGTTGGTAGTCGAAGGTCAGCCGCTCCTCCCCGCGCCCCGAAACGAGATGGAGTTCGCACCGCACCCGCCACAGGAACTCTTCGCAGCGCCGGAACAGGTGGAATTCCTTGCGCGTGAACAGGCCGGCGGCCACGAGGTCTTCCCCCCGGTGCACGCGGTAGACGTATTTCGCGATCCAGAACAGCGTGTTGAGGTCGCGAAGGCCGCCCTTGCCCTCCTTGACGTGGGGTTCCACGAGGTAGCGCGAGGCGCCCGCGCGCGCGATCCGGTCCTCGCGCTCGCCGAGCTTGGCGCTGACGAACTCCCGGGCCGTCTTGGCGAGAACGTCCTTGTCGAACCGGGACGACAATTCGTCGAACAGCGGGCGGTCGCCCAGGATGAAACGCGCCTCGAAGAGCGCGGTACGGATGGTCATGTCCGCCTTGGCCTGGCGGATGCACTCGTCGACCGAGCGGGTCGAATGGCCGACCTTCAGCCTGAGATCCCACAGCACGTAGAGCATCGCCTCGACGACGCTTTCCCCCCATGGCGTCTGCTTGTAGGGCAGCAGGAACAGGAGATCGATGTCGGAACCTGGCGCCAGCGTGTTGCGCCCATAGCCGCCGACCGCCGCCACGCACAACCGCTCGCCGGCCGTGGGCCTGCCGTCGAGCGGGTACACGAAGGTCGTGACATAGGCGTGGATCGCGCCGATGAGCCGGTCCTGCAGTTCGGCGAGACGGGTCGCGCAGCGCATGCCGCCGTGATCCCGTTCGAAGTCCGCCACGATCGCGGCGCGGCCGTCGGCGAGGGCGGCGCGAAAGCGGTCCACGACGGCCCGCCGAAAGGTCGCGTCCTCGGCATGCGCGGCCCGCAGGGCCGCGACCTCGGCGCCGAGGAAGCCTTCGGGCGGCGGCAACGGATCGGGGGCGACGTCGGGGTCGCGCGCATAAACGGCGGCTGTCATGAGCCGACGTTAGCACACCGGCGGACGCGATGGCATGGCGCGACCGCGCCCCACCCCCGGCACCGCCAAGTCGCGGTCAGGCCGCCTTCCTCTTCGGCGCGATCAGCCCGCGGTTGATCAGCACTTCGGCGATCTGCACGGCATTCAACGCGGCCCCCTTGCGCAGGTTGTCGGACACGCACCAGAGCGACAGGCCGTTCTCGACCGTCGGGTCCTCGCGGATGCGCGACACGTAGGTCGCGTCCTCGCCCACCGCCTCGTGCGGGGTGATGTATCCGCCAGCCTCGTGCCGGTCGATCACGAGGCAGCCCGGCGCGTCCCGCAGGATGTCCCTGGCCTCCTCGGCGGATATCGGGCGCTCGAATTCGATGTTCACCGCCTCCGAATGGCCGATGAACACCGGCACCCGCACGCAGGTTGCGGTGAGCTTGATTTTGGGATCGAGGATCTTCTTGGTTTCGACCATCATCTTCCATTCTTCACGGGTCGAGCCGTCCTCCATGAAGGTGTCGATCTGCGGGATCAGATTGAAGGCGATGCGCTTGGGGAATTTCTTTATCTCCATGGCGTCGGACACGAACACCGCGCGGGTCTGCGCGAACAACTCGTCCATGCCTTCCTTGCCGGCGCCCGACACCGACTGATAGGTCGCCACCACGACGCGCTTGATGGTGGCGCGGTCGTGCAGCGGCTTCAGCGCCACCACCAACTGGGCCGTAGAGCAGTTCGGGTTGGCGATGATGCCGAGCTTGCGAAAGCCCGCCACCGCGTCGGCATTCACCTCCGGCACGATCAGCGGCACGTCCGGGTGCATGCGCCAGGCGGACGAATTGTCGATCACCACCGCGCCCGCCGCCGCGATCTTCTGCGACCACGCGTTCGACACCTCGCCGCCCGCCGACATCAGGCAGATGTCGGTGCCGGCGAAATCGTACTGGTCGAGCGCCCGGCACACCAGCGTGCGGTCCCCGAACGAGATTTCCGTGCCCTTGCTGCGGTTCGACGCCAGCGCCACCACCTCGCTCGCCGGAAAGCGACGCTCCGCCAGGATGTTCAGCATCGCGCGGCCGACGTTGCCGGTGGCGCCCACCACCGCGACCTTGAACGTCATCACCATTCTCCCGGCGCCTTTCACCGAACCGGCTCCATAGCGCGCTTCGCGTCGCGGCGAAAGAACCGCGCGCGCCATGCCGTGCCCCGCGGTGCTCCGGGCCTTCGTAAGAACGAGCGTCAGAAGCCTTCGAAGAGGCTTGCGCCGACACGCATAAGAAGTATTGTTTACATAGCGCAACTTTTGGGACGCTGGCCATGCGATTGGGCGCTTTCGAGAATGGCGGACCCGCGTCCACGGCCTTTTCCGATCTCGCGAGCGACCGCGAGCTCGTTCGCGACATCCAGGGCCAGCTGACGGTTGCCGGCCTGCTCGATCCGAAGCCGGACGGGAATCTCGGTCCGGTCACCCAATGGGCGCTTTCCGCCTTTTCGACGAAGATCGGAACGAAAGCCGAACCGCGTTTCACGCGTGAAACCGCCCGCCGCCTGCTTCGCGACGATGCGGCGGACCTTTTTTCGATCGATTCGGGGAGCGACCTGTCCTCCAAGATCGTGCGAGCGATGCAGCGCCGGGGCTATTGGATCGCCCGTCACCCGGATTGCTACACGATCGTGTACGTCGAAGGCATGGACCCGGACGGGAAGCCCAACGACGACACGCCCAACCAGTTCAACGACGCCCGGCTCATGTTGCAGGTCGGCGGTGCGGGTAAACCAGTCATCGCAGGCGCCTGGATTGCGACGACGACGGCGAGCCGCTTCTGGACCGAGCATCCGATGAACAGCAAGGGCGCCGCGCGGATCGCCCTTGGCCAGTACAAATCATGGATCGTCGGCACCCACCATCCCGGCACCAAAGGCGCGCACGAAGCACTGATCCAGGCCGAGGACGTGACTGTCTATCGCGACCTCAAAAAGGACTACGGGCGAGAGGGTCCGCGTTACACCGGCCTCTTCGCCATCAACCAGCACTGGGGCTACGACCTTCCCAGACATGATCTCGGCCGATCGAGCGCGGGCTGCTTGGTCGGCGAGATGAAAGACGGCCACCGCGACTTCATGAAACGCGCGAAAAGCGACCCGCGCTTCCTCGCCAGCAGGGCCTACCGGTTTATGAGCGCCATCCTGCCGGTATCGGCGCTCGAGGAGGAAGCCTTCGATCCCGCGACGCCGCATTGAACGCGGCCGAATCCGGTCGAGCCAGGGACGAGGGGCTCCAGCGGAAACGCTCGCCGGCAGGCGTCGCTCGGGCCATCCATTTCATCAACCAGTTCGGAGGTCACGATGAGCGGGGTACCATCGGACACATGGGTCGAAACGGCCCTGAACGTCACCGGGCACTTCGAGGATTCTCAGGATCCCCTCGGTGCCGTTACGGGTGACTTCGACGGCATGGGTATTTCGCTCGGCGTCCTCCAGTGGAACATAGGTTCGAACTCGCTGCAGCCCCTGGTGGCGAAGGTCGGCCGGGCGGCGGTGGTCGCCCTCATGCCGCACTACGGCACCGACCTCTGGATGGCTTGTACATCCAGCGTGACGCAGGGATTGGCGGTCGTCCGCGGCTGGCAGATCGGCTCGACGCTGCGCCAGCCCGTGCGCGACGAACTCAAGGCGTTCACGCACGGGGCCGCGTTCCGCGAACAACAGATCGAGGCATCCCGACGCGTGGCGTCGACGGCCGCCGATGCCGCGAGCCATTGGGCGGACGAGGCCGGCATCCCGCCGAGCAAGGCCCTGTTCTGCTGGTTTTTCGATCTCACGACCCAGAACGGGGGCCTCAAAGGGCTCGGCTACGCAGAGGTTCGGGATTACATTTCGGCAAACGGGGCCGACCGGGCCGACGACCTCGTTTGCGACTGGCTTGCGGCGCGCACCTCCGGGGAAGCGGGATACCGCGATGCGGCCAAGAACGCCGCGCTGTGGCGCGATCACGTGGACGCGGCGCAACTGCCCTTGTTCGTCCTGAGCTTCCTGCGCGCCCTCAAGGTGCCGCGGCGACAATATCGGGCGGACGTTCTCAACCGCAAGGCGACCATCGCCTTGGGCCAGGGATGGGTGCACACCGAGCGCCACGATCTTCGGCCCCTTCTCGCGAACTGAGATCCGCTCCGCCGTCGTCTCTCACCCCACGAAGAAGAACGCCAGCGCCAACAACACGTACACCCCCACCAGCAGCAGGCCCTCGAACCACGTGGTTTCCCCGTCGCTCGCGACGCTGTGGACGATGAGCGCGGTGGCGCCGATGGCGAACAGGTCGAGCGGGCTCGAGAACACGAGCGTCATCGGCTTGCCGATCGCCCACGAGATCACGGCCAGCGCGGGCGCGATGACGAGCGCGATCTGGATCGCGGAGCCGAGGCTGATGTCCATGACGAGGCCCATGCGGTCCTTGGCGCCGAACTTGACGGCGGCGAACAGGTCCGCCGACGTTCCCGCGAGCGCCAGGACGATCACGCCCAGGAACAAGGGTGACAGGTGCAGCGCGCCGGCGGCCGCTTCGAGCGCGTCCGACACGAGTTCGGCCTCGAAGGCGATCGCCACCGTCCCGGCGACCAGTATGGCGACGGCGCGCCGCACGCTCGCGCCCTTGGCCGGACGCGGCTCGCTCGTGGCGAACACGTCCCGGTGGGTCACGAACGTGTAGACGAGGTTTCCGCCGTAGATGGCGAGCAGCACGGCCGACATGCCGAGCGTGAGTTCCTCGTCGCTCAGCCGAACATCCCGCCCCGGCGTCATGCGCACCGCGATGTCGAACACCGCGGGAAGCAGCAGCGCGATCAGCACCAGCACGAGCAAGCTCGACAACAGGCTGGCGCGCTCCCGCTTGAACACCTGCCGGTCGCGCCGGAAGCCGCCGACCAGCATGGCGAGCCCCAGCCCGAGCAGCGCGGTACCGATGATCGAGCCGGTGATCTGCGCGCGTACGACCTCGGCGTGCCCTTGCGCCAGCACGAAGGCGGCGAGGACGAGTTCGGCGATCGATCCGAAACTGATGTTGAGGAGGCCGCCGATCGCCGGTCCGGCCTGATCGGCGATATCCTCCGTGGCCTCGCTGATCCAGTGGGCCAGCACCGCGACCGCGACGGCACTCGCCGCGAACACCCAGAGCGGGGGCGCGCCGAACGCGTATTTGAGCGCGGCGGATATCGGCACGAAGGCCAGAAGAAGACCGGCGATCATCTCGGACCCTGCGCCGAAGCGGTTGCACGTGCGGCGAAGCCGGGGTTCGTATGAAGCCCGCTCAAGGGAGCGGAGAGCCGTCGCGCGGCAACGGCGTCGCAGGACGCGGAGCCGCCCCGGTCCCTCGACTCGCTTCCCTCGCAAGCGGCTTAGCATGATGGCGGAAAGACTTCACCTGATCGCCTTGCGGCGAAGCCGATGCCGTTGACACGTTGCTGTCGTCGGCGACAGGCTACCCGCGAGAGAGAAGCCGGAGCCCACAAGCGTTGAACGCCGTACCGCCGAAAGCCGTCGCATGAGCAGCACGCAACAGGATTGGCCGGTTCTTTCGCCCGTGTCGACCGGCCTGCGCGGGCGTTGCCCGCGGTGCGGGGAGGGGCACATCTTCGCGGGCTTCCTCAAGCTCGCGCCGCGCTGCGAGCTGTGCGGCCTCGATTACGCGTTCGCGGACCCGGCGGACGGCCCCGCCTTCTTCGTCATCTGCTTCGCCTGCGTCCCGGCGGTGGCCTTCGCGGCCTGGCTCGAGATCCGCTACGAGGCCCCGTTCTGGGTGCATCTCGTCACCACGCTGCCCCTCTTGCTCCTCACCTGCATCCCGCCCCTGCGTCCGCTCAAAGGCTGGCTCGTGGCGAGCCAGTACGTCTACAAGGCCGAGCAAGGGCGGCTGGCGCCGCCGGACCGGCCGGACGCCCCGGCACGGTGACCCGCACGCGGGCCCTCTGGCTCCCTGCGGCGATCGCGGTGCGACGCTGAATTTCGATAGGCCGCTGACCGCCGAACGGCCGTTCGGTTCGCATGCCGCCCGTTTCCGACCGGACGTAGCGGGATCGGGCGGATCGCGGTGGGGGTGGAACCGCATCGAGCGGCAGCTCACGTCCCCCGCGGCTTGGCGCGGGTCGTGGGTGGCGCCGCGGCGGGATTTTCGGGCCACGGGTGGCGCGGGTAGCGGCCGCGCATCTCGCCCCTCACGGCCGCCCACGAGCCGCGCCAGAAGCCCGGCAGGTCGCGCGTGATCTGGATCGGACGGTGGGCCGGCGACAGGAGGTGGAGCGTCAAGGGCACGCGTCCGCCGGCCAGGGCGGGATGGGTCGCGAGCCCGAACAGTTCCTGCACCCGGACCGCGATCGCGGGCCCGCCGTCGGCCGCGTAGTCGACGGCCAGCCGCGAGCCGGTCGGCGCGTCCCAATGGGCGGGTGCCTCGGCGTCTAGTCTTTGCGCGCGATCATAGGGCAGCAACGCGTGCAGCGCCTGGCCGAGATCGTCCGGGCCGATCCCGGCCAGCGTCGTCCTGCCGGGCAGGAAGGGCGCGAGCCACTCCGCGGCCGTCGCGCGCAAGCGTGCCTCGGACACGTCGGGCCAGCCCGAGCCCTCGCCCTCGGCGGCGCGCAGAAACGCGACGCGCTGGCGCCATTGCGCGAGGGGCTTCGTCCAAGGCAGCCGGTCGAGGCCGAGTTTCGCGACGCCTGCGGCGAGGACGCGCGCGCCCGCGTCGTCCGTCGGTGGCGGCAGCACCTGCTCCTTGAGCGTGATCGCGCCGAGCCTCGTGACGCGCCGTGCCGCGACGGACGCCCGGCGCTCGTCGAAGGCGATGTCGTCCGACGTGACGACCGACGCGCCCGCCACCATCGCGACCTCAGCCGCATCGAGGGGCGCCGCGAGCAGGATCCGGGTCGCGGCGGCGCGGCCCGCGATCTCGCCCACGGCGAGGAAGGTTTCGCGGCCGAGCGGATCGTGTGCTTCGAGGGCCGCCGCGCGCCCGTTGGCGAGCAGGAACGTTCCCGGCGCGCCGCGCGCCCTGGCGATGCGGTCGGGAAAGGCCAGCGCGAGTGCCTGCCCCACGCTCACGTCCCCGCCGCCGCGATCCGGCGATCCGCCGTCGGGCGACCGCGCCTGGCGCATGAAGTGGCGCATGAGCCGGCGGGCGCCGTCCCCCCGGGGGCCGCGATCCCGTCGCCAGGCGTCGAGACGGCGCCCGAGGTCGGTGTCGGTGCCGCCGAGCCCGCGCTCGACGAGCAGCGTCGCGACGGTGGCCCCGGTTTCCGCCGCGCCGCGCCGGGCGGCCTCGATCATCATGCGGGCGACGCGCGGCGGCGCCGCGACGGCGGCGATGCGCCGGCCGTCGTCCGTGAGGGCGCCCCCGGCGTCGAGTGCCCCCAACGTCGCGAGCAGCTTGCGCGCTTCGGCCAGCGCCGGCGCGGGCGGCGGGTCGAGCCAGCGCAAGGTCAGGGGATCGCGGACGCCCCACGTCGCGAGGTCGAGGACGAGGCCCGACAGGTCGGCGTCGAGCATCTCGGGCCGCGCGAAAGCCGGCAGGGAACCGGTCGCCGCTTCTTCCCAGAGCCGGTAGCAGACACCCGGTTGCGTGCGCCCGGCCCGCCCGCGGCGCTGGTCGACGGAAGCGCGCGACGCCCGCACGGTTTCGAGCCGCGTCAGCCCGAGGTCGGGCTCGAAGCGCGGCACGCGCGCCAGGCCGCAGTCGACCACGACCCGGACACCCTCGATGGTCAGCGAGCTTTCGGCGATGGATGTCGCGAGCACGACCTTGCGGGTTCCGGACGGGGCGGGCCGGACGGCGCGGTCCTGATCGCCGCGGCCGAGCGCGCCATAGAGGGGGGCGAGCGTGGCCTCCCCGGGCCGCAGCCGGCCCTCGAGGATCGCGGCCGTGCGGGTGATCTCCGCCTGTCCCGGCAGGAAGGCCAGGATGGAGCCGGGCTCCGCCCGCAGGGCGGCCAGCACCGCGTCCGCCGTCGCGTCCTCGATCCGTCGCGCCGGATCGCGGCCCAGGTAGCGCGTGTCGACGGGAAAGGCCCGGCCGGCAGACTCGATGACGGGTGCGCCGTCGAGCAGCGCCGCGACCCGCGCACCGTCGAGCGTGGCCGACATCACGAGGAGGCGCAGATCGGGGCGGAGCGAACCCTGCACGTCGAGCGCGAGCGCGAGGCCGAGATCGGCGTCGAGCGAGCGCTCGTGGAATTCGTCGAAAATCACGGCCGCCACGCCGTCGAGCTCGGGATCCCGTCCCAGCATCCGGGTGAGCACGCCCTCGGTCACCACCTCGATGCGCGTCCGCCCCGAAACGCGCGTGTCGAGCCGGGCGCGGAGCCCGACGGTGTCCCCGACCGCCTCGCCGAGGCTCGCGGCCATGCGTTCTGCGGCGGCGCGGGCGGCGAGGCGCCGCGGCTCGAGCAGCAGGATGCGGCGACCCTCGGTCCAGGGCGTGTCGAGGATGGCGAGGGGGACACGCGTGGTCTTGCCGGCCCCCGGCGGCGCGACGAGCACGACCGAGCCGCCCGCGGCCAGCGCGGCGCCGAGCGGGGCCAGTACGGCGTCGATCGGCAAGGGTGGCGGCATGGCGCGGGACAGGGTGAAACCTCGGCAGGTCGACGGCTCGGGATCGCGGGAAGCGTGGGCCTCCCCGGGGCACGGCGGCGCGCAGCCCTGCTCCCGCTCGATCGGATCCATTGTCCCCCGCGAGCCTTGCTTGCAACAAGACGCGGTCGAAGGCGATTGGCTCGAAGCGCGGGGCTTTTTCGGCCGGGCATCGCCGGAGCGACGAGCGCTGCCCCTCGACGCCTGCCCTGCGGCATACCGCCAGCCCTCTTTTCCCTCATCGGGGGAGGGAGTATCTGCGGCGCGCCCGGCCCCGATCCGCCGACGCGCATCGCGCGCCCCCGCCGAAGGCAGGATGATGTCCGAGGAAACCGTGGTCGGGGTCGCCGCCGTCGCCGCCAGGGTCGAAACGGCCGGGCCCCCACCGCGCCGCGACCCTGGCGCGCCCGTGGCCAGCCCCGCCGTCGCACCCCCTCGCAGGAGCGGGTTCTTCGGAATGACGCTCGGCTCGATCGGCGTCGTCTATGGGGACATCGGCACGAGCCCTCTTTACGCCCTCAAGACCGCCCTTCAGCACGGGGGTCGATCAGCCGCGCCGGCCAGCGAAGTCATCGGCGTGGTGTCGCTGCTCATCTACGCGCTCGTCTTCACCGTGACGGTCAAATACGTCCTTTTCCTGATGCGCGCCGACAACAAGGGCGAAGGCGGCACGCTCTCGCTGATGGCGCTCGCCCAGCACGCGCTCGGCCGCCGCGTGGTGCCGGTGTTCATCCTGGGCGTCGCCGGCGCGGCCTTGTTCTCCGGCGACGCCATCATCACGCCGGCGATCTCGGTCCTGTCGGCCGTCGAGGGTTTGGGCGTCGCCGAGACCAGCTTGCAGCCTTACGTGATCCCGATCACGGTCGTGATCCTGATCACCTTGTTCGCCGTGCAGCGGAGCGGTACGGCGCGGGTCGCGACCTTCTTCGGCCCCGTCATGGTGGTCTTCTTCACCCTCATCGGGGGGCTCGGACTGTTCCACATCGGCGACGCACCGGTGATCCTGACGGCCTTCAACCCGCTGAACGGGCTGCGCTTCTTGTTCGGCAACGGAACCGCGGGCTTCGTCACCCTGGGGCTTGTCTTCCTGGCCGTGACGGGCGCGGAGGCCCTCTACGCCGACATGGGGCATTTCGGACGCAAGCCGATCCAGTTCGCCTGGATCACGCTGGTTCTGCCCGCGCTGTTGCTGAACTACCTCGGGCAGGGCGCCCTCGTGATCCACGATCCGTTCGCCGTCAAGGACCCGTTCTATCTCATGGTGCCGCCCTGGGCCGTGATCCCGTTCGTGATCCTGGCGACGGCCGCGACCGTGATCGCCAGCCAGGCCGTGATAACCGGCGCGTTCTCGCTCATCCGGCAGGCCATCCAGCTCGGGCTGCTGCCGCGCATGGAAATCCTGCACACGTCGGAAACGACCGAAGGACAGATTTTCGTGCCGCGCGCCAACCGCCTCATGCTGGTCGGGGTGCTGATGCTCGTGTTCCTGTTCAAATCCTCGGACGCCCTCGCCAACGCCTACGGCATCGCCGTCACCGGCACGATGGTGGTCACGACCTCGCTCGCCTTCGTGGTCGTCTGGAAGCTCTGGAAATGGCCGCTCGTGTGGGCCGTCCCGTTCATCGGGTTCTTCCTCGTGATCGATCTGGCGTTCTTGTCCGCCAATCTCGTGAAGGTCTTCGACGGCGGCTGGGTTCCGTTGCTGCTGGCGTCCGTTTCCATGCTGCTGATGTGGACCTGGGTCCGCGGCTCGGCGCTCCTCGTCGCCAAGACGCATCGCGATTCGATCGCGACGCGCGACTTGATCGCCATGCTTGAGAAGAGCAAGCCCGTGCGGGTGCCCGGCACCGCCATCTTCCTGACGAGCGACTGCGACGTCGCGCCGACGTCGCTCATGCACAACCTCAAGCACAACAAGGTCCTGCACGAGCGGATCCTCATCATGACGGTGCGCACCGCCGACATGCCGCGCGTGGCGCCGGGCAACCGCGTCAAGACCGAGAAATTGTCGGACGACTTCACGGCCGTGGTTCTGACCTACGGCTATATGGAAATCCCGCGCATGCCCGCCGCGCTCGTCGCCCTGCGCAAGTCCGGCTTCAAGTTCGACATCATGACGACGTCGTTCTTCCTCGGGCGGCGGACGCTGAAGGCGAGTTCGCATTCCTTCATGCCGAAATGGCAGGACCACCTGTTCATCGCCCTGTCGAAACAGGCCGCGACCGCCACCGACTTCTTCTCGATCCCGTCCGACCGCGTGGTGGAACTCGGCGCCCAGGTGTCGGTGTAGCCGGCTCGGGCGGTTTTGTCGGGATCTCGAGCCGCGAAAAGTTAGGGCTCGTCTGCCCGGTTGGGAGGCGAGGTTCCTACGCCCCGGCCGCTCACGTCGTCGTGCGCGGGAACGGCCTGCTCAGGAAGCGCGAACCCGCGAGCCCGAACCGCCAGGGCGGTTCGGTGCCCTTGGTGAGGCCGATCCGCTTCCCGCACGCGACCGGGACATCGCCCCGGCGCGTTTCGAGATGAAACGGGGGACGGTCGAGGGCAAGCCCGTCG
Source organism: uncultured Lichenihabitans sp. (assembly GCA_964244255.1). GTDB lineage: Bacteria > Pseudomonadota > Alphaproteobacteria > Rhizobiales > Beijerinckiaceae > Lichenihabitans. The sequence goes on along the minus strand of CAXTIC010000021.1, from coordinate 17,354 downwards.
TGCGCCCCGGTGACCGCCAGCGCCTGGCACAGCCGGCCAGGGCCGGAACATAGCAGGGCCGGGGGCTCGACCTCGCGGCGCAGCCGCATGAGCGCGAGCCCTTCCGTGGGCTCGATCGCGCGAACGAGAACCGCGCAGCCCGGCTCGCAAACCAGGTTCAAGCACCAGTGAATGCCGTAGGACCGATACACGTAGGCGTGCCCCGCCGGTCCGAACATCGCGCCGTTGCGGAGGGTGCGGCCGTTGAAACTGTGCGACGCCGGGTCGTTCCGGTCATAGGCCTCCGTTTCCGCGATGATGCCGCCCACCCCCTGGAACAGCAGCGTCGCACCCAGGAGTTCGCGCGCCACGACCGTGACCGCGCGGGCGAAGAACGCCGCCCACGGTGTCACGCGGGATTTTCCCCGTCGTCCTCGATCGTGCCGACCCTTTCGGGGGCGGCCTCCTGCTCGCGTTCCACCAGGGCCGGCTCGTGCGCCGCGGCGACGCCGAGGTCGTGCGCCACCGGGACTGCGACGTCGTCCGGCGGGGGCACGTCCGCGGTCGGGCGCTCGGAAAGGGCGGTGGTCCTTGACTCGATCACCTTGGGCGGCTCGCGCGTTCGCTGCTCCCGTCAATTCCGGATGGCCGGTCCGGTTGCAAGTCTCGCCGTGCACGCCCTGGAAAAGCGGCGCGGACGCCATAGCTGCGTCGTACGGCACGGCCGCGTCCGTGGCGCGCCCAATCCGCATCCCTCGAAGGTCGATCCCCCCATGCGCTACAATACGCTCGGCCGCACCGGCCTGTTCGTCTCCGAGCTCTGCCTCGGCACCATGACGTTCGGCGGGACGGGGGAGGTCTGGAGCAAGATCGGCGCGCTCCAGCAGCGCGAGGCCTCGGAACTGGTCAAGACGGCGCTCGACGCCGGAGTGAATTTCATCGACACGGCGGACGTCTACTCCGGGGGCTTGTCGGAGGAGATCACCGGGCAGGCGCTGAAGGACCTCGGCATCGCGCGGGGCGACGTGGTGCTGGCCACCAAGGCGTTCGGCCCGACCGGCGACGGCCCCAACGCCCGGGGCAACACCCGCGCGCACATCCTCGAAGCCGCCAAGGCGAGCCTCAAGCGCCTGAACACCGACTACGTCGACCTCTACCAGATCCACGGGTTCGATCCCGCGACGCCGATCGAGGAAACCGTCCGCGCGCTCGACATTCTGGTCCAGCACGGCCACGTGCGCTACATCGGCGTGTCGAACTGGGCGGCGTGGCAGATCGCCAAGGCCGTCGGCATCGCCGAGAGGCACGGGCTCGCGCGGGTGCAGAGCCTTCAGGCCTATTACACGGTGGCGGGCCGCGACCTCGAGCGCGAACTCGTGCCGATGATGCGTTCGGAAGGCATCGGGCTCATGGTGTGGAGCCCGCTCGCCGGCGGCCTCCTCTCGGGCAAGTACGGGCGCGACAAGCACGGCGAACAGGGCAGCCGGCGGCAGAGCTTCGATTTTCCGCCCGTCGACAAGGACCGGGCCTTCGCCGTCGTCGACGCCATGCGGCCGATGGCCGACGCGCGCGGCGTGTCGGTGGCGCAGATCGCCCTGGCGTGGCTGCTGCACCGGAAGGCGGTGACCAGCGTCATCGTGGGGGCGAAACGGGTGGACCAGCTCGAGGACAACATCGCCGCCACCAAGGTCGACCTCACGGCGGCCGAGCTCGACGCCCTCGACCGCGTGAGCGCCCCGGCGCCCGAATACCCCGGCTGGATGTTGGAGCGCCAGGGCGAGTACCGGAGGAAGCAGCTCGAACAGGCGCCGCGGGCGGCGGCGCGGTGAGCCCGATCCGGCGCTAGGTCCCGCGTGTCCTTGCCGGACGACGGGCCAGCCGGACAAACCTTCGCGGTCGAGCGCGACCCGCGCCTCCGCGTGCTGATCCCGATGATCGTCTCGGTCGCGTTCCTGATGGAGCAGCTCGACTCCACCATCATCACCACCGCGATCCCCGACATGGCACGCAGCCTCGGGACCACGCCCGTGCGCATGAACACGGCCATCACCGCCTACGTGCTCGCGCTGGCGGTGTTCATCCCGGTCAGCGGCTGGTTCGCCGACCGCTTCGGCGCACGCCGCGTGTTCGCGCTCGCCCTCCTGGTGTTCACGGTCGGCTCGGCACTCTGCGGCATGGCCGAGAGCCTGCCGATGCTCGTCGCGACCCGCACCCTCCAGGGGCTCGGCGGTGCCATGATGACGCCGGTGGGCCGGCTCATCCTTCTGCGCAGCTTCCCGCGCAGTCAGTTCGTGACCGCGATGACCTACATGACGCTGCCCGCGATCGCCGGGCCGGTCATCGGCCCGCTGCTCGGCGGGGTCCTGACCACCTACGCGTCGTGGCGCTGGATCTTCTACGTCAACCTGCCGTTCGGCCTCCTCGGGATCGTGCTGGCGATGCGCTTCGTCGAGGATGTCAGCGACGACAAACCCGCCCGCTTCGACGTTCCCGGCTTCCTGCTCGTGGGCGGCGGCGTGGCCCTGCTCCAGGTCGGCCTCGAAAGCCTGGGCCGGCCGGTGATCTCGCTTTCGGAGGTGATCGGGGTTCTGGGAACCGGGGCCGTGCTGCTCGCGGTCTTCGCCGCCCACGCGCGCCGCGTCCCCGTTGCGGCGGTCGACCTCGGCCTGTTCCGGCTGCGGTCCTTCGCGGTCGGCACGCTTGCCGGCGGACTCTGCCGGGTGGCGATGAACGCTCCGCCGTTCCTGCTCCCGCTGATGCTGCAGGTGGGCTTCGGCATGAGCCCCGTCGCGTCGGGCACGCTGACCTTCGCCAGCAGCGTCGGCGCGATCTTCGTGCGGGTGATCGCCGCGCGCCTGCTGCGACGGTTCGGCTTCGGCGTGGTGCTCGGCGGCAGCGCCGTCGCGGGTTCGCTGGTTCTGGCGGGCTTCGCCCTGCTCGAGCCGGACACGCCGCGCTGGCTCATCGGCGCTTACGCCTTCGTGTTCGGCCTCGTCCGCGCCACCCAGTTCATGACCTCGAACACGCTGTCCTACGCCGACATGCCGGGCGCCAAGCTCAGCCGCGCGACGAGCCTTGGCGGCATCCTGCAGCAGCTCACCGTCAGCTTCGGCGTGTCGCTCAGCGCGCTCCTTTTGGGCGCCGTCGGCCAGCACGGCGCGCTCTTGACCCCGGCCCGGTTCCACGAGGTGTTCGTGCTCACGGCCCTGCTGCCCCTCCTGGCCCTGCCGGGCTTCCTGCTGCTGCGCCCGGAGGACGGCGCCCAGGTCAGCGGGCGGAGACTCGGCCCGAGCGTCGTTCGCCGGGATGTTTGACGGCGTCGGGCATGGCATGCCCCCGCGAACTCGCGATCACGGGGCCGTGTCATGTCCGCGATCCGATGCCCGACGGCGGCTGCCACGCCCAAGGGTTCACAACGGCAAGCGGGAGCGCCGTCCTCACACGCTCAAATGCGCCCGGACCTCGCGCTCGACCATGTCGGCCTTCTTGCCGGCGAGGACGACCGCGCCGCGGTCCATGACGGCGAACGTGTCCGCGAGGTCGCGGGCGAACTCGAAATATTGCTCGACGAGCACGATCGCCATGTCGCCCCTGTCGCGCAGGTGCGCGATGGCGCGGCCGATGTCCTTGATGATCGAGGGCTGGATGCCCTCGGTCGGCTCGTCGAGCACGAGCAGCTTCGGGCGGGTGACGAGCGCGCGGCCGATCGCCAACTGCTGCTGTTGGCCGCCCGAAAGGTCGCCGCCGCGCCGGTTCATCATGGTCTTCAGCACGGGAAACAGCTGGAACACCTCGTCGGGGATCGTGCGCAGCGCGCGGGCCAGCGGCGCGAAGCCGGTGAGCAGGTTCTCGCGCACGCTCAGCAGGGGGAAGATTTCGCGGCCCTGCGGCACGTAGCCGATGCCGCGCCGCGCCCGCTGGTGGGGTGCCAGGCGCGAGACGTCCTGCCCGGACAGGACGATGCGGCCCGCCCGGATCGGCTGGTGGCCCACGATGGCGCGCAGCAGCGACGATTTCCCGACCCCGTTGCGTCCGAGCACGGCGGTGACGCGGCCCGGCTCGGCCGCGAGCGAGACGCCGCGCAGCGCCTGCGCGGCGCCGTAGTAGAGATCGATGGCCTCGACGTTCAGCATGGTTCCGATCCTCCCGCGCGATCCCTTCCCCGAAGCGGGAGAAAATGGCCAGTCTCACCGCCCCAGATACACCTCGATCACCCGCGGGTCGGCGCTGACCTGGTCGAGCGGCCCTTCGGCCAGCACCGCGCCCTCGTGGAGCACCGTGACCTTGACGCCGAGGTCGCGCACGAAGGCCATGTCGTGTTCGACCACCACGACCGAATGGTCCTTGGCGATGTCGCGCAGCAGTTCGGCGGTGGCCGCGGTCTCGCTGTCGGTCATGCCGGCCACCGGCTCGTCGACGAGCAGCAGCTTCGGATCCTGGGCGAGCAGCATGCCGATTTCGAGCCATTGCTTCTGCCCGTGCGACAGGTCGGCGGCGGGCCGCCGCCTGTGCTCGGCGAGGCGGATCGTGCGCAGGATCGCGTCGACCCGCGCGTCCCGGTCGGCGGCTGGCCGGCCGAAAAGGGTCGCGAAGGCGCGCCGCGGCGCCTTCAGGGCCAGCAGGATGTTGGTTTCGACCGTATGGTTCTCGAACACGGTCGGTTTCTGGAATTTCCGGCCGATGCCGAGTTCGGCGATGTCCGCCTCGTCGCGTTTGGTGAGGTCGACCGTGCCGCCGAAAAACACCGTGCCCTCGTCGGGACGCGTCTTGCCGGTGATCACGTCCATCATGGTGGTCTTGCCGGCGCCGTTGGGGCCGATGATGGCGCGCATCTCCCCCGGCTGCAGCGTCAGCGACAGTCCGCGCAACGCCTTGTAGCCGTCGAACGACACCTTGACGTCGTCGAGGTAGAGCAGGGAGGAGGTGAGCGGTTCGGTGGCCATGACCGGCTATTCCGCCACGACCGGGACTTGGTCCTCGGGCGCGAGGGGGCGCTCGGCGGGCGGCGACGGGCGGGTCCGCGCCCCGGACCGGGGAAGCAGCCCGAGCAGGCCTTTCGGCAGGAACAGCGTCACGAGCACGAACACGGCGCCGAGCGCGAACAGCCAGTATTCGGGAAGCGCGCCTGTGAAGAAGGTCTTGCCCCAATTGACCAGGATGGCGCCGAGCGCCGCGCCGACGAGCGTGCCCCGCCCCCCGACCGCGACCCAGATCACCGCCTCGATCGAGTTCGAAGGCGCGAACTCGCCCGGGTTGATGATCCCGACCTGGGGCACGTAGAGCGCCCCCGCCACCCCGGCCATCATGGCCGACACGGTGAACACGACGGTCTTGTAGTGTTCGACCCGGTAGCCGAGGAAGCGGGTGCGGCTTTCGGCGTCGCGGATGGCCACGATAACCTGCCCGAACTTCGAGCGCACGATCGCGGCGGCGATCACGTACCCGCCCGCCAAGGCCAGGGCGGACAGCGAGAACAGGACGGCGCGGGTCCCCTCGGCCTGGACGTTGAAGCCGAGGATGTCCTTGAAATCGGTGAGGCCGTTGTTGCCGCCGAAACCCATGTCGTTGCGGAAGAAGGCGAGCAGCAGCGCGTAGGTGAGCGCCTGCGTGATGATCGACAGGTAGACGCCCGTGACGCGCGAGCGGAACGCGAGCGAGCCGAACACGAACGCGAGGATGCCGGGCACGAGCACGACCATCAGCGCCGCGTAGGCGAAGTGCGAGAACCCCCACCAGGTCGCGGGCAGCGCGTGCCAGTTGAGGAACACCATGAAGTCGGGCAGGTCGGGGTTCGCGTAGACGCCCCGCGTGCCGATCTGGCGCATGAGGTACATCCCCATGGCGTAGCCGCCGAGGGCGAAGAAGGCGCCGTGGCCGAGCGACAGGATTCCGCAATAGCCCCACACGAGGTCGAGCGCGAGCGCCAGCAGCGCGTAGCACAGGTATTTGCCGACGAGCGTCACGACATAGGGCGACAGGTGGAACGGCGAGTGGGGCGGCACCGCGAGGACCAGCAGCGGCACGAGCACCGCGACCGCCCCGAGCGCCGCCAGGAAGACGAGGCCGCGGGTGCCGAACGTCGCGCGGGTGGTCACGCTCATGCCTCCACCGCCCGGCCGCGCAGCGCGAACAGACCGCGCGGCCGCTTCTGGATGAAGAGGATGATGAAGACCAGGATGGCGATCTTGGCCAGTACCGCGCCCGCGACCGGCTCCAGGAACTTGTTCGCGATGCCCAACGTGAGGGCCGCGACGAGCGTGCCCCACAGATTGCCGACGCCGCCGAACACGACCACCATGAAACTGTCGATGATGTAGCTTTGCCCGAGGCTCGGCGACACGTTGCCGATCTGGCTCAGCGCCACCCCGGCGATCCCCGCGATGCCCGATCCGAGACCGAACGCGAGCGCGTCGATGCGCCCGGTCGCGATCCCCATGGCGGAGGCCATGCGCCGGTTCTGCGTCACGGCCCGCATCTTCAGCCCGAACGGGGTGGCCTTGAGGACCGCCTGCAGGGCCAGGAACACGGCGATCGTGAACACCACGATCCACATCCGCCCCGACGTGATCTCGAGGCCGCCGAGCTTGAACGAGCCCGCCATGAAGGCCGGCGCGCCGACCTCGCGGTTGTTGGCCCCGAAGAAGGTCCGCACGAGCTGCTGCAGGATCAGCGACACGCCCCAGGTGGCGAGCAGCGTTTCGAGCGGCCGGCCGTACAAGTGGCGGATGACGAGCCGTTCGATGGCGATGCCGACCGCGCCCGACACCGCGAAGGCGAGCGGCACGGCGATGAGGAGCGAGGCGTCGAACCAACCGGGCGCGAAACTCTCGATGCCCTGCTGAACCACGAAGGTCGTATAGGCGCCGAGCATGACCATCTCGCCGTGCGCCATGTTGATGATGCCCATCACGCCGAAGGTGATGGCGAGGCCGATCGCGGCCAGCAGCAGAACCGAGCCGAGCGACAGACCGTAGAGGACGTTCTGAAGAACCTGCCACAACGCCAGACGGGTTTGGACGGAGGATAGCGCGGTCTTGGCGGATTTCACCACCGCGGGGCTCGCATCCGGCACGGCCAGCACCGCGTTCAGCAGCGCGAGCGCGTCGCCGTCGCCCCGGGCCCGCAATGTCCCGACCGCCGCGAGACGGTCGCCTTCCGGCGCCTCCCCGCTCGTCGCCACGATCGCGGCGCGTGCGTCGGTCAGCGCGCGCGCGGCGGCGGGGTCGGTTTCCTTGGCGAGGGCCGCCTCGATGGCGCCGCGCGCCTTGGCGTCGTGCGAGCGGAACACCGCTTCCGCGGCGGCGAGGCGCTTGCCCGGGTCGGAAGCCAAAAGGTCGAGCGAGCCCAGGGCGGCCGCGAGCCTGGAGCGGATGGCGTTGTTGAGCCGGACCTTCTTGAGGCTCCCGGCTTCGACCCCCGTCGCCCTCGCGCCCGTCTTGGCGTCGAACAGCGCCCCGTCCGCGCCGGCGAAGAAGACGGCCCGATCCCCGGCGGCGTAGAACAGTCGACTGTCCGCGAGGGCGCCGAAGACGGCCGCCGTCGTCGCCGCCCCGGTCGCCACCAGGGCGTCGACCCCGCGCTCCGTTTCAGGGAACTTGTCGGCCGCGAAATGCGCGAGCGCGTCGTCGATCGCATCGGCGCGCGCGGCGGATGGCGCCAGCATGCCGACGACGAGAAGCAGGACGGCGACCGCGAGAATCCCGGCCGCGCATCGCCCGCGCCCCACGCACGCCGGACCGGCAGCCTTGAAGACGGCGCTTTGCCGCGTGCGCCGGGGAGGTTCCCCCTTGTCGCCGGGAGGCGGGAAAGTCCGCGGCGCGGCGATGAGGGGCGACCCTCCGACGTGGGACCTCCGCCGATCCCCCGCCGCCGGCCACTCCGCCCTCCGGGAATTGTCCCCCGCGAGCGGGAGACGGGACACGCGCTTCACCGCCAACGGGTCGGCGGCAGGCAAGATCACCCGGCGCCGCCGCACTTGCCGCTTTTCACATTGAAGTTGCCGCAGCCCATCGGGCTACGCCAATCGCCGATCAGGTCCTTCGATCCTTCGAGGTAGGGCGACCATTCCTGCGCCACGACGAGGCCGGGGGTCTGCCAGACGGTGTTCATCTGCCCGTCGGCCTGGATTTCGCCGATATACACGGGCTTCGTGATGTGGTGGTTCGGCATGATGGTCGAGAAGCCGCCCGACAGGTTCGGCACCGACACGCCGATCAGCGCGTCGATCACCGGATCGGCCTTGAAGGTCCCGGCTTTCTCGACGCCCTTAACCCACGCGTTGAAGCCGATGTAATGAGCCTCCATGGGGTCGTTGGTCGTGCGCTTCGGGTTCTTGGTGAAGGCCTTCCATCTCTCGATGAACGCCTTGTTCTCGGGCGTGTCGATGGATTCGAAGTAGTTCCACGCCGTGAGATGGCCGACCAGCGGCTTGGTATCCATCCCGGCCAGTTCTTCCTCGCCGACCGAGAAGGCCACCACCGGAATGTCGGTCGCCTTGAGGCCCTGGTTGCCGAGCTCCTTGTAGAAAGGCACGTTGGCGTCGCCGTTGATGGTCGATACCACGGCGGTCTTCTTGCCGGCCGAGCCGAACCTCTTGACGTCGGCGACGATGGTCTGCCAATCGGAATGCCCGAACGGCGTGTAGTTGATGAGGATGTCCTCGGGCGCGACGCCCTTGAGCTTGAGGTAGGCTTCCAGGATCTTGTTGGTGGTGCGCGGATAGACGTAGTCGGTGCCGGCCAGCACCCACCGCTTTACCGAACCGCCGTCCGCGCTCATCAGGTAATCCACGGCCGGGATCGCCTGCTGGTTCGGGGCCGCGCCGGTGTAGAACACGTTGCGCTGGCACTCTTCGCCCTCGTACTGCACGGGATAGAAAAGAATCGAGTCGAGTTCCTGGAACACCGGCAGCACCGACTTCCTCGACACCGACGTCCAGCAGCCGAACGTGGCCACGCAGCCGTCCTTCGAAATCAGCTCCCGTGCCTTCTCGGCGAAAAGCGGCCAGTCGGAAGCCGGATCGACCACCTTGGCTTCGAGTTGCTTGCCGAGGACGCCGCCCTTCTTGTTCTGCTCGGCGATCAGCATCAGCATCACGTCCTTCAGCGTCGTTTCGCTGATGGCCATGGTTCCCGACAAGGAATGGAGGATGCCGATCTTCACCGTCTCATCGGCGGCGCGCGCGACGAAGGGGGCGCCCAGAGCGGCGCTGCCGACCAGCGCGCCCGTGGCGCGCAACAAAGAACGTCGTGACAGGGACATGCGCTTCTTCCATCCTCAGGGTAATGGGCGACGCGACGCCCCGCTGCTTGCGGCGGAGTTGCATGCACGGGGTGTGCCAAAACGAGCGGGGCGCGGGGTGGGCCCGTGCCCGCCTTGAAGGCGCCTAAAACTTCGGCAGCTACGAGGTCTGCCGCGGAATGCGTCACCGTCCGCACCCGTGCGGCCTCGCTCGAGGATGGGACGGCGCGAGGCGGGGCCGGAGCGGGAACGAACGGAACATGCAGGTTACGCCCACCATCAGGATCGATGAAAGCGAGCTGTCGGAAAGCTTCATCCGCGCGTCCGGCCCCGGCGGTCAGAACGTCAACAAGGTGGCGAGCGCCGTGCAGCTGCGGTTCGACGTCAGGCGCTCCCCGAGCCTGCCCCCGGACGTTCGGCTCCGCCTCGAACGGCTCGGCGGAAGCCGGGTGACGAACGAAGGCGTGCTCATCATCACGGCCGAGCGCTTCCGCAGCCAGGACCACAATCGCGCCGACGCCCGGGCGAGGCTCGCCGACCTCGTTTCCCGCGCCGCCATCCGCCCGAAGGTCCGCCGCCCCACACGGCCGACGCTCGCATCGAAGCAACGCCGGCTGCTCGCGAAGGCCGTGCGCGCCACGCTCAAAGCCGGTCGGGGAAAGCCGCCGGACGATTGAGCGTCGGGCGGGGCCGCCTGTGTCGATGACGCCGCACTGTTGCGGGTTGGGCACAGTTTGCCTGTCGGTCTCGGGCTAGGCTGAGACGTGTGGCGTGACCCAACCCGCGCCGCGTCAGGCCCATGGTTTCCGTCCATCACAGACCCGTCGACGACCCGGCCGCGAACGCCGCGCTCCTGCTGATCCGCATCGGGTTGGCCGTGCTGGCCTTTGCCGTGCCGCTCAGCGCCGTCGGGTCGCGTCGCGCGCTGTTCACCTTGCTGTTCGTGGGCGGGGGCCTGCTGATCGTCGCGGCGACGCTGCTGCCCCGTCCGCCGGTCGAGCGGCGCATCGGCGTGGCGCTCGACTCCGCCGTCGGGCTCGGCGGCCTGGCGCTGCTCGCGTGGGGTGCCGTGTCGCTGATCTGGACGCCGTTCCCGGCCGAGGCCGCGAGTCGGTGGGGCAAGGAAGCGGGCACGATCGCCTTCGTCGTCCTGGCCGCGGTGCTGCTGCCCGAGCGAACCCGAACCGCGAACCTCTACCTGTTCCCGCTCGGGCTCGCGGCGGCGGCGGCCGCGACGGCGGGGGCCGCCTTCGTCGGGCCGGAGGCGCTCGGCAGGTTGCAGGACGGCGATACCACGCTGGAGCGTGCCGTGGTGGGACTCGTGATGCTGGTCTGGCCGGCGTTGGGCGCGCTCGGCGTGCGCGAGCGCTGGGCTTCGGCCGGGTGGCTCGCCGTCGGCGTCACCCTGGCCGCCATGGCGGCGTGGACCACCGTGGCGCTCCTGGCGCTCGCGGCCGGCGCGGTCGCGTTCGCGGCGGCGACCGTCCATCCGCGGCGGGTCGGCCGCATCCTCGGCCTCGTCGCCGCGGCGTCCATCCTGTCGGCGCCGGCGCTGCCGCTGGCGCTCGGCCCCGTGGCGAAGTCGCTGGCCGCCACGTACGGGGACCGGGTTTCCGGGCTCGCCGCGACGGCCGACGGACTTCGCGCCTGGGCCGGCGTCGTGCGCGCGGAGCATTGGCGCCTGATCACGGGCCATGGCTTCGACATGGCGACGCGCGCCGCGATGACGGGGTTCCTGCCCGCCGACGTTCCCCGGACGCTCGGATTCGAGCTCTGGTACGAACTGGGTATCCTCGGCGCGCTGGCCGCCGCCGCCGTCGCCGCGGGGGCGTTCCTCGCGGCCGGGCGGGGGTCGGCGACGGTCGCGCCGTTCCTGCTGGCCCAGCTCGTGACCGGGCTGTGCTTCGCCCTCGCGGGAACCTACACGACCCAGCTCTGGTGGATCACGCTGCTTGGAGTCGCGGCGCTGGCCTTCGCGAACGTCATCCAGGGCCAATACCGGACCGACCGTCCGACGGCCAGCGTCCGACCCGATCTTGGATCGCGGCGGGAGCCGGCGATGTGAGACGCTGTGCGCGTCACGGTCCCGGCTTGCGGAATCTCAATACGAAATTGTCGGCCTCGCCGATGGCCGCGTAGGACGCGCGGTCCTTGTCGCCGAGCGCGAAGGTCGGCGGCAGCGTCCACACGCCCTTGGGCCAGTTCGCCGTGTCCTTCGGGTTGGCGTTGACCTCGGACGCGCCCGCGAAGACGAACCCTGCCTTCTCGGCCAGTGCGATGGCGTAATCCTGCCGGACATACCCGTCGAGGGCGCGGGGGTCCTGCGCGTCGGAGCGTTGGCCTCGGTGATCCTCGATGCCGAGGATGCCGCCCGGTTTCAACGCCCGGAAGAGCGCGCCCAAGATGGCGTCCGCCTGCCCGTCCTTCATCCAATTGTGCAGGTTGCGGAAGGTCAGCACGATGTCGGCCGAGTTGGGGGGCGCGATCGCGCTGTCGCCGCCGCCGAGCGTCGTGACGATCACCCGGCCGTAGGCGGCGGGATCGGCGGCGAGCTTGGCCCTGAACAACGCGTTGCGCTTGTCGGCGCCGATCGACTCCGTCGGGTCGGCCGGCGGTCCCTCGATCGCGGCGTAATAGGTGCCGTGGTCGCGCAGCAGGGGCGCGAGGATCTCGGTCCAGTAGCCGCCCGCCGGCCAGATCTCGACCACGCTCGCGCGGGGGGTGACGCCGAAGAAGGCGAGTTCCTCTTTCGGGTGGCGCGCCCCGTCCCGCGCCACGAACTTCGGGCTGCGCAGCGGCGCCGCGATGGCGGCTTGCAGTGCCGCGACGGTGTCCGATGCGTCCTGCGGTCGCGCGGGGGCGACCGGGAGGGCGAACACCAGCGCGAGCGCACCGACGACGAAGGCGTTTCTCATGATGATTCCCCGCGTCTCGAGCGGACGGGCGCATGGTCGCCCGGCGGTCGAGGTCGGGACAGCCAAACCGGATCGCTGGCTCGGCGCAAGCCTTTGGGCGCGGCGTGGGCCGGTGCGCGCTCGTCGCGCGGCCGCGCGGATCGCGTCAGCCACCTCCCGGGTAGCCGAACGGTGCGCCATATGGCCCGCGTCCGGCAGCGCGAGGAGCCGGCTGGCTGGCGCGGAATCCCGCAGCCGCCGTGATTGCCCGGGCGAGGCGATGCGGTCGCCGAGGCCGGTCACGATCGTCGGCGGCATCGCGAGGTCGCCGTAGCGGCCCTGAAGCTTGGCGGCTGCCGGGATCAGGCAGGCCGTGTCGGCCGCGGTCGCCTGCGACTGGCTGGGTCGCAGCCCGAGGGCATGGGGGAACTCGCGGCTGAAGCGGGCCGGAAGGGGGGCGGGCGCGAACGGCTCGGCGGAGAAGGCGGGCGGGAGAGCGGAACAAGGCCGCTCTCAAAAATACCGGTTCGGCACCCATGGCAGGCCGAGGTTTTCGCGCAGCGTCGCGCCCTCGTAGTCGCGCCGGAAGAGCCCCCGGCGCTGCAGTTCGGGCACGAGCGTGTCGACCACGTCGTCGAGCCCTTCGGGAACGGTGTGGAACATGACGTTGAAGCCGTCGCATCCCCCCGACATCAGCCATGCCTCCATCGCGTCGGCGATCGTGGCGGGCGTGCCGACGAGCGCGAAGCCGTCGTAGCCGCCGGCGATCCGCGCCAATTGCCGGATGGTGAGGTTGTCGCGCCGCGCCCGGTCGATGAGCTTTCGGCGCGCGCTCTGGCTCGCGTTCGATTCCGGCAGTTCGGGGAGGGGCGCGTCGAGGTCGAAGCCGGACACGTCCGTGCCGAGCCGCATGGACAGGTTGGGCAGGCCGCTGTCCGCGTGCACCAGCGTGTCGAGGAGGCGCTTCTTTTCTTCCGCTTCGGCGACCGTGTCGCCGACCACGACGAGCACGCCCGGCAGGATCTTCAGGTGGTCCGGGTCGCGGCCGAGCTTCGCCACGCGCCCCTTCACGTCGGCGTAGAAGCTTTGCGCGTCGGCGAGCGTGTTCGATGAGCCGAACACGACCTCCGCCGTTTCGGCGGCGATCTGCCGTCCCGCTTCGGAGGCTCCCGCCTGCACGATCACCGGCCAGCCCTGGGGGGCGCGGGCGACGTTGAGCGGCCCGCGCACCTTGAGGAACTCGCCCCGGTGGTCGAGCACGCGCATCTTGTCGGGATCGAAGAAAACGCCGGAGTCCGGATCGCGCCCGAACGCGTCGTCCGCCCAGGAATCCCACAAGCCCGTGACGACATCGTAGAACTCCCGCGCGCGGCGGTAGCGGGTGTCGTGTTCGAGGTGCTCCTCGCGCCCGAAGTTCATGGCCTCGTGCGGGTTGCCCGAGGTGACGAGGTTCCAGCCGGCGCGGCCGCCGCTGATGTGGTCGAGCGAGGCGAACTTCCGGGCCACGTGGTAGGGCTCGTTGTAGGTGGTCGACGCCGTGGCGATCAGCCCGAGGCGCGTCGTCACCATGGCCAGCGCCGGCAGCAGCGTCAGGGGATCGAGCGAGGCTACGGTCGCCGAGCGCTTCAACGCCGCCATGGGCATGTTGAGCACCGCCAGGTGGTCGGCCATGAAAAACGCGTCGAACTTGCCGCGCTCGAGCGTCCGCGCGAGCCGCGCGAGCCGCGTCACATTGCTGTTCGCGTCCGGGGCGGCACCGGGATAGCGCCACCATCCCGTGTGGATGCCGACCGGGCGCATGAAGGCGCCGAGGCGAAGCTGTCTATTCGTCATGCGGCGAGAATCCCGACGCGAGATGGGCCTGGAGGAGGGAGGACACCGCGTCGAGCGAGAACGCCTCGGCGACGGTGCGCCGGGCCGCGGCGGTCTTGCGCGCCCGGTCGGCCGGATCGCGGTAGAGCCGCCGCAGGTGCTCCGCCGCGTGGTCGGCGTCGGGCTCGGCCCAGTCGCCGGCCGCGTTCGGGTACTCGTGGCGCCCCACCGCGCGCAAGGTCGAGCGGACCGGATAGCCGGTGTCGTCGGTGAGGAAATCCGCCGGTCCGGACCATCCCGTCGCCACCACGGGCGTACCGAGCAGCATGGCTTCGGCGAGCGGCCGCCCGAACCCTTCCGCACGATGCAGCGACACATAGGCGTCGGCCTCCGCGATGAGGCCGCACAGGTGTTCGCGCGACAGCGCGCCGTCGACGACGACGATCCGGTCGTCGCCGCCTATGACCTCCCGCAGCGTGGCGAAATCCCGTTCGTTCCTGTCGCCGTGAAGCGTCTTCAACAGAAGCTGAGCGTCGCGCACGCCCGGCGGAAAGGCCTTTCGGAACGCCGCGATGGCGCCCAGCGGATTCTTGCGGGCGATGCGGGAGTTGAAGTCGAACACGGAGAGCACCGTGAAACGGTCCCGGAACAGTGGGCCGAGATCGTCCGCCATCACCGGCGGGTCGACCCGGATGTGAAGCGGCATGTAGACGACCGGCTTGTCGGTTTCGGCCGCGTACACGTCGCCCAAGAAGGTGCTCGAGGCCCAAACCTCGTCGACGAAGTCGTAGGCGTGGCGCCAGTTGGCGGGCAGCGCCGTCGTTTCCCAGGGCCAATAGCCGATCCGGTATTGCGCCTCCGGCGGGCGCGTGAGCCCGAGATGGATGATGGCGCGCATCATCTCGAAGACGGGCAGACAGAAGATGAGCACGGACGCGGTGGGGCGCTTGGCCTCGAAGGCGCGGTAGCGCTCGCCGCCGGGGTGGGGTTCGAGCGCGCTTGGCGATACGTCGACGAGTTCGGGCGCCGCCCCGGCCTCGACGAGGCAGTCGAACAGGCAGCGGGCGTCTTCGCCGAGGCCGAGCATGGAGCGGTGCAGGCCGACGATCGACACCGGCGGCAACCGCGGCGGCACCCCGGCCCGCGACGCGAGTCGCGCCAGAACCTCGACGAACCCGGAGGCGCGCGCCTCGCGCCCCGTTTCGGGGCTCGCGGCGAGCAGACGGTCGAGTTCCGTCGGGGACCGTCGACCCGGCCGCCGGGGAAGCCCCGAGGGTGCCGCGAGCCGCGCCAGCTCGCCGCGGCTGAGGAAGGGTGCGAGGCCATGGCGCGGCACAGCCTCGAGGTAATACCGGAGCCTTCTGACGTCCCCGCTCTGCGGCACGTCCCCGCTCGACGGCGAACCGTCCCGCGCCTCGGTCGAGACCATCAGCGGGTGACGGCCAGCCCCGTCCGGCGCGCCGACGGCCTCGCGCACCAGGTCCGGGATGACGAGCGGCGGTCCGTACCGGGTCCGTCCTTCCGCCAGGAACCAGACCACGAACACGAAGTAGGATTGGATGCTGTCGGGAACGAACCCTTCCGGCTGCTCCCGCGCGAAAAACAGGTAGGTCGTGTAGAGCAGCGGATCGCCCCGAAGGAAGCGCGTGACCGCCTCGGCGCGCCAATGGCCGTCCGTGCCCGCCGCGTCCGCGCCTTCTCCGGGCGCCGCCCGTTCGATGGCGTCGTCGTGGCTGGACGGCATCGGCTCTGTTTGCACGGGCAAGCGGGGCACCATCGTTGACGGCCGGGGCGAGACGTCAGAGTACGACCCATCGCGCCGGCGATCCAGCCGGCCGACACGCGTCCGAGATCCCGCTCCGGCGCGATCCGGGCCATTTGGCCTTGCCGTCCGCTTCCCCGACCCGGGTGCGGCGCTTCGATTGCCCGCCGGGATGTTCTGCGCTAGGCCTGCGGCGCGGTCGATCGAAGGGTCGCCGGCGGGCCATGAGGGCGGGTTTGCGACGCCGCCCGCGAAAGGCTGCCATGAAGACGTTCGAACAGGTCATCGACGCGTTCCCGGGCAAGACGGTGCTCGTCATCGGCGACGTGATGCTCGACCGGTTCGTCTACGGTCGGGTGTCGCGCATCTCGCCCGAAGCGCCCGCTCCCGTGATCCGGGGGGATCGGACGGAAGAGGTGGCGGGCGGCGCCGGCAACGTGGCGCGCAACGTCACGGCGCTCGGCGCCACCTGCGACATCGTCGCGGTGGTCGGCGCCGACGAGAGCGCCGCGGCCCTGCGCGCCCTGCTCGCGCGCGACGCGAGGATGCGTCCGCACTTCGTCGCCGTGTCGGGCCGGCGCACCACGGTCAAGACGCGTTTCGTGGCGTTCATGCACAACACCCACCTGTTGCGGGTCGACTGGGAGGATTCCGCGCCCGTGGCGTCGGAAACCGCGACAGAACTGCTCGCCCGCGTGGCGGAGCGCCTCGACGCCTGCGACGTCGTGGTGGTGTCCGATTACAACAAGGGCGTGGTGACACCCGAGATCGCCAAGGGCGTGATCGCCATGGCGCGAGCGGCCGGCAAGCCCGTGGTGGTGGACCCCAAGGGCAGCGACTACGGGCGCTACGCGGGCGCCACCGCCATCACGCCGAACGTCGCCGAACTCGGCGAAGCGCTGGGCCGCCCCGTCGACGACGAGAACGGGCGGCTCGCGGAAGGCGCGCGCGCGCTCATCGCCGCCTCGGGCTGCGACACCGTGCTCGTGACGCGCAGCGAGCGTGGCGTCCTGTCGGTCGATCGCGACGGCCATGTCGCGGCATTCGACGCCACCGCGCGACGGGTCGTCGACGTTTCGGGCGCGGGCGATACGCTCGTGGCGAGCTTCGCCCTGGCGCTCGTCGGCGGCGCCACGGTCGCCAACGCGGCCCATCTCGCCAACAGCGCGTCCGGCATCGTCGTGGGCAAGCCCGGCACCGCCCACGTCACGGCCGAGGAATTGCGCGGCGTGATGCTGTCGCGCCCGGACTTTTCGGTGCGCTCCAAGATGTTCGACGCCGTGCAGCCGCTGTTGCGCACGCTGGAGGCCTGGCGCGAGGACGGCCTGTCCGTCGGTTTCACCAACGGCTGCTTCGACCTGCTGCATCCGGGGCACATCGAGCTCTTGCGCGGCGCGCGCGCCCTTTGCGATCGCCTGATCGTGGGCCTGAACAGCGATGCCTCGGTGAGGCGGCTCAAGGGGGAAACGCGGCCGATCCAGCCGGAAGCCGCCCGGGCCACGCTGCTCGCGGCGCTGTCCTTCGTCGACGGCGTCGTGGTGTTCGGCGAGGACACGCCGCTGCAGCTGATCGCGGCGATCCTCCCGGACGTTCTCATCAAGGGCGCCGACTACCGCATCGACCAGGTGGTCGGCCGCGAGGTCGTCGAGGCCAACGGCGGCCGGGTC
>CAXTIC010000020.1:0-61350 GCA_964244255.1 uncultured Lichenihabitans sp. | reverse complement strand
AGGACGCGACGACGCCGAGGGTGGCGAAGAACATGGCGTGGCGGTCGCGCGGGATGACCTGGGTCGACACAGGCTCGGGCACGAGGCCCATGGCCTTGGCCACGTGCGCCTCGACGCGCGGGTCGATATTGGCGAATGTGCCCACCGCGCCCGACAGCGCGCAGGTGGCGATCTCGGCGCGCGCGCCGACGAGCCGCGCCCGGCAGCGGTCGAACTCGGCGTAGGCGCCCGCGAGCTTGAGGCCGAAGGTGACGGGTTCGGCGTGGATGCCGTGCGAGCGGCCGATGGTCGGCGTCATCCTGTGTTCGAACGCCCGCCGCTTCAGTGCCGCGAGCAGCGCGTCGGTGTCGGCGACGAGGAGGTCGGCGGCGCGGGAAAGCTGTACGGCGAGGCAGGTGTCGAGCACGTCCGACGAGGTCAGCCCCTGGTGGATGAAACGCGCGTCCGGGCCGACGATCTCTGCCAGGTGCGTGAGGAAGGCGATGACGTCGTGGTGCGTTTCGCGCTCGATGGCCTCGATCCGGGCCACGTCGAACACCGCGTCGCCCCCCTTGGCCCAGATCGTCGCGGCGGCGGCGCGCGGGATGGTGCCGAGTTCGGCCAGCGCGTCGCAGGCGTGCGCCTCGATCTCGAACCAGATGCGGAAGCGCGCTTGCGGCTCCCAGATCGCCGCCATGGCGGGCCGTGAATAGCGCGGGATCATGGCGTGGGGCTCCGGGGCGGCGCTCCGCCTAACACGCCCGCCGTGGGGCCGCCAACCGAGTCCTCCCGCCCTGGCGCATCATCGGCCACCCGGGTTATGAGACAGGCCGCGCTCGCGGCGTGAAGGGGGACGATGCCGATACGGCAACGGGCAGTCCACAAGACGCTCATCTTCTGCACCGCCCACGCCGATGACGAGACGGTGTGGGACGGCCGCTATCGCCGCTGGCTCGACGCCGTGACGGGGTCGAGCCTCGACCATGCGACCGCCCTGATCGTCGACGACGGTTCGACCAGTCTTCCCGCCTGGCCCGACGTCAGGATCATCGTCGAAGGCCAGTCGTTCGCGGCTTCCGACCGGTACGTGCTCTACCACTTCTCGCGCAATCTCGGCCGCGCGTCGATCTTCGACTTCCCCGGATGGCACAGATCGTTCACGTTCGCGGCGGCCTACGCCGATCGGAATGGTTTCGACAAGATCGTTCACGTCGAATCGGATTCGTTCATCGTCAGCGACCGGCTGCGGCTTCACATCAACGATATCGACGAGGGTTGGACGGCCTTGTGGTGCCCCTCGCATGGGTTCCCGGAGCCCTGCATCCAAGTCATCGCGGGCGGCGGGCTGGCGCGCTTTCGAACGTTCTGCACCGTGCCGCACGCGGCTTTGAAGGGCGGGGCCTACGAGCATCGGATCCCGTTCACGGCGACCGAACGGGGGTTCGTCGGCGACCGTTACGGCGAGTACCTGCCCTATGTTCCGGTCGAGGCGGACTTCGTTGCGCAAGCACGCGACGCCGACGCTTCGTACTATTGGTGGCTGAAGGTCCCCACGACCGCGCCGGGCCAGGACGCACGTTTCGTCGAGACGCCGCACGACGGACCGGCGGGAAAGCGGGTCGGCACGCTGTCCAAGCACAACGAGATGCTTCGGTTCGAGCGCGGCCGCCTGCAAGCGATGATCTACGGCTTGCAGACGGACCTCGGCGCGGCGGAACGGGCGAACGCCGCCTTGCGGGCCGAGATCGAAGCCATGCGACGCTCCACGTCCTGGCGCGTGACGCATCCGCTCAGATTCATCGGACGGCTTCGCCGGCCTTCGTGACAGGCTCCGGAGGCCGGCCTCCGTGCTTTCGCCCGGCTCGCGGGGAACCTGCGCATCCCGGCCCCCGTTCATGAGGCTGGACACTGGGAGCGAACACCATGGGCATTCTCGAAAACACGCTCGGCGCCATGCTCGGCGGCCAGCACGGCGGCGGCGGCCAGAATCTCGGCGGCGGCAGCCCCTACGCCCCGCTCGCGACCGCGCTGATCGGATTGCTCGCCGCGAAGGCCATGACGGGCGGTTTCGGCAACCTCGGCGGGATGCTCGGGGGAAGTTCGGGCAGTCAAGCGACGACGCCCAATGCCGGCCTGCAGCCTGGTGGCGGTGGCCCGATGGCGGCGGGTGGGGGCCTGCTCGGCGGACTCGGCGGGCTGCTGCACCAGTTCCAGCAGAACGGCCAGGGGAGCCTCGTCAACTCGTGGGTCGGGCACGGACCGAACGAGCCCGCGACACCCGAGCAGATCCGCCACGGGCTCGGACCCGAAACGGTCAGCCAACTGGCGCAGCACACGGGGATGAGCCCCGATCAGGTGGCGGCGGAGCTGTCGCAGGGGCTTCCCGACATCGTCAACCGCCTGACCCCCAACGGCCGGCTGCCGACGCACGAGGAAGTGTCGATGCACGTATGAGCCGCCGCACCTCGCAAGGGCCGGAACCCTTTCCGCTGCCGGGAGATTGATGGGTGAACCATGCGAAGGAGGAAATCTTGCGCAGATTGCCTATCATCATCGCCGCGTTTGCCTTTTCAATGGGCATCGCCTTCGCTCAGTCGACGACCCCGAACGCGGCCGGCGGCGACGCCGGGACCGGCAACGCGAACAAAGCCATCAATGGCGCCGGGAACGCCGACTCGACCGTCAACGCATCGGGCACCATCAACCAGGTCGCGCCGACCGCGCTCGAGAAGGGCGCGAACAGCTTCACGGAAGGGCAGGCCCGTTCGCGGATCGAGAGTGCCGGGTTTACGGCGGTTACCGACCTCAAGGTCGACAATGACGGCATCTGGCGGGGCAAGGCCACCAAGGACGGCAAGTCCTTGACGGTGGGATTCGATTTCAAGGGCAATCTCGCCGCGCAATGAGCTGCGGCGTTCCGGGCAGGCGAAGAAGCTTTTCCACCTTCAGGAGTCCACCATGGCGACCAGAACACTGACGGCGATGTTCGATACCTATGACGGGGCCGCGGAAGCGGTGCGGCAGCTCGAGGCCGCGGGCGTGCCGCACGCCGATGTGAGCATCGTATCGAACGACGCTTCCCATGCCCAATATCACGACACGGCAGGGGACGCGACGACGACGGGGACCGGGGCCGGAGCCTCGCTCGGCACCATTCTCGGTGGCGGCGCAGGCCTGCTGGCGGGCCTCGGCCTTCTTGCGATTCCGGGACTCGGTCCCGTCGTCGCCGCCGGCTGGCTGGCTTCCACGCTTCTGGGTGCCGGGGTCGGCGCGGCGGCGGGCGGCGTCGTCGGCGCGTTGACGGGCGCTGGGGTGAGCGAGACCGATGCGCACGCCTATGCGGAAGGGCTGCGCCGGGGCGGTACCCTGGTGACGGCGCGGGTCGACGACACCTTGACGGAGCGTGCGACCGATATCCTCGATCGCGAGGGAACGGTCGACATGGACCAGCGGGAGGGAGCCTGGCGCGGCGAAGGCTGGAGCGCCACGGCGCCGGCGGTCGATACCGGCTCGCTGGGCTACGCAGCCGCCGACCGCGCCTTTGCGGGCGGGGCGCCTTCGACGGGTGCCGGCAGTACGACGGGCTCGACCATCGCGGGCGCGGCCGCGGGTGCCGGGGCTGCCGCGACGCGCGTCGGCGGGAGCATCGAAGACGCGGCCGGCCGCACCTTACGCGGGGCGGAGAACGCGGCGGGCCGGCTCGGAGCGCGGATCGGCGCGGACGACCTCCAGCCGACAGGCGCGGCCAACGCGCCAGGACCGGTCTTCGAGGGCAGCAAGGTGACCAGCCGGGGTCGGGTACGCGTCTACGACGTGCCCTGAACCGGCAGTCCGACAGGCTTGGCTGCAGAGAGATGGCGGCGCCACTCGCGCCGCCTTTTTGGCGACGCGTTGGTCCGGCTTCCACGAACAGGTCGAGCGAGAGAGCTTCCGCCTGAACATGAAGGCAGGGCGGCTTTACGATGGGCTGGGCAAGCCGGGCGAGCCGCGGTTCGGTTCCAACCTCATCGGGTCGACCCGGGCGGCAGAAGTGCCGTCCCTTTTTGCCGGCGGTCTTGCCTAAACCGACGCCCGTTCGACGAGCGGGCATTCGAGCTTGATCTGGGGCCGCGGCCCGGGGGCGCGCAACCCCGCATCGAGCAGGAAGTCCTCCGCGACCGCGCCCATTTCGTGGTGCGGAAGGAGGGTCGCGGTCAGGGGGGGATGGAGGTGCTGCGCGATATCGCGGTCATCGTATCCGATCACCGCCATTCCGCTCGGGATGGCGCGTCCCGCCTCCTTCAGGGCGTCGAAACAGCCGAGCGCCATCATGTCGTTGCCGCAGAAGATCGCGGTCGGTGGCCGGCCGAGCGCAAGCAGTTCGCGCGTCCTCGCGTAGCAGGACGAAGGCTGCCAGTCGCCGTGGCGGACGAGCTCGGCATCGAACGGGAGACCCAAGGTGGCGAGCGCCTTTCGGTACCCCTTCTGACGGTCGCGGGACGCGTCCATCCAGGGCTCCCCGCCGATGTACGCGATCCGGCCATGACCGGCGCGGATGAGCCGTTCGGTGGCGGCGTGGCCGCCCGCGGTTTCGCCCGTGACGATGGCATGCGCCCCCGACGCGGTCTGCTTTCGTTGTTCATAGGCCCCGCGCCTTTCGCGGGTGACCGCTCCGGCGAGCGAGTCGCATGCTAATTTATGATCAAGGCTAAGTCGAAGCGGGACATACATCTACAATGCTGGCGCAACTCGGTTCGGAAGATGGTTGACAATTGTTATCAAAGATTGACACTTCGCTTTGGCTGCCGGCGCGGCCCGCGCCGGCAGAGGGGATCGTCGGCCGACGCGTCCGCGTGTGGCGAACATTCCCCTGGTGTGCCCTTGGCGCGGTTCCAACGTGCCGTCGGTCTATCCCGTCGCCGCGTGATGGACGGGGCGGACCATTCCGTGGCAAAAACGACCGCGCCCTAACCGGCAAGAAACCCGCCTGAATTGGCGTCGAGGGAGGAAACCATGTTGATCACCCGCAGAACATTGCTTGCCGCGTCCGCCGCGGCGGGCGCCTTAGGGGTAACCGGCCGCGCCGCTTGGGCCGCGGTGCCGCCTTTGGCCAAGAAGGACCATTACAAGGTCGGCTTCGCCCAAACCGAAAGCAACAATCCTTGGCGCCTCGCCGAGACGGCGAGCATGCAGGACGAGGCCAAGGCGCTCGGCTATCAGCTCGTCTACACGGACGCCGCGGGTTCGGCCGCGAAGCAGGTGGCCGACGTGAACAGCATGATCGCCCAGAAGGTGGACTTCATCGTCCTGGCTCCGCGCGAGGAAAAGCCGCTGATCCCGGCCATCATGGCGGCCAAGAAGGCCGGTATCCCGGTGCTGCTCGTGGACCGCAACGTCGACCAGAGTCTCGCCAAGGCGGGCGAGGATTACCTGGCCTTCATCGGTTCGAACTTCATTCAGGAAGGCCAGCGCGTCGCCGAATGGACGATCAAGAAGACGGGCGGCAAGGGCAAGATCATCGAGCTCGAGGGCACCGTCGGCTCCTCGCCCGCCAACGATCGGAAGAAGGGCTTCGACGACGCCATCAAGGCGGCGGGCGGCGGGCTCGAGATCGTGGCAAGCCAGTCGGGCGACTTCGCCCGCGACAAGGGCCGGCAGGTCGCCGAAACGCTGCTCCAGGCGCATCCGGACGCCACCGTCGTCTACGCGCATAACGACGAAATGGCCCTCGGCGCCATCGCGGCGATCGAGGCCGCCGGCAAGAAGCCCGGCCAGGACATCCTGGTCGTCTCCATCGACGGGGAAAAGGACGGCGTGCAAGCCATCATCGACGGCAAGCTCGGCTGCACCTGCGAATGCTCGCCGCGGTTCGGCAAGGCCGCTTTCGAGACCATGAGGACGTACGCCGCCGGGGAGAAGATCCCGCCCGTGATCATCAACGCGGACCGCTTCTTCGACGCCGATAACGCCAAGGACATGCTCGCGACCGCCTTCTGAGCGGACGCGCTTCCCCAAAGCCGCGGCCCGAACCGAAGGGGCGGGCCGCGGCGTTTCCGTGACGTGTCTTCAAGGCGAACCCCTCGGCATGCCGCTTCTCGCCGCCAAGGCCGTCGACAAGAGCTTCGCCGGGATTCCCGCGCTGAGCGAGGCCACGCTCGCCGTCGAGGCCGGCGAGGTCATGGCCCTGATCGGCCAGAACGGCGCCGGCAAGTCGACCATGATCAAGGCCATCTCGGGCGCGCTGCACCGCGATGGCGGCGCCATCACGTTCGGGGGTGCCGAGATCGACTTTTCCACGCCGCAGGAGGCGCAGGCGGGAGGCATCAGCACGATCTACCAGGAAATCAACCTGGTGCCGTTCCGCTCGCTCGCGGAAAACATCTTCCTCGGCCGGGAGCCGCGCCGCTTCGGCTTCATCGACTGGCGGGCCGTCAACGCGGGCGCCGAGGCCTTGCTGCGGCGCTTCGGCATAGCGGCCGATGTCCGGCGGCCCCTGATGGGCTACTCGACCGCGATCCAGCAGATGGTGGCGATCGCCCGCGCGGTGTCGTTCAAGGCGCGGCTGGTGATCATGGACGAGCCCACGTCCTCGCTCGACGAGCGCGAGGTCGCCGTCCTCTTCGGCGTCATCCGGCAGCTCAAGGCCGAAGGCGTCGCGGTCATTTTCGTCAGCCACAAGCTCGACGAGCTCTACGCGGTGTGCGACCGGGTCACCGTCATGCGCGACGGCCGCACGGTGCTGGCCTGCCCCCTGACGGAGGTCGGCAAGCTCGACCTCGTGTCCGCCATGCTCGGTCGGGCGCAGGTGGCGCCCGACAAGGAAACGGCATTCGCGGCGCACGCGGCCCATCACGGGCCGATCCTGCTCGAAGCCGAAGGGTTGAGGATCGGAACCCGGGTCGGGGACGCGCGCGTATCGGTCGAGAAGGGCCAGGTGGTGGGCCTCGCCGGTCTGCTCGGATCGGGGCGGACGGAAGTGGCGCGCGCGCTGTTCGGCGCCGACGTGCCGGATGCGGGCTCGATCAAGCTCGACGGGGCCGCCGTCCGGTTCACGTCCCCCGCCCAGGCCATCGCGCGCGGTCTCGGCTTCTGCACGGAAGACCGCAAGGTCGAAGGTATCGTGCCCGAGCTGTCGGTGCGCGAGAACCTGACGCTCGCGCTGCTGCCGAAGCTCAGCCGCGCCGGCGTCCTCGACGAAGCCGAACAGCGCCGGGTGGTGACCCGCTTCATCGCCCGGCTCGGCATCAAGACGACCGGACCGGAACAGAAGATCCGCGAACTCAGCGGCGGCAACCAGCAGAAGGTCCTGCTGGCCCGTTGGCTGTGCATGGATCCGAAGCTCCTGATCCTGGACGAACCGACGCGCGGCATCGACGTGGGCGCCAAGGCGGAAATCCAGAGGCTGATCGACGAACTCGCGACGAACGGGCTCGGCGTCCTCATGATCTCATCCGAACTCGAGGAGATCACGGAGGGCGCCGACCGCGTCTTCGTCCTGCGCGACGGGCGCACCGTGGCGGAATTCGCCCGCGCGGACGCGACGGAAACCAACATAATGGCCGCCATGGCCACCGGCGGCGACCCCGTCCCGGCCGAAGCGCCGGCCCGTGGCTGAGGCGGTCTCGTCGACGCCCGGCGCCCGCCTTGGTGCGGGGGCTTATGCGGTCGTGCGGCGCCACCCGACCGTCCTGGCGCTCGCCGCCCTGGTCCTCTTCAACCTCGTCTACACGCCCCATTTCCTTTCGGTACAGACGCTGAACGTCAACCTCACCCAGGTGGCGACGATCGTCATCGTCGCGGTCGGCATGACGCTCGTGATCGCGACCGGCGGCATCGACCTGTCCGTGGGGTCGCTCATGGCGATATCGGGGGCGCTGGCCCCCTTGATCTTCCTGAGCCCCTTCGGGCGCGAACACGCCGTGCTCGGCATCGCGCTGGCCTTCGTGGTCCCGGTCCTGGTGTCGGGCCTGTTCGGGCTGTTCAACGGCTGGTTCATCACCCGTTTCCGCGTTCAGCCCATCGTCGGTACGCTGATTCTGTTCATCGCCGGGCGCGGCATCGGGCAGGTGCTGACCAACGGCAACCTGCAGGTGTTCAAGAATCCCGCGTTCCAGTTCATCGGGCTCGGCCGCCCGTTCGGCCTGCCGGTCCAGGTCCTGCTCATGCTGGCACTGGTCGGCGCGGCGTCCTGGATGCTGCGCCGAACCCTGTTCGGGCGCTGGATCGTCGCCCTGGGGGGGAACGAGGCGGCCGCCACCCTGTCGGGCATCCCCGTCGTCGCCGTGAAACGGGGCGTTTACGCCATCAGCGGGCTCTGCGCCGGCGTCGCTGGCCTCGTCGTGGTGGCGATCAACTCGTCGAGCGACGCCAATCTCGTCGGGCTAGGCATGGAACTCGACGCGATCGCGGCGGTGGCGGTCGGGGGAACCCCGCTCACAGGCGGGCAGGCGACGGTCGGCGGGACGCTGGTGGGTGCGCTCATCATCCAGTTGCTCCGCTTCACGCTGCTCGCCAACGGCGTGCCCGACGCGGCGGCCCTGGTGGTCAAGGCTGGGGTGATCGTGCTCGCCGTGTGGCTCCAACAACGCGGGGTGAGGCGATGAGCGATGGCGGTCCGCGCGAGAGCCGCACGAACCCCTTGGCGCGCGCGCGTTCCGTCGCGTCGAGCCATCGCGTCCTCGTGGCGCTCGTCCTGCTGGTCGCCTTCGGCGCCCTGCGCTACGACGGCTTCATCGACAGCTTCAACGTCTTCAGCGTGCTGCGATTCAACTCGATGTACGCGCTGACGAGCCTCGGCATGTGCTTCGTCATCATGACGGGTGGCATCGACCTGTCGGTGGGCGCCACCGCCGCCCTGGCGAGCGTCGTTTCGGCCCTCCTGTCGCCCACCGCCTGGTGGGCGGGGCTGGCCGGGGGGCTCGGCGCGGGTCTCGCGGTCGGTCTCGTCAACGGCTTCCTCGTCACGCGGTTGCGCATCCTGCCGTTCATCGCCTCGCTCGCGACGATGCTCGCCGCAAGCGGCACGGCGCTGCTGCTCGCCCACAATCAATCGGTGTCGGTGTCCTACGCTACCGGGTTCACCGAACTCGGGCAGGGGGATTGGCTCGGGTTCCCCGTGCCGGCCTGGCTTGCCGGAGCGGCTTACGCCTACGGCCTCGTTCTCCTCAACGGCTTGCCGCTCGGCCGCCGCATCCTCGCCGTCGGCGGCAACGAGGAAGCCGCGCGCCTGATGGGCCTGCCGGTCACGGCCGTGAAGGTGTTCGTTTACGCGCAGTCGGGCCTTTGCGCCGGGCTGGCCGGCGTGATCCTGGCCGCGCAGTTCGGCGCGGGCCAGCCGACCGAGGGGGTCGGCTGGGAATTGTTCTCGATCACCGCGGTCGTGGTCGGTGGCACGCTGCTGACGGGCGGGTTCGGCTCGGTCGGCGCGACGCTGGCCGGCGTGCTCCTGCTCGGCCTGATCTTCAACGTGCTCAACTTCGAGAACGGCCGCGGCTGGATCAGCCTCAGCGCCTATTGGCAATCGGTGGTGCGCGGCGCCTTCCTGTTCCTCGTGGTCGCGACCGGACAGGGCACGAACGTCCTGCGCCGCGGCGGCGCCCCGGCGGGCGGGGCCGCCGTGCCGGCTCGCCGTGAACCGTAGCCGACGGGGGGGGCGCGCCCGAGGGGGGCCAGGACTCGGGTGCCGGTGCGCCAGCCAGCGGTATCGGCACATTTCTGCCGTATTTACCGATGCCCGCAGCCATCGAACGAGCGGGTTTTCCACAGGCGGGGGCTGGATCGCGACAGTCCTGAAACCTTGTCGAATAGCAAGTACCAGTAGTTATCGACATGCTTTCGTCACAGAACACCCGTTCCCGCCTTCTACTTACCCCTACATGCCTTTTTTCCGCTAGGCGTGGAACCTTTACGCGATCTCATTTCCGTCTTATTGTGCGTTAGTTTCATGGCGCTCCGAAACGGAACGGGAAAGTGCCACAGTGAAGCGTTTGATGTTGAGTGGGTCGGCACTGTTGTTGGCTATCGGTCTTTCCAGTACGGCGAGCCATGCGCGCCAGCACGGCCCCGCAAGGGGCGCCGGAATGGCGTCCTGGTACGGCAACGAATTCCGCGGGCGGCGGACCGCCAGCGGCGAGCGGTTCAACGCTGGCGGCTTCACGGCCGCCCACCGATCCTGGCCGTTCGGAACCCGCGTGCGCGTGACGAACGCCCGAAACGGCCGCTCGGTGGTGGTGCGGATCAACGATCGCGGACCTTTCGCGGCCGGGCGCGTTATCGACCTGTCCGCCGCCTCGGCCCGCGCCATCGGCATGGCCGGGACGGCCCCGGTCAGCCTCGCCCGCCTCTGAAAGCCGGCTCCGCCCGACACGAGTTCCGCTCATGCGCACGCTGCGATGGCCCGATGGCGAAACGGTTCCCGCGCTCGGGCAGGGAACCTGGAACCTCGGGACGGATTCGTCCCGGGCGGAGGCCGAGACCGCCGCGCTCAGAACCGGCATCGACCTCGGGATGAGCTTGATCGATACGGCGGAGATGTATGGCGACGGGGCGACCGAACGTTTCCTCGGCCGCGCCCTCGCCGGCTTGCGCGACCATGTCGTCCTGGTCAGCAAGGCCTATCCCCAGAACGCCTCGCCGACGGGCCTCGCCCGGGCGTGCGAGGCGAGCCTGCGCAGACTCCGCACCGACCATCTCGACCTGTATCTGTTGCACTGGCGGGGCAACATCCCGCTTGCCGAGACGGTCGAGGGGATGGAGGCGCTCCGGCGGGCGGGCAAGATCCGCCGATGGGGGGTGAGCAACCTCGATGGCGACGACATGGGGGAACTCCGCGCGGCGGGCGGGAACGCCTGCGCCACCGACCAGGTCCTCTACAATCTCGGCCGGCGCGGCCCCGAATGGGAGCTGCTGCCCTGGCTTGCCGAGCACGCGATGCCGGCCATGGCCTACAGCCCCGTCGAGCAGGGGCGCCTGCGGGTGACGCCCGTTCTCCGGGACGTGGCGCGGCGGCACGGGGTCGAGCCCTTGCAGGTCGCGCTGGCCTGGGTGCTGGCGCGCCCCGGCATTATCGCCATCCCGAAAGCGGGCGCCGTCGTCCATGTGCGGCAGAACCGGGCGGCCGCCGAGCTCGCGCTCTCTCCCGAGGACCAGGCGGATCTCGACGGTGCCTATCCGCCGCCTCGCGGCAAAACGCCCTTGGCGCTGCTGTGACCTCGACGCCGCGGGATCGCCGGGAAGACTCCGGGGCCGCGGCCGGGTAAGGATATCGCCGTCGTCCAATCGTCGCGCCGAAGCCATGTCCAAGCAGCCCACCGGCGGAGAGCGCCCATCGCGACCCGAGGCAGCGCGCAACGCGTCGCCGTCCCGCGTCCAAGTGGCGCAGATCGAAATGGATTTCGTCCGCTTCAAAGGGGACGTGGCGCCGCTCGACTTCGCGGTCGACCTCGCGTCGGACACCATCTGGGCCACGCCGGAGCAGATCGCCACGCTGTTCGGCGTCGATGTCGCGGCTGTCGAACGCGAGGTCGCGGCCGTGTTCGCGTCGGGCGAGCTGGCCGACGACGCGCATGGCCGCGCCCCCGCAGTCGGTGATCGCGACCCGGAGGGCAACCCGGCCAAGGTCGGCCACAGCTTCGACCTCGACGTCATCCTTTCCATCGGATACCGCCTCGACGCGCCCAAGGCCGCCCGCTTCCGACGGTGGGCCACGCGGCTGCTTCGTAACCTCGTCCTCGACGGCTACGCCCTCGACGAGGCGCGGCTGCACCAAGACCGCGAGGGGGCCAACGCGCTCGCCGGCAAGCTTCGCGCGATCCGGGCCGACGAGCGCAACGTCTACGAGAGCGTGCGCGAGTTCTTCGCGGCCGCTGCCGGAGATTTCGACGAGCGGTCCGAAGCCTGCGCCGCCTTCGCGGCCATGCTCCAGAACAAGTTCATCTTCGCCGCGACCGGCGAAACGCCTTCGGACCTGATCCTCGAGCGCGCCGACCACGACGCCCCCGACATGGGCCTGCGCACCCATTCCGGCGATGTGCCGACGATCGCGGAAGCCAAGATCGCCACGAACTATCTCGACGCGGATGAACTCTTCATCCTGCATTCGCTGTGCGAACTGTTCCTGCTCACCATCGAGGCGAAGGCGCGCCGCAAGGAGCCCATGACGATGCGGGACCTCGGCGCGAAGCTCGATGCGCTGCTGCGGCTCGAGGACTATCCCGTGCTGGCCGGACGCAAGGACTTCCACAAGGACCGCGCCATCCGCCACGCCCAGGCCGAATACGCCCGCTTCATCATGCGCGCCGGCAAGGACAGGGCGGCGCTGGGATGACGAACCGGGTCATAGCATGGAAGCCAGTTTGACCTTCACCCCACAACAGCGCACCGGCTTTTTGGGCGATGTCTCGGTCATCGTCGCCGTTGGCCGAGGCCGTGAGTCGTCGATGTACGGCCCGCTTCGAGACATGTTGAGCGTCGCACTAGGCTATGACCGCCGGAGTGTCGACATCGATCGTGCGGGGACGCGCGGTCGCCCCGACCTCACGGTGTTCGCACCAGGCGGCCGCGAAGGCGCGGTCGTCCCTTGGATCGTTGTGGAGGCCAAGGACGAGCGCGGCATCGTCGCTGATCGCGCTCGCAGGGCGACTTTGTTCGCCGAAAAAGCGAAGTATATCACAGCCGACACTGCCTGGTTCCTACTGGTTGACCCAACGATGGTCGTTGCGCGCCCGGTCGAACATGGGACATCTGACGCGGGCGACATCGAATATTCGCTTGTCGGAGCTTCGGTTGAAACATTTGCAAACAGCTTCGTCGCGCTTGCGGCCGACCGCGCCGGCGTGCCGCAAAGGCTTGACCGCTTCCGAGCCGGTGATGAGGCGCTGATCGGCACCGAGCGCCTGAGTGGAGATGGGGACCCTTTAAACCAACGGATCGCGCGCGACGCTTTTTTCGATGGCCTACGCGAGACGACCGCGCTGCTTCAGAGCGCGGTCGAGAACGCGCTAGCCCTGACGCTCCCGCAGCGCGGGGCCATCGCGGCCGAGATGCGCGGCTTTCGCGACGCCTTCGGTGAAGCGCACTTCACACCGTATCCCGTCCGAGTCGAGGGCTCTCCGCGCAACCGCGAGGAAACGCTGGCCCATGGGCGTGCGGCGCACGCGCTGACCCAGCGACTCGCCCGCGAGCCTGCCCTTGCCCGGCTTGCCCTCGACGCGCTCCCGCGCTTTGCCGAGCGCGTGGGCTTGGACCTCCATGATCCGGACGAGGCGCGTCGGATCGATCGCTTTTTCGCGATCGAGACCGCAAACCTTGTGCTGGCGCGCATTCTGCTCATCCGGTTTCTGGAAGATCACGGCTTCTTCGACGAGACAACGCCCGACGGCGTCGTCCGTCGTCGCTATCTTTGCAACGGTGGCGTCGAAGCCTTTCAAGGAATGCGCCGCTACTTCGGCCACGGCTACACACGCTTGCTGGAAGAAGCGTACCGGTCAGGCGCCGGGGTCTACGCAGCCGCCTTCAACGACACCGAGCTTGACTGGATCCTGGCGCTACCCTCGCCCGAGTTGTCACGCACGGTCGAATGGGCGATGTACCGCTTCGCCCGCTACGACTTCACCACCATCAGGGGTGACCTGCTTACTGGCGTTTACGATCGCTTTCTTGATCCCTCGCAGCGAAAAGCGAAAGGTGAATTCTACACGCCTCCGAGCATCGCTCGGTGGATGCTCGATCGGCTTGGGCTCGGCCCGGAGGACTCGACGATAGACCCGGCTTGCGGATCGGGCACGTTTCTCATTGAGCGCTATCAGCAGATCGTGGGCGAGGACGCCGACCGGGGGCTCGCGAGCTACGACGAGGCTCGCGCGGCCGTCGCACGGATCGCTGGCAACGATCTGAACCCGTTTTCGGCCGTGCTGACGCAGATCCAGTTGCTCTGGCACTTGCTGGCCTTCGGGGCGGCGGTCCGCGCCGAAGGCCTGCCGACCCTCTCCATCGCCGAGCGCGCCAACTCCCTTGTGCCGACCATCCTCAGGGACCAATCCACAACCCGCTTCGGGGACGTTGACCGCGATGACTACGCGGCGGTGATCGGCAACCCGCCTTATGTCCGGCCCGAGCGCGGGTTCGACCTCGATCCGGCCGCGCGCGATTATTTCGGTGCCGCGCGCGAGGCGAACGGCGTCGTGCACGAAGGTGTGAGTGTCGATCGCAATGTCTATAGATTGTTCATTTACCGCGCACTGGATCATTGGTGCGCCAACCCCGGCGGGGGGCGCGTCGGCAAACTCGCCTTCGTGCTGCCGCTCGGCTTCTGCAGCGGCGGCGATGCGGCGGACCTCCGCCGTTTGTTCGCGCTTGGCGGGCGGTGGACCATCCGCGAGATCGTCGACATGGAACTGATATGGCGCAGCGTGTTCGACGCCGATGTCCTGCCGATGATCCTCATCGCCGAGGCACGCCCCGCGCGCGCCGACGATCGCGTCATGATCCATCTCGCCGACGAGAGGTGCGTGCTCGCGCCAGCCGTCAAGGGGGGTCGACCGGCGTTCGACCTCGACCGAGCCGAGGTCAGCACGACGGACTACGCCGACCTTTTCGCCCCCGACGGCCGCATCCTCACACGATTGACCCCACGCCGTCTTGAGGTGGTCGTCAAGCTGCGAGCACGTGGGACGCTGAACGACGCGGCGAAGCCGTTCTGGACGAAGCGTGGAAATGGCGAACAGCCGTCCGCCGACCCACCTCTCGGCATCGGCGCGTCGCGATGGGAAGAGCAGCGCTTGATACGATACGGCGTGGCGCGGCGCGGCAAGGGTGGGATAACCGACCCAGGGTTCGCGTTGTGGAAAGGCGAAAACATCCGAACCGGCGGCCTTGTCGGCGAGCCCGCGTTCGAGCACGTGGACTTGACGACGGTTGATTCTCCCGGCGTTTGGGCATACCCCCACATTCTTCCCTCCAAGATGTATGCACTTCCCCTCATAGAGCAGATTGTTTGTGCGGCGCCGTTCGACCCAAAGCAAGATGCGGTCTTGAACACTTCGATCGTGTTCGGTCCGCGTGACGACTTAACAGAATTTCCGTTCGATATAGTTATTTTGTCCCGGATTTTTGGTTTCTATTCAATATTGAGCCTTCGCGCTTCTTTTTTAAATAAACTCAGAAGTCACTTGTACCCGACGATTGTCGCCGCGCTGCCATGGTCGGATGAACTTGCGAAGCACGAGGCGCAGCTTCGGGTTGTGCGCACAGCGCTATTCGACGCTTGCCGCCGCCGCTTCGACGCGGGCACCTCGATGCGCCTCGAGGCCGGGGCGCTCGGCTTGCGGCCTTTGCGGGACGTTTTCCGCGCTCACGCGCCAGGCGCGACGCTCGGCTTGTCCGAGGCCATTGCGGGGGGTGAGTCATTCTCGGTCGGGCAAGTCGTGGTGCTCGGGGATGGTGAGGCCTGGTCCGTGGTTCCCGATTCGTCGGCCGAGGCTGTCGCGATCACGGTGCCGTCCGAAGAGGCCGCGCGTCTCATTGCCGTCGGCCTACGACTGGCGGCAGGGTCGGACCTCACCCGAACCTCGCTCCTCCGATTGCCTACGCCACCCGACACCGATGTCGCACGCCATCTCACGGACCTGAGCGCGCGCTACGCGACCGATGTTCTTGAAGACGCAGTCGAGCGCGAGGTCGACCGCATCGACGCGATCGTCGGTCCCGCCCTGGGTCTCGACGCCGCTGACATCGCTTTCATTCAGTACGAGATGGCGAACGACCCGTTTCTGAGCCGCATTCGTCCGAGGTATCCTTATTTCACGCCCAAGCAGCGCGGCCGCCGCCTGAGCCTCGAGCGCTCCGACCGTTACCAACCGGATCATTGAGGCGCTTGCAGCCCAGAGGTTCGCAAAGTCCCCGTTCCACAATTGCCCGGCTCCGGCCGACCCTGTAAGGGAACCGCAGCGGCCTTATGCGAGGGAGCCGGGAAGGAAACGCCATGAACGACGCGATCGCCAGCTATCCGAGCCTTCGCGGCAAGACGGTGATCGTCACCGGCGGCGGTGGCGGCATCGGCGCCGCCATCACGCGCCGGTTCGCGGAACAGGGGGCCAAGGTCGGCTTCCTCGACATCGCGGAAGGACCCTCGCGCGTGTTGGCTGCGGAACTCGACGGGGCGGGGCACCGGGTTCGCTTCGTCCACACCGACCTGCGCGACATCGCCGCCCTGCGGGCCGGCATCGCCAACGTGCGGGACGCGTTCGGTCCCATCCAGATCCTCATCAACAACGCCGCGCACGACGAGCGCCACGCGACGCCCGACGTGACCCCCGAATATTTCGACGAGCGGATCGCGGTGAACCTCAAGCACCAGTTCTTCGCCGCGCAGGCCGTGCTGCCCGACATGCAGGCGGCCAACGCCGGTGCGATCGTGAACTTCGGCTCGGTGTCGTGGATGGTGGGCCAGGGCAACATGGCCGTGTACACGGCTTCGAAATCGGCGGTCCTGGGTCTCACGCGGTCGCTCGCGCGCGACTACGGGCCGTTCAACATCCGCGTCAACGCCATCGCGCCGGGCTGGATCATGACCGAGCGGCAGTTGACGAAGTGGATGAACCCGGAGGGCGAGAAGGAGTTGATGGCGCGGCAGTGCCTGAAACGCCGGCTGCAGCCCGACGAGGTGGCCCGGGCCACGTTGTTCTTCGCCTCCGACGAGGCCAGCGCCTGTACCAACCAGCACTATGTCGTCGACGGCGGTTGGGTGTGACCTGATGGCGGGGACCGGGGCCGTCCCGCGCGTCATCGCGGTCGATTGGGGGACGACGCGCCTCCGCGCGACCCTCCTCGATGCAGGCGGCCGCGTCCTCGACCGGGCCCAGTCCGACGAGGGCGTGCAGAGCGTGGCGGCCGGGGGCTTCCCGGCCGCTCTGGCGGCGGTTTGCGAGCCGTGGCTCACGGCCCACGCGGCCCTCCCGGTGATCATGTGCGGCATGGTCGGCAGCCGCAACGGCTGGGTCGAGGCGCCCTACGCACACTGTCCCTGCGGGGTGGACGAGATCGCGCGCGCCATTGCGACGATCCCGGGGCAAGAAGACATTCGCGTGGTTCCCGGCGTCGATTGCCGCTGGCCGGACGGCGCCTACGATGTCATGCGCGGCGAGGAAACGAAGGCGATCGGCACGGGCATCGTCGACGGACTTCTTTGCATGCCCGGCACGCACAGCAAATGGGTCGAAATGGTCCGTGGCCGCATCGACCGTTTCGCGACTTTCGTCACGGGCGAGCTTTTTGCCGTTGCCACGGCATCGTTTCTCGGACGCCTCGCGGAGGAGCCGGCCGACGAGGCCGGCGGGGAAGCCGCCGGGGCCGCCGCGTCGCGGCGCCCGGGGGGGCTCATGCGCGCCCTGTTCCAGGCGCGCGCCCAGGTGCTCGGGGGCGCGATGAGCGGACGGCAGGTGCGCCCTTTCCTGTCGCGGCTGCTGATCGAGACCGAGATCGCGGGCGCGCTCGCGCTGTTCGGCGGTCCGCCCGCGATCGCGCTCTTGGCCGGGGACCCGCAGCGCGGCGCCTATGAGGCGGCCTTCGCGGCACGCGGCATCGCGGTGCGGCATGTCGACCCGGCCGAGGCCGCGACGGCGGGCTTGAGCCGGCTGATGGCGGCGCGCTCGCGCCAGGGGGAGACGTGATGCCGGAGCGGGGAGGAACCGCCGTCGAGGCGTTCGATCGCGCCTTCGCGGCGATGCCGGTCGTGGCGATCCTGCGCGGGCTCAGGCCCGACGAGGCGGTCGGCATCGGCGAGGCTCTGGTCGAGGCGGGCATCACAATCCTCGAAGTGCCGCTGAACTCCCCCGAGCCGTTCGACAGCATCGCGCGTCTCGCGCGCACCCTCGGCGAGCGGGCGGTGGTCGGCGCCGGCACGGTGCTGTCGGCCGATGCCGTCGATCGTGTCGTCGATTGCGGCGGCCGCGTCGTGATCTCGCCGAACACCGACGCTGCCGTCATCCGGCGGACGCGGGAGCGCGATCTCGTGTCGCTGCCGGGATCGATCACGCCGACCGAGGCTTTCGCGGCACTCGCGGCGGGCGCCCACGCGATCAAGCTCTTCCCCGGCGAACTCGTGACGCCCGCAAGCGCCCGGGCGTTGGCCGCCGTGCTGCCCAGGGTGCGAATGCTGCTTGTCGGGGGCGTGTCGGCCGACACGGTCAAGGACTGGAAGGGCAGCGTGGTCCGGGGCTTTGGCATCGGCTCGTCGCTGTTCAAGCCGGGCATGACGGCCGCCGACGTAAGCCGGCGCGCCCGCGCGCTGACGGACGCGATCCGCGATTTCGCCGGGGGCGCGCCCGCGTGATCGTCGTCTTCGGTTCCGTCAACATCGACCTCGTCACCGACGTCCCGAAGATCCCGGGGCCCGGCGAAACCGTGCTGGGGCAGTCCTACGCGCGGGTGCCGGGCGGGAAGGGAGCCAACCAGGCGCTCGCGGCGCGGCGCGCCGGTGCCAAGGCGGCGCTGGTCGGCGCCGCGGGGCTCGACGCCTTCGCGGACGCGGCGCTGTCCCTGTTGATGTCCGAAGGCGTCGACCTCACCGGCATTTTCCGCGCCGACCTGCCGACCGGCGCCGCCTTCATCTCGGTCGACCCCGCCGGGCAGAACGCCATCACGGTCGCGGCCGGGGCCAACGGCCGCGCGCGGGCCACGCAGCTCCAGCAGAGCCCGCTCGGCGCGGGCGACACGCTCCTTCTCCAGCGCGAAATCCCGGATGCCGAGGGCGAGGCGGCGGCGCTGCTCGCCAAGGCGCGCGGCGCGCGGGTCATCCTCAACCTCGCCCCGTCCGGCCGTGTCGCCGACGCGTTCCTGGCCGCGGTCGACGTGCTCGTCACGAACGAACACGAAGCGGCCGACCTTGCCCGGGCGCTCGACCTGCCGGGCGACCACGGAAGCCTCGCCGCCGCGCTCGCGGCCCGTTATTCCGCCGCCCTGGTGGTCACCCTCGGGGCCGGGGGTGCCGTCGCCTGGGTCGCAGGCGCGGAACACCGGGTCGCCGCACCGGCCGTCATTGTGGTCGACACGACGGCCGCCGGCGACAGTTTCGTCGGCGCGTTCGCGGCGGCGCTGGACGCCGGGCTCCCGGTGGCGGACGCGCTGCGGCGCGGGACGGTGGCCGGCAGCCTCGCCTGCGCGCGTCCGGGTGCCCAGCCGAGCATCCCGACCGCCGCCGCCATCGACGCCGCCCTGCGGGGCTGAACACCCGCGCGGGGCGACGCCGCGGGCCTGCCTCGAAAGCCGGCGAGTGCGCAAAGCCAAACTTAACCGAGCCTTCAGCGGCGCCGGCGTCGCCGACGTCCTGTTAACCCGCGCTCGCCACCCAGCCGCTACTGCTTGATCCCGATAGGTCGGCGATGCGGAACCTGGGAGCGGAAGTGAACGCGGTCAAGCTTGCGTGCGGATTTGCCGTCGTGGCGGCGGTGGCCGGAAGCCAGCTGTCGCGCTTCGGGCCGGACGGTCGGGGGTTGGCGACGCTTCGGCCGGCGCGCGGCGCCGCCTTGGCGCCGGCGACCCCGGAGGGATCGCGGGCGGTCACCGGAGAGGCGTCGGCATCCGCACGGCGCGCGCAGATCGCGCCCGACGCTTACGGACAGTTCCAGACCGTGGTGGAGATCGACGGGCATCGACTGCCGGTCGTGGTCGACACCGGCGCGTCCTTCGTGTCGTTGACGTTCGAGGACGCCGACCGTCTCGGCTTCCGCCCATCGCCGGCCGATTTCAAGTACAAGGCCAGCACGGCCAACGGCTACGCCGCCATCGCCAAGATCGACATTCCCGAGATCCGCCTCGGGACGATCACGGTCCGCAACGTTCAGGCTTTCGTGAGCGACCGGGGCGCCCTGTCGGAAAGCCTGCTCGGCATGAGCTTCCTGTCGCGGTTGAGCGAGTTGCGCATCGACGACGGCCGCTTGCTGCTCAGGCAGTAGGGAACGCCTCGGCCAGGTCCTGGCAGATTATGCGCATCACGCTCGCGCCGCCGGCCGTCACGGCTGCTGCGGCGGCGCGATCGGGCAAACCTGCGCGGAACCCGTCGGGTATCCTATATTGGCTTGCTGACGCGGGCGCATATATTGAGTGCGCGCCATGGTGAAAGAACCGCTCAACCCGGTGGTGCTGTTTCCGAACGTCCAGTTGAATACGCCGAAGCTCGGCGTGTAGGCGTAGGTCACGTCGGCGACGATCAGGAAGCCCGACGTGTAGAGGCCGAGCGGCATCGTCGTGGGCGACGGGCTCGCGCCGTTGGCCACCGGCGCGAGCTTCGGATTGCCCACGCAGGGGCGCAGCGTCCCCCCCGAAAACGTGACCGTCCAGCGGGTCTTGGCGTCGAGGTTGTTCGAACCCGAGGAGGCCGCGTTGGCCACGAACTCCACGTTCGACAGCGTCATTTTCACGCCCGCCGAGCTGAAGGGCGACAGCACCGCCGTCGAGGCGTTGAAGATCTCCTGTGCCTGGGTGTCGGTCATGGCCTGGTTGGCCGGCTGCTGCGAGGTGATGTCGGCCAAGGTACGCGCCAGCGTGGCCACCGCGCGGCTGCAGGACACGGCTTCGGTGACGGCCGACATCCCCATGTAGAGGAACAGCATGAACGGCAGCACGACCGCGAATTCGACCGCCGCGACGCCGCGCTCGTCCCGGCCCGCGCTGCGAAGCCGGCGGACGAAGGGGGCGCGGAAACCCGATCCGCCGATCGAGGGGCGGATCACGACGTGCAGGATCCGGGCGTGCCGAACGGCTCGTTGCGGAACACCGACGCGGTCGTCAGCATCTGCACGAGCGAGCCATTGTAGCTCGTCAGGCCGCTCTTGTTGACGATGACGCCGCCGCCGCCGTTGCTCGTGAGCAGCGGCAGGAAGGCCGGCATGGGATAGGCCACGCGCACCACCACGATCTGCCCCTGGCAGCCCGGCTTGAATTGAGGCCCGCTGCCGTCGAACAGGAAGCTGTCGTTCGTCGCGTTCGACGAGGTGGAGGTGAACGACGTCGCCGTTCGCACGTCGACGACGAGGCTCGAACAACTCATGAAGCTCGGCCACAGGCTTTTCGTCGCCGTGGCGGGGCAGATCAACTGATCGCGGAAGTTCTGCCAGGTCGTGATGCCGGCGTTGGCTTGGACCGAGCCGATCAGCACCTGACGCGAGGCGTTGTCGACTGCGGCGACGAGGCCCTGTTGCATGAAGAAGGCGAGCGAGGTTTGGAAGATCGCGAACAACAAGCCCAGGAACGGGACGGAAACGATGGCGAACTCGACCGCTGTCGCGCCGGACTGGTCGCCGCTCAGGCGCCGCAGGGCATGCAAGGCCGCTGACGGTCGATATCGGATCGCGGAAGCGAGGCGCCGCATCGGTCGGTACGCGGCCTCGCGGCCTCGCTCAAACCGGCACTGCTGTCGCGGGTGATGCAGCATGGAAGCCCTCCCGGCCGGCATGTCGCGATCGAGGCCGCGGCCGTTCCCGGACCTTCGAACGCGACTGGCGCCGGGCGCGCCGCGGTCCATCCTCGGAACGATGCATCCCAAGGCTTGCGATTCCGTTATGCCCTTCGCCGAGGAAAGGGGTCCCGACATTCACGTGTCGGCAAGCTTCGGAACCGCGCGGAGCCCGCTCAGTGGGTGGCGCTACCCGCCGCGATGGTGTTGCGCGACGTGATGTTCTTGATCGTTTCCGCCATGAAGCTCGAGGCGTCGCCGAGGCTCACGGCCGGCTGGCAGCGCGGTTGGCACGCATACGATTCGCGGTCGGGTCCGCGCTGCACGACCACGTAGGCCGACGACGGCTCGACCTTGAGGTTGGATTCCGACAAGACGGTCCCCGACCGGTCCAAAAACACCAGGTTGGTTTCGCCGAAGCCGCGCCCCGTCAGCACGACGAGACCGCTGCTTTTCAGCATGGTCACGTCGGCGATGACGGGATTGCCCACGATGACGGTTTCCGTCTTGGCCGGATAGCGGACGAGCTTCGCCTTGTCCATGACGACCGAGAGCGTCGCCTCCGCCGTTCGGGCCGTTCCCGGGCCAAGGGCCGCGGCGATGAGCACGATGCCCAAACCGGCCGTCGCCGCGCCAATACGGAAGCGGATCGCGCCGCCCCCGGACGGAGCCGCAACAGCCGCGGATTGCCGCCACGAGGGCGCGTTCCGCGGACAAGCCGGTGCTCGTGGATCGCGACCGGTCCGCATGACGACCTTCCTCGGAGCGTGCATAGCCTTCATGTTCGATGAACGAAAAACGTGAACGAAGTCTGAAGCGTGCGGCTGGCTCGGGTGCACGCCCTTGGCGCGTCGACGCTTCCGGCGATGGCGTCGAGGTTAAACCCACAACGCCGTCGCAGTGCATGGATCATTAAAAGTAAGCACCTACGTTTTATATCGATTCACAGATTAACGACAGTGCGCTTTAGCTCGTTGCTTGGGCTTGCAGTTCATGGCCGATTAACCAAAGCCACGCCGGGACGCATTCGAGCGGCTTTCGTTGCTTGAGTTAACCGCTTTGCAAGCCCTGGCGGGATAGGTTGCGGATATTCCGAGCAAGCGACCGAGCGTCGGCCGGAATATGGATCACTGGAGCCAGGAGCAACATTATGAGCATTTTCGCCCGTTTCGCCAAGGACGAGTCCGGCGCGACCGCGATCGAGTACGGTCTGATCGCGGGCCTGATCAGCGTCGTCATCATCACCGTGATCACCTCGATCGGCACCAAGCTGAACGCCAAGTTCACGGCGATCTCGAACAACCTCAACTGACACGTTTTCGCGACAATCGTTCGGGAGCGAGCGACAAGAGGGTGTGCCGCGGCATGACCGACGGTCTTGCCGTGACCGCGACCGCCCTTGGCCGATCGGCGCGTCACGCGCCTCGCCATCCTCACGGTGCTCGAACGACCGGCCCGTCGCCTGCGCGGCCGGTCGTTTCGCCGATCCGGCACGGTCCGCGCCAGGCGGCAGTGAACGAAGGAGCAGGCCGCCTTGATCCTGGAACTCGCCACGCTCATCCTGTTCCCGACGCTGATGGCCTATGCGGCCATGTCCGATCTTTTGACGATGACCATCTCGAACCGCGTTTCGGTGGCGCTCGTCTTGGGTTTCGGGGTGCTGGCGCTGGCGTGCGGGATGCCCGCGCTCACGCTTCTCGAGAACCATGCCGCCTGCGGGGCCGCCGTGCTCGCCCTCACCTTCACCCTGTTCGCGTTCGGCTGGATCGGCGGCGGCGACGCCAAGCTCGCGGCCGCGACCGCCGTGTGGCTCGGCTGGGGCAATCTTTTCGCCTACGGGCTGCAGGCCTCGCTGCTCGGGGCGGGTCTGACCCTCGCCATACTCTACTGGCGCAAGATGGCCCTGTCCCCCGCGCTCCTGTCGCGGGCCTGGATCGCGCGGCTGCACGCCGCCGGCACAGGCGTTCCCTACGGCATCGCGCTCGCGGCGGCGGGGCTCGCGCTCTACCCCGAAACGCCGCTCTGGTCGGCCGTCACGGCGTCCTGAACAGGGCCGCCCCGCTTCCCCGTCGTGAGCCGCGTCGGATAGGGCGTGTGTCGAAGCCGGAGCGCCCGGCCCCGATCGTGTTCAGCCCTCGTTTTTCCGTGCGGTCGCGCCGCCGCCTGCTCGGGGCGGGGCTTGGA
The DNA here is from genome assembly GCA_964244255.1 of uncultured Lichenihabitans sp. Lineage (GTDB taxonomy): Bacteria > Pseudomonadota > Alphaproteobacteria > Rhizobiales > Beijerinckiaceae > Lichenihabitans. The sequence continues at coordinate 37,760 of CAXTIC010000020.1, read as the reverse complement.
GGTGATCCGGTTCGAACGCGGCTGTCTCGACGTCCCGAATACCCTTCCGCGACGCCTCGAGGCGAAAGCGACAGGTCCAGTTAACCATACTTTGACGTTTGCCTGACTAGCGTCATGGCCGCTGACCGCCCGCTTCGTTGCCGGGCCGGAACTCCGAGACCATGAAGACGTCGCGCATCCTGCTGCTGTTTCTGGCTCTCGTCGCCGCCGTGGGAGCGTTCCTCGTCGCGAGCGGGCCGCGGGCGCCCGGCCCCGCGCCCGTTGCCCTCGCGCCGCCCCCCCCGCCCGCCACCGACGACGTCCTCGTGGCCGCCAAGGACATCCCGCTCGGCACGCTCATCGGCGACGGGGCCGTATCCTGGCTGGCCTTGCCGAAAGAGGCCGTGGCTCCGGGAATGATCCGCAAGAGCGACAATCCCAAGATCCTCGACGACATCCGGGGCTCCATCGCGCGTGCGGGCCTTTCCCAGGGCGACCCCGTTCGGCGCGAGAAGCTCGTCAAGGGAACCGACCCGGGCCTGATGGCCGCGATCCTGCCCACAGGCAGGCGCGCGGTGGCGATCAACATCGACAGCCAGGGGTCGACGACGGCCGGCGGCTTCATCCTGCCGAACGATCATGTCGACGTGATCCGGACCTACCGCGAGGAGCCGAAGGGACCGTCGGGAACCGGCGGGGCGAGCGGCGACACCTATATCAGCGAGACCCTGCTTCAGAACGTCCGCGTGCTGGCCATCGGCCAGAACGTGCAGGAAAAGGACGGCCAAACCGTCGTGGTCGGTTCCAACGCCACCCTCGAACTCGATCCCGTGCAGTCCGAAACCGTCGTCCTTGCCCAGCGCACGGGCCAATTGTCCCTCGCGCTGCGCTCGATGCTGGATTCGAAACTACCCAACCAGTCCGCGCCCCCATCCTCGAAGTCTATGACGGTGATCCGCTTCGGCACGGCTACCGAGGACAGCAACCGATGAGCGACGCGTTCCTTCCCGCGACCCCAGACGGAACGGTCGGGCGCCGCCGGCTGCGCGCTCTGGCGCTCGGCGTGGCGCTCGCCTGCGCCTCGTTCGCAACCGCGTCGGCGCAAACGCCCGTGCTGACCGCGCGCGCGCCGAACGCCGCCTCGACGCCGGCGCCTTCGCTCCTTTCCATCCCCGCCGGGAAGAGGAACCAGAAGCTCACGATGGCGGTGGGCAAATCGATGGTCGTCGACCTGCCGGGCGACGCCACGGAGGTTTTCGTCGGCAACCCGGCCATCGCCAACGCGGTGGTGCGCTCCGCCCGGCGCCTGTACGTGATGGCGATCAGCAAGGGTCCGACGACGATCATCGCCATGGACCGACAGGGCGGCCCGATCGCCACCCTGGAGATCAACGTCAACGGGCGCGACGTGGGCGAACTCGAGGCCATCCTCAAGACGACGCTGCCCGGCAACGACATCCGCGTCCAGGCCGTGGAGGACACGGTGATCCTCACCGGTTCCGTGGCTTCGGCGGTCGATGCCCAACGGGCCCAGGACATCGCGCAGGCTTACACGGGCTATTCCGCCGTCGGGGGCGGCGGCGCGTCGAACAGCGGCAGCGGAACGAGCATATCGTTCAGCAACCCCATCGTGGTCCAGGGCTCGATCATCAACTCGCTCGTGATCCGCGGGCAGGACCAGGTCACGCTGAAGGTGACGGTGGTCGAGGTTCAGCGGGACGTCGTGAAGCAGCTCGGCGTCAACGTGGCGGGGTCGTGGGGGACCTTCGGCAACGCGACATCCGGTTCGGGATCGAGCTTCCAAAGCCCCTCGCTCGCGTCCCAGCCCGCCTCCTACGTCGCCACCGGGGCGGCCGGTGGCCTGGCGGCGGGGGGCGCCGGCGGGCTGGCGTTGAACTTCGGCAGGTCGGTGCAGTCCCTGGTCCAGGCCTACGAACGCAACGGCGTCGCGCGGGTTCTGGCCGAACCCACCGTCACGGCGATCTCGGGGGAAAGCGCACGCTTCACCGCCGGAGGCACGCTGCCCATCTCGACGCAGAGTTCGATCGATCCGAAGACGGGCATCTGCACGGTCACCAACACGCAGCAGCCCTACGGCGTCACCTTGAACTTCACGCCGACCGTTCTGTCCGAGGGGCGCATCTCGCTGCACCTCTCGACCGAGGTGACCGAGCCCGACGGGCTGCAGGCGGCATCCTACGCGTGCTCCAATCAGGTCGGCTTTCGCACGAGAACCAATTCGACCACCGTGGAACTGCCATCCGGGGGTTCCATCGTGACCGCCGGGCTCATCCAGCAAACCAGCAAGCAGGCGATCGCCGGCATGCCGGGCCTGATGAACCTGCCGATCCTCGGCGCGCTGTTCCGCTCGCGGGACTACCAGCGCCAGGAAACCGAGCTGATGATCATCGTCACGCCCTACCTCGCCAAGGCGCTGCGGCCCGACCAGATCAGCAAGCCGGACGACGGCTTCACCGACGCCACCGACCCCCAATCGTGGCTCCTGGGACGCATGAACCGGATCTATTCGACGGCCGACAACCCGGAACTGATCCGCAACTACAAAGGCAAGGTCGGCTTCATCAACGATTGATGTGCCCGCCCGCCCCCTTCCTCCCGCTTCCCGTTCGGAACCGCGCCATGCGATCATATGTCCTCGACGCGATCGGGTCCCGACGCGGCCCGTTCGTCGCCTGCCTGCTCCTCGCCGCCGCCCCGCTCGCGGGCTGTTCGAACGTCGACCGCACCGTCGCGACCTCGGCCATTCCCGGGGACTTCCACCAGCGCCATCCGATCGTGCTCGCGAACGCCCGGCAAACGCTCGACATCTTTCCCGTGGGGAGGAGCGGGGCGCTCGATTTCCGGCAGGGGCGGGACATTGACTCCTTCGCGGCCGACTACCGCGTGCACGGCGATGGCCTGATCCTGGCGCAGCTTCCCATGGGCGCGGTGGATGGGCGCGCGGCGCAGGCCACGCTCACCGCGATCCGTCGCGCCCTCGCCGCCGCGGGGGTGAAAGGGGATATCGCGGTCGGGTCCTATCGGATCGCGGACCCGGCCCTCGCGTCGCCGGTGCGGCTCAGTTTCACCAAGCTCCAGGCCCGTCTCGCGTCCCGCTGCGGCGAGTGGCCGGACGACCTCGGCTCCGGTTCGAACCTGAACACCTGGGACAACCGCACCTATTACAACTTCGGTTGCGCGAACCAGCAGACCCTGGCGGCCCAGATCGACGACCCGCGCGACCTCGTCCGCCCGCGGGCCGAGGACCCGAGCGACGTGCAGACGCGGACGCGTGCCATCACGGCCATTCGAGCCGGCACCGATCCCGGAACGAGTTGGGCGGGCGCCAGCGCGCCCCTCATCGGGGTGGTGGGGACCAGCGGGGCCGGGCAATGACGGGGCGCGAACCCTCGGATCCCGGCACGCCAGAAGCGGACCGCGCGGATCCGCGCGAGCACATCGCGCCCCTCCCGCGCGTGTCGATCCAGGTCTTCTGCGAAACGCCCGACGTCGCGGCCGTCGTCAACGAGGCGATGGGCGACCGGCGCATGAGCCGCGCCCACGTCAAGGCGCACATGGGCGGCGCCCCCGCGGCGGTCGAAGCGTATCGCGGCGCGCCGACCCCGAACCTCGTGGTCATCGAGAGCACGGGCGACCGCGACCAGCTGATGGCTCACCTCGACCAGCTCGCCGAGTTCTGCGACGCGGGAACGAAGGTCGTGGTGATCGGCCGTTTGAACGACATCGTGCTCTACCGCGAGCTGATCGGCCGGGGCATCAGCGACTACCTCGTGGCCCCGTTCTCCGTTCTCGACTTCGTTCGGTCGATCTCGCACCTCTATACCCACAGCAAGGCCGAACCGGTGGGGCGGCTCGTCGCCGTGACGGGCGCCAAGGGCGGCGTCGGCGCCTCCACGATCGCCCACAACGTGGGCTGGTCGATCGCCCGCACGCTCGACGTCGCGACCGTGATCGTCGACCTGGACCTGCCGTTCGGCACCGCCGGGCTCGACTTCAACCAGGACCCGCCGCAGGGCATCGCCGAGGCGGTGTTCGCGCCGGAGAGGCTCGACGCGAACCTCGTCGATCGCCTGCTTTCGAAGTGCACCGACAAGCTTTCGATCCTGGCCGCCCCGGCGACGCTCGACCGCGCCTACGACTTTCCCGAAAGCGCCTTCGACGGTCTGTTCGACGTGCTGCGTTCCACCGTTCCTTGCATCGTGCTCGACGTCCCCCATGGCTGGACGGGGTGGACCCGGCGCGCCCTGATCGGGTCGGACGAGGTGATCGTCGTGGCGGCGCCCGACCTCGCCAATCTGCGCAACACGCGCAACCTCCTCGATGTCCTGCGCACCGCGCGCCCGAACGATGTCAAGCCCAAGCTTGTGCTGAACGGCGTCGGTATCCTCAAACGACCCGAAATCTCGGTCGCCGACTTCGCCAAGGCGGTCGAGGTCGCCCCGGCGGCGGTCGTGCCGTTCGACGCCAAGCTGTTCGGGACCGCGGCCAACAACGGCCAGATGGTGGGCGAGGTCGAGGCCAACAACAAGGTGGCCGAAATCCTGAACGCGCTGGCGCGCGCCGTGACCGGCCGGGTCGACGCACGGAAGCCGAAGCGCGCGCTGTTCGACCCCTTCCTCACCGTGCTCGGGCGTCGGAAGGCGTCGTGAGGGCGCCGTGCGGCACGGGGTGGAGTTGGTCGCGGACCTGATCGCGCCCGCGAGACCCGGCGCGCGGGAACGCGCCGTCGCGCCTCGAGGCTGTTATCCGTTTGTCACGCCCGTGGTCTCAAAGCCCGTTTCCGCCACCGGTGACCGCGATGGACTTCTTCCGACGCTTCACGTTCCTCATCTGCACCCCCGCGTTCAACGCCGACGATCTTGAAGGCCTGAGGCTTCAGCAGATCATCGGCGCCGTCGAACGCATGGGATTTCAGGTGGTGAAGGCGCGCCGGATCGAGGATGCCGAGATCGCCGTCCAGACCGACGCCGCGATCGGCTGTATGGTCGTCGACTGGGGCAAGCGGGGCCTCGAGGGAAAGGCGGCCGACCTCATCGGTCTGATGCGACGGCGCGGGCTCGACATGCCGATCGTCATCCTGGTCCGCCGCAAGCGCTTCGAGGACATCCCCGTCGAAGTCATGGATTTCATCGACGGCTACGTGTTCCTGGCCGAGGAAACGCCGGACTTCATCGCGCGCAACCTGGTCAGCCGGCTGAAGCAATACGCCGAAACGTTGAAGACGCCCTTCTTCGGGGCGCTCGTCGACTATGCCGAGAAGGGCAACCAGCTGTGGACCTGCCCCGGCCATAACGGCGGCATCTTCTACAGCCGCAGTCCGATCGGCCAGATTTTCGTCGAGCACCTCGGCGAGGCGGTGTTCCGCGACGACCTCGACAATTCCGTGCTCGAACTCGGCGACCTCCTCACCCACGAAGGTCCGGCGCTGCGGGCGCAAAAGGAAGCGGCCAAAATCTTCGGGGCGGAAAAGACCTATTTCGTGTTGAACGGCACCTCGACGTCGAACAAGGTCGTGCTGGCCGCGCTCGTCGCGGAAGGGGATCTCGTCCTGTTCGACCGCAACAATCACAAGGCGGCGCACCACGGGGGTTTGCTGATCGCGGGCGGCATACCGGTCTACCTGGAAACGGACCGCAACGCCTACGGCCTCATCGGTCCGATCTACAGCGAGGCCCTCGACGAGGCGGCGATCCGCGAAAAGATCCGCTGCCATCCGCTGGTGGCCGATCCGGCAGCCTGGCGGCGGCCGCGGCCCTTTCGCGCCGCCGTCATCGAGCAATGCACCTACGACGGGACGATCCATAGCGCCGACATGATCCTCGCCAGGATCGGCCACTTGTGCGACTACGTCGTCTTCGATGAGGCCTGGGCGGGCTTCATGAAGTTCCATCCGCTCTATGCCGGCCGTTTCGCGATGGGGCTCGATGATCTCGGTCCCGAGTCGCCCGGCATCATCGCGACGCAGTCGACCCACAAGCAGCTCGCGAGCTTCTCGCAGGCTTCCCAGATCCACGTGAAGGATCGCCACATCAAGGGCCAGGAGCGTCGGGTCGAGCACCGCCGGTTCAACGAGAGCTTCCTGCAACATGCCTCGACATCGCCTTTCTATCCGCTGTTCGCCTCGCTCGACGTCGGCGCGCAGATGATGAAAGGTCGCTCCGGCGTCGTCCTTTGGGACGATACGATCCGACTCGGCATCGAGGTGCGCAAGAAGATCCGCGCCATGCGCCGCGAGTTCGAACTCAAGGAGGCCGACCCGGCCCGCCGCTGGTTCTTCGAGCCGTTCGTGCCCGATGTCGTGACCATCGCCGATCCGGAAGCGCCCGGGCATACGCTCGACGTGAGCTGGGACAGCGTGTCGACCGATGATCTCGCGACCGACGCACGCTTCTGGGCGCTGGCGCCCGGCGCCGATTGGCACGGGTTCGAACACGTGGCGCCGGGGTTCGCGATCACCGATCCCAACAAGCTGACGTTGTTGACCCCCGGCTTCGACCGGCGGACCGGCGCCTATGCCGAGCAGGGCGTCCCGGCCCCGGTCGTCGCGCAATATCTGCGCGAGAACCGGATCGTGGCGGAGAAGAACGACCTGAATTCCCTGTTGTTCCTGCTGACACCCGGCGTGGAATCGAGCAAGGCCGCCACGCTTTTGTCGTCGCTGGCCGCGTTCAAGAAGCTCCACGACGACAACGCCGCCCTCGAGGAGGTCATACCGGAGTTCGTCCGGCGGCGTTCGGGACGCTATGCCGGGCTTCGGTTGCGCGACCTGTGCGCCGACATGCACGGCTTCTACCGCGGGGCTGGCACGAGCGCGCTGCAGCGCGCGCAGTTCATGCCGCGGCACATGCCGGACATGGCGATGTCGCCGCACGACGCGGCGCAATTGCTTGTGCGCAACAAGGTCGATTACCTGCCGATCGACGCGATCGCGGGACGGGTTGCCACCACGCTCTTCGTCGTCTACCCGCCGGGCATCGCGACGATCGTGCCGGGCGAACGCCTTGGTCCGCCCGCCGAGCCCATGCTCGCCTACCTGAAGGCGTTCGAGCGCGGCGCCAACCTGTTTCCCGGGTTCGAGGCGGAGATTCAGGGTCTGTTCCGCGAAGGCCAGCCCGACGGCACCATCCGTTTCTTCACCTACGTGGCCCGAGAAGAATGCGCATGAGTCCCGACGCGGCACGCCTCCCCGTTCCAGAACCCGCGCCAACCATCATCGTGCGTGCCTCTTCGGACGCCGACGTCCCGGCGATGCTCGCGATCTATCGCCATCATGTGGCGCATGGCCTCGGTGATCTTGGCGCCTACGAACCTTCGCCGTTCGACGCCGAGGACCTGGAACGGCGGCGCAAGAGCATGCGCAAGCATCGCCTGCCGCACCTCGTCGCCGAGATGGATGGCGCGGTCGCGGGTTACGCCTACGCGGTCCCGTTCCGCAAGCGGCCGGCTTACCGCTATACCGTCAAGCACTCGATCTACGTGCATGCCGATCGGCTGCACCAGGGGGTCGGCAGGGCGCTGCTGCCGGCGCTGATCGAGGCCTGCGCGGCCGCCGGCTATCGGCAGATGATCGGCTACATCGACGCCGGCAACGCGCAGTCGCTCAAGCTTCACGACGGTTGCGGGTTCGCGCGGGTCGGCGTGCTTCCGGCGGTCGCCTACCGCTTCGATCACTGGGCCGACACCGTTATGGTGCAGCGCGCCCTGGGCCCGGGCCGTTCGGCCCCGCCGGGACGAAGTCGGCCGTCGTCGACCTTTCAGGACCCGCTGTGAACCCCAACCGTCCAGGCGACGCGCCGACCGTCATGGGGAAAGGCGGATCGAACGTGGTCGTGCCATCGTGCGCCCTCTGCGCGCGCGCGGCTCGTCAGGCGAGAAGCTCCGATCCGAGGTCGCTTTTGACGCTCGAACGGCGCAGCGCCCAGATGACCGCGGCCCCGGTCGCGACCGCCGCGGTGGCGAACAGGATCGCGATGTAGAGCCAAGGCACCGAGACCGTGTCGGGGGGTGGATCGAACACGCCGGTCAGGAGCCGCACCAGCATGTGCGCGACCGCGACCCCGAGAAGGGACCCGGCCAGCCCGCCCCCGACAAGCATGAGCAGGGCCTCGGTCCACAGGAACGTGCCGGCGACGCGCGGCGAGGCTCCGAGCGCCCACAAGATCGTGGTGGTGCGGCGCCGTTCGTTGAATCCGAGCGCCAGCATCAAGCCCGTCGAGGCGGCGATCAGAACGATTGCGAACGACAGTTCGATCGCGGTCAACGCGCGCAGATCGACCGCCGTCAGGCTGGAGCCGATGAGGCGGGCGGCCTCGTCGACGCTGGAGACCCTCAAGGCGGACCCCGACCCGAGCGCCAGCGTGACCGCGGCCGCGGCTCGGCCGGGATCCCCGCGGGTCTTGGCGAGGACGACCTCCGCCCGGCTGTCGCCGGTTTGCGCCGAGACGTATGCCGCGTTCGCGACGAGGAAGGAATCCCGCGGCGCGGTCGGGAACTCGGCAACCACCCCGACGAAGTGAAACGGGAAGGTGTGGAATTGACGATCGGTCGCGTTCTGCAGGCGCAGGTTGACGAGGTCGCCCGGCGAGAGCTGGAAATCGTTGACCGTCTCCTGGGCGACGAGCACGCCGTCGGGCACCCGGGCCAAATGGTCGAGCATCGCGCGGGCGTCGCGGGTGGCGAAATAGGCGTCGGCGATCGCCGTCGCCCTGCCGATCCGGCCGGGGTCGATCCCGTAAAGGTCCTGCAGGTCGTTTCCCACGTAGGCGAAGCGGTGCTGCATGGGTTCGGCCGCGGCCACGCCCGGGGCTCTCGCGATCTGGCCGATGCGCTCCCCGGCGGGCGCGTCCGCGGTTCCCGTCACGGTCACGTCGGCGCCGTTCGTGAGCTGCGCGTCGACATTAAGCTGGGCGTCATAGGTCGTGTTGAAGATCGCGGTCGCGATCGCGAAGGAAAACGCCAGGGTCGTCAGCGCGATGCCGGATGCGACCCGCGCATGCTGGCGTCCGATCGATGCCGCGACCGCTCCGGACAGGCTCGGCGAGAAAGGCCGGAGAACGGCCGCGAGCGTTCGCTGGCCGCGCCGCAAAGCGGCGCCATACAGCCGCAGCGAAAGCAATCCGCAGCCGACCCAAAGGAACAAGGGCGCGAGAAACGACGGGTAGTCGACGGCCGTTCCCGCGACCCCTTCGGGCGCCAGGACGACCTGGTATCCGGTGCTCGCCGTCCGCCAGAACACGATCGCGGACAGGGCGAGCAACACGACGTCGAGCCACGCCCGCTTCCACAACGGCGTCGACGGGGGCGGCAGGCTCGACCGGCCGATCGCGATCGTGCGCGCCCGCAGCCCGAACCACGCCGGGGCGAGCGCGACCACAAACGCGAGAATGGCGCCGCCCAGGCCCGCGGCGAGGAGCCACCAAGGCGCCCCGGCCCGGAAAACGTCGATCCCGAGCATGGCCGCCAGCGATACGGCGATGAGCGTTCCGCCGACGCCGCTCACGACCGCGACCGCGAAAGCCTCGAGCGCGGCAGCCCTGAGCACCTGGCCCGCTGCGGCACCCCGCATGCGAAGCAAGGCCTGTTCGCGTCTTTGCCGGTCCGCACCCGAGGCCACCACGGCGATCGTGAGCAGCGCGGCCAACACGGCGCCCGGCGTCCCGAGGAACAGGAACAGAACGCGCGCGTAGAGGGAGTCGCTGCGGACGGCATCGAGCCGAGCCGCGAGATTGTTGGCGACAAGGGCGCCGCCGGCCGCCTTGAGTTCGAAGCCGTGCGCCTGCGCGGCGGCCGCGACGAAAGCGCGATCCGGGTCGCCCGGCAGGTGGGAACGGTCGAGCCTGGCGTGTATCTGGCGATGGGTGGCGTCGGCGGCCGGCGACACGCCGAAAAGCCCGGTCCAGGTCTCGGTCGGCAGGAGCAGCACGTTGTCCGGGGGCGCCGTCGGGGCTTGCGCCCTCGAGGCACCGACGGTTTGGAACATCGCGTCGCCGTTCGGCAGTTCGACCACCCCGTCGATCCGCACGCCCGCCGGGGCCGCGTCGCGCCGTGAAACACTCACGGTGTCGCCGACCGTGACGTGAAGGTTGGACGCGGTCTGCTGAGCGATGAGGACGCCCGTGGCCTTGCCGGAGAGCAGGCGGACCTGCCCCGGGAACGCGTCCGCGTAGTCGGGACCGATGCCCAGGACCACCCCGGCGCCGGTGGTCTGGGTCGTCCCCCCGGCTACGGCGCCGAACCCATCGATCGGCGCGTAGGCGACGATCTCGGCCGCCGCCACCGGTGCCGATGCCCGCAGCAGGCTCAGGAGCGCCTCCGCGTCGGCGCCGGGCTTCACCGCGACCTGCCAGTCGACCGGAAGGGCCGACACCGCACGCCGGGTCATGTTTTCCGCGCTGGACGAGGCGAAGATGCCGATGATGCCGATCAGCGCGGTGGCGACCGCCGCCCCCGCCCCGGACAGGACCAGGCGGCCCCAGCGGTGCCCGACGATGCCCTTCATCCAAATGGCAAGCATCGCGAAATTCCTTCGAGGTCGGTTTGAAGGACGCCCTTGTCCATGCGCCACACACGGCCGAGCCGCCCCGCGACGGCCGGATCGTGCGTTGCGACGACGAGGGCGGCGTCCGTGCCGTCCAGGGTCGCGAGCAGATCGTCCATCAGCTTCTGGCCGGTCGCCTGATCGAGCTGTCCGGTCGGCTCGTCGGCGAGGATCAGCTTGGGGCGGGTGACCAGGGCGCGGGCCACGCCGACGCGCTGCATCTGCCCTCCCGACAAGGCGTCCGGAAGCTTCCCGGCCAAGTCTCCGATGCCAAGCGCATCCAGGGCCTCTTCGGGGCTCATCGAGCGACCCGTTTCCGTGTCGGCGATGCCCAAGGGCAGGCGCACGTTCTCGAGCACGGAAAGCGCGGGAAGCAGCGAGGGCGATTGAAAGACCATGCCGATCATCGATGGGCGGAGCGCCTCGCGCCGGCCGAGCGCGGGCCAGGAGATCGTGCCGGCGGTCGCATGTGCCATCCCGCCCATCAAATCAAGCAGCGTGGTCTTGCCGCCGCCGGACGGACCCATGATGGCTATCCGATCGCCGGCGCGGACAACGAAGCTCGCGGCCGCGAGCGCGCGGACGGTTTCGCCGGCGGCCGGGTAGAGCCGCGTGACGCCGAGCGCGCTCACGAACACGGCCGCGTTGGAGAAACGCCGGGCGCCGCCCTCCGACACGGGGTGCCGCACCCCTGCGGACGCCGCGGGAACGCTCGGCCGGAGCGTCTGCCCTGGGCTCACGATGCCGTCCACGATGCGCAGGACACGGGTCGCGCCCGCGCCGATCGCGGGACTATGGGTCGCGATCAAGGCGGCGCCGCCGCGCGCCCGACGATCCTCGATGATCGTCAGAATGCGCCGTTCGGTTTCCGCGTCGACCTCCGCCGTGGGCTCGTCGGCCAGAAGCAGTGGCGGGTCGACCGCGAGAGCGACCGCGAGCGCGCCACGTGCCAGTTCACCCCCGGAGAGGGTGCCGGGGAGTGCGTCCCCGCGATCGGAGAGCCCGACGAGGTCGAGGAGCTCCTCGACCGTTCTGGCCGCCTGCCGTCGCGCCAGCGCCTGTTGGAACCGGATGTTTTCGGCGAGGCTCAAGTGTCCGAACAGGTTGCCAGATTGCGCCACGAGGCCGACCGAGCGGGCGCGGATCGCGGCCCGTTCCCCTTCGGGGCGGCGCGTCACGCGGCGGCCGGCGATCGTGACCGAACCTCCGTCCGGCGCGTCGAGACCGGCCGCGCAGGCGAGCAGGGTGGACTTGCCGCTCCCGGAAGGTCCCATCAGGGCCACGGTCTCCCCTGCGTCCACCCGCAAGGAGGCGCCGCGCAGGGCCCGGATCTCGACCTCGCCCGGGTGGTAGAACCGGTAGAGTTCGTCGACGGCGAGGATGGGTTCGTTCAATTCCACCGGAAGGATTCCGACATCAATTTCCACTGGTCGGCGTTGTCGGCGCCCGCCGGGGCCGAGAACGTGACTGTCGCAACCTTGCCGCCGCCGGGAATGAGGAAGCGCTCGTTCTCCAGCCGGATCCGCTTGTTCGTGACCGGGTTCGGTTCGGAGTTCGACGTGAAGGCGATCTTGACGGCTTGCCCCGCCGGGAGCTTCGCGTCGGAGATGACGCTGATCTTGACCGCGTGCCCGGTACGGGCGAGTTCCGCGGCTTCTCCCGATATGACCGTCGTGCGCGTGGGAACGGCGCTCGCCTCGGCCACCGCCATTTCGATCCGGCCGTACTTGTCCGCGAAAACCACGCTCGAAGGGCCGTCCGTCCTGGCCCAGCCTTCCGGCACCTTCATGGTGAAACCGTGCGGTCCGCGGTAGGTGATGAACACCTGGTCGTCCGGAATGTCCCCGGGAGGGTTCTTCTCGGGTGCGACCGCCGTCTCGGCCGCGGGCACCGCCGAACCGGTGCCCAAGGCACCAAGCCACGCGCTCGCGACCAGCAAGACGACCACGATGAACGGATGCCTTCCCGCGATTTTGTTCATGGCTCTCAGCGTCCTCGTCTCTGAAACCCGCATGATTCGTCGTTGCGCAAGGGCAACGGCACGGGTGAAGAATCGTCCTCTGGACCGGTCATTTCGACCAGGTCGGCTCCGGTCGCCGTGTCGTGCCAACCTGCGCGGGCGCGGACCGAGTTCCCGCCACGACCCGTTCCGTCGATGGCCTGAGGTTGCGCCTTTGCCGGAGCCACACGCGGAGCCTATCGGGCGACAATGAGAGGCGAATGAGGGCACGGGCGCTCGAACGCGACGAGCCCGCCGACGCCCTGGGCGACCTGGCGAAGAATCGCGCCACGGTCCGTTGCCGGCAGGGAACGCGGCTTTCCGCCGTCCCGACCTCCGCGATGCCGAGAACCGTCATCGCGAGCGGCAGCTACATCGCCCCTCACCAGAGCGGCGGGCCGGTGGCGACCGCCGTCTGCCCGACGTGACGATCGTTGCGGCACGGGAGCCGATGTCGCATGCGCCCGACGCGGAAGTCGCAGACCTTGCCGGTCGCCTTCGTGAACGTCGTTTATAGAAGACGCTCGACCTGCGTAGGTCCGGTCAGGACGAAGGTAAGCAAAACAGCCGCGCTCGAGCTGCGGGCGATCGATCGATGTCCGCCGATGGGGCGCAAAGCGGCAAGCGCGCCGTTGAGGCCGACGGCCAATCAAGCCGGAACCTGAGTTCCGGAGCCGTCCATCTACTCACCCCATGAACCCCGCCGTCCGGCCGCCGTCGACCGCCAGCGCCTGGCCGGCGATGTAGCCCGCTTCGGGAGAGGACGGTGTCGGCGATCTCGTCCTCCGGGGTGCCGGAGCGGGCCAAGGGATGTGGGCCAGGAAGGTCCCGGGCTGGGCCGGGGACTGGCCGTCCTCCCCGTCGAACAGTTTTCGGGTCACCCCGGTCACCACCGAGCCGGGCGCGACGGCGTTGACGGTGACGCCCGGCCCCCCGAGGTCGAGCGCCATCGACCGGGTCAGGCGGAGGATCGCGGCCTTGGCGGCGACCAACGGGCTTTGCCACCGCAGCGCCGCGAGGCCCACGACCGAGCCCATGCCCCGCGCGCCCCCGCTGACCAGCGCCGCCTGGCCTCGGGATCGTTCTCGATGTGAACGCGCATCCCCACCCCGACCATCGGCGGCCGGTATGGCGGAGTGGCCCATGAACGGGGCATCAACGTGCGTTTCGTCAGGATCCGCCAGCCTCCGCCGCCGCGCTGTCGAGCAGCGCCAGCGTCTGGCGGACGATGACGCTTTCCTCGTCGGTCGGGATGCGCAGCACCGCGACCTTGCTGCCGGGCGCATGAATGCGCATGGCGCCCGCCTCGTTGGCCGCGCGATCGATCGCCATGCCGAGCCACGCCGACCCTTCGCCGATCCGCGCGCGGATGCGGGCCGCGTGTTCGCCGACGCCCGCCGTGAACACGAGGGCGTCGAGACCGCCCAAGGACGCCGTCAAGGCGCCGACCGCCTGGCAGATCCGGTACACGTAGAGGTCGATCGCCTCGATCGCGGACGGATCGGCGCTGTCCAACAGGGCGCGAAGGTCGCTGCTCGATCCGGACAGGCCGAGCAGCCCGCTCTTGCGGTAGAGCAGGTCCTCGACCGCATCGAGGCTCAGGCCGCGCTGCCTGAGCAGGAACAGCACGACACCCGCGTCGATTGTACCGCAACGCGTGCCCATGACCAGTCCGTCGAGCGGCGTGAAGCTCATGGTGGTTTCGATGCTGCGGCCGCCCCGGAGGGCGCAGAGGCTCGCCCCGTTGCCGAGGTGAGCCACGATCACCCGTCCGTCGGCGATCTCGGGAGCCTGTCGGCACAGTTCGGCAGCGATGTAGTCGTAGGACAATCCGTGGAAGCCGTAGCGCAGCACGCCCGCCTGCTCGAGGTCGCGGGGGATCGCCCAGCGGGTCGCGACGGCCGGCATGGTGCGATGGAAGGCCGTGTCGAAGCACGCGACCTGCGGCAGGTCGGGCAGCATATCGGCGATGATGCGCATGCCGCGCAGATTGTGCGGCTGGTGCAGGGGTGCGAGCGGAACGAGATCCTCGAGGAGCGCGAGAACGCGACCGTCGATGCGGACCGCCGCCTGGAACACGCGGCCGCCATGCACGACGCGATGGCTGACGGCCGCCAACGTGTGGCGGTCGACGTGGCGGAACACCGCGTCGAGCAGGAACGCGAACGCGTCCTCGTGCGACGAACCTCCCTCGCGGCGGCGGCTTTCTTCCACGACCGTGCCGTCCGCGCGCTTCACCGTCAGGGCAAGGGCAAGTCCGACCCCCTCGACCTGCCCGCTCCATTGCCGGGAGGGTGTCCCGCCCTTGGCGTCGTACACGGCGAGCTTGATGCTCGACGAGCCGGCGTTGATGACCAGGATCGATGCGCCGTTCATGGGAAGCCCGCCTTGCCGCCGAGAGGCGCGCCGTGCGGCGACCTGGGCCGCAAGATCGCCCTTTCCCTATTGCTTCGCCATCGGCCGAAGCCGCTCGTGGACGACGGCCCGGCAGCACCTGCGGCCCAGGCTTGCGCGCGTCGCCGCGCAGGGTGGCCCCTGCCTCCCGGTCAGACGAAAGCCCTATACTTGTCGAGGTGGCGGACCGGCTTCGACAGGGCGTCGCGCCGGAAGGGATCGCCCAATTCCTCGGTGACCATTATCTCGATCACGGTCGTCCTGCCCTCCGCCTGGGCCGCGACGGAGGCCGCGATGGCGCCCTCGATCCCGCCGAGCTCGGTGACCGTGACGCCCTCGCATCCGAACGCCTTGGCGACCGCGGACCAGCTCGGGTTCTCGAGGTTCACGCCCTGGAAACGCCGCGCGTAGAAGTCCACGTGGTTCTTCTTCTCGGCCCCCCATTGGCCGTTGTTGAAGACGATCACGGTGACGCCGATCTTCTCGCGGGCACAGGTGAGGAGTTCATTGAAGCTGATCCCCCACGCGCCGTCCCCGACATACGCGAAGGCCGGCCGATGCGGCGCCGCCACCTTGGCCCCGCAAATGACCGGGAACGCGTAACCGCAATTGCCGAAGCTCATGGCGGCGAACATCGACCGGGGCTTCTCGAAGCGCAGGTAGGAGTTCGAGACCGAACAGATGTTGCCGATGTCGGTCGACACCATCGCGTCCTTGGGCAGCGCCCTCTCGATGGCGCGAAGCATCTCGCGCGGATGCATGCGCTTCGAACCCGACGCGACTTCCAGCGAGAAGGCATCCCGTTCGTGCGTCCAACCGTCGAGTTCGCGCTCCCAAGCCTCCTTCTCGGCCTTGATCTTGGCGGTGCGCTCGCCCGTGTTCGATCGACACGCGAGGGCGCGGCCCGCGAGGCGCTCGACCAGGGCCTTGGCGGCGGCGCGCGCATCGCCGCAAATGCCCACCGAAATCGTCTTCACCAGACCCAGCATCCTGGGGTCGGCGTCGATCTGGATGATCTTGGCGTCCTTGGGCCAGTAGTCCATGCCGTATTGGGGCAGCGTGCCGAACGGCCCGAGCCGGGTGCCGAGGGCCAGCACGACGTCGGCCTGGCCGATGAGCTTCATGGCGGCCTTGGAGCCCTGATAGCCGAGCGGTCCCACCCAGAGCGGGTGGGATGCCGGGAACGAGTCGTTGTGGAGGTAGCTGTTGGCGACCGGCGCGCCGAGCAGTTCCGCCAGCGCGACGGCGCCCTGCGTACCCTCGCTCATGATCACGCCGCCGCCGGACAGGATCATCGGGAACCGGGCGCGCTCCAGCAGGCGCGCCGCCTCGTCGAGCGCGTCCTCATCGCCGGCGCCGAGCCGCACGCGGATCGGCTGCGGGATTTCATATTCGCCTTCGGCGTAGAAGTAATCCCGCGGAATGTTGATCTGAGCCGGGCCCATCTCCAGCATCGCGCGGTCGAAGGCGCGGCTGGTCAGCTCCGCCATCCGCTTCGGGTTCATGACGTGGGCTTGATACTTGGTGATCTTAGAGAAGATCGGTAGCTGTTCGGTTTCCTGGAAACCGCCGAGGCCGATGCCCATCGAACCCGTTTCCGGCGTGATGAACACCACGGGCGAGTGCGCCCAGTAGGCGGCCGCGATGCCGGTCACGAAATTGGTGATCCCGGGGCCGTTCTGCGCGATGCACACGCCGTGCCGCCCGGACACGCGCGCGTAGCCGTCCGCCATGTGCGCCGCGCCCTGCTCGTGCGCGACGGGCACGAACTGGATGCCCGCGGCCGGGAAGATGTCGAGCGCGTCCATGAAGGCCGAGCCCACGATGCCGAACACGTGTTTCACGCCCTGAGCCGCCAGGGTTTCGACGAAGGCCTCAGAGGAGGTCATCATGCGCTTGCCGCGCGGCGCCGGAATTGCGCTCATCTCGTTCATGGCCCGACCTCTGGCTGCCCGCGTCGGAACGCTTGCGCGGAGCTTGCACCCGAACGGCCCCCGCAGCAACAGCTTTCGGAAAATCGCTAAATGCGTTCCGAAAGATGGAATAAAATGCTATATCGCGGCAATGAACGCCATCGATCATCATTTCAAGCCGTTCGCGATCCTGCGCCTGATCGCCGGGCTGGACCACGCGCCGACGCTCGCCGAACTGACCGCGATGGCCCGGGAGCCGAAGCCCACCGTTCACCGGTGGCTCGCCATTCTGGGCGCGGCGGGTCTCGTCCAGCGAACCCTCGACGGGCGGCGCTTCGAGTTGGGGGCGGGGGCGACGGGGCTGGCCCTGATGCTCCTCGCCAATCAACCCGGCTCCGGTCTGCGGCACGACATCTTGAAGCGCGTCGTCGGCGAGCTCGGAGAATCCTGCAACCTCACCGCCTTGCAGGGAACCGAAGTGGTCTACCTAGACCGGGTCGAATCCGCGTGGCCCCTCAGGATCACCTTCCAGCCCGGTTCGCGCGTTCCGGCGCACTGCTCGGCCAGCGGAAAGATGTTTCTCGCCCTGATGCCGCCCGCCAGACGGGCGCGGGTCCTGCAAGGTCTGGCGCTGGAGCGGTTCACCGACCACACATCGACCGATCCCGATCTCCTCGGCAAGGAACTCGATGCCATCCGCGCGCAGGGCTATGCCCTGGACCGGGAGGAGTACATGTCGGGACTTGTCTGCGTGGCGGTCCCGATCCGCGGTGGTACGCGGCGTAGCCCAGGCTGCGTCGCGGCGCTGGCCTTGCAGGCTCCCGTCAATCGGATGGCGGTGGCCGAGGCCGCCGGGAAGGTACCCGTCCTGCGCGCTGCCGCGCGCGCGATCGAGGCAACGCTCGGCTGAGCAGGGGAAGCCGCGATAGAACCGACCCGACGCTTGGAAGCCAAGCGTCGGCTCTTATGAGCGCGTCGCCTTGTCCATCGACCGCATGACGTCGGCCAGCTTGGCGATGCCGTCGTCGATCTTCTGGGCCGGGATCGAAAGGAACCCGAGGCGGAAGAGGGGGCGGGGCGTCGGCGCGTCGGCGAAGAACACGTCGCCAGGCTCGATGAGGACCCCCTTATCCTTGGCTGCCGACGCCGTGCGTCCAGCTCCTTGCGAAACGCGCTCTTGGTATGGATCGACCCATCCCTGAACGTGAGGAAGTCGCACCCGTCCGCTTCCAATTTCATGCCGTCCAGGCGCGTGCCTCGAAACACCCATTCGGAGATGGCCCGCTCGGCGACCGCGAGGTGCCGGCTGACGTCCCAGCGCGCATCCGGGAAGGTTGCCCAGACCTCGGCGAAGGCGGCCCCGACCTTGTCGCGCCCGACGTACCGCGTGCCGGAGCATTGCGCGCCATTCGCCGAGTCGAAGACGCAGTCGTCGGTCGTCAGGGCGAGGACGTCGTCCTCGGAATGCCCGCTGAAGGCGTCGAACAAGGTGACCAACGTGGCCTGCTTCATGGGGTCCATGGTGACATGCCGCTTTCCCGACGCAGGCGGCGCCGGTACCGATCGGGTGCCGAGCGTCGCGCCTGAGTGCCCTCGCCTTAGCCAAGGAAGCGGCGGCGGCGTTGCGCCAGAGGGGGCCGATCCGTTGGTTCGGATCCTCAGACGATCCCCAGGAGGCGAATGAGCCCGAAGCTGACGACGCCCAGGAACACCAGGGACAACGTCACGGCGCCGATCACCCGCGTGCCGGCGCGGACGACGACGCCGACGTCGACCCCGAGACCGAGGGCCGCCATGGAAAGGGTGGTCAGCATCGCGGCGAAGGCCGCGAGCGGCGGCACGGCGGCCTCGGGGATCGCGCCCATGGCGCGAAGTGCCGCCATCGCCAGGAACCCGAGGATGAACCAGGGCACGATGTCGCGGATGGGGGTCCGCCCCGGGCGGTCGTGGCGCGCGCGACGGCTTAGCAGGGACATCGCCAGGACCACCGGCCCGAGCATCAACACACGCACGAGCTTGACCAGCGTTCCGACCTGGTTGCTCAAAGCGCCGATCGGGAGCGTGGCGGCGAGCACCTGGGGCACCGCGTAGACCGTAAGCCCGGCCAGCACACCATATTGCGTCAGCGAAAGCCGCAGGAGGGGCACGAGGAGCGGCAGCCCGAGCACGACCACCACGCCCAGCACGGCCGTGAACGCGATCGAGCACGTGATATCGTCGCCATCGGCCTCGATCACCCGCGCCACCGCGACGATGGCGGAATTGCCGCAGATCGAATTCCCGCAGGCCACGAGGATCGCCATTTTCCGGGGGAGGCCAAACGCTCGGCCGATGCCGTAGCTGGCCGCGATCGCCGTGGCGACCACACCCGCAATGCCGACCAGCAGGCCGGGGCCGATCGCGACGACGGCGCCGACGCTGACCGAGGCCCCCAGCAGCGCCACCGCCACTTCGAGCAACGTCTTGGCGCAGAACGCGATGCCGGGCGAGCCGCGCGGTCCGGGCGTCCACGCCGCCCGCACGATCGCACCGAGGAGGATTGCCAGCACCAGGGCCTCGAGATAGGGCTGCCCGGCGACGCCGCTTTCGATGGCCTGCAGCAGGTTGGCGACGAGCGCGATGCCGACGCAGAGCAGGATGCCGGGCAGGAGGCCCTTCATCGAAGCGGTCACGGGCAGCCGATCATCGCCCTCTCCAGGGGACGAAGGTGGTCTCCAGGAAGCGGATCAGAACCTCGAACCCATACGCCACGAGGCCGATGATGATGATCCCGAGGATCACGACATCGGTGCGCAGGAAATTCGAGGCGTTGAGCACCATGGCGCCGAGCCCCGCCGTGGCGGCGACCATCTCGGCCGCCACGAGGGTGGTCCAGCCGACGCCCATGCCGATCCGCAAGCCGACCAGGATGTCGGGCAGGGCGGCGGGCAGGACGACGTGCCGGATGACTTGCGCGCGGGTGGCGCCCATCGACAGCACGGCCTGGATCTGTTCCTGGCTCGCGGAACGGACGCCGGCCCGGGCGGCGAGCGCCACCGGGGCGAGACACGCCAGGAAGATCAGCAGGATCTTCGACGTTTCGCCGATGCCGAACCAGATGATCATCAGGGGCAGGTAGGCCAGCGGCGGCAGCGGCCGGTAGAATTCGATCGGCGGATCGAAGATGCCTCGGGCGATCCGGCTCGTCCCCATGGCGATGCCGATCGGGACGCCGACGAGCACCGCGAGCAGGAAGGCCGAAAACACCCGCACCATGCTCCAGCCAAAATGAACCAGCAGCGTGTTGCTGTCGATGTCGCCGTTGACCGCCTGGAGGAAGGCGTTCCAGACGGCCTGCGGCCGCGGGAGGAACAGCGGCTTGATGAAGCCCAGCGACGTCACCAGCCACCACACGACGAGGATGGCCGCCACCATGCCGATGTTGACGGCGAGGCTCGAGCCTTCGCCGAGCACCGTGTAGCGACTGGTCTTCAGCTTGGCTTCGGCTGCCATGCGCCACTCTCCCCCATGTGCCTCAATGGCGCTTGATGACGGCCAGGACCTCTTCCCGGACCGCGATGAAGTCCGGGCTCGACTTGACCGCGCGGGCGTCCCGGCACGCGATGAACCGCTTGCAGAAATCGAGATCGTAGACGTGCTCGATCTTGCCGGGACGGGGCGTCATGATGACGAGCTTGGTGGCGAGGAACACGGCCTCCTCGACGCTGTGGGTGATGAACAGCACCATCTTTCCGGTACGGTGCCACACGTCGAGGATGACTTCCTGGACCGTCTCGCGCGTGAGCGCGTCGAGGGCGCCGAGCGGCTCGTCCATCAGCAACATGGCCGGATCGTTGGCGAGCGCGCGCGCGATGCCGACCCGCTGCTGCATGCCGCCCGACAGTTCGTAGATCTTGCTCGAGGCGAAGTCGGTCAGTTCGACGAGCGCGAGATTGCGCAGGGCGATGCGGTTCCGCTCTTCCCGGCCCATGCCGCCAAGACGCAGGCCAAGTGCCACGTTGTCGCGTACGTTGAGCCACGGCAGCAGCGCATGGCGTTGAAACACGACCCCGCGATCCGCGCCCGGTCCCGTAATGGGTTTGCCGTCGAGCGTGACCACGCCCTCGCTCGGGAGGAGGAAGCCCGCGAGGGTCGACAGCAACGTCGTCTTGCCGCATCCCGACGCCCCGATGGCGACCACGAAGTCGCCGTCCCGCATCGTGAAATTCACGTGGGAAAGCGCCACCGTCGGGTCGCCGCCGGTGCCGTACCGGATGGTCAGGTCCTTGATATCGAGAACCGCCAACGCGCCCTCATACCGCTGGAAGGAAGGATCCCGGGACAGGCGCCGGTTCCCACGAGGGCATCGGGCGAAGACCGACCCCCCTCATGCAGACCCGAACGCGGAGCCTTCGTGTCCGTACACGAAGGCGACACGCCGCCTCCGGCTGGCGGCTCGGGACGAGGGGCTCGCGGGCTTCTCCCGGGAGACCCGCGATTTCCGGCCCCCAACGCTCACTTGCCCGCGGCTGCCGCCGCCGCGGCCGCGAATCGCGGATCGACGAACTTCGAATAGTCGGGCGCGACCTCCTGAATGCGGCCCTGTTCCTTCAGGAACCGTGCCGTATCGAGCAGAGACTTGGCCACCAGGCCATCGTTGCCGCCGCCGAGCCAAGCCGAAGAGGCTTCGGCTTTGGCGCTCGGAAAGCCGTATTCGGCCAGCGAGGTCGGCACGTCCTTGACTTCACCCCCCGAAATTTTGGCGATCGACTTGGCTTCCGCGGAGTCGACCGTCCATTTCGCTTTGTTGGCCAGGTAGTCCGCGTCCTTCTTGTCGATCAGCTCGATGAGCGTTTGCACGAACTGCTTGTTCTCGGCGGCCCAGGCGCGATCCACGATGATGGCGTCGAACGTGGGCTTGCCCTGTTTGGCGATATCGCTGGAGGATATCAGGACCTTGCCGGTTTCCTTGACCCTCAGGAGCGCCGGGTCCCAAACGAAGGTCGCGTCGATATCCCCGCGCTCCCAGGCCGCGACGATCTCCGGGGGCCGCATGTTGAGGATCTTCACGTCCTTGGGGCTGACCCCCGCGCCCTGGAGGGCGGCCAGGAGCTGGTAGTGCGACGTCGACACGAACGGCGTCGCGACCTTCTTTCCTTTCAGATCGGCAATGGAGTTCACGCCCGAGCCGTTGCGGGCGACGAGCTGTTCGGCTTGCCCGACATCGTCGAGAACCCAGATGACCTGCACGTCCATGCCCTGCGATGCCGCGGTCGCGGCGGGGCTGGAGCCGACCTCACCGATCTTGACGTCGCCCGACGCCATGGCGCGGATCACGTCGCCGCCTCCCGCGAACTTGCGCCAGCTGACCTTGTAGCCGGTCGCCTTTTCGAGCTCGCCATCGTCGATGATCACCCGGAAGGGGACGATCATGTCCTGGTGCGCGAACGTCACCTCCTTGTTCTGCGCGAGCGCGCCAGACATGCCCAGCGCCAGCAGCATCGGCGCCGCCGTCAATGTCCAGAACCGCTTCATCGTGACCCTCCATCTCGAGATCAAACGTTGCTGCATGTCTTCGATGTCGCCACCTTATCGCCTTGCTCCCGGCGACAACAGCCATTCCTGACTGGCCTCATCGAAGGGACCGCTCTGGGTCCATGCGGACACATCCCGGGCGGAGCCGTGCCGTGGCGCGACGCAGGCGGTCGTGCCACGCGCGATCGCGCGCCGCCAGCGACCGAAGTCCCTCGGCTCCTGCGATGACAGCCTCAACAGGCGGAGCTCAATCACGCCGACCAAGCCTTCAGAGATTTGGGACTGCGGGGCACACGAGAGTCATTCTCAGTAGTTGGCGACAGTTACAGCCTGATTTACGTATTCGTCACTGGAGATTTGAGCGATCATAAAATAGGCAAGGTCGGCACGTGTGAGCCAATGAGCTTTCTCGCCTGTCTCGGCGTTGAAGACTCGAACCTTACCGGTGGCGGAATCGTCGCTAAGGAAAGGTGGGCGAACGATGATCCAATCCAAACCGCTGACCTCGACAGCGGACTCCATTGCCGCCTTGTCCTTCTGGATACCACGTAAAAGAGTCGGAATCAGGAAACGCTCGTAAATCGGTATGTTCGCCGCACTATCTCCCTCGCCGATCATTGATACGACGACAAGACGGCGCACGTTATGTCGCCTCATGGAAGCGATGATGGTGGTGGCGGCATGCTCTTCGATCATGGTCGACGTCCATGGTGTTTTGCCGCCGATCGTGTCGACAACCGCGTCTTGTCCGAGGACGGCCTCATCCATGGCGATCCGATCAGTCGCGTCGCCTTCCACGACGCGAACGTTCGAGGTTTCGTATTGGTCGGCTTTGCGAACAAACGCCGTGACTTGGTGACCGGCGGCCAAAGCTTTCTCCGTTACAGCTCTGCCCGTCTTGCCGGCGGCCCCTATGACGAGAACTTTCATGTCTTGACCACTCCCCTTCGAGGCTTTTCAGGTTCCCAGGGTCAGCAAACCCCGGGTGCGGTGGCCCTGACGGGCTCCGGCTGCACGTAATCCAGGTGTTGGGCAAAGAACCCTTGCCGAAACGGCGGCTTTGCCTGCGGCGTAGAGCGGGTCACGGAAAACGGAACGGCGGGCGCAGATCGACGAGGCCGGCACGACACGCCGCCTTCGAAGCGGCGACCGGCAAGGTCACCATGGCCCACCACGGGGCAGCGCCGTCGCGTCGGGTTCCTCGACGTCATGGATGAGGGTCGTTGCCGCCCATGCCGGCCGGGAGTTGCACGTCATCCCCGACGACCGCGATACTCGCAAAAGAATGAAACCTGGCTGGCCCATCGTCTCGATGTTTCATTCCATTTCACTCGAACGAGAGCATCCCGCTTTCCGCTGGCCACCCCCAGCCTGGTTCGCAGGCCGTGGGTCCTGGCGCGCTCCGGTCGATCACGTCGAGATCTGGTTCTCGATCCTCGATGCAAAATCCCTGCGCGGCACCTCGTTCACCTCGGCTAAACAGCTATGAACCCATATGGATGAATTCACCAAGACTTACGACACACGACCTCGAAACCCTTCCAATGGATCAAAGCAGAGGTCCGTCAGCGCCGCATGAAAGGCCGCCGTATCAACGGATCGTGATTTAGCGACTTATCCAGGCACCTTGTCAGGCCACGCCGATCCGCTTGATCTCCCATTCCAGAACGATGCCGCTGTGGGCCGACACGCGCCGGCGCACGTCTTCGCCGAGGGCCTCGATGTCGGCCGGCGACGCGCCTCCCTGGTTGATCAGGAAATTGCAGTGCATCTCGGACATCCGCGCGCCCCCGACGGTCAAGCCGCGACAGCCGGCGGCGTCGATCAACTGCCACGCCTTGCGGCCGGGCGGGTTTTTGAAGGTCGAGCCGCCCGTCTTCTCGCGGATCGGCTGCGAGGCTTCCCGCGCGGCCGTGATGCGGTCCATTTCGGCCAGGATCGAGGCGGGCTCGCCGGGCCGCCCCTGGAACAGGGCTTCTGTGAAAATCGCGTCGGCCGGCGCCGACGCGTGGCGGTAGGCGAACCCCAGCTCGGCGTTCGCGAAGCGCCGCACCGTGCCGTCGCGCATGACCCCGCGCGCCTCGACGAGCACGTCCTTCGTTTCGCCCCCGTGGGCTCCGGCGTTCATGCGCAGCGCGCCGCCGATGGAGCCGGGGATGCCGCGAAAGAAGGCGAGGCCGTCGATGCCGGCTTCGGCCGCCGCACGGGCCGCCTTCACGTCGGGGACCGCGGCGCCCGCGCGGATGCGATGCCCGTCCTCGAGCGCGACGCCGCCGAAGCCGCGTCCGAGCCGCACGACGATCCCCGGCACGCCGCCCGCGCGCACGATGACGTTGGAGCCGAGCCCGAGCGTGGTCACCGGTACGTCGGTCGGAACCAGGGCGAGCGCGCCGGCCAGGTCCGCCTCGTCGGCCGGAACCATCAGCACTTCCGCCGGCCCGCCCGCCCGGAACCAGGTGAGGGGGGCCAGGTCGGCGTCGGCGCTCATGCGGCCCCGGAACGCGGGAAGGAGGGCTCGGAGTTCCGCCAGGAGCGCGCCGCCGTTCACGCCGCGTCCTTGGCATCCGCTGTCCCGGCCAGTTCGCCGGGCAGGGCGTAGGCCCATTGCGTGATGCTGCCGGCACCGAGCAGGAGGATGTAGTCGCCCGCTTTCGCCAGGCCGCGCACGATGCCCGCCAGCGCCGCGGGGCCGTCGAGCGCGACGACCTGCCGGTGCCCATGCGCCTTGATGGCCGCGACGAGGTGGTCCTTGTCGGCGCCCGCGATCGGCGCCTCGCCGGCCGGGTATACGTCGGCCACGATCACCGCGTCGGCGTCGTTGAAGCAGGTCGCGAAATCGTTGAACAAGGTGTCCAGGCGCGAATAGCGGTGCGGCTGCATGACGGCGATCACGCGCGCCTTCGTCGACGCCCGGGCCGCCTTGAGCACCGCCGCGATCTCGACCGGGTGATGGCCATAGTCGTCGAAGATCTGGGCGCCGTTCCATTGCCCCGTGCGGGTGAAGCGGCGCTTGACGCCGCCGAAGGCCGCGAGCGCCTTGCGGATCGTGTCGAGCGGCACCTTGAGCTCGGTCGCGACCGCGATGGCCGCGGTGGCGTTCAGCGCGTTGTGGTGGCCCGGCATCGGCATGACCACGTCCTCGAGGTAGGTCGCGGCGGACGTTTTCCGGTCGCGGATCAGCACGTTGAAGCGCGAGCGGCCGTCCGCGAGCGTGACGTCGAGGAGACGGACGTCGGCTTGCGGGTTCTCGCCATAGGTGATGACCCGTCGGTCCTCGATCCGCCCCACCAGTTCCTGCACGGTCGGGTGGTCGAGGCACAGGACGGCGAAGCCGTAGAAAGGGAGGTTCTCGACCAGCGTCCGGAACGCCTCCTTGATGGCCTCGAACGTTCCGAAATGATCGAGGTGCTCGGGGTCGATGTTGGTGATGATGGCGACATCGGCGGGGAGCTTGAGGAAGGTGCCGTCGCTTTCGTCAGCCTCGACCACCATCCAGTCGCCCTCGCCGAGGCGGGCGTTGGTGCCGTAGGCGTTGATGATGCCGCCGTTGATCACCGTGGGGTCGAAGCCGCCGGCGTCGAGCAGGGTCGCGACGAGTGAGGTCGTGGTGGTCTTGCCATGGGTGCCCGCGATGGCGACGCAGGTTTTCAGGCGCATGAGTTCGGCCAGCATCTCGGCGCGGCGCACCACGGGGAGACGCCTCTCCCGCGCCGCCACGAGTTCCGGGTTGTCGCGGCGGATCGCGGTCGAGACCACGACCACCTCCGCCTCGCCGAGGTGACGCGCGTCGTGGCCGATGGCGATCGGGATGCCTTTTTGGCGTAGCCGGTGGACGTTGGCGCCTTCCGCCGCGTCCGATCCCTGCACGCGGTAGCCCAGCGTGTTCAGGACCTCGGCGATGCCCGACATGCCGATGCCGCCGATGCCGACGAAATGGATGGGCCCGAGTTCACGCGGCAGTTTCATGGAACGGTGCCTCCGGCCGGCGCTCGCCCCCGCGCGACCGCGAGCACGAGATCGGCCAGGAGTTCGGCGGCATTCGGGCGGCCGGAACGGCGCGCGGCATCGGCGCGGACCAGCAGGTCGCCCGGTGCGAGCAGGATGCGCGCCAGTTCCCCGGCAAGCCATTCGGGGGTGAACGCGGCCTCGTCCCGCACGATCGCGGCACCGGCTTGCGCGAGCGTCGCGGCGTTCGCGGCCTGATCCTGGTCGAGCGCGTGCGGGAACGGCACCAGGATGGCGGCGCGGCCCACGACCGCGAGTTCGCTGACCGTGGACGCCCCCGCGCGGCCCACGACGAGCTGCGCGTCCGCCATCCGGTCGGGCAGATCGGCGAAGAACGGCGCCACCTCGGCCCGCACGTGGCTCCCCGCGTAAGCGGCGCGGACGCGCGCCTCGTCCTCGCCGCGCGCCTGCTGCACGACGAGCAGCCGCTCGCGGGCCGACCGGTCGAGCAGGGCGATCGCCGCCGGCACCACATCGGCCATGATGCGGGCGCCTTGCGACCCGCCGGTGACGAGCAGGCGCAGCGTCCCGTCCGGCGACAAGGTCGGCATCGCCCGGCCCGCGGCGGCGATCACCGCCGGCCGGACGGGGTTGCCCACGCAACGAGCCTTCGCCAGCACGGCGGCGGGCGCCTTGCCGAGCGTTTCGAAGCCGGTCGCGACCGCCGTGGCGCGCCCCGCCACGAACAGGTTCGCCTTGCCCATGACGGCGTTCTGTTCGTGCAGGACGACCGGCGCCCGACGCAGCGAGGCCGCGATGATCGGGGGCACCGTCGGATAGCCGCCGAAGCCGACCACGACGGCGGGCCTGATGCGGCCGATCAGACTCCAGGCCGCGAGCGTCCCGCGCCCGAGCACGGCGGCGGCGAGCCCCTTGGCTATGACCGAGCCCCCGCGCGGCGTGGCCGAGGCGACGGCATGGATCGCGCGGGCCGGGAAGTCGGCGCCGTAGTGCAGCGCCCGATCGTCGGTCATCAACTCGACAGCGATGCCGCGCGCCGCGAGGGCGCGGGCCAGCGCCTCGGCGGGAAAGAGGTGGCCGCCCGTTCCGCCGGCCGCGAGCAGCACCGGGCGGCCGGCGAGCGCCGCCGCGTCCTCCATCAGGGTGCGCCCGCAGCCGGGATCGAATCGACCACGGCCGAGCGCGGGCGCTTGCGCGTCACCGCCACGAGGAAGCCCATGGCGAGCGCCATCGCGATCATGGACGAGCCGCCGTAGGAGATGAACGGCAGCGTCATGCCCTTCGCGGGCATGAGGTGGAGGTTCACGGCCATGTTGATGCAGCTCTGGATCCCGAAGAGGATCACGAGGCCGGCGGCGGCGAAGCGGCAGAACGGGTCCCCGTTGCGCGACGACAGGAGAAGCCCACGCAGCACCACGAAGGCGAACAGCGTGACGAGCGCGAGGCAGAACAGGATGCCGAACTCTTCCCCGGTGACGGCGAAGATGAAGTCCGTATGCGCGTCGGGCAGCACGCGCTTGAACGTGCCCTCGCCCGGACCCTTGCCGAGCCAGCCCCCCGAAACGAAACTGTCGACGGCGGTGTCGACCTGGAACGTGTCGGTCGCGCCGGGGCCGTTCGCGGGCTCGAGGAAATGCAGGATGCGGTCGCGCACGTGCGGCACGAGCTTGTAGGCGAGAAAGGCGCCCGAGACGCCGATGCCGCCGATGCCGGCCACCCAGAACCAGTGCAGGCCTGCCATGAAGAACAGGGCCGCCCAAACGAGCGACACCAGCATGGTCTGGCCGAAGTCGGGCTGCAGGATCAGCGGCACGACCGTGGCCGGCAAAAGCAGGAGGGCGACGATCGTGCCCGGCACGTCCCGGCGGCGCGCGCCCTCCGAGAAGGCCCAGGCCGCGAGGATCACGAAGGCGGGCTTCACGAATTCCGAGGGCTGGACGCCGAAGATCCAGCGCTTGGCACCCTTCACCTCGTGACCGAAGCCGAGCGCCGCCGCGACGAGCGCCATGCCGACGACGAACACCAGGAGCGCCGCCCGGCGCACGTCGCGGGGGCTCAGGAACGAGGTGGCGACGAGCAGCACCAGGGAGGGCACGAGGAAGACGATCTGATGCTGGACGAAATAGAACGTCGACAGCCCCAGGCGTTCGGCGACCGGCGGGCTGCCCGCCATCGTCAGCACGATGCCGAGCATGACGAGGAGCCCGATCGCGGCGAGGAGCCAGCGGTCGATGGTCCACCACCAATTGCCGAAGGCCGAGCGTTCCGCGCGCGAGATCATGGCTGGTTCCTTACCGGCCGGACGAGGGGCAGGGGCACCGCGGGGTGCGGGCACGTCGCGCGCGATCACGCCCGCTCGTCCTGGCGGACGCCGGGACCGCGGGCCCGGGCCTGTCGGCACGGTCGGGGCCTCGGGCCGCCCCCGGGCTCCGGCTTCCGCCGGGGTGAGCGGAGGTCGCGAGACGCATCACCGCACCTTCAGCGTCGAAAGGCCGAGCAGCGCCAGCCCGAACGAAATGATCCAGAAGCGGACCACGATCTGCGGCTCGGACCAGCCCAACTGCTCGAAATGATGGTGGATCGGCGCCATCCGGAACACCCGCTTGCCGGTCATCTTGAACGAGGCGACCTGGACGATCACCGACAGCGCTTCGACCACGAAAAGCCCGCCCACGATCACCAGCACGATCTCGTGCTTGATCGCGACCGCGACGGTGCCGATGAGGCCGCCCAGTGCGAGCGAGCCGGTATCGCCCATGAAGATCTGGGCGGGCGGGGCGTTGAACCAGAGGAAGCCGACGCCAGCCCCGATCACGGCGCCGGCGACCACGAGGAGTTCGCCCGTTTGCGGCACGTGGTTGATGCCGAGGTAGGTCGCGAACAGGAGGTTTCCGGAGAAATAGGCGATGAGACCGAACGTCGCCGTCGCCACCATCACGGGAACGATCGCCAGTCCGTCGAGCCCATCCGTGAGGTTCACGGCGTTGCCGGCCGCGACGATGATGAAGGCGCCGAACGCGAGGAAGAACATGCCGAGGTCGATGACGTAGCCGTTGACGAAGGGCAGGGCGAGGCCCGTGGTGCTGGTCGGCCCGACCACGATCATGGCCCAGCACGCGACGCCCGCGATCAGCGCCTCGATGGCCAGGCGCAGCCGCCCCGAAAAGCCTTTGTGGGTTTGTTTCGTCACCTTGAGGAGATCGTCGTAGAAGCCGATCATGCCAAAGCCCAAGGTGACGAGGAGCACGATCCAGACGTAGGGGGAGCGCAGGTTGGCCCACAGCAGGGTGGAGACGACGAGGCCCGACAGGATCATGAGGCCGCCCATGGTGGGCGTGCCCGTCTTGGTCAGTAGGTGCGATTGCGGGCCGTCGGGACGGATCGGCTGGCCCTTGCCCTGCTTCAAGCGCAGCGCCGCGATGATCGACGGCCCGAAGAAGAACACGAAGAAGGCCGCCGTCGCCGACGCGCCGATGGTTCGGAACGTGAGGTAACGGAACAGGTTCAGAGGGCTGAACACGCCCGACAGTTCGGTGAGCCAGGTCAGCATCTCATTTCCTAAGCGGCCGCCACGCCGGCGTCGGCGCGAAAGCGTTCCTTGAGCGCGGCCACGAGCGGACCCATGCGGCTCGCGTTCGAGCCCTTCACCATCACGACGTCGCCTGCCCGCAGGGCGTCGAGGAGCGCGCCCTGGATAGCGGGCGCCGTTTCCCCCCACAACCCTCGCACACCCGAAGGGAGCGCGTCGAACAGGGCGCGGCTCAGCGGGCCGGCCGCGAAGACGAGGTCGACCGCGTGACCGAGCACATCGGCGGAGAGCGCCTCGTGCATCGATCGCGCCCCGTCCCCGAGTTCGCGCATGTCGCCGATGACCGCGATGCGTCGGCCTCCGGCGCCCGGCCTCGCGTCACCGAGCAGCGCGAGCGCGGCCCGCATCGAGGTCGGGTTGGCGTTGTAGCTTTCGTCGATGAGAGTGAACGGGCCGTCCGGCGCTTCGAGGTGCACCCGTTCGCCCCGGCCGGGGCCTGGCGCGACGCGCCCGAGCGAGCCCGCGGCGTCGGCCACGCGGATGCCGCACGCGCGCGCCGCCAGCAGGACCGCCAGGGCGTTGAGCGCCGAATGGCGGCCCGGGGCGCCGAGCCGGAAGCGCAGGGGCTCGCCGAGGATCGTCGCGGAGACGGCCGAACCGTCGCCATCGGCCTCGATCGCGTCGAGTTTGGCATCGGCTTCCGCGTGTTCGCCGAAGCTGAGGACGTAGCGCGCGGGGGACGCCGCGGCCCGCTCGCGCAGGCGCTCGAAAGTCGGGATATCGCGATGGATGATCGCGACGCCGCCCGGAACGACGCCCGAGAAAATCTCGGCCTTGGCATCGGCGATGGCCTCGAGAGACGGAAAAAACTCGAGATGTACGGGCGCCACCGTGGTGATGATCGCCACGTGCGGGCGGACCTGCGCGACGAGCGGGGTGATCTCGCCCGGATGGTTCATCCCGATCTCGAAAGTGCCGAACCGGGCCGAGGCGGGCATCCGGGCGAGCGTCAGGGGGACGCCCCAATGATTGTTGTAGGACGCTGCCGAGGCGTGGGTTTCGCCCGCCCCGGCCATGACGAGGCGCAGCATGTCCTTCGTTCCGGTCTTGCCGACCGAGCCCGTCACGGCGACGATGCGGCCCTTGTTGCGGGCGCGGGCGGCACCTCCGAGGGCGACGAGGGCGTCGAGGACGTCGTGGACCACGAAAAGGCAGGGCGAGCCCTTGTGGGCGTCGGCGTGCGCCTCGTCGACGACCGCGGCGCTCGCGCCCTTGTCGAAGGCGGCGCCCACGTAGTCGTGGCCGTCGCTGTTCTCGCCCCGGATCGCGAAGAAAAGGTCGTCCGGCTTCAGCGTCCGGGTGTCGATCGAGATGCCGGCGACGCCGGGGGGCAGGGCGCCCGCGACCCGCGCGCGCAACGGCGCCACGAGGCCGAGTCCCGACCAGAGTGGGCGGTCGTTCATGCCGCATGACCCCGCAGGACGGCGCGGATCGCGTCGGCATCCGAAAACGGCAGGGTGACGCCGTCCACGATCTGCCCCGTCTCGTGGCCCTTGCCCGCCACGACCAGCACGTCGCCGGGGCCGAGCGCGGCGATCGCCTCGGCGATCGCCGCGGCGCGGTCGCCGATCTCGCGGGCGCCGGGCGCGGCCCCGAGGATCGCGGCGCGGATCGCGGCGGGGCGCTCGGAGCGCGGGTTGTCGTCCGTCACGATCACGCGGTCGGCGAGGCGGGCCGCGATGGCGCCCATCAGCGGGCGTTTGCCGGCGTCGCGGTCGCCGCCGCAGCCGAACACCACGACGAGCCGTCGCGGCGCGTAGGGGCGCAGCGTCATGAGCACGTTTTCGAGCGCCGCGGGCTTGTGGGCGTAATCGACGAACACCGGCGCCCCGCGCCGTGCGCCGACCCGTTCGAGCCGGCCCGGCGCACCGGCGAGCCCGGCCAGGGCGGCGAGCACGCTCTCGGCGGGGCTTCCCGTCGCGAGGCACAGCCCCGCCGCGACGAGCGCGTTCGCGGCCTGGAACCGCCCGGCGAGCGGCAGCAGCACGTCGTGTTCCCGGCCGTCGTAGGCCAGACCGAGCCGCGTCGCGAAGCCCTCCGGCGCGGAGCGCAGCAACCTGAGGTCGCGGCCCGCTTCGCCCACGGTGAAGACGCGAAGCTTGCGCGCCGCCGCCGCTGCCACGACCGTCCCGGCGACGGCCGCGTCGGCGTCGACGACCGCGGCTTGACCGGGCGCGAGCAGGTCCGTGAAGAGGCGCAGCTTCGCTCCCAGATAGGCATCGAGGTCGGCATGGTAGTCGAGATGGTCGCGCGACAGGTTGGTGAAGGCGCCCGCCGCCAAGCGCACGCCGTCGAGCCGAAGCTGGTCGAGCCCGTGCGACGACGCTTCAAGCGCGAGGTGCGTCACCCCGGCCCCGGCCAAGGATTGCAGGCTCGCGTGCAACGCGACCGGATCGGGCGTCGTCAGCGTGCCGTAGGCGGCGCCGTCCGGCCCGATGGCGCCGAGCGTGCCGAGCGAGCCGGCGCGCCGGCCCGACGCGGCCCAGATCTGGCGGACGAAGGACGCGACCGAGGTTTTGCCGCTCGTCCCCGTGACGGCCACGACGGTCTCGGGTTGACGCGGGAAGAAGCGCGCGGCGGCCTGGGCCAGGGCGGCACGCACGTCCGGCACCAGCGCGAGCGCGACGACCCCGGGCAAGTCCGGCGGCGTGCGCTCGGCCACCACGGCGACGGCGCCCCGGGCGACCGCGTCGGACACGTGATCGAGACCATCCGCCTTCGTTCCCGGCACCGCGAAGAAGGCGAAGCCCGGCCCGACCGCACGACTGTCCGCGCAGAGCCCCGCGACCACCACGGCGCCGGCGCCCCGCGGGTGCGTCGCCTCGGGCACGAGTTCGCCGAGGGTCATCGCAGGACGTTGTCCAGGCCGATGCCGAGGCGCGCCACGAAGGGGAAGGGCTGCGTCGGCTGGTTCAGGTTCGGCGGCAGGTTCAGGATGGGAGCCACGCGTTCCATGATCTTGCCGCATACTTCGCCGGAGTTCCAGGCGGCGGTGTGGAAGCCATAGGTGCCCTCGACGGCCTGCGGCTCGTCCATCAGCACGAGGAACAGGTATTTCGGCCGGTCGGCGGGTACGATCGACATGAATGTCGTGAACACACGATCCTTGGCGTAATGGCCGTGAACGATCTTGTCCGCCGTACCGGTCTTGCCGCCGGCGAAATAGCCGGGGATGTTGATCTTCTTCGCCGATCCTTCGACCGCGTTCAAGCGCATCAGGTAGCGCAGCGATTCCGACACCTCGGGGCGCACCACGCGCGGCCCCATGGGCGGCCCGGCGTCCGGCTCCCGCTTGAGGAACGTCGGCTTCAGCAGGATGCCGCCGTTGGCCAGTCCGGCAACCGCCATCATGGCCTGGAGCGGCGCCACGTTCAGGCCCTGGCCGAAGGCGATCGTGATCGTATTGAGTTCGCTCCAGTTTTTGGGCACCAACGGCTCGGCGCTTTCGGGTAGTTCGGTGCGCAGCCGATCGAGCTGGCCCATCTTGCGCAGGAACGCCTTGTGGCCCTCGACGCCGACCAGCATGGCCATGCGGGCGGTGCCGATGTTCGACGAAAACTTGAACACTTCCGGCACGGTCAGGTATTTGTGCTCGGCGTGGAAGTCGTGGATGGTGAAGCGGCCGTAGCGCAGGCTGTCGCGCGCGTCGAGCCGCGAGTTCAGGGTCACCTTGTTGGCTTCGAGCGCCATGGCGATCGAGATCGCCTTGAAGGTCGAGCCCATCTCGTAGACACCGACCGAGAGCCGGTTGATGTGGTCGGGGTCGAGCGCGTCGACGGGGTTGTTGGGGTCGTAATCGGGCAGCGACGTGTAGGCGATCATCTCGCCCGTGTTGACGTCCATGATGGCGGCGGCGCCGGCTTTGGCGCGGAAGTGCTCGATGCCCTTGGCGAGCTCCTCGCGCACCGCGTGGGTGGCCTTGAGATCGAGGGACAGCGAGATCGGCTTCAGGTCCTGCGGCGTCAGGTCGAAGCCCGCGCCCTTGAGGTCGCCGAGCCCTTGCCCGTCGACCCACTTCTCGATGCCCGCGATGCCCTGGTTGTCGAGATTGGTGAAGCCGATGACATGCGCGGCGATCGGGCCGTTCGGGTAGATGCGCTTGTTTTCGGGCAGGAAGCCGATCCCCGGCAGGCCGAGGTGGTAGACTTCCGCCTGCTGCTTGTCCGTGACGCCCCGCTTGATCCACACGAAGCCCTTCCGGGAGCCGAGCCGGTCGCGCAACTCGCGCGCGTCGACGTCGGGCAGAACCGCGGTCAGCAGTTCCACGGCCTCGTCCTTGTCGATGATGCGCCGCGGTTCGGCGAACACCGACATGGCCTTGATGTCGGTCGCGAGGATCTCGCCGTTGCGGTCGAGGAGGTCGGGCCGCGCGCCCGACACGGCGTCGGAGGCGGCCGATTTCAGCCCCCGGGGCGGCTCCTTCGATGACGCGAGCAGGATGAGCTTGCCGTCGATGGCGCAGAAAACGCCGATGAAGGCCAGCGCGATCAATCGCAGCCGGACGTTGCTCTTGTCGAGGCGGGTGCTCGCCACGCTCGCGATGAAGCGGCGGACGCGGGCGGCACGGCTCGCGGCCTCGGGTCCGGAGGCTGGCGGGTTCGGGACGCCGCTCATTGACGATCCCTCGCGGCGGTGGATGGCGTTGGCGCGCTACCCGGGACGTGCTGGTCCGGCGGGGTCGCGGTGGGTTCGCCGAGCCCGAGCGAATCGAGCTTGCGGCCGATCGCGTCGACCTTCGGCGGCGGGTTCGGCAGGTTCGCGGCCTCGACGATCTGGTCGAGCGCCAGCCGTTGAAGCTTGAGGTTGTGCTCGGCGAGGGTTTGCAGCCGTTCCGGACGGGTAAGGATGGCCCATTCGGCGCGCAGCCGCTCGATCCCGTCCTGTTCAGCCGCGATGGCGTTCTGAACCTTGCGGATCTGTTCGGCGTAGAGGATCGTCTCGTACTTTACCGTATAGGCGAACACCGCCGAGCCGATCAGCACGGCGACCGACAGGAGGTTGAGCAGACGCCACATCGCGCTCACCTCCCGTATCGCGTGGGCGGGACGGCGCCGGCCCGTATGGCGTCCTGCCACGCGGGCGCGTCCGTCCGGTAACCGAAGCGCAGCTTTGCCGAGCGCGCCCGCGGGTTCGCGGCCACCTCCTCCGAACCGGGCACGAGCGGCTGCTTGCGCGGAAGCGCGAAGCTCGGGACCGGCGCGGACGGCTCGCCCGGCACGTGGCGCGAGGGTGCCGCGCCCTTCCCCGAGCGCGACTGGAAGAACCGCTTGGCGATGCGGTCCTCGAGGGAATGGAAGGTCACGACGGCGAGGCAACCGCCCGGCGCGAGCCGGGCTTCGGCGCCCGCGAGCGCGGCGGACAGTTCGCCGAGTTCGTCGTTGACGGCGATGCGCAGCGCCTGGAACGTCCGCGTCGCAGGGTGGATCGCGTTGGGCGCCGCCGGCACGACGCGGGCGATCATGTCGGCCAGTTGTCGCGTGCGCGTGAAGGGGGTGTGGGCGCGGTCGAGCGCGATGGCCCGCGCGATCCGGCGCGAAGCGCGCTCTTCGCCGAACCGGAAGATGAGGTCGGCGAGCTCGTCCGCGGGCGTCCCGTTCACGAGGTCGGCCGCGGTCGGCCCGTCGCCGCCCATGCGCATGTCGAGGGGTCCATCGAGGCGGAACGAGAAGCCCCGGCCCGCGTCGTCGACCTGCATGGACGAGACCCCGACGTCGAGCACGGCGCCGTCGATCGCCGGCGCGCCGAGGGCGTCCAGTTCGGCTTCTATGTCGCCGAAGCGGGCGCGGCGCAGCCTGAGGCGTCCGTCGGAGGCCGCCGCCATGGCTTCACCCGCCGCGATCGCGGCGGGATCGCGATCGAACGCGATCACGTGCGTGCCCGCGATCGCCAAGAGCGCCGACGTGTAGCCGCCGGCGCCGAAGGTGGCGTCGAGGTAGACGCCGCCGGCCCGGGGCGCGAGCGCCGCCAAGGCCTCCTCGCGGAGCACGGGAATGTGCCGGATCGGTCCGCCGGCGGCGAGGAAGGTGCCTTCGCCGCGACCCGACATCAATCCCGTGCCCCAGGAGGTCGCGGCGCGTTCGTCTCCGCGGCCGCGGGTCTGGAGCCAAGCTGCTTTCGAAGATCGCGCACACGGCGCAGGGCCTCGTCCATGTGCGCGCGAAAGCGGCCGGGTTCCCAGATTTGAAACTTGTGTCCTTGCCCGACGAAGGTGACCTCGCTCGAAACGCCCGCCCGGCGCTTCATCGTCTCGGTCAGGATGACGCGCCCTTCCCCGTCGATCTTGAGAACCTCGCTTTCCCCATAGAGGGCCGCCGAAAACGCATCCCGCTCCTCCGAATACGGCGACAGCGGTGTCAGCAACGCGTCGATCTCCCCCAGCAGCGCCCGACCGCCACAGTCGAGCGCATCCGAAAAAGGCGACGGGTAGACGAACAATCCTTCGTGGCCGTCCTTCACCAACACGGCCCGAAAGGACGCCGGTATCGACACACGGCCCTTGGCGTCCATCCGGTTCGTGAATTGCGAAAGAAAGCGGTCCAATCGCTTCGCCCCAAACGTTTCGGTGCGGGCTTGCGTCGTGGGCCATCCCTCGCGCCGTCGGGGGACGACGCGCCGGAAACACGCTCGAACGCTCTACTCTG
This sequence comes from uncultured Lichenihabitans sp., assembly GCA_964244255.1. Lineage (GTDB taxonomy): Bacteria > Pseudomonadota > Alphaproteobacteria > Rhizobiales > Beijerinckiaceae > Lichenihabitans. The sequence goes on along the minus strand of CAXTIC010000020.1, from coordinate 1,207 downwards.
TACGGAACGATTTGGGATATCATGGGACCCTATGGGCGTCAACGAACCACTTGGCCTCGTAGCGGGGGATCAAAGGAGCATAAGGGCTTCGCAGGGTTAAAAAAGCGTAGCCGACATGAGCTGGATCTTGGCGATCCGCCCGTCGTCGACCTCGTCGCGCGGGTAACAAAAATCTTGAAAACAGTTTTATGGTAATGGGTTACGCGGAGGTCTTGTGAGGAACCCCGAGCTGAATCGACGCCGATCGGTCCCGGCGGTGAACCTCTTCCGGCACGTGGCGGGGCACGGCGACTTTCGGTGTTCCGTCCACAGCCTGCCCGACGTACCCACCGCGAAGATTGCGCCGGCATCCACGTGCCCGGCCGGCGGCGGGCGGGATTGCGGCAAAGTGGGGCGAAATCCCATGCCGGCGCGAGCCACCGGAACGGCCTGTGCGGCGGCCCGACGCGAGCCGACATCGGCAACCGGCGTGCACGTCGTCTTCGCAAGGCGGAAAACCGGTGACCGCCCGGTTCAAGCCCGCGGGGATTTCGCCGGATCCAGGCGATGGCGGCGGCGCTCCGCGCTGTTCGCGGATCTCGTCGGCACGTCTCGCGACGAACCCGATCCTCGCCTCGAGGCGCGCGGCGCCCACGCCTCGATTGACCTGGAAGGCGGCGGCCGGTCGAAAAAACAGAAAGGGCTGAACGGCATCGGGGACGCTGTCGCGGTTCCCCGCGAACGCCTCGGCGGCTGTCGCACGACAACCGGCGCCGACGCTCGCCCGCAGGCAGAGGTGTCCGCGTCCGCGCGCTGACCGCGCTCGCGTTTCCGGTCGGGCTCCGGGAGCCGGGAAAAGTGCCAGCCGGCCTGTAAGCCGGGTTCTGTAGGGCACGAAGGCTGACCAGCCCGCGCACGTGACGGCCATTCCTCTGGGACCGCGGTCGCCCGCGGCCTCGAGCAATCAACCCGGGCGACAGCCCGGAGACGGGTTGGGCCATCGCTGGCCCCGTCGCCCCTATTCGATCTTGCTCCCGGTGGGGCTTGCCATGCCGGCGACGTTGCCGCCGCCGCGGTGCGCTCTTACCGCACCCTTTCACCCTGACCCGACTGCCGCGGCCGGAGCCGCGGATCGGGCGGTCTGCTTTCTGTGGCGCTTTCCCTGGGGTCGCCCCCGCCGGACGTTATCCGGCACCGTGTCTCCGTGGAGCCCGGACTTTCCTCCGCG
>CAXTIC010000019.1:0-63457 GCA_964244255.1 uncultured Lichenihabitans sp. | reverse complement strand
ATCCCGAGCCGCACCGCAGCCCAACCCGACCCGTTAACCCGAAGCGATCGCCCTGACACGCCATTCCGGAGCCCTTGCCCTTCCGGCGATGCCCCGCTAGCCTCGCAACCATGCCGTGAAGGGGACCGCGATGGTCGTGCGGGTGGCGACGGTCGCGTTCGAGGGCATCGAGGCGCGGCCCGTCGACGTGCAGGTGCAGATCACCAACGGCACGGTCGTGTTCACCGTCGTGGGGCTCGGCGACAAGGCGGTGGGGGAATCGCGCGAGCGGGTCCGCTCGGCCCTGACCGCTTCGGGCCTCGCCCTCCCGGCCAAGCGCATCACCGTCAATCTCGCGCCCGCCGACCTGCCGAAGGAGGGCAGCCATTACGATCTTCCGATCGCGCTCGGCGTCATGGCCGCCATCGGGGCGATCCCGCCCGACGCGCTGAGCGGCTATACCGTTATCGGCGAACTCGCGCTCGACGGTACGATTTCGGCCGTCGCCGGAGTCCTGCCGGCCGCCGTGGCGGCGAACGCGGCGGGGCACGGCCTCATCTGCCCGCACGCGTCGGGGCCGGAAGCCGCCTGGGCGTCGCGAGACCTCGACGTGCTGGCACCCCGCTCGCTCATCGCGCTCGCCAATCATTTCCGCGGCACGCAGGTGATGGCGCGCCCCGAACCCGCGATCCGCGCCCAAGGCGCGAGCCTGCCGGACCTGCGCGACGTCAAGGGGCAAGAGAGCGCCAAGCGCGCCCTCGAAGTCGCGGCGGCGGGCGGCCACAACCTGCTGTTCAACGGCCCGCCGGGTGCCGGCAAGTCGATGCTGGCGGCGCGGCTGCCCTCGATCCTGCCGCCGATGAGTCCGCGCGAGCTCCTCGACGTGTCCATGGTTCATTCGGTGGCGGGCACCCTCGCGGGCGGCGCGCTGACCGATCGCCGCCCGTTCCGCGCGCCGCATCATTCGGCCTCCATGGCGGCCCTGGTCGGGGGCGGCATCGGCGCCAGGCCCGGCGAGGTGTCGCTTGCCCACAACGGCGTGCTGTTCCTCGACGAGTTTCCGGAGTTCGCGACGCCCGTCCTCGACTCGCTGCGCCAGCCGCTCGAAACGGGCGAGGTCATGATCGCGCGCGCCAACCACCGCGTCACCTATCCGGCGCGCTTCCAGCTCATCGCCGCGATGAACCCGTGCCGCTGCGGTCTTGCGACCGAGCCTGGCTACGCCTGCAAGCGCCAGCCCAACGAGCGCTGCGTCGCGCAATATCAGGCGCGCCTGTCGGGTCCCCTCCTCGACCGCATCGACCTCCACATCGACGTGCCGGCGGTGTCGGCGTCCGACCTCATCCTGCCGCCCCCGACCGAGGGATCGGCCGAGGTGGCGGCGCGCGTCGCCGCCGCCCGCGCGATCCAGATCAAGCGTTATGCCGACCTCGGCATGCCGGAGGTTTCCACCAACGCGGCGGCGCCCGCCAACGTCATCGAAAGCGTGGCCGCGGTCGATCGTGGCGGCACCGACCTCGTGCGCACCATGGCCGAGCAGCTGCGGCTGTCGGCGCGCGGTTTCCATCGCGTCCTCAAACTCGCGCGCACGCTGGCCGACCTCGACGGCGTCGCCGCCGTATCGCGCCCGCATCTCGCCGAGGCGCTCTCTTACCGGCCGATGGCCGACCGCCGGGCGCGGGCGGCGTAAAGCGACGGACCGGCGAGGACCAGCGCGGCCGCATGCCGATGCGCGACGGGTCGCGCGCGGCGTAGACGATGTCGACCGGTCCCGCGACATCGGCGCTCGCCGGAAGGTAGCGGCCGTCCTTCTCGGGCGAGCGACTGTCGTTCGAGTTCGGCCGGTTGTCGCCGAGGACGAAATAGCGGTCCGCCGGCACCACGTGGACCGGGGTGTCGTCCGCGCCGTCGGCCATCCGGCCCATGCGCCGGCGGCCCGGCCATGACGCCCACACTCCCGCTGCTTAACGCCAATATACGCGAATCCCGCAAGTCGGCACAAACCATCGCAAGATGCCGCGCGCAGGATGAACTCGATGTCTTCTGCGGGACTCGGCATGGGCGCTCTTCCCTGGTTCATTTGCGGCGTCCTGGCGTTGCTCGCGGGCGCGGCGCTCGCCGACCGCGTCAGGCTCACGCGCCGGCTGGCCCGCCTGCACGATCGCTCGGAAACGCTCGGCGACGACGTGTGGGAAATGCGGGCCGCCGTCGAGGCACGGCGACGGGCCGAGGCCGCGAGCGAGGCGAAGTCACGCTTCCTCGCCACGGTCAGCCACGAGGTCCGCACCCCGCTGAACGGCATCCTCGGCATCGCGGAACTTCTCGCCGGCACGCCGATCGACAGCGAACAGAGGGCCTATGTCGAAGCCGTGAGGACGTCGGGGCGGGCACTGGCGACGCTGATCGACGAAATCCTCGATTTCTCGCGAATCGAGGCGGGCAAGCTCGACCTCGGCTCGGAAGCGTTCGAACTCGGTGGCGTCGTCGAGGGCGTCGTGGAATTGTTGGCGCCGCGTGCCCAGGACAAGGGCCTCGAGATCGCGGCGTTCCTGGACCCCGCCCTGCCCGCGACGGTCACGGGAGATCCGGTCAGGCTCCGCCAGGTGCTCACCAACCTCGCCGGCAACGCCGTCAAGTTCACGGACCGCGGCGGCGTCGGCGTGAGCGTTTCGGCGGCGTCTTCCGGCGCCGTCCGGTTCGCCGTCGCCGACACCGGCCCCGGCGTACCGCCAGACCGGCGAACGATCATCTTCGAGGAGTTCGAGCAGGCGGACGGCTCCGCCCGGCGCCGTCACGGGGGCACCGGCCTCGGCCTCGCGATTTCGAAGCGGATCGTCGATGGCATGGGCGGTACGCTCACGCTGGAGGCGCGTCCGGGCGGCGGATCGATCTTCGCCTTCGAAGTGCCCCTCCCACCGGCCGCGGCCGACGCGGGTGCGGACCGCAAGCGTTGGCCCGACCTCGGCGGCCGGCGTGCGCTGGTCGTGGCGTCCTCCCCCTTCCAAGCACCCTTTCTGGCCGAAACGCTCGACGCGGCGGGCGCCACCGTCGAATGCGCGACGGGGGTCGAGACCGCCCTGCCCCGTCTGCGCGGGCCGTCGCCGCCCCACCTCCTCTTCGTCGATTGCGCGTTGGGGGAGCGGGCGATCGACGCCCTGGCCAAAGCCGCGCGCGACGCCGGCGTGGGGAGCGCCTTCCTGCTGTTTTCGCCGTTCGAGCGACGGGCGTTCGGGCAGAACCTGGCGCCGGGTTTCCATGGCTGGCTCGTCAAGCCCATCCGGGCGGGATCCCTGGCGGAGCGCCTCGAACCCAGCGTCGGCACCACGGCACGCGGCGCGACAGCGCGTCCGGCGAGCCGCAGGGCCGTCGGCCGGGCATTCCGCGTCCTGCTCGCGGAGGATAACGACATCAACGCCCTGGTGGCGGTCAATTTCCTGGGTCGGCTCGGCGCCCAGGTGGTTCACGCGGCCGAGGGCTCGTCCGCCCTCGAACTCGCCCTGGCGGCGATGCGGGGCGACAGCCCGTCGTTCGCGTTGATCCTCGTCGACATTTCCATGCCCGATCTCGACGGCCTCGAAGTCACCCGACGCCTTCGTCGCGCCGAGGCGACGGAGGGCTATCCGAGGGTCAAAGTGGTGGCCATGACCGCCCACGCCTTCGCGGAAAACCGGGCGGCTTGCCTGGCATCGGGCATGGACGACGTTTTGACCAAGCCCGTCGACTTGTCCCGGCTGGCGGCCATCGTCGCACCCCCGACCGCGCTGAAGACGGCGGGGTGACGACGTCCCCCAAAAGCGCCTTTCGGCACAGCGTTTCGAGCAGGAACGCCCGTGTTGTGGCGCTGCCGCCACGCCGTCGAACTCCGACGGGAGTGCGCTGCAACCATCTCGGACCTAAGCGCGTTGCCCCGGTGCTGGCTGGCCGAGCAGGAGCGCTGCGGCGGCAGTTCATGGGAGTGAGCAGCAATGAATACGCTCAGGAAATCGCTGATTGTCGCTTGTGCGGTCTCGGTCCTTGGTTTCAGCGCCGCCATGGCGCAGGCGACCGACCCGGCGCCCCCCGGCGCCGCCGCTGCCCCGATGGGCGGCGACGCGATGACGTCGGGCGACAAGATGGCGATGCCCAAGAAGAAAATGTCGATGAAGAAGCACTCGAAGAAGAAGATGAAGAAGACGATGTAATCTTCTCGGCTCGCCTGAAATTCACCCCGGCCTGACCTCAGGCCGGGGTTTTGGTGTCGGCACTCCGCGGCCGGCATCGAGCGAGCGAAGGATCGCGGGGCGTTATTCTCGCCTCGTCTTTTCGCGAACCGATTCGTTAAGGCGCCGCGGGCAGGATCAGGTAAACCTGGAACGCAGTCATGGCGACCTTGCGCCGCTTTCTGAACGACGCCGCCGGCGCTACGGCCATCGAATATTGCCTCATCGCCGGGTTCATCTCGATCGCGATCGTCATCGGGGTAACGGCGATCGGAACCCGCCTCGCGAGCAACTACTTCAACCCCATCAACGCCCACCTGAACTGATGCGGAACGCTCATTCGGCGGCAGGCGCGACGCGCTCGGACATTCCCGACAGGTTGTCGAGGCTCGTGACGATGTGGCCCGCAAGCGCATCGATCAGCGGCGACGTTTCGGAACGGTTCCTCAGCAGCGCGATCTTGCAGGACGGCAAGGGGGGAAACCTGTCCGACGGCCCGAGCACACGCATCCCGTGCCGGACCGCGCTCTCGGGGAGAACCGATACCGCGAGGCCGGCCAGGACGGCGGCACCGACCGCGGTCGAGTTCCAGCTCGAGTACAGCACCCGGTAGGCCCGTCCCGCGGTTTCGAGACCGAGGGTCGCCGCTTGGCGCCACGTGCAGAACGAGCGGCCAAGGGCCAGGGGAAGCGGATCGAGCTCGTGAACGGCGTGGCGGCTCGACGTGACCCAAAGGAGGCGTTCGCGTCGGATCACCGAGGCCGAGCCGCGCGATTCGAGGTGCGTGATGATCGCCAGGTCGAGGTCGGAAGCGGCGACGCGCTCGAAGAGCATGGGCGTCGGCTCGCAAACCACCGTCACCTCGACCCGTGGGTTGGATTGGGAAAAGCGGGCCAGGATCTCGGGGAGGTAACGGTCGGCGTAGTCGTCGGGCAGGCCGAGGCGCACGCGGCCGGCAAGGTCGGCTTCCGTCAGGCTCGCGAGGGCTTCCCCCGAAAGCCGGACGATGCGCCGCGCGTAGTCGAGGAGGCGATCGCCGCTTTCGGTCAGTTTCGAGGCGCGTCCGCTTCGCTCGAACAGCGCCGTGCCGACCGTTTCCTCCAGCCGCTTGATCTGCATCGACACCGCCGACTGGGTCTTGTGCACGGTCTCGGCGGCGCGCGTGAAAGTGCCTGCGTCCGCTATCGCGACGAACGTACGAAGCTGGTCGATATCGAGCACGGCCGCCATGGCTTACCCTCGCGCGCTGAGGCGAACGTTCGCCTGATGCCCGCACGTTATCACACCCTATGATCGTTCCGCCTATATTTATTCGCCATCGGAATGCTTTCGACAGGTTGACCGCGAAAACGGCGAAAACGCCGATCGAACCCGTGGCGGTCGTGGTCGGCGTGTGATGCAGGACCGAGCCGTGCACGAATTTCGGCGCGGGTCGCGGCCCTCGGTCGGCGCGACGGGGCGGGTGCGACCGAGGGACCGCGCCTCATCACCGGGGCTGCACGCCTGGCAGCAGGTGGTAGGGCGCCCGCCAGCGAGGATCGCATGCCAGGAAAACACCGCCGAGACAAACCGTCGGCTTGACCCTGTTCCGGGCATCCCTCACAACCCTGCGGGTGATCCGGATCGGAAAGACGCGATGACCAAACCGCCGCTGCATATCCTGCTTTGCGCGCCGCGCGGTTTTTGTGCCGGCGTCATCCGGGCGATTGACGCCGTCGAACAGGCGCTGCGGATGTACGGCCCCCCGGTCTACGTTCGGCACGAGATCGTTCATAACAAGTACGTGGTCGAATCGCTCAAGAAAAAGGGCGCCATCTTCGTCGAGGAACTCGATGAGATCCCGCCGACGAACGCGCCGGTGATCTTCTCCGCGCACGGCGTGCCCAAGGCCATCCCGCTCGAGGCCAGCGCCCGCAACCTGTTCGCGATCGACGCCACCTGCCCCCTCGTCACCAAGGTCCATCGGGAAGCCGAGCTCCATCACCGGCGCGGCTACACCGTGATCCTGGTCGGTCACGCGGGCCACCCCGAGGTGGTGGGCACGCTCGGGCAATTGCCCGAAGACGCCGTGCTGCTCGTGGAGAACATCGCGGACGTGGCGCGACTGGCCGCGGAACGCGGTTCGGACATCGCCGGCCGGCCGCTCGCCTTCGTCACGCAGACGACGCTCTCCGTCGACGACACGATCGGCATCGTCGACGCGTTGAAGCGGATCTTCCCGGGCATCGTCGGCCCGCATCGGGAAGACATCTGCTACGCCACCACGAACCGTCAGGAGGCGGTGAAGCAGATCGCGCCGCAGGTCGACGCCATGCTGGTCGTGGGGTCGGCCAATTCGTCGAATTCGCAGCGGTTGAAGGAAGTGTCCGAGCGTGCCGGCTGTCGCAACAGCCAGCTGGTTTTGCGGGCGAGCGACATCGATTGGACGCCGCTCGACGCCATCCGGACGATCGGCATCACCGCGGGGGCTTCGGCGCCCGAAGTGCTCGTGGAAGAGATCATCGACGCCTTCGCCGAGCGCTACAGCATCGACGTCGAGACGGTGGCGACCGTCACCGAGACGATGTTCTTCCCCCTGCCCCGCGAGCTGCGCGTGATGGCGTAGATCCGTCCCGCGATCGTTTCCTTGTGCTCGCGATCGGGGTCGGTCCGCGGCTTCGGCAAGGTTGGCGACATCCGTTGTTTGCCGGACGGTGGCGCGAAGCGGCCTGAGGCGGAACCTGTAAGAGTCGTCCATGAACCAGCACGTCACCCCAACCCTCGCCGCCGAGGCGGCCCGCATCCTGCGTGCCTTCGGTGTCGCCGAGGACCGCTTCAGGAGCGGCGAGCGCGTCGTCCGGTCGCCGATCGACGGAACCGGGATCGGCGGCGTCACCGACGCCGCGCCGGGCGAGGTGATTGCGGCCGTGACGCGGGCGCATGATGCCTTCCACACGTGGCGGGGCGTGCCCGCGCCGCGCCGCGGCGAACTCGTCCGCCTGCTCGGCGCGGAACTGCGCTCGGCCAAGGACGACCTCGGCCGGCTCGTCACCATCGAGGCCGGCAAAATCGTCTCCGAGGGTTTGGGCGAAGTGCAGGAGATGATCGACATCTGCGACTTCGCGACCGGCCTGTCGCGGCAATTGCACGGGCTCGTCATAGCGTCCGAGCGCGCCGATCACCGCATGATGGAGCAATGGCACCCGGCGGGCGTGGTCGGCGTCATTTCGGCCTTCAACTTCCCCGTCGCGGTGTGGTCGTGGAACGCCGCGCTCTCGCTCGTGTGCGGCGGCCCGGTCTTGTGGAAGCCGTCCGAGAAGACGCCCCTGACGGCACTCGCCGTCCAGGCGCTGTTCGAGCGGGCCGCGAGGGCCTTCGGCGGCGTCCCGGACGGCTTGTCGGGCATCGTTCTGGGAGGCAGGGAGGTCGGCGAGGCGCTCGTCGACGATCGGCGTGTGGCGGTGGTTTCGGCGACGGGCTCGACCGCCATGGGGCGCGCCGTGGGTCAGCGCGTGGCCGCCCGCTTCGGCAAGGCGATCCTCGAACTCGGCGGCAACAACGCGGCCATTGTGGCGCCCTCGGCCGACCTCGACCTCGCGACCCGGGCGATCGCTTTCGCCGCCATGGGGACCGCGGGGCAGCGCTGCACCACGCTGCGGCGCCTGATCGTCCACGAGGACGTCTACGAGGCCCTCGTGGGGCGCTTGCGCGGGGTCTACCGCGACGTATCCGTGGGCGATCCTTTGCGCTCGGACGCGCTGGTGGGTCCCCTCATCGACCAAGCGGCATTGGCCGCGATGGACGGCGCGCTCGCGGCCGCGCGGGAGGCGGGCGGCACGGTGCACGGCGGCGGGCGGACGAACCTCGGTGCCGGCGCGGATGCCGTCTACGCGCGCCCGGCGCTCGTCGAAATGCCCGCGCAAACGGGGCCGGTCCTGGCCGAAACCTTCGCGCCGATCCTTTACGTGCTCAAATACCGCGGCCTCGAACAGGCCATCGCCCTGCAGAACGGGGTTCCCCAGGGCCTGTCATCCTCGATCTTCGCCAACGACCTGCGGGAGGTCGAGCGGTTCCTGTCGGCGTCGGGGTCGGATTGCGGCATCGCCAACGTCAACATGGGGCCTTCTGGCGCCGAGATCGGGGGCGCCTTCGGCGGCGAGAAGGACACCGGCGGCGGCCGCGAAAGCGGCTCGGACGCATGGAAGGGCTACATGCGGCGGCAAACCTCGGCCATCAACTACGGCCGCACGCTGCCGCTCGCGCAAGGGGTCCGCTTCGAGATAGGGGACGGCCCGGCGACCGCGTGAGCGCGGCACGAGCATTCCCGCCGCCGGGGCGAAATGCATGATAACCGGAGCGGTCGCGGCGCGCGTCATCCGGCTGAGTTTCCGCGACCGCCCCCCTCCGCCGCGTCGCACGCGGCCCCCCCGGCTTCGCGGGTAAGGAAATCGCGCGCGACGATCCCCTGCGGAACGCGGGAGGGACCGTGCGAAGCTTGGGCGGAGGGAGCGCATAACGCCACCCAGGGGCTGCGATCGTTCGATCACATCCCCTTGACGACCTGTCCCCGGATCTCGCCGTTCTTGTTCGCGTCCGTATGGACATTGAAGTACATGTCGCCGTTGGCGAGCGCCTTGGCTTGATCGTCGGTCAGCGTCGCGGCGCTTTCGAGAGGGCTCGCGACCGAGCCCTCGACCGGCACCATCACGCCGGCCGTCTTGCCGGCCTTCGCCGGTCCGTGGAAGTGCGCCATGGTGGCGGGGCCGGTGAGGTCGGTGTAGCCGACCTTGTAGGAAAGTTTCCGCGTGTCGGTGTCATAGATGGCGGTGAGGTGCCCGACGCCCTTGCTTGGGTTTGGCGGCACTTCGGTGTCGGCCCTGAGGTCGGCCTTGTAGTTCACGGTCTCGGCCCGGGCCGGAGCGAGCGCGGCGCACCAGGCCATGGCGATGGCGCTCCCGATCGATACGAAACGCAGCATGAGTTTTCCCCTCGCGTGTGTGCGCCCCCGCTTTTCGGTAGGGGCGTGTTGGCGCCGCCGAGCGGCGCGGGAAGACGGCGGCCGTCATCCGCCGCCGATTCCCTCGATGACAACGCCCGTACCGGCCAATGGTCGCACGGCGCCCCGTTCACCACGCGACTGCCGTGGCACGTCGGGCAGAGCTTCCCGCCGGTCCGTGGCGTCCCGGGTTCCGCTTCGTCGCCCGGATGCGGATATGCTTTCCCGGCGACGCTCCGCCTTCGCTTGGGACGTTGTCCTGCGCCAGAACCAGCCCTTGTCTCAGCGCCGACATGACCGTCCGTTCGGACCGAACGCGTGCCTTCCGCCCCGGTTGCGGCGCGGGCGCGCGATCAGCCGCGCGGCACGAGGTCCGCCATGGCTAGGGCGCCGGGTTCCGCGTCCTCCCTCAGCCCCGCGACGACGCCCTCTCGGTCGGCGGGGTTGCGGTTCTGATTGAGCTTCCATTTGCCTCGCAGGGCGACGATGTCGATCTCGATGCCGACGATCGCCCGCACTTGCCCGGCCGTGAAATCGGGCGGCGCGTCCTCCACCGCCCAGGGCTCGGCGCGGGTGCCTTCGTGCATGGCCGTGAGCGAACCCACCTGCGCGCGCACCCAGACCGGATCGTCGACGAGCCGCAGCGACCCGCTGGCGTGGACCGCGACGTAGTTCCAGGTCGGCACCACCTTGCCGGTGAGGCGCTTGGTTCGTACCACGACGGCGACACGTAGTGCTCGACGCCCGAAAACACGACGAGCGCTTCCGCGCCGTCATGCGCGCCGTCCGCTTGCGCGTTGGCGCGAGCCAGATGGGCGCGCAGGAGCCCGAAACCGTGTGTCCCGCGATCCGCGTGCAGCACGAAGGGCACGTGGTTCGCGACAAGCCCGTCGCGGGCCGTGATCAGCAGCCCGAGCGGCGCCCGCCCGATGAGGTCGTGCAACGCGCCGAGTCGCGTCTCGGCGAAAGCGGGCGGCACGTACATGGCTGAACATCCTGAAGGCCGGTCAACCCGGCACCGGCGTGCGGGCGATGCGGCTCCGCTCGAAGGCGATGACCGCGACGATGGCCAGCGCCAGCGGCACGATGAAGTAAAGCGCGCGGAACACGATGAGCGCCGCGACGACATCGGGTTTGGGTACAGCCGGCAGTGCGGTGACGAACACCAGTTCGAGCACGCCGAGGCCGCCTGGCGCGTGGCTGAGCAGCGCGGCCGAAAAGGAGGCCAGGAAAACGCCGAGCACCACCAGGAAGCCTGGATTCGTGTCGACCGGCAGGGCGCAATAGATGATCCCGGCCGCCCCCATCAGTTCGAGCGGGCCGGCCAGCAACTGGCGCAGCGCGATCGTGACACGTGGATAGACGAGCTTGAAGCGGCCGATCAGCAGCGGCTTCAGGTGCAGCGCCGAGCCGGCGACGTAAAGGGCTGGCGCGAGCACCATCACCGCACCGAGCGCCCTGGCGAGCTCGAGGTCGAGGTCGAACAGCCGGCGAACGATGTCGGGCTCGACGAGCAGCACGAAACCGCCGAGCGTCAGCGTCCCGAGAAAGAACGTCAGCGAGGTGAAGGCCACCAAGATGCCGACGTCCGCTATCGTGAGGCCTTTCGTCGAGTAGGCGCGATAGCGCACCATGGCGCCCGACAGCACCGTCATGCCGATGTTGTGGGACAGCGCGTAGGTGGTGAAGGACACGGCCGAGACGAACGGCCAGGGCAGCTTGAACCCAAGGTGGAACAACGCGATCCTGTCATACCAGGCCAGCGCCGCATATGCGACCGAAGTCGAGGCTATCGCCAGCGCCCACCGCCATCCCGAGAAGCCCGCGATATGCGCGAGAGCTGTCCGGATCTCGTCCACGGACAGCGCGTGAGGCCCGAGGAACAGCAGGTATGAGGAGAACGCGACCGCCGCGAGCCCAACAGCCGGCCAAGCGTAATGCAGATACCGCTTCACCTTACACCTTCGCTCCCACCAGGGCCACCGCTCCCCATATGGGGACGGCCGGCAAAGCGCGAGATGCGCCGGGGCTAACCGATGCGGCGACATGCGGCGGACGCGTCGCGCCAACGACGGGGGCGACCGCCACCCGCGACCCGCGGCCCCGACGCCGGGGCGGGCGCGGCGGGACAGCCCCGGCTCGCGATTTCAGAAGCCGCTCGGCGTGAGACCGGATGCCGTCAAAAGGTCAGAACGGTTTGACGACGACCAGAACGACGATGCCGATCAGCAGAACCGTCGGAACCTCGTTGAGGATGCGGAAGTAGCGCGGGCTTTTCGTGTTCGCGTCCGTGGCGAACCGACGGGTCGACGCGGCCAGCACGCCATGCACGCCGCTGAGGAGAACGACCAGCAGGATCTTGGCATGCAGCCAACCATACCTGAAGAATCCGTGCTGGTAGGCCAGCAACGGACCGGTGATCCAGACGACGATCATCGCCGGGTTGATGATGATGCGCAGCAGCCGCTGTTCCATGAGCTTGAACGTCTCGGACTGCGGCGTGCCCGGGCCAGCCTCCGCGTGGTACACGAAGAGACGCGGCAGGTAGAACAGGCCGGCCATCCAAACCACGATGGCGATGACGTGCACGGACAGCAGCCAGGCATAAGGATCGGTGAGCATCGGAGTGAGTCCTGAAGGAAAGCCGCTTCTACTTCGTCCCGAACATGCGGTCGCCGGCATCGCCCAAGCCCGGCACGATATAGCCGTGCTCGTCGAGGTGGCTGTCGACGGCGGCGGTCCAGATCCCCACGTCGGGATGCGAGGCTTGCAGCTTGCCCACCCCCTCGGGAGCGGCGAGCAGGCAGACGAAGCGGATGTCGCGAGCCCCCCGCAGCTTGAGGCCGTTGATCGCCGCGATCGCGGAATTGGCCGTCGCCAACATCGGATCCATGACGATGGTCAGACGATCGGGGAGGTCGGTCGGCGCCTTGAAGTAATATTCGACGGCTTCGAGCGTTGCGGGATCCCGATAAAGCCCGATGTGGGCCACCCGGGCCGAGGGCACGAGGTCGAGCATGCCGTCGAGGAAGCCCACCCCCGCCCGCAGGATCGGGGCGAGCACCAGCTTCTTGCCGGCGATGCGCGGGGCCATCATGGTCATGAGCGGGGTGCGGATCGCGACGAGTTCGGTCGGCAGGTCGCGCGTGACCTCGTAGCAGAGCAGCATCCCGATCTCGTTCAGCAATTGCCGGAAGCCCTTGGTCGAGCGCTGTTCCGTGCGCATCAGCGTCAGCTTGTGCTGAACCAGGGGATGGTCGACCACCACCACGTTGTCCATTCGGTCCACGTCCCTCGCGGCGAAGGCGGAACGCCGACGTGCCGTCCGGCGCTCCGGTAACACGAAGGCCGGTCGCCGCGAAACGCCGTTGTGAGGTGCGAGCGCACCTCAACGCGGCCGAATGGCCGTGCTACACTCGCGAAGGGGCGGGCCTGGCCGAAGGGTGCCCGAGAACCTTTTGCAGGAGTCGGATCCGTGCGCTGTCCCGTGCCCGTGGCGAACGAGCGCCGCATCCTGTGCGTGTTCCCGCACTACACGCCCTCGTTCGGCACCTTCTCCCACGCTTATGGGCTCATGCCGGGCGTCGGCGCCTTCATGCCGCCCCAGGGCCTGCTCGTCATCGCGGCCTACATGCCCGAACGCTGGAGCGTGCGGTTCATCGACGAGAACATGGGCCCCGCCGCGGACGCCGACTACGCGTGGGCGGACGCCGTGCTGGTCAGCGGCATGCACATCCAGGCGCCGCAGATCCGGGCCATCCACGCCAAGGCCAGGCGTTTCGGCAAGGTCACGGTGCTCGGCGGCTCGTCCGCGTCGGCGGCGCCCGAGACCTACCCCGAGTTCGACTACCTCCACGTCGGCGAGATCGGCGACGCGACCGATCGACTCGTGCGGCTGCTCGACGCCGACGTGACCCCGCCCCCGGCCCCCGTGCGCCTGGAGACCGCCGATCGGCTCGCGCTGCACGACTTCCCCCTGCCCGCTTACGGCTCTGTGCCGCTCAAGACCTACCTACTGGGCTCGATCCAGTTTTCGAGCGGCTGCCCCTACCGGTGCGAGTTCTGCGACATCCCGGCGCTTTACGGCCGCCAGCCTCGCCTCAAGACGGCGGAGCAGCTCCTGCGCGAACTCGACGCGTTCGTGTCTCAGCCGTCCCACCCGGCCGTGATCTACTTCGTCGACGACAATTTCATCGGCAACCGCAAGGCGACGCGGGACATGCTGCCGCACCTGATCGGCTGGCAGAGGAAGCACGGCTACCCGCTGCAGTTCGCTTGCGAGGCGACGCTGAACCTCGCCAAGCAGACCGAAATCCTCGAACTGATGCGCGAGGCGGGGTTCTTCACCGTGTTCGTGGGCATCGAGACGCCCGAACTGGACGCCCTGAAGCAGATCGACAAGAGCCACAACAACGCCGTGCCGATGATGGAGGCCATCGCGACCCTGAACCGCTACGGTCTCGAAGTCACCTCCGGCATCATCTTGGGGCTCGATACCGATTCGGATGCCTCCGAGGGACGGTTGATCGACTTCATCGAAGCGTCGCAGGTCCCCGTGCTGACCATGAACCTGCTCCAGGCCCTGCCCAGGACGCCGCTGTGGGACCGCCTGCAGCGCGAAGGGCGGCTCCTGAACGACCCGAAGCTCGAATCGAACGTCAAGTTCCTGCGCCCGCACGACGCGGTGGTGGCGACCTGGCGCCGCGTCATCGCGCACGCCTACGCGCCCGAGAACATCTTCGCGCGGTTCACCCACCAGATGGACGCCACCTACGTCCACCGCATGCGGACCCCCGCGAAGGGCAAGCTTACGCGCGCGAACCTGCGGCGCGCGCTTTTCATGAGCGTCAGCATCGTCTGGACGCTCGGCGTCGCGTCGGACTACCGCCGGCCGTTCTGGCGCGCGACCTGGCAGGCGCTGAAGCGCGGCCAGATCGAGGCCATCTTCAACATGGGCTTCGTGTGTCACCACCTGATCCGCTTCACGCGCGAAGCGCTGCGGGGCGAGCACACGGCCTCATTCTACGACGCCAAGGCGCGGGACGCGATCGCCGAGGAAGCGGGGGTGGCGGAGCGGGAGCGGATGTCCGCGTGAGCCGGTGCGAGCTCCCTCGCGTTCCTCATCCGATCGATACGACCCTGCTTCCGGGAGACCCGCGTGGCCAGTCCGGTCGCTCCGTCGCGGCCCGGTCCTCCGGTTGCTGCCGACGATCCCAAGCGCACGCTGACCGTTGCGGACCCTGACGGCGCCGAGGTCCGTCGAAGGCGGACGCGCCCGCGCCGCGGTAGCGGACCGAAATGATGAAGCCTCGACCGATCGGCGGCCGACCTGCCTCGTCAATGCCCCAGCTTGGCGTCGCGTGCGGCGCGGCGCGGGCGGGATTTCGCGGGCGCGACCGCGACCGCGGGGGCGGCGAGCACATCGGCGGCGGCCCTCGCCAGCGGCACGTCGTTGACGCCTTCGAGGTCGGGCGCCTTGCCGTAGCTCATGTTCTTCATCTGCTGGAGCACGCGGGCCATCTCCTCATCGGACAGCACCGGCGGTTCTCCCAGCGTCAACGCCTGCACGTAGAGGCGCGACAAGGTCTCGACCTCGACGCCGAGCGCGAGCGCCGCGGCCAGCGTCTTGCCGAGCGCGATCTGGCCGTGCTGGCCGAGCAGGCACGCGAACCGCCCCTCCAGCGCCTCGAGCGCGGCGTCCGACAGCGCCTGGGTGCCGAAGGTCGCGTAGCGCGCGCAGCGGATCGTCGTGCCGCCGGCGACGCCCGTCATGTAGTGGAAGCTTGGAATGGTCTTGTGGTGGACGGCGAGCGTCGTCGCGTAAACCGAGTGGCAGTGCAGCACGACGTCGATGTCGTGGCGCGCCTGCAGGATGTCGCGGTGGAAGCGCCATTCGGACGACGGCCGCCGGCGCCCGGCGAAGCTGCCGTCGAAAGCCATCTGCACGAGGTCGTCGGGCTCCATCGCGTCGTAGGGCAGCGAGGTGGGGGTGATCAGGAACCCGTCCGCGTTACGCGTCGAAATGTTGCCCGACGTGCCCTGGTTGATGCCGAGCGCGTTCATCTTGCGGCATGTGTCCACCATCTCGCGGCGGCGGCTGAGATCGTCGGCGGTCATCAAGGTCTCCTGGACAAGGCGCGTTCCCGCCAACGCGCACGGTAGGCGGGGAGATCGGGGTGGGGAAACGGCGCCGGGTGTTCGAGCGACAAAGGCGCTGGTGTTGTCCGCGATTCGTGGGAGGCGAGCAAGGCCGCGCCGGTCGCCGTGCCGTATTGATCGCGGTTGACGACGACGCGCCGGCCCGGGCTCAGCGCCGCCACGAGGGCGCCGTAGAGCGGGTGGCGCACGAACGACCCGTCGAGCGCGATCGTGGCGCCGGCGAGCGCGTCGAGGCAGCGTTCGGTGAGCAGCGCGGCGTAGAGCACGGCCAGCGCGGGGCGCAGCGAGAGGTCGTCCGCGAGCGGCCCCACGAGCACGCCCGAACGCGCCGTGCCGGGGAACAGCCCGTCGTCGCCGCCGAAGGAGGGCAGCGCCATGGTGCCCGAATCGACCAGCCGGACGACATCGTCGGGCGAAGCGGAGGCCCGCGCGTTGCCCGCCACCGCGCTGAACTCCCGTCCGCCCATCGTCAGCATGCCGGGCAGCGGGCGACCCCGGACATCGGCGTTACCCGTGAATCCCGGGCGTTCCGCGTCGAAATCGGCTTCCCCGCGGTCGCTGATGGCCACGATCCAGGTGCCGGTCGAGACCACCACCAGGTCGGCGAGCCCGGCCGCCTGATAACGGTAGAGGTTCGCCGAGGAATCGTGGATGCCGCACAGCACGCGGGTTCCGGGCATGAGCCCGGTCGCGGCGATGAACGCGGGCGCGAGCGGCCCCAACGTCGCCCAGGCCGGCGCGAGCGGCGGCATCAGCCGGCCCCAGTTCCGGGCGCCGACGAGCGCCGCGAACCTGGCGTCGGCGGGGCTCCACAGATGCGACTGCGCGGCGAGGCTCGTGACTTCCGAGGCGGCGACGCCCGACAGGCGCCACGCCCAATATTGCGGTGTGGCGAGGAAATGCCGTGCCCCCGCGAAGCGGTCGGGCCAGCCGCGCTCCAGCCACAGCATCTGGCGCGCGAGGTGGGCCGCGCCGAGCATCACCGGGCTGCCGCGCTCGCGGAACGAGCCCGCGACCTCCCGGTATTCCGCGTCGACCGCCGCCGGCAGGACCTGTTCGTAGTCGACCATGGGCAGGACCGGCCCGTCGTCGCCGACGAGAACGCCGCCCGACCCATGCGCGCAGGCGACGACCGCCGCGATCGCGTGTCGCCGCGCGAGGGTGCGCAAGCCTTCGACGAGCCAGCGCTCGAGCGCGCCCACGTCATGGTGCCGGTAGGGCGGCCCGGGCCGCGACGGGTTCGGCGTCGACAGGGTTTCGAGCAGGCACCCGTCGGCGCCGGCCGCCGTCAGCTTGACGTTGGTCTTGCCGACATCGAAGACCGCGACCGCGCTCACGGCCGCCAAAGGAACGCGAGATAGGGCCGGATCGTCTGCAGCGTCATCACGCCGATCAGCGTCAGGCCCCAGATGGCCGTCGTGAGGTAGGGGCTGAGCCCGTACTGGTTGAAGCCGGAGGAGATCACCTGCAACACCGCCAGGGCGAGCATCAGGCCGGACACCCGGCCGAAGCCGCCGAACGGGTCGACGCCGCCGAGCACGGCCGCTAGGATCGTGACCAGGAGGTAGGATTG
Source organism: uncultured Lichenihabitans sp. (assembly GCA_964244255.1). Taxonomy (GTDB): domain Bacteria; phylum Pseudomonadota; class Alphaproteobacteria; order Rhizobiales; family Beijerinckiaceae; genus Lichenihabitans. Next base: position 46,572 of record CAXTIC010000019.1, on the reverse strand, counting down.
GGCGTAGTCGGCGCTGGCCGAGTTGAACACCGCCAGCATGACCATGGCGGCAACGAAGCACAGCAAACTCGACGCGGTGTAGACGCCGACGAGCACGCGTTTCGTGTCGATGGCGGAGTAGCGGGCCGCCTCGATGTTGGACCCGATCATCGCGCAGGAAATGCCGAACGGCGTCCGGCGCAAGACGATGCCGACCAGGACGGCCGTGGCCACGAGCAGGAGAAAACCCGCCGGGAGAACGCCGAACAGCGTGGCGTTGCCCGTCGCCGCATAGGCCGAGGGCAAGCCGGACAGGGCCTGCCCGCGCGTCAGTTCGATGCTGATGCCGTCGAGCAGCGACTTGGTGCCGAGCGTGACCAGGATGGGGTGGACGCCCGTATAGGCGACCAGCGCCCCCGTGAGCAGGCCGATCAGCAGGCACAGCAGGAGCCCGGCGCAGAGCGCCGCCGCGATCGCCAGGACCACCGTGCCGCCGCCGGCCCCGGGCGTGAGCGCCGAGCGCATGATCGCGGCCATCAACAGCGCGCACTGGTTCGTGGTGGCGATGATGGCGAGGTTCAGCCCTCCGGTGACGAGAGGGATCATCATGGCGAGCGACAGCAGGCCGAGCAGCGGCATCTGCGCCATGAACGACTGCGCCGTACCGGCGCTGGCGAAACCGGGGATCAGCGCTGAAAACAACAGCACGAGCACGACGAGGAGGAGCGATAGCCCGGACAGGCCACCGGCTATGCCCCCGCCCCGGAGCCGTGCCGTCAGCGACGCGAGTCCCGCGTCGATCGACCGAGGGCCCGATGCTTCAGCCATGCGCGGCCTCCGGCGCGACCGAGCGGTGTCGGCGCCGCCTGCGCGCGCTCATCACGGTGATCGATGTCGAGATCAGGATCGTGAGCCCGATCACGATCTGGAAGAAGTACGAGGAAATCCCGAGCAGGTTGAGCCCGTTCTGGAGCATGGCGAGCAGCACGATGCCGAGGAGCACGCCCGGCACCGTGCCGATGCCTCCCGTGAGGCTCGCGCCGCCGAGCACGGCGGCCGACAGGACCGACAATTCGGTGCCGTACATGGCGTTCGGCACGCTTTCCCCGACGCGGTGGGCCTGCAGCAAGCCCGCCAGCGCCGCCATGAACCCCAGGAAGCCGTAGGCCGCGAAATGCAGCACGCCGATGTTCGCACCGATGCGTCGCGCGGCTTCCGCGTTCCCGCCGAGGGCGTACAACTGGCGGCCGACGGTCGAGCGCGTCATCAGCAACCAGGTGAACAGCGCCGCCCCGAACATCACGACGACCGGCAGGGTGAGGCGGGTGAGGTTCCCGGCCGCGTCCTCGGTCTGCCAGAACACGACGCGGTCGGTCCACCAGTCGGGCAGGTTGTAGACCGATCGTCCGCCGGAGAAGTACATCAACAGCGAGAAGGTCACGCTCATCGTGGCGATGGTCGCGATGATGGAGGTGATCCGCACGAAATGGATCAGGGCGGCGTTCAGGCAACCCAAGGCGGTGCCGATGCAGAGCCCCGCGCCCACGCAGGCGAAGCCCGGCAGGCCGGCCCGCGTGGCGAGCGCGGCGGCGACGTATTGTGCCACGGACGCCGTCGCCGCGAAGGAGATGTCGATGCCCCCCGCCACCAGCACGACGAAGAGGCCCATGGCCATCACGGCCTGGACCGAATAGGTTTCGAGAAGGTCCATCAGGTTGGCGAGGCTGAGGAAGCCTGGCGCGAGCGCCGCCAAGGCGCCGCCGACGACCAGGATGACGAGCAGGAGCCAGGCTTCCGGCTGGCGCTGCAGGCGGCTCAACCGCGACGAACGCTCAGGCATAGACGCGCTCCTCGAGGGCGTGCTCGCCGACGAGCCCCGGCACGATCTCGTCGACGATGCGCCCGCCCCGCATGTGCAGGACGCGGTCGCAGGTGGCGAACAATTCCCCCACCTCGTCCGAGATGACGAGCACGCCGACGCCGTCGCGCGCGAGCGCGGCGACGATTTCGTAGATGCCCTGCTTGTTCTTGATGTCGACGCCCACCGTCGGACTGTCGAGGATGAGGATCTTGGGACGCGCGGCCAGCCACTTGGCCAGCACCACGCGCTGCTGGTTGCCGCCCGACAGCGTCCCCACCGGCCGGTCGAGGCCGGGGATCTTGATCGCGAGACGCCTGACGCCCTCGGCCGCCACCGTGTGGCGGCGTTTCGCGGCAATGAGCCCGAACCGTCCGCGCAGACCCTTCAGCACGGCGAGGATGATGTTGTCGGCGATCGACTGCTTCAGGATCACGCCGAGACCAAGCCGGTCCTCGGACACATAGGCGATGCCGGCGCGCACCGCGTCGCGGTTCGAACGCAAGCGGATGGGCTTGTCGTCGAGCGCGATCGTGCCGCTTTCGGGCGCCGTCATGCCGAACAAGGTCAGGGCGAGTTCGGTGCGCCCCGCGCCGAGGAGGCCGACGAGCCCGAGAACCTCGCCGCGGCGCAAGGTGAAGGTGACACCGGCGAATTCGCCGTCACGCCCGAGGTCCCGGACCGACAGGAGCGGCGGTGCGCCGTCGAGGTCGCGCGCCACGACCGCGTGACGGATGTCGAGCCCGGTCATCAGGTGGCCGATGCGGCGCTGGTCGACCTCGGCCACCGGCCATGTGCCCACCTTGCGGCCGTCCCGCATCACCGTCACGCGCTCGGCGATGGCCACGACCTCGTCGAGCCGGTGGGACACGAACACGACCGCGATGCCGTCCGCCTTGAGGCGCCCGACGATGGCCATCAGCCGGCTCACCTCCGCGCGCGTCAGCGAGGCGGTCGGCTCGTCCATGAAGATGAGCCGCGCACGCGCCGCGAGGCCCCGGCAGATCGCGACGATCTGCCGTTCCGACACCGACAGGTCGGCGACCCTGGCGTCGGGATCGAGCGGGAAATCGAGGCGTTCCAGCGTGGCGCGCGCGAGGGCGCGCATGCGGCCATGGCTGACCGGACGTGCGAGGCCCGCGAGATGGCCCTCGACCGCCACGTTCTCGGCGACGCTGAGGTTCGGAAACAGCGACAGGTCCTGGAAGATCACCTGGATGCCGAGCGCCCGGGCACGCGCCGGGTTCAGGGGGAGCGCCGGTTCCCCCTCGATCGTGACCGAGCCGCCCGTCGGCGGGTGGACGCCCGCCACGATCTTGATGAGGGTCGACTTGCCGCAGCCGTTCTCGCCGACGAGACAGTGGACCTCGCCCGCCCGCACGTCCCAGTCGACGCCGTCGAGCGCCAGCACGCCGCCGAAGCGCTTGGCGATGCCGGTGAGGCTGAGGAACGGCAGAGGTGCGGTCATGGAGGTCCGTCGCGGGTGATCCAACGCATGCGGCCGACGCCGGACGTCCGGCCCGTCTCCCGCCCGCGGGAGACGGTGTCGACGCGAAACCGCGACGGATGAGGGACGCCGGGCTTCGGCCTGCACGGCGCCCTTGCGGGCTGGCCGATGCGGTCACCCGCCCCCATCCGGCGCTTCGCGCCACCTCCTCCCGCGAGCGGGAGAAGGGAGGCCTCAAAGCCCGAGCGCGACCAGCCGGGCGATGTTGTCCTTGTCGAGCGACTCGAGCTTCTGGGCCTGGATCAGGCGCTTGTCGGGATAGACCCGCACGGGGCCGACGTCGGCGAGATCCATGTTGTCCGTGATCGGCTTGCCCGCCGCGAGCAGGCTCGCGAGCTGCACGAACACCTCTCCCGCGACCAGCGGGTTCCAGATGTAGCCGCCCCGGATGGTGCCCGACATGACGTATTTCTGGCCCTGGCCGGGGGAGAAGCCGCCGACGAGCACGATCGACTTCGCCTTGCCGCGATCGTCCAGCACGCGCGCGGCGCCGATCGGCCCCTGCGAGCCGAACGTGAGGATCCCCTTGAGGTCGGGATGGGCGCGCAACTGGTCCTGCGTGGTCTTCAGGCTCTCGTCCACACTTTCCGCGACGCCGAACCGGTCGCCGAGCATCTCCATCTTGGGGTACTTGGTCTTCTGGTAGGCGATGGCCGCGTCGGCCCATGCGTTGTGCAGCGGCACCGTGAGCGAGCCGACATAGACGATGTATTTGCCTTCCTCGCCCATCTCCTTGGCGAGCAGGTCCATGTGCCTTTCGCCATAGGCCGCGACCGTGGTCATCTCGAAGTCCCAGTCGTTCTCCTTCTGGGCCGGGCTCTCGTGGGTGAGGACCTTGATGCCGGCCGCCTTGGCGCGCTGGCACACGGGTTCGAGCGCCGCCGCGTCGTTCGGCACGATGCCGATCACGTCGACCTTTCGGGCGATGAGGTCCTCGATCGCCCGCACCTGTTGCGCGGCGTCGGCCTGGGTCGGCCCGATCATCCACGCGTTGGCGTTGTAAAGCCCCGCCGCCTTCTTGATGCCGACCTCCATGGCGTTGAACCACGGGATGCCGCCGATCTTGACCACCACCCCGATCTGCGTCTGCTTGCCCTGCGCCCAGATCGTGGGCGCGCCGAGCGTGCTCGCCAGGGCGCCGCCGCCGATCGATCCAAGAACTCCGCGTCGCGTCATCAGCATGTGCGTTCTCCCTTTTCGTTTCCGTTCTTCTTCAAGCAGCCGAGCTTTCCGGCGTGCTTTGCCGCCGCAGCGTCGAGCCGCGGATTTCGATCGCGCAGGACAGGCGCGAGACCGTCGGGGGACCTTCGCCGCCCGTTACCCGGTGCATCAACTGCGCCCAGGCCGCCCGGGCCATCCGTTCGACGGGCTGGCGTACGGCCGTGATCCCGGGGCTGACCAAGCGCATCCATTCGGTGTCGTCGAAGCTCGCGAAGGCGATGTCGTCGCCGATCGGCGCCCCGGCCTCGCGCAGCGCCTCGTAGCCCGCGAGCGTCGTCACTTGGTCGAGCGTGAACAGGGCGGCGGGACGGCGGCTGCTCGAGAGCCGTTCCCGCATGCCGCGCCGGATCGCATGGGCGTCGAGGCCCACTTCCAGCATGGCGATCTCCATGCGGCCGGCAGCCGCGCGGGCTCCCTCCCAGCGTTCGCGAACGTTGCTGAAGGACAGCGTGCTGCCGACGACGAGGCAGGACCGACAGCCCTGATCGGCGAGATGCGCCGCGATCGCGCCGGACGCCCGGGCGTTGTCCACGACGATCAGGTCGAACGCGTCGTCGTCGGGGATACGGTCCGCCACCACGATCGGCAGGTCGGCGATCTTGGGCCTGCGGCGGGACAGCGCCCCGTCGCACGGAATGACGATGAGACCGGCAGGGCGCCAGGACGAGATGCGACTCAGCCGTTCCGCTTCCTCCGCGGCATCGTTGGCCGAGCTCACGACGAGGAGGTCGAAGCCGCCGAGCCTCGCGGCACGCTCCAGGGTGGAAACGAAGGTGGCGAACATGGGATTGGTCAGGTCGGGCACGACCACGCCGGCCAAGGCCCGCTTACCTGAGCGCAAACGCGACGCGTTGCTGTCCGCCACGTAGCCGAGGTCGTCCACGGCCCCCCTTACGCGGGCGGCGAAGGCGGCCGAAACGTTCTGCTTGCCGTTGAGCACGTTCGACACCGTCGCGGTCGACACCCCGGCGCGCTCGGCGACCGTCCGGATGGAAACGGGATAGGGCTTCCCCATGTGGACCGCCTGTCGTGCCAATGAAAGCCGCAAGCTCGTGCGGGTTAAAACGTTTCATCAAAGGCTAGACATCGTCGGGATCTCTGTCAATCATGGTCTCGAGGCGTGAGTTGCTTTCACCTTCTATCGCGATGCAATAAATCATCTCGCAGGTGCGGTAACGGCGCGAAGCGTGGAGGGAATGATGAACAAGCTCGGGGTGCACGCGCTGGTCTGGGCGGCGGGCTGGAGCCACGACGAGTGCGAGCGGGCGATCGCGCAGACGGCCGAAGTCGGCTTCGACCTGATCGAGGTCCCGGCGCTCGACCCGGCGTCGATCGATGTCCATTTCACCCGCAAACAGCTTGAGAAGCACGGCATCGGCGCGACCTCGTCGCTCGGGCTCGCTGCCGACACGGATATTTCGAGCAACGACCCGGACAAGACGAGGCGCGGGGAAGCGCGCCTCAACGAGGCCGTCGCCATGGCGCGCGACATCGGCGCGACGCACGTGTGCGGAATCCTCCATTCCGCATTCCAGAAATACGCGGTGCCGACAACGGCGGATGGCGTCAAGCGCGCCGTCGACGTGTTGCGGCGCGTGGCGGAGGTCGCGGCCCGCAGCGACGTCACCCTCGGGCTCGAAGTGGTGAATCGCTACGAGTCGAACGTGCTCAACACCGCCTCGCAGGCGGTCGAGATGTGCAAGCGGATCGGGGCGCCGAACGTCAAGGCGCACCTCGACGTCTATCACATGAACATCGAGGAATCGGACATCGCCGGGGCGATCGCCGATACGGGCGAACACCTCGGCTATTTCCACACCGGGGATTCGCACCGCGGCTACATGGGTTCGGGCACGGTCGACCTCGCGGGCGTGTTTCGTGCGCTGGTGCGGTCCGGCTATTCGGGGCCGATCACGTTCGAATCGTTTTCGTCGCGCGTCGTCGGCCAGCCGCTCGAAGGCATCCTGGGGATCTGGCGCAACCTCTGGGAGGATGGCCGCGATTTGGCGGCGCACGCCCTGATGTACACGAGGGCGCAGCTCAAGGCCGCCCAGGAGGCGGAGAGGCAGGCGAGCCGGAGCCTGCTCGTTTGAGCGGGACCCAAGCGGGCGCGTCGGCCCGGCTGCCGAAGCTGCGGGAGCGCCAGCCGCTCCGCCTCCGGTCGGGCAACTGGCCATTGGCCGCCGACGTTCGGCTCCCGCGCGTTTCCGAAGTCGATCGTGCTTTGTCGGAAGCGACCTATGCCCAGCGTACGTTCCGGACCAGGACAGGAGATGCTTTTCTTCGAACAGCTAGCCGATCTGTCCTGGTCGATCCTCCTGCTGCTGCTGCTCCTCGGCGCGTCGGCGGCCGGGCACATGCTGTTGCCGAGGCTCCCTGAACGGCATCGCTCGCGGGAGACCCTGGACACCGTGCGCCTCGTGTCGAGCCTGGTGGTCACGTTCGCGGTATTGGTTCTCGGACTGCTGACGGCGAGCGTGAACTCGGCCTTCGTGACGGCCGGGAACGACATGAACGCGCTGGCGGGCAGCATAAGACAAACGGAGACCTGCCTGAAGAGCTACGGACCCGAGGCGCAGCCGATCCGCGGGCTGCTGAGGGACTACACGGCGAGCGCCATTGCGAGCACCTGGCCGGAAGAAGCCCCTCCCTCGGGGATTTACCCGATCGACGAGCGCACCGGACAGAAGTTCGAAAGCTTGGCCCTGAGCGACGCGCTGCAGCAGGCGCGCATGAACATCGCCTCGCTACGGATCGCGGATTCCGCCCGTGAAGCGCTCGCGGAAATCTGCGCTTCGGACTTCAACAAGCTGAGCGACAACCGCTGGAAGCTGATCGGCGAAGCGCATCGTTCCATCTCGATCCCCTTCTACCGCCTGCTCGCTTTCATGCTGGCGACGGTGTTCCTCAGTTTCGGTTTGAGCGCGCCACGAAACGCCCTGGCGATGGCGTCGATTTGCCTCGCGGCGGGAACCATCGCGGCCGCCGTGTTCGTCCTCGTCGAACTCGACGGTCCCCTGGACGGGCTCCTCAAGGTTTCCAGCGCATCCATGCGCGAAACGCTGGAGCATTTCGATCGATGAGCGCGCCTGCGCCGCTCGAGGAGGACCGCGGGTGGACATCGCCGCGGCCGAGGCGCGCCCGCTCCCTACGGTCGCGGCGTGCTGACGCTGCCGATGGACGATCCGCGACGAGTTCCGGTCGATCCTTGCCGGCCGGACCGGTCGGCGCCGTCCGAGCGAACGCATGCGGATGGGTGAATCGCGCGTTCTCGGGCGTTGCGCCTCGAAGCGGGGCGCCATAAACCGGCGCGAATGAACACCGTCACCTACGCCGTCGGCGATATCCACGGCCGCCTCGATCTCCTGAACCAGCTCCTCGACGCGATCGAGGCCGACGCCGCGCGCCGGCGCGCGCGCGCCAAGATCGTGTTCACGGGCGACTACGTCGACCGCGGCGCGGATTCGTTCGGCGTGGTCGAACGGCTGATCGCGGGGCCTCGTCGCGCCGGCGATGCGTTCGTCTGTCTGCGCGGCAACCACGACGACCTGTTCGTCAAGGCCGTCACGTCGGGCCAGGGACTGCCGAACTGGGCGTGGCTCCTATTCTGGCACACCCTCGCCAGCTACGGCGTCGAGCGCGAAACGCGGCACGAGAACGGTCGCGAACTCCCGCGCCACGCGGCCTTTCTCGCCGGCCTGCCGTTGACGCACGATGACGGCAGCCATCTCTTCGTTCACGCCGGCATCCGCCCGGGTGTACCGATCGACCGGCAGGTCGACGAGGACCTGATGTGGATTCGCGACGACTTCCTCAACCATGCCGCGGCCCTGCCAAGGCGCGTCGTGCACGGCCACACGATCATCGGCGACCACCCGGTCGTGACCCTCAACCGCATTTCGATCGACACCGGCGCCTACAAGTCCGGTATCCTGACCGCCGCGGTCATCGACGGCCCGGCGATTTCGTTCCTGCGAGCCGTCGGTGAGCCGGACCGCGGCGCCGTCGTGCGCGAGGCGATCCTGCGGGCCACCCTGGCGGGCCGCAGCCTCGCACCCGAGATGGAAGCGGCTCACGCCGACTACCTGGCCGGCCTCATCGACGCCGACGAGATGGAACGGCGTACGCTCCAGGTCGCGGCGTGACAGAGCCACGCTTCAAGGGACGAACCGCGGCCGATGCGAATGGCGGTTGCCTTCAGACTCGGCCCGATCGCCGGTCGGCACCGATCCCGGGCGTGATAGCGAACGATGTCCCGGCCGTCCCGCCGGCCTCGAAGGCTTCGTGCGACACCCTCCGGCCGGCGCTCCGGGCCGTCGTGAACGCAATTCCGAGCCTGCGCAGTTCCTCGTCGACGACCGACGTCTTCACGACGACGAGGTCGCGGCCCGTGTTGAGGTTCGACCGATCGCGTTCGGCCTTCATGGCGTCGAGCCTTTCGGCGATGGAGGCCACCATGCCGAGCGCGAACGACGCGTTGGCGAGATGCCGTTCCTGGTGCCTGAACCGGAGATACGCGGGGCCCGTCTTGTAGCGGCCCAATTCCGACCGCACGGCGGCGTCGATCAACCCGGTCAGGTAGTGCGCGACCGTGACATCGGCCGGCAGACCGAAGAACACGTAAAGCGCTTCGCCCTGCCCATTCCTCTCGCGCCAGACCCGGCAGTCGCAGAAATGTGCCACCGCGCCCACGCAATCCGCGATCGGGATGCGCTTCTTGCGGCGTGTCTCGTAAACGAGGCGCTCGCACGACGCTTCGCGAAGTTCGACGTCGGTCAGCGAAAGATCGTGGCGGTCGAGGAGCTCCGCCACTTTCGCGGCCGCCGCGAGCGCCTCGTCCTCGGTGCAGCCGTTGTCGACCGTCTTGGCGCGCAGCGCCTGGATGCGGCCCTTGAGCTTGTCGAGAACGGCGGGGTCGGGGGTTCGGTGCATGGAGTTAGGCTCGAAGGCGTGCCACGGTGGCGGCGGTCGAATGCGTCTCGGGGGGCTCCCGCGAGGGCATGCCGATCGCCGATGCTTGTGCAAGGAACACGAAACCCCGACGCGCTCAAACGCCGTCCGCCGCGCCTGCCGCCACGGACGGTCAGTCCCGTCTGGGGTTCCCTGCGGCCCGATGTCGCCTACAGGCTTCGCCGCGGCGCGTCGCTCCGTCCGCGCCGAGGCGGAGACGCCGCTTCGGCGAGCATCGGTCGGCGTCACGTGCGTAGCGCGAACGGTGGCGAACCGAAGGGGCACATGGCGGGTTCGAGCCTTCGGCCGCGTCCCTGCTTGAAGACGTATCGGTGTAACGACCGGACCCGTGGCGATGACCGACATCGGATGCGAAGGGCAAGGGAGAAGGAAGGCGCTGGCTCCGTGACGCCGCCGGCGAACGCGGTATCGCGCCAGTGCGAACGACGTTCACATACCGCCCGGTGCCGGCCCGATCCCCACCGGGGCGGTCGCGCGATCCACGCTCGCTTGAACCCATGAGGCCCTTGCGCCCATTGCACGCAAAGCCGCCCCTTCTGGTCACTATGGGCGAACCCCCACGCCTCATGGGGCGTGTCAACCGGCGTCCTCACACGTCCAGGTTCGCCACCTTCAGCGCGTTCTCCTGGATGAACTCGCGGCGTGGTTCGACCACGTCGCCCATGAGCTTGACGAACATGTCGTCGGCCTCGTCCACCTCCTTGATCTTCACCTGCAGCAGCGAGCGGGCGTCGCGGTCGAGCGTGGTCTCCCACAATTGTTCGGGGTTCATCTCGCCGAGGCCCTTGTAGCGCTGGATGTGGCTGATGCCCTTGCCGCCCGCCGCCATCACGGCGTCGACGAGCGAGGTCGGACCCGACACCGCCACGGCGTCGGATTTGCGGGTGAAGGTCGCGGGCGCGGCGTAGACCTCGCCCAGCGCGCCGCCGAGTTCGTCGAGGCGGCGCGCTTCGGCCGAGGCGAGCAGCCCGGCGTCGAGCACCGCCGCCTCGCGTACGCCGCGCAAGGTGCGCGTGAACACGAAGCTGTCCGGCCCGACCGAGCCCTCCCAACCGCGCTCGGTTTCCTCGGCCAGCGCGTTGAGGCGGCGCGCGACCTCCTCGGCCAGGGTGGCGGCGTATTCGTCGCCCAGCGCCGCGACCGGCTTCAGGCTGCCCGCGATGGCCGCCTGTTCCACCACCGCGCGATCGTAGCGCGTGTGAAGTTGCGCCAGCACGGCGCGCACGAGCCGCGCTTGTTCGACGATGGTGCGCAGGTCCACCAGTGCCCGCTCCTCGCCGCTGGCCAGCCGCAGCACGGCGCCGTCGAGCCCGCCGTCGAGCAGGTAGTCCTCGCGCGCCCGCTCGTCCTTGAGGTACTGCTCGCTGCCGCCGCGCTTGACTTTGTAGAGCGGCGGCTGCGCGATGTAGATGTAGCCGCGCTCGATCAGCTCGCGCATCTGCCGATAGAAGAACGTCAGCAGCAGCGTGCGGATATGCGACCCGTCCACGTCGGCGTCCGTCATGATGATGATCTTGTGGTAGCGGAGCTTGCTCGCGTTGAAGCCGGCCGCGGCGTCGCGGCCGATGCCCGTGCCGAGCGCCGTGATGAGCGTGCCGATTTCCTGGCTCGACAGCATCTTGTCGAAGCGCGCGCGCTCGACGTTGAGGATTTTGCCGCGCAACGGCAGCACGGCCTGATATTCGCGGTTGCGGCCCTGTTTGGCCGAGCCGCCGGCCGAGTCGCCCTCGACGAGGAACAGCTCGGCCAGCGCCGGGTCGCGCTCCTGGCAATCGGCGAGCTTGCCCGGCAGGTTCGATATGTCGAGCACACCCTTCCGGCGGGTCAGATCGCGCGCCCGGCTCGCGGCCTCGCGCGCCTGGGCGGCGGTGACGACCTTGTCGGCGATCTTGCGCGCTTCCGCCGGGTTCTCCTCGAGGAAATTGGCGAGCGCCTGGTTGCAGATGCCTTCCACGACGGGCCTGACCTCGGAGGAGACCAGCTTGTCCTTGGTCTGGGACGAGAACTTCGGGTCGGGAACCTTGACCGACAGCACGCAGGTCAGCCCTTCGCGGCAATCGTCGCCCGAAACGTCGACCTTCTCCCGTTTGCCGATGCCCGAGCGCTCGACATAGCCCGTCACCTGCCGGGTCAAGGCGCCGCGGAACCCTGCGAGATGCGTGCCGCCGTCGCGCTGCGGGATGTTGTTGGTGAACGGCAACACGTTCTCGTGGAAGCTGTCGTTCCACCACAGCGCGACCTCGACCGTCATGCCGTCCTTCTCGCCCCGCACCAGGATCGGCTTGTCGAGATTCGATTGTTTCGATCGGTCGAGATACCGGACGAACGCTTCGAGCCCGCCCTCGTAGTGCAGCTCCTCGCGCCTGGTTTCGGCGTGGCGCAAGTCGGTCAGAACGATGCGGACCCCGGAATTGAGGAACGCCAGTTCGCGCAAGCGGTGTTCGACGGTGTCGTAGTCGAACTCCAGGACCTTGTTGAACGTGGCGGTCGAGGGCAGGAACGTCACCTCGGTGCCGCGCTTGGGCGCGCCGTCGATCTCGGGCGCGGGGCCGGTCGCCCGCAAGCGCTCGACGGCGTCGCCGTGCGCGAAAGACATCTCGTGTTCGAGGCCGTCGCGCCAGATGCGCAGCTTGAGCGTCGAGGAGAGCGCGTTGACGACGGACACGCCGACGCCGTGCAGGCCGCCCGAGACCTTGTAGCTGTTCTGGTTGAACTTACCCCCCGCATGCAGCTGGGTCATGATGACTTCGGCCGCCGAGATGCCCTCCTCGCTGTGGATGCCGGTCGGGATGCCGCGGCCGTTGTCGGTAACGGTGCAGGAGCCATCCGCGTTGAGCGTCACGGTGACCAGCGTGGCGTGGCCGGCCAGCGCCTCGTCGATGGCGTTGTCCACCACCTCGTAGATCATGTGGTGGAGACCGGAGCCGTCGTCGGTGTCGCCGATATACATGCCGGGACGCTTGCGGACGGCGTCGAGCCCGCGGAGGATCTGGATGGAATCGGCGCCGTAGCTGTTCGCTTCGGGCGAGCTCGCCGGGACGGGCGGTTGAGACATGGAGGCGGGCAACTTTCTCCGGCCGAACGGGGCCGGTTCGACGCATCGGTTGAGCGCATCATCCTAGCCCGAAACGGGGCCGAACGCACCCGGAGGGGCCGCCATCGGCCCTCTCGCGGCGGCCCGTCCGATCGGCGGCGGACGAGCCCTTTCGACACTTGAACAGGCGCCTCTTACCGGACCTGAGATATAAGCCCTATGGCATTGAACTTCAAGATATAATAGCCGCCAATACGGTTGGCTGCCGTCGTGCCCGCGGACCGGGACCGGACCTTCTGTCCGGTCGGACGGCTCGTCGGCCGATGGGGCGTCCCGGTGCGCCCTGGTCACCACGAGAAACCATCGCGCACGCGGGGTCCGTTGCCGCCGGCGACGCGCCTTCACCGGTCGGTGCCGGCTACGGCCCCCCGTCCAGCACCGCCAGCACGTTCGCGCCGCCCGCGATCTGGGGGTTCGACGGCGCGAAGCCCTGGACCGTTTCGCGCGTGGCGATCATGGCGCGCGCCGTCTGGAAGGCCTCGATCAGCGGTGTGTTGCGGCGCAGGGCGCGGTTGAAGAACGCGTCGCCGAAGTAGGTCCACTTGGCCTCGGGCTGGCAGCCGAACGAGGGGTGCGTCGCGTCCGCCGCCGTGATGACCAGGGTGTCGGCATCGGCGAGCACCGTGTAGATTCCGGCGAAGCAGGCCGACACGATCAGCACCTTGCGGCGGAACGGGCTTTTGGCGAGCATCGCGGCGAGCTGGTCCGGCGTCAGCAGGCTTTCCTGCCCGCCGCCCTTCTCCGCGATTCCGTCCGGCGAGCCGTGCGATGTCAGCAGCAGGAATAGCACGTCGCGCTCGGGATCGGTCCCGCGGCTGGCCTCCGCGAGCGCCCGCTCGATCCCGTCCGGTCCCGCCACGAGCTTGCCGGCCGAATTGGCGCGCACGATGACCGGCCCGCCGTGGCCGTAGCGGGCCGCGAGCACGTGCGCCGCGCCCGACGCCTCGGACAGGAACACCGGGTCGCTCCACAGCCCCAACGCCACGACGGCGGACTTGAAGCGCTCCGCGGCGGCAGCCGGGCGGGCGACGCCCGACGCCGCCATGAGGACGAGCACGACGGGGAGGAAGCGGCGCTTCGGCATGGCAGGGTCGATCCGGACGGGACATCATCGTTCTACCGGGCGAAGAACCCGCGCGCCATCGCGCTACCAATCCTTCGGGACCGGCGCACCCTCCAACGCTTCCCGCAGGCGCGCCCGGGTCGCGGGCGTGGCGCCGTCCGGCAAGGCGGCGGGGTCGAACACGCCGGTCTCGACGATCTCCCAGTCGGGCGCCCGCGCGCCCGTTTGCCGCCACGAGCGGACCAGGAACAGGGCGACGTGGTCGCGTCGGGACGCCCGTCGGTTGAAATAAAGGCCGAACAGTTCGGCGTCGCCCTCGAGGGCGATATTGCCCTCTTCCCGGAGTTCCCGCGCGAGCGCGTCGAACACCGTTTCACCCGCCTCGACGGCGCCGCCCGGCAGGTGCCAGCCCGGCACGTAGGAGTGTCGGACCAGGAACACACCGCCCTGGGGGCCGACCACGATGGCGCGGACCCCCATCGTCAACGGCCGGGTGAAACGCGCGCCCGCGTGGAGGAGGCGCTGCACGCCCCCCGCCCAGCCGGCGGGCACGGTGAAACCTCGGTTCATCCCCTCTTATAATCGACATTCCGGCGAGCGGCACACACGGCGCCGCCCGGGCAAGCGCGCGGCCAGGCGTCGAGGCGCAGCCTCATTCGTGCGGATGCTCCTTGCCAACGGGAGATTCGGACACGAAATACCATCCAAGGGGATGGTGAGGAGATGGCGGCGATGGATGTCGGGGGTCGCGAGCGGCCGCGAACGGCCGACACCGAGAAGATCACCGTCAATCTCGGCTTCGTCGACCTCGGACATATCGATCTGCTGGTGCAGGACGGCTTCTACGCCAATCGCACCGACTTCATCCGCACCGCGATCCGCAATCAGCTCGGCCGGCACGAGAACGCCGTCCTCAAGACCATCGCCCGCAGGAAGCTGGAGCTCGGTTTGCGCCACTATAGCCGTGCCCATCTCGAAGCCGTCCGCGACGCGGGCGAGATGCTCGACATCCAGGTTCTGGGACTGGCCACCATCGGGGCCGACGTAACCCGGGAGCTCGCGCTGCAAACCATCGCGTCGGTCGAAGTCCTTGGTGCCCTCCACGCGAGTCCTTCGGTCAAGGCAGCCTTGGGCCAACGCATCCGCTGAAAATCATCTTACGCAAGTCGAAGGCTCATCATGGCTCCGCTGTCATCCGATATCCTCGAAGCGACCCGCTTGACGCGGGCCGGGCGGCTCGCCGAGGCGACGGCGCTGCTGCGTCGGAACTGGCCCGGCGCGCGACGCGTGCCGGGCGGCGGCGACAGCCGTTCCCGAACGGCCGACGAGGCGCCCTCGCGGGAGCCTGCGGCTCCGGGCGGTCCCGGTGCGGCCCGCGCCCTCACCGGCCCCGCCGCGTCGCCCGACGAGGTCCGGCGCGCGTCGCCGCGCCCGGTCTCGGCCCCGGCAGGGGCGCGGTTCGAGGCCCTGACCTATTCCGGGGCGGCGGGGACCCGCCCCTATAAACTCTATGTCCCGAGCACCTACACGCCCGAACGCGAGTTTCCGCTGGTGGTCATGCTTCATGGCTGCACGCAGTCGCCGGACGACTTCGCGGCCGGAACGCGCATGAACGCCATCGCCGAGGAGCGCGGCTTCCTCGTCGCCTACCCGGGGCAGACGAAGGCGGCCAACGCCTCGCTGTGCTGGAACTGGTTCGATGCCGCGGGGCAGCGCCGCGACGGGGGCGAAGCGGCGCTCATCGCCGGCATCACGCGCGCGATCGGGACGGCGTTCGCCGTCGATGCCGCACGCATCTTCGTCGCCGGCCTGTCGGCGGGCGGGGCCGAGGCGGCCATCATGGGGTCCGTGTACCCGGACCTCTTCGCCGCCGTCGGCGTCCATTCCGGGCTGGCCTGCGGTGCGGCGCGCGACCTCCCCTCGGCCTTCTCGGCCATGCGGACCGGCGGTGGCGGCGAGGTGCCGCGGCGCGACGGCGGCCGGCCGGTGCGAACCATCGTGTTCCACGGCGATGGCGACAGGACCGTCCACCCGCGCAACGGCGAACACGTCGTCGCGCAAGCGTCGTCGGGCGCTTCGGACCTCGCCTCGCGCGTCGAGCACGGTCGGTCGCCGGGCGGCATGGCCTACACCCGCACGGTGACGTCGCGGGGGGGCGTGGCGGTCAACGAGCATTGGGTGCTGCACGGGGCGGGACATGCGTGGGCTGGGGGCAGCCAGGAGGGGAGCTACACCGATCCGCGCGGACCCGATGCCAGCCGGGAAATGATCCGCTTCTTCCTTGATCCGCAGCCCCCGTCGCCGACGTGACGCCACCGCACGACGCGGCGGGCGGCGGACTCCACATTGCCGTCGCCCGCGTCTGGCCGTCGAGCCGTCGCGGCGGCATCCCGCGCTTGACGCGGCGGGGCCGCTCGGGCGACACGACCACCCGTGAGTTTCCTCCTCGCCCACCTGTCCGACGCCCATATCGGGCCGCTGCCGCGACCGCGCTTCCACGAGCTCCTGGGCAAGCGGCTCAGCGGCTTCTTGAACTGGCAGCGCCGCGGGCGGCTCCACGACATGGCCGTGCTCGAGCGTCTGGTGGGCCACCTTCGCGCGCTGAAGCCCGACCACGTCGCCATGACGGGGGACATCCTGAACATCGGACTACCGGCCGAATTCCCGCCCGCGCGCGCCTGGCTCGCGACGCTCGGCGACGCGAGGAACGTGAGCTTCGTGCCCGGCAACCACGACGCCTACGTGCGAAGCGCGATGCCGCACCTGCGAACGACCTTCGCGCCTTGGACCGGGGACGATCGAAGGGGCCGGGGCGGATCATCCTACCCGTTCATGCGACGGCGCGGCGGCGTGGCCCTTATCGGGCTGTCGTCCGCGATACCCACGGCACCCCTGCTCGCCTCCGGCGCGCTCGGACGGCGACAATGCGAAGCGCTCGCGCCGCTGCTCGCCTCGGCGGCGCGGCAAGGGTTGGCGAGGGTCGTGATGATCCATCATCCCCCGCATCGCGGCGGCGCGCGCGGCGGTCGAGGCTTGCGCGACAGCGCCCAGCTGGAGGCCGTTCTCGCCAAGCACGGGGCCGAACTCGTCATCCACGGGCACAATCATCGCGCGTCGGTGGCCCACCTCCCCGGCCCGAACGGCCCGGTGCCGGTCGTCGGCGTGCCATCCGCGTCGGCCGTTCCCGGCAGCCCCGGGCACCGGGCGAGCTACCACCTTTATGCCATCGCGCGTCGGGAGGGCCGGTGGGCCGTGACCGCGACCCGGCACGGTCTCGCGGAAGGGTCGGGCGATATCGTGGAGCTCGGCCCGCTCGCGCTGTGAGCAGGCGCTACCAGGCCGGTCCGCGGCTGCCGAAATACTGAACCCCGAGCCAGAACACGGTCGCCAAGGCGACGAGCCCGAGGCCATCGACCGCGAGCCGCGCGGCCCGCGCGAGGCCGCGGGCCAACGGGCGACGCGGGCCGGCCGCGGGCGGTGTCGCCGGCCCCACGTTTCGGGACGCGTCCTCCGCAGCCATGCCCAGAGGCTCCGGATCCGCAACAAGCGCCGCGAGTATTTTTTCGCGCTCCACCAGCCGGCGCGCGATGTAGCGCGTGATGACGTCGATCATCATGCCCACGCTCTCGTTTTCCGCGAGAAGCGTGCGCCCGTGCCGGGTGTCCAAAAAGAAGCGGTAGGTGCGCCGGTCGCGTCCCATTTCGACGAACGCGATCATGTCGATGAAAAGTCTCGGGCGTTCCCCCGGGACGACCCCGGTGTCGAACAGGTCGATCTCCGCCGGAATCTGCGCCAGGACCGGGTCCAGCGCTTCGCGCAGCACGTCCAGCCGGGCCAACTCCGCCCCACGCAGGTCGCCCAACGCCTGCGATCGCTCCGCCTCGTCGATGCGGGCCGCGCGAATGGCCACCGTCAAGCTCGACGGCGGCCTGTGCCGCTCCGGGCCGTTGTCGCCCATTCCTGATCCCCACGCATACGCCGCACTCTCAACGCGCGCCCGAAGCCCTCCGGTCGTCGTCGAGGGCCGGCGGAACCCATCATAGGCGCAGAGAATCTTGTCGTATTTCCGAAGGTGCGGTTAGGCTTAACCGGGAGATGTCGATGGTCGACTTTCCAGCGCGCGCTCGGCACTTTCGGGACGCGGCGGCTCGCATCGGCCTGCCGCTCGACACCGTCGCGACCGCTCCGGCGCGGACGGTGGCGGAGGCCGCTGCGGCGGTGGGCTGTCCGGTCCATGAGATCGTGAAATCGCTCGTCTGCCGCGGTGCGGAA
The DNA here is from genome assembly GCA_964244255.1 of uncultured Lichenihabitans sp. Lineage (GTDB taxonomy): Bacteria > Pseudomonadota > Alphaproteobacteria > Rhizobiales > Beijerinckiaceae > Lichenihabitans. The sequence goes on along the minus strand of CAXTIC010000019.1, from coordinate 28,607 downwards.
AGCGGGCGCGCCGTCCTGTTCCTGGTCGCCGGGGCAACAGGTGCGACGAGGGACGGGCGGGCTCGGCGCCGGGCGAGGGTGTCGCGCGCGTGGACGCGGGGTTCGTTCGTGATGCCACCGGTTACGCGATCGGCGGCTTCCCGCCGTTCGGAAACGTCGCGGTCCTGCCGACCGTCATGGACGCCCCCGCAGACGCCACTCGGTCAGTCCGGGATCACGTCGACGATTTCGAACGTAACCGGGTCGACGATGAGGATCCGACCCTCCACGGCCACGAACCGGTAGCGGCGGTATTCGGGCACGATCTCGACGATCGTGGGCGGCAGCGGATTCAGCACGATCGTGCGCGGGACGGCCACGCCGACCGCGATATCGACCCCGATGTTCGCGACGCGCTTGACGCTCGCCGCGTGGAAGGCTTCCCGCGCCTGGCCGCGCTGCGCATCGTCGAGACGCGCTCCCGAACGCGTCCCTCCCTTGCCGCCCGCCTCCCCTTGCGGAGGCTTCTTCTCGCCACTCCCGGCGCCTTGCGGAAGCTTCTTCTCGCCGCCGCCCTGGTCCGCCGGCTGCTTCCCGGTTCCGGGCTCGCCCGTGCGCTCCCCGCCCGGCGCCGCGCCCTTGTTTCCCTTCGGACGGACTTCCCCGCCCTGATCACCGCCGGCATCACCCCCCGGCCCCGTCCCGCCGGCCTTCATGCCCGCGCCGCCGGCGCCGCCTTGCGTCGACTGCGCAAGACCGGGCGCGCTTTGCAGGCCGAGAGCGGCCACCACGAGGGCTATCGCTGCTGCTTTCACTGTCGTCACCTCGAACCTCGACACGCCCGTCCGTGGAACGTCCGGACGCGGACCGAGGTTTCCTGCCGACGCGCGTCCGCCGCCGTCCGCGGGCGGGGGCAAGCCCGGCGGCGCTCCGCGCCAGCCTTGGAACGCCGGCGAGGGCGGCCGAAGCGGCGACCCGCGCCGGAAAGCGACGCAGTCGATCAATGACCGGTTCCCCGTGAGGGCTATCCTGCCGCCCACCAAGCGTCTTGGGCATCGCGTCGATCTCGTCCCGACGCCCGGACGCATCGCGCGGGAACCGGCAAGGGTCGAGGAGCGGGCCATCCCCGTGGCGCCGGACCCACACCGTCGCGAATTGCTGACCGCGATCGCACCGAGCGTCCATTCACAACGAACGTTCAACGATTTCACGATGCAGTCGGCACGGGGAGGCTCGCCATGAGGTCGACCGCGTTGTTGCTGCTTTGCTTGTCGCCCGAGGGCCTGGCCATCGGGTTCTCGGTGCTTTTCGTCCTCCGCCTGTTCGCCGACGATCGAGCGCGGGCGCGACGCGGCCCCGCGCCGCCGCCCGACTGAGGGGACCCCGCGGAACCGGGCGGCCCACCCTCAGATGGTCTGGTTGTAGGCCCCGACCCCCGCGTTCTCGCGCAGCACGGCGTCGACGGCGGCGAACATGTCGCGCATCCGTTGTTCCGACACGGGGCTCTCGACGACCACGACCAGTTCGGGTTTGTTCGACGACGCGCGCACCAGGCCCCAGGTGCCGTCCGCGACCGTGACGCGCACGCCGTTGATCGTGTTGACGTCGCGGATGGGCTGCCCGGTGAATTCATCGCCCCTGGCCCGCATGGCTTCGAAGCGCTCGACGACGGCTGCCGCGACCCCGTATTTCCGCTCGTCGGCGCAGTGCGGCGACATGGTGGGCGAGCCCCAGGTTTTCGGCAGCTCCCGGTACAGGTCGGCCATGCTCTTCGTGGGGTTGCGGTCGAGCATTTCCAGGACCGCGATGGCGGTGAGCAGGCCGTCGTCGTAGCCGCGCCCGATCGGCGCGTTGAAGAAGAAGTGGCCCGACTTCTCGAACCCCGCCAGCGCGTTCAGGTCCGACACGCGGCGCTTGATGTAGGAATGCCCGGTCTTGAAATAGTCGGCCGTGACCCCGTTGGCGCGCAGAACCGGGTCTGTGGCGAACAGTCCGGTCGATTTCACGTCGACGACGAAGGTCGCGCCGGGATGCAGGCCGGACAGGTCGCGGGCGAGCATCACGCCGATCTTGTCGGCGAAGATCTCATGACCCTCGTCGTCGACGACGCCGCAGCGGTCGCCGTCGCCGTCGAAGCCGAGACCCACGTCGGCTGACACCGCGCGGACCTTCTCGGCCATGGCCTCCAGCATGCGCAGATCCTCGGGGTTCGGGTTGTAGCGCGGAAACGTGAAATCGGCCTCGACGTCGAGCGGCACGACCTCGACCCCGAGCCGCGCGAGCAGGCCCGGCGCGAAGGCGCCCGCGGTGCCGTTGCCGCAGGCCGCGACCACCTTTAGCTTGCGATCGATCTTGCGCCCGAGGGCGAGGTCGTCGAGGTAGCGCGCCGCAAAATCCGGCACGGGAACATAGGCGCCGCCCGGCGCGGGGGAGCCGCGCCCTTCGAGCACGATGTCGCGCAGGGCGCCCATCTCGTCCGGGCCGAAGGTGACGGGGCGTCGCGCGCCCATTTTGACGCCCGTCCAGCCGTTGTCGTTGTGCGACGCCGTCACCATGGCGACCGCCGGCACGTCGAGCGCGAACTGCGCGAAATAGGCCATCGGCGAAAGCGCAAGGCCGATGTCGTGCACCCGCATGCCGGCCATCACCAGCCCAAGCGCAAGCGCGTGCTTGATGGACGCCGAGTAGGACCGGAAATCATGCCCCGTGACGATGTCGCGGAGGCCTTTTTCGCGCAGCATCGTGCCGAGACCCAAGCCGAGCGCCTGGCAGCCGAGCAGGTTGATCTCCTGCGGGAACAGCCAGCGCGCGTCGTATTCCCGGAATCCGGCGGGCTTGACCATCGCCGATTGTTCGGCGGCGAAGCTGTTCGGGGCAAGATGCGAATGGAGCTTCATCGACGGCTCGGAGCGGGAGGAAAGGGACGTTCGCCTCCTTGCCGCACCCGGACGCGAAACGCCAGGGTCAGCGGGGCCCTGCCGCGTCGCCGCGGCTCCCCTCCCCTCATCCTCAGCTAAGTCCGACGCGCTCCGCGATGCGGGCTGACGTCACGGGGTGTGGCGGCACATTAGATCGCGTGCTGAGGTCGCCGAAGGGTCGACGAACGAACCGGCGTTTGGGAGGCCTGCCTTCCCGGTGTCGCCTTCAAGACAGTGCCGGCCACCAATCCGGGCTGCCGATGGCGGGCATGCCGCAGCGGGGACGCGGCGGATGCCGGTTTCGCACCCGGAAAGCACGGCGCTGATCATCGTCGATCCGCAGGACGGCATCCGTGCGCTTGCGCTCACGCCTCGCGAAGGCGCACGTGCGACGCACGTCGGAGATCGTGAGGGGGTCCGAGCGCCAGCCAGCCGTCGACGCGCCAGCGCTAAACGGCCGCCAGTTCGTGTGCGCCCCGCCGCGCGAGTGCGTCGCGGGCCTCGGCCGCAATCTCGAACGAGCGCAGCCGCGCGGCGTGATCGAAAATCTGCGCCGTGACGATCAGTTCGTCCGGCCCGTGCTCCTCGATGAAGGCGGCGAGGCCCCGCCGGACCGTCTCGGGGGCGCCGATCACCGATTGCGACAGCGACTGGTCGATGAGCGCGCGCTCGCGCTCGCCCCATCGGTGGCCCGCATCCTCGATCGGCGGCCGCAGCGGCCCGGGCGTGCCCAGGCGCACGGCGATGAGCTGTTGTTCCACGGAGGTGAAGAGCCTTCGCGCCTCGGCGTCGGTGGCGGCGGCGAACACGTTGACGGCCAACATCAGGTGCGGCTTGCCGCCGGGCGCCGCCGGGCGGAACAACTCGCGATAGAGGGCGCCGGCCTCACGCATCTGCGCCGGCGCGAAATGCGACGCGAAGGCGAACGGCATCCCGAGGGTCGCGGCGAGTTGGGCCCCGAACAGGCTCGACCCCAGCATGTAGATCGGCACGTCGAGGCCGGCGCCCGGCACCGCCCGGACGCGCTGGCCCGGCTCGACCGGCTTGAAATAGCTCTGAAGCTCCAACACATCGTGCGGGAAAGTGTCGGCCGCGGCGAGGTCGCGGCGCAGCGCGCGCGCCGTGATCCCGTCCGAACCCGGCGCCCGACCCACGCCGAGATCGATGCGTCCGGGATAAAGGGCCGCGAGCGTCCCGAACTGTTCGGCGATCACCAGCGGCGGATGGTTGGGCAGCATGATGCCGCCCGCGCCAACGCGGATCGTTTGGGTGCCCTCGGCCACGAAGCCGATGGCGACGGCTGTGGCGGCGCTGGCGACGCCCGGCATGTTGTGGTGTTCGGCGAGCCAGTAGCGTCGGTAGCCCCAGCGCTCGGCATGCCGGGCGAGATCGCGCGAGTTGCGAAGCGCCCGGCCCGCGTCGGAGCCCTGCGCGATGGGTGACAGATCGAGGACCGAAAACGAGACCATGGGCACGCCCTTGAGGGAGGGGATCGCGTCCGGAATTCAGATCGGGCCACCGACGCTCCGCCGGATGTGGTGTGCCGGCCGCCGGGGCGCGAGCCCCGGCAGTGTCTTCGGAACCGTCGCCGCGTTACTTGGCGCAGGCGACCGAGAGTTTGACCGGCGCCGTGCCCGCGTCCGGACCCTTGCAGATGGCGCTCAGGCCGTCGTCGGCGATGGCGGCCGAGGCCGAACACGTGGCGGCGATCAGTTGCTCGCCCGCTTCGCACCGTCCCGTCACGGGCTTACCGTCGGCCGAGTCGAACCGGCGGAGGGTGAACGCGGGTTTCGTTGCCGTCGTTCCGACGGCGGCAAGTCCGGGCGCACCCGCGGCTCCCGCGGGAGCGGCATCCCCCTTGTCGCCCTTCGCCCCTTGCGGCCCAGGGTCGCCCTTGTCTCCTTGCGGGCCGGCGGGTCCGGCCACACCCTGCGCCCCGGCCGGCCCGGCCGCGCCCGTATCCCCCTTGTCGCCTGTCACGCCCGCCGGCCCGGCGGGTCCGGCGGGACCCGCGTCGCCCTTGTCGCCCTTGGCACCGGCCGGGCCCGCGACGCCCTGCGGTCCAGCGGGTCCGGTGACGCCCGTGTCGCCCTTGTCGCCCTTTTCACCGGCCGGTCCCGGGGGACCCGCGGTTCCCGCGTCCCCTTTCTGGCCAGACGGCCCGGCCGGTCCCGCCGGTCCGGCGACACCTTGCGCCCCGGCAGCTCCCGCGGGGCCGATATCGCCCTTCGGTCCGGGCGCCCCCTGCGGGCCGGCCGGCCCTTCGGGCCCAGCCCCGCCGGCGGGACCCTGGGGGCCTATGACGCCTTGCTGTCCCGCGGGACCCTGCGGCCCCTGCGCGCCCGCCGTCCCGGGCGCCCCTCCGCTCTGGTCCCCCTTGGAGCAGCCCCCAAGCGCGACGACACTCAGGAACGCTAGCGCAGCAATCGTTTTCAGCATTGGAATCCCCCCAGCCGATCACATTCACTTTCCCCATAGGGCAGGCCGAGTCAATGTCGCCGCCGCGGGCAGCTCTATGGGGCGGGGGCGGCTGAACGCTTCGGCCCGCTCGCGCGTTTGAGAGCCGGCGCTCAGCTTGGAGGCAACGATGCGTTCCGTTCTTTTCGTGACATCCGTTTTGATTCTCGGGTCCGCCGCGACGGCGCAAGCCGGCTGCGTCACCGGCGCCATCGTCGGCGGCGTCGCCGGGCATCTGGTCGGCCATGGCGCCGTCGGTGCGGCGGCGGGCTGCGCCGTGGGCCACCACGAGGCCAAGAAGAAGGACGCCAAGCAGCCCGCCCCGGCGGGCCAGGGGCAATAACACCTCAGACCCCCCCGTACATCGCGCCGGGGTTGAGGATACGGCCGGGATCGAGACTCTTCTTGATCCCGGCCGCAATCGCGAGGAGCGCGGGTCCGGGCGGCTCGAACACGTCGACGCGCGTGCGAAGCTCCGCAGGGGCGCGCACGAGCGTCGCGTGGCCTCCGCAACCCGCCAGGGCGGATCGCAGGTGGGCCGCGCAGGCGTCGTCCTCAGCCGGGAGGGCGACGAGCACCAGGCCGCCGCCCCAATCATAGCTGTGGGCGGATACGACGCCTTTTTGGCGGAAGGCGCCGGCCAGGGCGGGTCCCCGCGTCGGCGGGAGCGAAACGCGCCAGATGGCGGTCTCGGCGGGCCTCGCGAGGAGCCCGCCATCGCCCACGTCCTTCCAGAGTGCGGCCGCCGCCGTTTCGGGCATCCGCTCGGGCCGGCCGAACGCCGCGAGGGCCGACGCGAGCCGGTCGCAACGGGCGTCGACCGACGTGGCGAACCCTTCCAGCCGCAGCAGCGTGCGAGGCTCGTCGGACCAGGGTCCCGACGGCAGGTGGGCGGCGCCGCCGATTTCGAAGGGCGAACCGAGCGCGGCCGACATCGCCGCGACCGCGCGCGCGTCACCGAGCCCGCGCCACACGAGCGTGGCGGCCGCTTCCGGTTTCGGCAAGACCTTGAACGTCGCTTCGGTGAGGAAGCCGAGCGTGCCGTGCGCCCCGCATTGCAGCCTCGCGAGGTCGAGCCCGGTGACGTTCTTCATCACGCGGCCCCCCGATTTCACGACCTCGCCGAAACCGTTGACGAAGCGGGCGCCGATCAGGTGGTCGCGCACGGCGCCGACCGCGATCCTGCGCGGGCGGGCGGCGTTGGTCGCGACGAGGCCGCCGACCGTCGGTTCGCCCGTGGTGCCGTAGAGCGCGCGATGGTCCACCGGCTCGAAGGGCAAAGCCTGCCCATGGGCCGCGAGGGCCGCTTCGAGGGCGGCGACGGTCGTCCCCGTCCGCGCCGAAATCACGAGTTCGGCGGGCTCGTGGAGCGTGATCCCGGTGAGGCCTGCCGCGCAGAGCACCGCGTCGGCCTCGACCGGCCGGCCGAGGCCCGCGCGCGTGCCGCCGCCCCGGATGCGCAACCGGCGCCGCGCCGCGCGCGCCGCGCGCGCCTCGCGCACCATCGCGGCCGCATCGTCCTCGGTGGTCGGGGTGAGTTCGATCATGGCGGCCAATCAGGCCGCGATCCGGCCTTCGAGCGGGAACACCTTGGCGGGGTTGAGGCGCCACGCCGGGTCGAACACCGCGCGCACCCGCATCTGCTGGGCGAGATCGACATCCGAGAACTGGCACCGCATGAGGTCGCGCTTCTCGATGCCGACGCCGTGCTCCCCGGTGAGGCAGCCGCCCACCTCGACGCAGAGCCGCAGGATGTCGTTGCCCGCCTCCTCGGCGCGTTCCTGCTCCGCAGGGTCGTTGATGTCGTAGAGGATCAGCGGATGCAGGTTGCCGTCCCCCGCATGGAACACGTTGGCGGCGCGCAGGCCCACACGCTCCACGATCTCGCGGATGCGGCGCAGCACCTCGGGCAGCCGCCCGGTCGGTATCGTGCCGTCCATGCAGATGTAGTCGGCGACGCGGCCGGTGGCGCCGAAAGCCGACTTGCGGCCCTTCCAAATCGCGGCGGTCTCGGTGGCGGAGCGGCCCTCCTTGATGGTCTTGACCCCGTGTGTGTGCGCGATGGCGACGATGCGCGCGAGTTCGGCCGCCATGGCGGCCTCCGAGCCTTCCACCTCGATGATCAGCATGGCCTCGACATCGAGCGGGTAGCCGGCGTGGGCGAAAGCCTCGCAGATGGCGATGGCGGGCCTGTCCATATACTCCATGGCGACCGGGACGATGCCGGCGCCGATGATCGCCGCGACCGTCGCACCGGCGCCTTCCGCGCTGTCGAAGCCGAACAGCACGGGTTGGGCGCCCTCGGCGGCGCGCAGGATGCGTACGGTGGCCTCGGTCACGATGCCGAGCTGGCCCTCGGAGCCCACCACGAGCGCGAGAAGGTCGAGCCCGCCGCTGTCGAGATGGGCGCCGCCGATGTCGACCACGGTGCCGTCGACGAGCACCATGCGGACGCCGAGCACGTGGTTGGCGGTGACGCCGTATTTCAGGCAATGCGCGCCGCCCGAATTCATGCCGATGTTACCCGCGATCGTGCAGGCGACCTGCGACGAAGGGTCGGGCGCGTAGAAGAAATGCTCGTGCGCGACGGCCCCCGTAATGGCGGGGTTGGTGACGCCGGCCTCGACCCGGGCGACGCGGTTGGCGAAGTCGATGTCGAGGACGCGGTTCATCTTGGACACGCCTATCACGACGGCGTCGGCCTGCGGGATGGCGCCCCCGCAGAGCGACGTGCCGGCCCCGCGCGGGACCACGGGCACGCCTTCGGCGTGGAGGAAGCGCATCACCGCGCTGGTTTCCTCCGTGGTGCGCGGCAGCGCGACGGCGAGCGGCATCTGCCGATAGGCCGTGAGCCCGTCGGTCTCGAAGGCGCGACGCTCCTCTTCGGTCGTGACCAGGCATTCGAACGGCAGGATCGCGGCGAGTCCGGCCACGATGGCGTCGCGCCGGGCAAGGATGCGGGGATCGGGCGGGGGAAAGGCGATGGCGGTCATGGCGTGTTCCGGCCACGCGTCGGCGGCGCGCCGCCACCCCGGCGCTCATCCCGACGCGGCGCATAGCGTTCGATCATCGCGCCCCCGATCTCCGACGATCCCGGCCAATGGCCGCGCCGCGTCGCGCGATGGACGATGTAGGTGTCGAGCCGTGCCGGGTCGGGCTCGACGGGGCCGCCGCCGTCCAGGAACAAGGCGCCCGCACGATCGCTCGGCATCCGGGCGACGAATGCCTCGGCGCGCTCCCGTGCGGCCCGCAACCGACGGCCGATGTCGGCGGGATCGAGCGGGCTCGCGGTCGCCAGCGCGCCGAAGTCCTCCGCCGTGAAGCGGGTCGTGCGCGACAACTCGGCGAGGAGGCCTTCGGGCGTGAAGCCCGGAGCGCCCTCGACGGCGGCCCAGACCACGGCCCCGAGCGGCAACAAGCGTTCGTCGATCGTGACGAGGTCGACGGCGTCGCGCGGTTCCCGCCGGCCCACGGCCGCCATCAGCTTGTTGACCGCGAGGTCGGCGATGTGGAGCACGAAGCCGAACTGCGGGTCCGGCACGGCCGGAAAGAAGCGGAGGTCGCTGTCCGTGACCCAGTCGAGCAACGTCTCCTCGCCCTGGTCGGACCGAACAGCCGCGGTGTGAAGCGCCTGCAGCCGTCGAACCCAACGAATCTCCAGACCTGTCGCCGACAGGAGTCTGGCGTCCAGCTCCGCAACGGTCGCGACGCGCTCCGCGCTGTCGTGGAAAATGTCGATGTCGTTGGAATAGCGCGGCCCGTCACGGTTGATGGGAAGACCCCCCGCGACGAAACTCTCGGGACTGCGACTCGCGGCCAGAACACGCAGCACCCGGCTTTGAAAGCTAGAGATGGGCACGGCACGCCCGCTCGATCGACTCGGCCAGGCGCCGCGCCCGCATGTCGCCCTCGACCCGCAATTGGCGCGTGATGGCGAGCGCCTCGGCCGGTGTCGGGTCGTCGATCTCGCGCAGGTTCCAGAGCGCGGTCACGCCGAAAGCGCGGAACGCCTGATGATAAAGGTGTTTGAGCGCCTGCGGCGCGGCCGGATCCGCACTGTGGTCGCCCGAGCCCGCGGCGGGATCACACATGGTCGATGAAAAGCCGGAGCCCGACCGCGCGCGTCGATCGCAACACCGAGCCGAGGTCGGGATGAGCGCCGAGGCCGCTTGATGTCTCCATCATCTTCGCCGCGCCGCTTTTGTCGAACGTGCCGCCGCCCCCTCGTCCACGGGCGACATCCAACGAAACCGCCGAGACCAGCACGGCGTCGCGTTCTTCAAACCCGGCATCGATACAGGCGAGGATGGCCTCGTCCCCGTCGATGTGGTGCGCGGGATCCCAGAGCTTCGTTTCCACCGCCTAGGCGCTCCCAACGTCGCGGCAACCTGTTCGCCGTGAGAATATCGCTGTCCCGCCTTCGTTTGTCACCGCCGGCCAGCAAAAGTGTCGATAGCACACGATATGGCCGGTTTAGGAAGCGCACGATCTGTCCGGCAGGTCCGTCCCTTTGGATTTGGGGGGTTGGATGCGCCGGACGGAAGCCCTCCAGGGTGCGCGGAGGATCAGGTTCTTGGACATTTTGAGCCGCTACGAGGCGGCGGAGTTTGGGCAGTTGGAGGCGGCTGAGCTTCCGGGTGTCGGCGAGCGGACGTTCCGGCGCCGGCGTCGGCGCCATGGGGACGATGGCGAGGACGGTCTTGCCGACCGGCGGCTTGGCAAGCCCTCGCCCAAGCGGGTGCGGGGCTCGCCGCTTGTTGTCGCGAGATGCTCCGCTGTTGTTCCTCGAGTCCAATTCCTGGACCTTGAACGCCTTCGCGGGGCACAGCCCGGCGGCTTTCGCGAGCGCCTTGTGGGCCTCTTTCGCTGTCGACTACCTCGCTCGGGACGGATCGCTCACCCGGCGCCGGAGCCGCAGTCGGCCTGTCCCCACGACAACATCGTCAACAACGGCCGCGTGTCGGACCTCGCCATGCGGCCCCGCCGCGACATGTCGACCCTCACGCTCCTGGAAATGACGGCGTCGCCGAGCCTCCGGACCACGCCGGCCGAGACTGCCGCCGAAGCCGCCTCGCTCAGAGCGTCGACATCCTGGCGGGTTACGGCGCCCTTGCGCGCCCTTGCCCGCCTCCTCCGGCAAGCCCGGTTGCGACAGATCCGCCCCCGTCGCTCACTCCCGGACCGCGACCGCACCGGCATCCGCCGGGAGGGCAAACCCGGAAACGGGTTGTCGCTCGGCCCCGAGCCGTCCTATACGGACGCGACCCTCCGACGCGCCGCCGTCTCCCAGCGTTCCTTCGCGCCACGCCGGCTTCATCTGACCCCCAGGCGAGATGACGGACCTTTATCACCACCCCCTCGACCCGCATTCGCGTTTCGTCCGTCTCATCCTCGGCGAACTGGGCATCGAGCCGCGGCTCGTCGAGGAGCGCGTTTTCGACCGGCGTCGCGATTTCCTGCTGATGAACCCGGCCGGCGTAACGCCCGTGTTGATCGACGATCACATGCCGCCGGTGCCCGGCGCCGGCCCCATCGCGGAATACCTCGACGAAACGCGCGGCCTCGCGTCGGGGGATCGGCGGCTCCTTCCGGAAGCCTTGGCGGATCGCGTCGAGGTTCGCCGCCTCGTCGACTGGTTCAACGGCAAGTTCTTCGCGGAAGTCTCCGAGCACCTCATCCGCGAAAAAGTGTACAAGCGCTTCATGGCGCCCGAACAGGGCGGCGGCGCTCCCGACATGGACACCGTGCGCGCGGCGCGCGCCAACATCCGCTATCATCTGCGCTACATCGGCCACCTGGCGCGCTCGCGCAATTGGCTGTCGGGCGACCGGCTGAGCTACGCCGACCTCGCGGCGGCGGCGCACCTGTCGAGCATCGATTTCCTGGGCGACGTGCCATGGGCGGAAGACGAGACGGCCAAGATCTGGTATGCGCGCGTGAAGTCGCGCCCGGCGTTCCGTCCCCTGCTGGCCGACCGCGTGCCCGGCCTGACGCCGAGCCCGACCTACGCGGACCTCGACTTCTGAAACGCCGCCTCGTCGCCCGGGCGGGCGAGCTCGGCTTCGACCTGTGCCGGGTCGCGGCGCCCGACGCCATCCCGGAATCAGGGCGGCGCCTTCACGCCTGGATCGCGGCCGGTCGGCACGGCGGCATGGACTGGATGGCCGACACAGCCGGGCGCCGGGCCGAACCGCGCGCGCTTTGGCCGGACGTTCGCGCCATCGTCGTGGTCGGCATGACGTACGGGCCGGACCAGGACCCGCGCGCGGTGCTCCGCCTGCGCGGCGCGGGCGCGGTTTCGGTCTATGCGCGCCACCGCGACTATCACGACGTGATCAAGGGCAAGCTCAAAATGCTTGCCGGATTTCTCGCGAGGGATGCGGGCGCCGAGGTCAAGGTGTTCGTCGACACCGCCCCCGTGATGGAAAAGCCGCTCGCGGCGGCCGCCGGCCTCGGCTTCATCGGCAAGCACACGAACCTCGTGGCGCGGGATTTCGGCTCGTGGCTGTTGCTGGGCTCGATCTTCACCACCGCCCCGCTCGAACCCGACGTGCCCGCCGCGCCCGCTTGCGGCACATGCACGGCCTGTCTCGACATCTGCCCGACGAGCGCCTTCCCGGCGCCCTTCCAACTCGACGCCCGGCGCTGCATCTCGTACCTCACGATCGAACACGCGGGGCATATCGACCGGGCGCTGCGCCCCTTGATGGGGAACCGCATCTACGGATGCGACGACTGCCTCGCCGTGTGCCCGTGGAACAAGTTCGCGGTCGAGGCGCGGGAAGCGAAACTGCGCGCCCGCGCCGACCTCGAGGCCCCGCCGCTCGCCGATCTGGCGGGGCTCGACGACGCCGCGTTCCGGGGCCTGTTCTCGGGCAGCCCCATCAAGCGGATCGGCATCGATCGTTTCCTTCGGAACGTGCTCATCGCGATCGGCAATTCGGGCGACCCGCGGCTCGCCCGACACGCGTTGGCGCGGCTCGGCCATGGCGCGCCGCTCGTGCGCGCGATGGCGGTTTGGGCCGGCAAGCGGCTGCTCGGCGCGAGCTTCGAAGCCCTCGCGCCCGACGCCCGCGCGGGCGAAACCGACCCCGACGTGCGCGCCGAATGGAACCATTCATGACAGGGAATCGCCCGTGAACGTGTTCGTCTTCGGCATCGGCTACAGCGCGTCCTTTTTCCTGCGGCGCCACCGCGACGCGTTCGGCTCGGTCGCCGGGACGGTGCGCACGCGCGACAGGGTGGCGGACCTCGCGCGCCTCGGCATCCAGGCCCACCTGTTCGACGGCGCGACCGCCGACCCGGCCATCGGCCGCGCCCTCGGGGAAGCGGACGCCGTGCTGGTCAGCGTGCAGCCGAGCGGAACCGCCGAAAGCGCCTTCGCGGGCCACGACCCCGTGCTCGGCCGCTTCGACCTCGCCGCCGCGCCTCGCCTGAAGCGGATCGCCTACCTGTCGACGATCGGCGTCTACGGGGACCATGGGGGCGCGTGGATCGACGAGTCGACGCCTCCGGAGCCGTCCAGCGGTCGCGGCAGGATCCGCCTCGCGGTCGAGGACGAATGGCTCGCGCTCGGCGCGCTCTCGGGCAAACAGGTGGCGGTGCTGCGGCTTGCCGGCATCTACGGGCCGGGGCGCAACGTGCTCGACGACCTCCGCGACGGCACCGCGCGGCGGATCGACAAGCCCGGCCAGGTGTTCAACCGCATCCATGTGGCGGACATCGCCGGGGCGATCGCGGCGAGTTTCCGGCATCCCGCCCCGCATGGGGTATGGAACGTCACGGACGACGAACCCGCCCCGGCGTCGGACGTCGTCGGTTACGGGGCGCGCCTCCTCGGCATCGAGCCGCCGCCCCTGGTCCCTTTCGCCGACGCGGAGCTTTCGCCCATGGCGCGCTCGTTCTACGGCGCCAACCGGCGGGTTTCGAACGACGCTCTCAAACGGAAGCTCGGCGCCGCTCTCCTTTATCCGACCTACCGCCACGGGCTCGACGCCCTGTTGGCCGGGACGCGGGACGGGAGCGTGGAGACCATGCGGGACCGGTGAGGGGCGCCGTCGCGATCAGTTCAGGCGGCAGGCGAGGCCCGCCGGCCCAAGATGGGTGCCGGGCGGGCATGGGCGACGGTACGCGCAGCCGCCGCAGGACAGGACGGCGAGGCCCAGCGCGAGCGCGGCGAAGCAGATCTTCATGGGGGCTCCCGAGGAATCGTTCAGGACGGCTTGCCTTGGCCCCGACAATGCGAGCCGAAACACTAACGATCCGCAAACGCCGGCGCTGCGCCGGCGGCCCGATGCCTCAGCCGCGTTCCGCGGGTTTCGCGCTCGGACAATGTCGAAAGCCTGGCGCCGCCATGGACCTTCATCATGCTGAAAACCGTTGCCGCTATGTTTCGGGATCGGGGCGGCGCATGAACGTTTTCGCACGACCCGGCGCCGTGCGGGCGAGCGCTCGGCCCCTGAGTTTTCCCGCTTCTCGAGGATGACCCGATGAACATCGAACAAACCGCCGCGAAGGGGTTCGCCAGGGCGGACATGCCGAACGGCGAACTGAGGACCGGCACCAGCGTCGAGGCCTTGCGCGCGGCGGTCCTGGCGAAGCTCGCCTACGCGGTCGGCAAAGGGGTTGCGGACGCGAGCCAGCGCGACTGGTTCCTGGCGACCGCGCTCGCGGTGCGCGACCGCATCGTCGAGGGTTGGCAGGAGTCCTACCATCGCACGAACAGCGGCAAGACCAAGCGCGTGTACTACATGTCGCTGGAGTTCCTGATCGGCCGCCTCCTGTTTTCGTCCTTGACGAACCTCGGGCTGACCGAGACCATGCGCGACGCCCTGGCGGCGCTCGACGTCGACCTCGACGATCTCCGCGAGGTCGAACCGGACGCCGCGCTCGGCAACGGCGGCCTGGGCCGTCTCGCGGCATGTTTCATGGAAAGCATGGCGACCTTGTCCGTCCCGGCCTACGGCTACGGCATCCGCTACGAGAACGGATTGTTCCGACAGGTGATCAAGGACGGGTGGCAAAAGGAATACCCCGAAAACTGGCTGTCGTTCGGCAACCCGTGGGAATTCGAGCGGCCCGAGATCGCCTACGACATCGGCTTCGGCGGTACGGTCGAAACGCTTCACACGCCCGCCGGGCTGCCGCGCTACGCCTGGCATCCGGCCGAAACCGTGGAGGCCGTCGCCTACGACACCCCGGTGGTGGGCTGGCGCGGGCGGCACGTCAACACGTTGCGGCTTTGGTCGGCCCGCGCCGGGGACCCGTTGCGGCTCGATGCCTTCAACCGGGGCGACCATGTGGGCGCGCTCGCCGAGCGGGTCAGGGCCGAGTCGATTTCCAAAGTCCTGTACCCGAGCGACGAATCGCCCGCCGGGCAGGAACTCCGGCTCCGACAGGAATTCTTCTTCGCGTCGGCGTCGCTGCAGGACCTCGTCAGACGGCACCTCAAGAACTTCACCGATCTGACAAGCCTGCCCGAGCAGGCGGCGATCCAGCTCAACGACACGCATCCCTCGATCGCGGTCGTCGAGCTGATGCGCATCCTCGTCGATCTCCATGGGATGCCTTGGGCGGAGGCCTGGAGCCTGACCCAGCGCGTGTTCGGCTACACCAACCACACCCTTCTGCCCGAGGCGCTCGAAACGTGGCCGGTGCCGCTGATGGAGCGGCTGCTGCCGCGACACATGCAGATCCTCTACCTCATCAACGCGGTTCACCTCGACGGGCTGCGCACCGCGGGGGAGACCGACCCCGGCCTGCTCTCGACCGTGTCGCTCATCGATGAAGGGTGGGGACGGCGCGTGAAAATGGGCACCCTGGCCTTCATCGGCTCCCACAAGGTGAACGGCGTCTCGGCGCTGCACACCGACCTGATGCGCAAGACCGTGTTCCGCGACCTGAACCGGCTCTACCCCGACCGCATCAACAACAAGACCAACGGCATCACCTTCCGCCGCTGGCTGTTCGACGCCAATCCCGGCCTGACGGACATCCTCGTCGACGTGATCGGCCCGCAGGTGCTCGACGATCCGGGCGCACTCGAGAAGCTCGTCCCCCTCGCGTCCGACACCGCCCTCCAGGAGCGCCTGCGCGCGGCCCGCCGGGACAGCAAGGTGGTGCTCGCGAAGATCGTCGCGGAGCGCCTCGGAACGTCGATCGACCCGGAGGCGATGTTCGACGTTCAGATCAAGCGCATCCACGAGTACAAGCGCCAGCACCTGAACCTGCTCGAAACGATCGCGCTCTACAACGCCATCCGCGCCGAGCCCTGGCGCGACTGGGTGCCGAGGGTGAAGATCTTCGCCGGCAAGGCGGCGGCGAGCTATCATCAGGCGAAGCTCATCATCAAGCTCGCGAACGACGTCGCGCGCGTGGTCAACGGCGACCCGACGGTGCGCGGGCTCTTGAAGGTGGCCTTCCTGCCCAACTACAACGTGAGTCTCGCCGAGCGCATCATTCCAGCGGCCGACTTGTCGGAACAAATCTCCACGGCCGGCATGGAGGCGTCCGGCACGGGCAACATGAAGCTCGCCCTGAACGGCGCCTTGACGATCGGCACGCTCGACGGCGCCAACGTGGAAATCCACGAACGTGTCGGCGAGGACAACATCTTCATCTTCGGCCTCACGGCGGCGGAGGTCGACGAACGCCGCCGCGCGGGGCTGAACCCGCGCGAAACGATCGCCGCGTCCGCGAAGCTTTCGGAGGTGCTCGATGCCGTCGCGTCGGGCGTCTTCTCGCCCGACGACATCACCCGTTACCGGGACTTCGTGGACGGATTGACGAACCACGATCATTTCCTCGTCACGGCGGACTTCGACGCGTATTACGCGGAGCAGCGCCGCGTCGACGCTCTTTGGCGCGAACCCGCCGCGTGGTGGCGGTCGAGCATCATGAACACCGCCCGCGTCGGCTGGTTCTCATCGGACCGCACGATCGGCGAATATGCGAAAGACATATGGGATGTCCCGAGCCGGGCGCCCGCGTAAAAGCGACCGAAGGGAGGCATCATGGCGGAGGGCGGCTGGCAGGCCCGCGACGCGGACGTCGCGGCCATCGCGGCGGCGCGGCACGGCGACCCGTTCGCCGTGCTGGGCCCCCACCGCACCTCGGCCGGGGTAGCCGTGCGCGCGTTCGTCCCCCACGCCGGGCGCGTATCCGCGATCGGCGCGGACGGGCGGACGACCGCCCTCGCCAGACGGGCCGACACGGACTTCTTCGAAGGGTTGCTGGGGCCGGAGGACGGCGCCCGCTACCGTCTCCGCGCCGAGAACGCGGGCGGGGCTTGGGAGTTTTTCGACCCCTACGCTTTCGGCCCCGTTCTGGGGCAACTCGACGACCACCTGTTCGTCGAGGGAACCCACGAGAAGCTCTACGACCGCTTCGGTGCCCATCCCACGACGCACGAGGGGGTTGCCGGCGTTCATTTCGCGGTCTGGGCACCCAACGCGGACCGCGTCTCGGTCGTGGGCGACTGGAACGATTGGGACGGCCGTCGCCACGCCATGCGCAAGCGCCTGGAAAGCGGGGTGTGGGAGATCTTCGCCCCCGGCCTCGGGCCGGGAGCCGTCTACAAGTTCGAGATCATCGGCGCGGGCGGCTCGCACCAGCCGCTCAAGGCCGACCCGGTCGGCTTCGAAGCCGAACTGCGGCCTTCGACCGCTTCGGTGGTCGCCGACACGGCGCCGTTCGCCTGGACCGACGGTGCCTACCTCGCGAAGCGGCAAGGCGTGGACCGGCGACGCCTTCCCATGTCGGTCTACGAGGTCCACCTCGGATCGTGGCGGCGCGGCGACGGCAACCGGTTCCTCACCTACGACGAACTGGCCGGGCAGCTGGTCCCCTACGCTGTCGAGATGGGTTTCACCCACCTCGAATTCATGCCCGTGTCCGAGCATCCGCTCGACGCCTCGTGGGGCTACCAGCCCATCGGCCTGTTCGCGCCGACGCGCCGGTTCGGCGACCCGGACGGCTTCGCGCGTTTGGTCGACCGCGCGCACGCCGCCGGGATCGGCATCATCATCGATTGGGTACCGGCGCACTTCCCCGTGGATGTGCACGGGCTCGCGCGCTTCGACGGCACGGCGCTCTACGAATATGCCGACCCGCGCCGGGGGTTCCATCCGGACTGGAACACGGCGATCTACGATTTCGCGCGGCGCGAGGTTACGGGCACGCTCATCGCCAACGCGCTGTACTGGCTCGATCGGTTCCACGTGGACGGGCTCCGCGTCGACGCGGTAGCCTCTATGCTCTACCTCGATTACTCGCGCAAGGCGGGAGAATGGCTGCCCAATTGGGAGGGCGGCAACGACAACCGGGAAGCGGTCGCCTTCCTGAAGCGCTTCAACAGCCTCGTCTACGGCACCCACCCGGGCGCGATGACGATCGCGGAAGAATCGACCGCCTGGCCCGGCGTGTCGCAGCCGACCTTCATGGGAGGCCTCGGGTTCGGCTTCAAATGGAACATGGGCTGGATGCACGACACGCTCGAGTTCATGTCGCAGGATCCGGTGCACCGCCGCTGGCACCACGACCGCATGACGTTCGGGCTGCTCTACGCGTTTTCCGAGAATTTCGTCCTGCCGCTCAGTCACGACGAGGTCGTGCATGGCAAACGCTCGATCCTCGGCAAGATGCCGGGCGACGAATGGCAGCGGTTCGCCAACGCGCGCGCGTATTACGGCTTCATGTGGGGCCATCCGGGCAAGAAGTTGCTCTTCATGGGGAGCGAATTCGGCCAGGTCGCCGAATGGAATGCCGATCAAAGCCTCGACTGGCACCTGCTTCAGTACGCTTTCCATCGCGGCCTGAGCTGCCTGATCCAGGACCTCAACACGGTTTACCGCGACACGCCAGCGCTTTACGCGCGCGACTGCGAGCCGGAGGGCTTTCGCTGGATCGTGGCCGACGATCGCGGCAATTCGGTCTTGGCCTGGCTCAGGTTCGGTGCGCCGTCGGACCCGCCCGTGGCGGTGGTGTCGAACTTCACGCCCGTGCCGCGCGCCGACTACCGGATCGGTCTCCCCTTCCCGGGGCGATGGCGCGAAATCCTCAACACGGACGCGGAGCGCTACGGCGGATCGAACGCCGGCAATCTCGGCGGTGTCGAGGCTACCGCCGAGCCGTCGCACGGCCTGCCGGCTTCGGCGAACGTGTTCCTGCCGCCGCTCGCCACGATTTACATAGCGTTCGCGGCCGCTTGAACCCGGCCGTATGGTCGACGTGTCGCCGGCGGCTGCAGGTCGAGGCCAAGGGGGGAAGAGGATGAACACGCGTTCGATTCAGGCGCCGATCTCGCGCACCGCCATGGCCTATGTGCTCGCGGGCGGACGGGGCAGCCGCCTTCTGGAATTGACGGACCGGCGCGCCAAACCCGCGGTCTATTTCGGGGGCAAGTCGCGCATCATCGACTTCGCGCTGTCGAACGCGCTCAATTCCGGCATCCGCCGCATCGCGGTCGCGACGCAATACAAGGCCCACAGCCTGATCCGGCATCTCCAGCGCGGGTGGAACTTCCTGCGGCCCGAGCGCAACGAGAGCTTCGACATCCTGCCTGCGAGCCAGCGCGTGTCGGAAACCATGTGGTACGTCGGCACGGCGGACGCCGTGTACCAGAACATCGACATCATCGAGGGTTACGAGCCCAAGTACATCGTGCTGCTCGCCGGCGACCACGTCTACAAGATGGACTACGAGGTGATGCTGCTCCAGCACGTCGAGAAGGGCGCCGACGTGACGGTGGGCTGTCTCGAAGTGCCGCGCATGGAGGCGGTCGGCTTCGGCGTGATGCACATCGACGAGTCCGACAACATCATTTCGTTCCTGGAAAAGCCCAAGGATCCGCCGCCCATGCCCGGCAAACCGGATCGTGCGCTGGCCAGCATGGGCATCTACGTGTTCGAAACACGGTTCCTGATCGATCAACTGAAGCGCGACGCGGCCGACCCCCATTCGGAACACGATTTCGGCAAGAACATCATCCCGCACATCGTCAAGAACGGGAAGGCGATCGCCCATCACTTCAACGATTCCTGCGTGCGCTCGACCCACGAGGACGAGGCCTATTGGCGCGACGTCGGCACGGTGGACGCCTATTGGGAAGCCAACATCGACCTGACGGATGTCGTACCCGGGCTCGACCTTTACGATCACGAATGGCCGATCTGGACCTACAGCGAGCTGACCGCTCCGGCGAAGTTCGTGCACGACACCGACGGGCGGCGCGGGCAGGCGGTGTCCTCGCTCGTGTCCGGCGGCTGCGTGGTATCGGGCGCGAGCCTGAAGCGGTCGTTGTTGTTCACGGGGGTGCGGATCAACTCCTTTTCCAGCGTCAAGCGCGCGGTGGTGCTTCCCTACGTGAACATCGGGCGTTCCGCGCGGCTGACCGACGTCGTGATCGACCGCGGCGTGAACATCCCCGAGGGACTCGTGATCGGGGACGACCCGGAGCTCGACGCGCGGCGCTTCCGCCGGACCGACCGGGGCATCTGCCTCGTCACCCAGCCGATGATCGACCGGCTCCACAACTGACGGGACGACCATGACCCTCAGCGTTCTATCGGTCGCCTCTGAGGCCTACCCGCTGGTCAAGACGGGCGGCCTCGCCGATGTCGTGGGCGCGCTCCCCAAGGCGCTCGAACCGGAGGGCGTGCACATGCGTACGCTGGTGCCGGGCTACCCCGCCGTCGTCACCGCGCTCGACCACGCCGAAGTCGTTGCGCACCTGCCGAGCCTGTTCGGCGGCGACGCGCGTCTCCTCGCGGGCTCGGCACGTGGGCTCGACATCCTCGCGCTCGACGCCCCGCATCTCTACGCGCGCGGCGGCAACCCGTACCTCGCCTCGAACGGGACCGACTGGCCGGACAACGGTTTCCGCTTCGCGGCGCTGAGCCAGGTCGCGGCGCGGGTCGGCCTCGGCCTGGTGCCCGGGTTGCGGCCCGATGTCGTCCATTGCCACGATTGGCAGGCCGGACTCGCGCCCGCCTACCTGCGCTTCGCCGCTGGCGCGCGCCCGCGCACGGTGATGACCGTCCATAACCTGGCCTTCCCCGGCCTGTTCCCGGCGCACATGATGCACGTGCTGGCGCTGCCGCCTGAGTCCTTCGCGCTCGACGGGGTCGAATATTACGGCTCCGTGTCCTACCTCAAGGCGGGCCTGCAATACGCCGACCGCATCACCACCGTCTCGCCCAGCTACGCCGCGGAAATCCTCACGCCTGAAAACGGCATGGGATTCGACGGGCTGCTGCGGTCGCGCGCGGGCGCCCTCACGGGCATCCGCAACGGCATCGACGAGGCCGTTTGGGACCCGGCCGGGGATCCCGCCATCGCGGCCGCCTACACGGCCGCGACCTTGAGCCACCGTAGTGGGAACAAGAAGGCCTTGCAGGCGCGCTTCGGATTGACCCCCTCGCCCGACGCGCTCCTCTTCGGGGTGGTGAGCCGCCTGTCCGCGCAGAAGGGCCTCGACCTCGTGCTCGCGGCCTTGCCGACGCTGATCGAGGCGGGCGGGCAGCTGGCGCTGATCGGGACCGGCGATCGCGAGCTCGAGAACGCCTTCAAGGCCGCATCCGGGACCCATCCGGGACGCATCGGCTGTTTCATCGGCTATGACGAGGCGCTCGCCCACCTCATGCAGGCCGGGTGCGACGCGCTCCTCGTTCCGTCGCGCTTCGAGCCCTGCGGGCTCACGCAGCTTTGCGCGCTGCGCTACGGCGCCGTCCCGGTCGTGTCGCGTGTCGGCGGCCTCGCCGACACGGTGGTCGACGCCAACGAGATGGCGCTGGCGGGCGGCGCCGCGACCGGGGTGATGTTCTCGCCCGTGACGGCGCCGGCGCTGGAGGTGGCGCTGCGGCGCACCGCCGAGATCTTCCGCGACCCGCCCGCCTGGACCCGCTTGATGGTGGCCGGCATGGCGACCGACGTGTCCTGGCGCGGCCCGGCGCGGCGCACGGCGCAGCTTTACCGTGACCTCCTGGGCAGCGCCGTGCCCGGGGCCTCACACGGTGTCGGAGCCGCCGCATGACCGTCCTCGCCACGACGCCCTTCGACGACCAGAAGCCCGGCACCTCCGGCTTGCGCAAGAAGGTGGCGCATTTCCAGCGGCCGCACTATGTCGAGAACTTCGTCCAGTCGATCTTCGACAGCCTCGAAGGCTTCGCCGGCAAGACGCTCGTGCTCGGCGGCGACGGGCGGTTCTTCAACCGCGAGACGATCCAGACGACGCTCAAGATCGCGGCCGCCAACGGCTTCGGCCGCGTGCTCGCGGGGCGCGGCGGCATCCTGTCGACGCCCGCCGCCTCGAACCTGATCCGCCAGCGCGGGGCCTTCGGCGGCATCATCCTTTCGGCGAGCCACAACCCGGGCGGGCCGGAGGGCGATTTCGGCATCAAATACAACACCGGCAACGGCGGTCCGGCGCCGGAGAAGATCACCGACGCCATCTTCGCCCGCACCAAGACCATCACGGCGTTCCGCATCGCCGAGGGCGCCGACATCGACCTCGACGCGCTCGGCACCACGGTGCTCGGCGACATGACGGTCGAGGTGGTCGACCCCGTCGACGATTACCAGCGGCTGATGGAGCGGCTGTTCGACTTCGACCGCATCGCGGCGATGTTCGAGGGGGGCTTCCGCATGCGCTTCGACGCCATGTCGGCCGTCACCGGCCCCTACGCGCACCGGATCCTCGAAGGCGCGCTCGGCGCCGCGCCGGGCACGGTCGTCAACGGCACGCCCCTGCCCGACTTCGGCGGCCACCACCCCGACCCGAACCTCGTCTACTGCAAGGACCTCTTCGACCTTGCCATGTCGCCCGACGCGCCCGACCTCTGCGCGGCTTCGGACGGGGACGGCGACCGCAACCTCATCATCGGGCGCGGCCTCTTCGTCACCCCGTCGGACAGCCTGGCCGCGCTGGCCGCCAACGCCCATCTCGCGCCCGGTTACGCGAACGGTCTGGCCGGCATCGCCCGGTCCATGCCGACGAGCCGTGCCGCCGACCGGGTGGCGGAAGCCAAGAAGATCGGCTCCTACGAGACGCCGACCGGCTGGAAGTTCTTCGGCAACCTGCTCGACGCCGGGCTCGCCACCATCTGCGGCGAGGAGAGCGCCGGCACCGGCTCGAACCACGTCCGCGAAAAGGACGGGCTGTGGGCCGTGCTGCTGTGGCTGAACGTCCTCGCGGTCCGCAAGATAAGTGTCGCGGACATCATGCGCGACCACTGGCGCACCTACGGGCGGAATTATTACGCGCGACACGATTACGAGGAGGTGGACGCCACCAGCGCCAACGCGCTCGTGACGAAGCTCCGCGACGGCCTGCCCGGCCTCGAGGGCAGGCGCTTCGGAGCCCTCGAGGTCGCCTCGGCCGACGACTTCGCCTACCACGACCCCGTCGACGGCTCCGACTCCGCCCACCAGGGCGTGCGCATTCTGTTCGCCGACGGCGCCCGCATCGTCTACCGCCTGTCCGGCACCGGCACCGCCGGGGCGACACTGCGGGTCTACATCGAACGGTTCGAGGCGCAGGCGCTCGACCTCGACACCGGCCACGCCCTCGGCGACCTCATCGCGCTGTCGCGGTCGCTGGCCGACATCGAGGGGTTTACGGGGCGGAAAGAGCCGTCGGTGGTGACATGAGGGAACCGAGTCCGATGCTGGTCAACGCGGGACTTTGCCCAGACATCCCGTAAGTCGGATGCCGATTCGCCAGCCGCCAAGCCTCTCGAAAGCCCGGTGATGCGATCGTCGATCGCGATCGACGATGATGTGCCCGTGGCGGTCAAGGCTATGCTTCTGGACGGACGGTTTCGGTCTGGTCGGTTCCGATCGCATCGATCCGCGCGGATCCCGACCTCCGCGCAGCTCACCGACACGTACCTGCTCAAGCAGGCGCACGGCGCTCGGCTGGCGGCATTCGACCGGCGGCCGTCCGTCAGAGCCGTCAAGGGCGGAACGTCGCCCTTCCACGAGATCGGGTCGTGCGCACCTTCCGCTGCGGCGCAGCCGGATGCTACAAGCCGGCCCGACATCATCGGGCGGGACAGGCATGGCTTTCGGCGGACCGGCAGACACGCGTTCTTCGGCCCCTCGTACCCTGACACCGGGAAGCCCCGAGCCGCTCGGCGTCACGCCGGATGACCATGGCGTCAACGTCGCCGTGTATTCCGCCAACGCCGATGCGATCGAGCTTTGCCTGTTCGATGCGGCGGGCGAGCGCGAGACCGAGCGTATCCGGCTCCCCGAGCGGACCGGCAACGTGTGGCACGCCCACGTGGCCGGGCTCGCGGCCGGGGCTCGGTACGGCCTGCGGGCCCACGGCCCCTACGCGCCCGACGCGGGGCACCGGTTCAATCCCGCAAAGCTCCTCGTCGACCCTTACGCCCTGGCGCTCGACCGGCCGTTCTCGCTCCACCCGAGCCAGTTCGGCTTCGTGCCGGCGACGGGCCGGCCGGACGGGAGCGACAGCGCGCCGTTCGTTCCGAAGGCGGTCGTGAGCATGCCCGCCGTCACCGAGACATGGGTCGGCGCGCCCTCCTGGGAGCGCATGACGATCACGGAAGTCCACGTGCGCGGCTTCTCGAAGCTGCATCCGGGCGTGCCGGAGGCGCAACGGGGCACCTTCGCCGGGCTCGCTTCGCCGGCCTCGATCGCGCACTTCCAGAAGCTCGGCGTTTCCACCGTCGAACTGATGCCCGCCGCGGCCTGGGTCGACGAGCGCCACCTGGGGCCGCTCGGCCTCGGCAATTACTGGGGCTACAACCCGGTCGCCATGATGGCTCCGGACGCACGCCTCGCGCCGGGGGGCTGGGCCGAGGTGCGCGGCGCCGTCGCGGCGCTGAACGCCGCCGGCCTCGAAGTGCTGCTCGACGTGGTGTTCAACCATACCGGCGAGGGCGACGCGGGCGGGCCGACGCTGTCGTTCCGCGGGCTCGACAACGCCAGCTACTACCGGCTCGACCCGCGCGACGGCGGCTACATCAACGACGCCGGCTGCGGCAACATCCTCGCCGCCGACAGCCCGCCCGTCGTGCGCCTCGTGCTCGACGCGCTGCGCGCCTGGGCGCGCCACGGGGGCGTCAACGGCTTTCGCTTCGATCTCGCGACCACGCTCGGGCGGCGCCGCGACGGCTTCGACCCGGCCGCGTCGATCCTCGCCGCGATCGAGCAGGACCCCCTCCTGCGAGGTTTGAAGCTCATCGCGGAACCCTGGGATATCGGCCCGGGCGGCTACCAGGTCGGCGCCTTCGACGCCCCGTGGGGCGAATGGAACGACAAGTTCCGCGACGGCGTGCGCCGCTTCTGGTCGGGCGGCGGCTCGCCCGGCGAGTTCGCCACCCGCGTGGCGGGGTCGAGCGACGTGTTCGGCCGCAAGCGGCGGCCGTCACGCTCGGTCAACTACGTCAGCGCGCACGACGGCTTCACGCTCGCCGACCTCGTCGCCTACGCGGGCAAGCACAACGAGGTCAACGGCGAGCACAACAACGACGGCACCAACGGCAACTGGTCCTGGAACAACGGCGTCGAAGGCCCGAGCACCGACCCGACCGTGACGGCCGCCCGTCTGCGCGACCAGAAGAACCTGATCGCCACGCTGATGCTGTCGCGCGGCACCCCCATGCTGGGGCCGGGTTCCGAACTCGGACACACGCAGGGGGGCAACAACAACGCCTACGCGCAGGACAACGCGACCTCCTGGCTCGACTGGTCGACGCCGGATCACCCGCTGATCGGCTTCATCCGCGACGCGGCGGCGCTGCGGGCCGCGCATCCGGCGGTGTCGGCCGACCGCTTCCTCACCGGCGCGCCGCAGGGCTCGTCGCGGTTCCCCGACGCGGCGTGGCGCTTGCCGGACGGGCGCACGCCGGCGCCGCCCGATTGGGAGCATCCCGCGACCCCGACCCTCATCGGCACGCTCTGCGCCCCCGGCGGGGACGAGGCGGAGGCCGAGGACCGCGTCACGCTCGTGTTCCACGCCGGGCGCGAGCCGCTCCGGATGTCTCTGCCCGAATGCCGCGACGGTTTTCGGTGGCGTGTCGCGCTCGACACCGACGCCGGCATTGGCCCGGCTGCCACCAGGATTTTCGGCGGCGAGGCGGAGGCGGTCGTCGCGCCCCGTTCGGTGGTGGTGTTCGTGGAGGAGGCGGGTGACGCGCCCGGCGTGACGGCCCGCCCGGCCGCGACGGACGTGGTCGACCGGGTTGCCGCCGCGGCGGGAATCGCCCCCGAATGGTTCGAGGTCGCCGGAACGCGGCACGCGGTGTCGCCCGACACCAAACGCGCGCTGCTCGCCGGCATGGGCCTGCCGGTCGGCTCCTCCGGCGAAGCGCGCGCGAGCCTTTCGCGGCTCGCCGCCAGGGCGCTCCGGCCCCTTGCCGAGCGCACCGGCGCCAGGGCCGGCGAACCTGTCCGCCTGCGCGTCGTCGGGGCCGCGGGGTCGCGCGGCGTCACGGTGCGCGGCGAGGATGGCGACGAGCGTCGCTGGCCGATCGACCTCGACAACGGCGAAACCTCAAGCTTCGTGGCGCCGGACGGACGCGCCGGCGTGGCGCGTGCCGTGCTGCTGCCGGCGCTGCCGGCGGGCCGCTACGCGCTCGCGCTCGATGGTGCCCCCGACGCGCGCTGCGCCTTGACCGTGGCGCCCGCGCGGTGCTTCCTTCCCGACAGCGTTCGCGCGGGTCGCCGGCTGGTCGGCGTCGCGGCTCATCTTTACACGCTGCGCCGCGCCGGCGACGGCGGCATCGGCGACTTCGAAACCCTGGCGCGCTTCGCGGAGGGAGCCGGCCGCGTCGGCGCGCACGTCGTCGGCTTGAACCCGATGCACGCGCAATTCGATGCGCACCGCGAGCGGGCGAGCCCCTACCACCCCTCCGACCGGCGCTTCCTCGATCCGCTTTACCTCGACGTGACGGCGCCCGACCTCCTGGCTGAGGCGCCGGAGGTCGCGACGGCGATCGAGGCGGGACGCGCCGGGGCGGTCGCCCTCGAAGCCGCCCGGCTCGTCGATTACCCCGCCGTGTGGCGCAACAAGCAGGCCGTGCTCGAGGCGGCCTTCGCGGGTTTCGACGACCGCCGCCGGCGGCTGCCCGACGCCGCCGACGTGATGGCGTTCGATGCCTTCGTCGCCCGGTTCGGCGCCGCACTCCAGCGCTTCGCCGCCTTCCAGGCCATCGCGGAGGCGCGCGGGGGGCAGCCCTGGACGGCGTGGGAGGAAGCGCTCCGTCACCCGGGCGACCCGGCGGTTGCGGCCTTTGCCGAAGCCTACGGCTCCCGGGTGCGGTTTCACACCTACCTGCAATGGCTTTGCGAATCCCAGTTCGCCGCGGCCGCGCGCCGCGCCGACGGGGCCGGGCTGGCGCTCGGCTTTTACCGCGACCTCGCGGTCGGGGCCGCGCCCGACGGCGCCGAGGCCTGGGCCGAGCCCGACTATTTCGCCCGCTGCGCCTCGGTCGGCGCGCCTCCGGACCCGTTCTCGGCCGAGGGGCAAATCTGGTGCCTGCCGCCGCCGAACCCCCTGGCGGCGAGCGCGGGAGCGGTGCTCGGGCACCTGTTGGCCGCCAACATGCGCCACGCCGGCGCGCTGCGCATCGACCACGCGATGGGTCTGTCGCGCCTGTTCTGGGTGCCGGACGGGGCGCGCGGGGCGGACGGCGCCTACGTGTCCTACCCGTTCGAGGACAACCTCGCGGAACTGGCGCTCGAAAGCCACCGTGCCCGCTGCCTCGTCGTGGGCGAGGATCTCGGCACGGTCGCACCGGGCTTCCGCGAACGGTTGGGCGACGCCGACGTCCTGAGCTACCGCGTGATGTTCTTCGAGCGCGACGGTCTCGGGTTCCTGCCGCCAGCCAGCTACCCCGCGAAGGCCGTCGCCTGCGTGTCGACGCACGATCTGCCGACGCTCGCCGGCTGGTGGGCCGGCGCCGACCTCGCCGATCGGCGTCGCCTGGGTCTGGCGGGCGCCGAGGCCTCGGCACGCGCCGAGCGCGACCGCGTCATCGAGCGAGAAAATCTCGCCGCCGCGGCCGGCGAGCCCGCGCAAGGCGGCGCGCCCGCGCAGGGCGACGCGCCCGCCCTTCCGGCGGCCGTGCGCGATGGCGTCCACAGGTTCGTCGCGTCGACGCCGTGCGTGCTGGCGGTGGCACAGGCCGACGACCTCGCCGGCGAAACGGAGGCCGTCAACCTGCCCGGCACCGATGCCGAGCGGCCGAACTGGCGGCGCCGCCTGGCGCCCGATGTCGACGACTTCTTCGGGGCGGGACGCCCGGCCCTTCCGGTCCGGAGTTAGCCGCCTCGCGCCCTCGCGACCTTCACTCCGACCTTTCCGAAGTAGGGCCGAACAGCGCCGTGAACTCTTCGCGAAGGGCGGCGTCGACGGCGGCCATCGTGGCGGGATGGCCGAGATCGGCCAAGCTCGTGACGCCGAAATGCGAGGCCCCGATCCCGCACGCCACCACGCCCGCGAAATGGGACAGGTCCGGCGCGACGTTGATCGCCATGCCGTGAAAGCTCACCCAACGCCTCACCCTGATGCCGATCGCCGCGATCTTGTCCTCGGCCGCCGCGCCGCCGGGGCCGGGAGGCTTGTCGGGTCGCCTGACCCACACGCCGACACGGTCGTCCCGCCGTTCGGCCGCGACGCCGAACCGCGCAATGGCCGCGATGGCCCACGTTTCGAGCCCCGTCACGAAGGCACGGACATCCGGCCGGCGCCTTTGCAGGTCCAGCATGACGTAAGCCACGCGCTGGCCCGGGCCGTGATAGGTATATTGCCCGCCGCGTCCGCTGCTGTGGACGGGAAACCGGGCCGCGAGGAGGTCCTCGTCGCGCGCCGAGGTGCCCGCCGTGTAGAGCGGCGGATGTTCGACCAGCCACACGCGCTCGGGCGCCTGGCCGGAGGCGATCGCCGTCGCGCGCGCCTCCATGGCGGCGACCGCGTCCTCGTAGGCGACCGGCGCCGCGCTTACCACCCATTCGACAGGGGGCGCCCCGGCGGCGCTCGGCGCGAGGCCGCCTTGGGCCGGGGATCTCGCGAAGTTCGGGACGGAGCCGCGTGGCGCCGCCTGCGTGACTTGATCCAAGCGCCTTATCCTGTGAGGGGCGTCCGCAAGCACCGCTCCCGGCGGCCTTGTCACGGGGGAACCGATTTGCTAGGTCACGCCCTCGCTCGAAACCGGCACGCCGGACGCGCGCGATGCGGCCATGGCGGAATTGGTAGACGCGCTAGCTTGAGGTGCTAGTTGGGAAACC
>CAXTIC010000018.1:61685-68309 GCA_964244255.1 uncultured Lichenihabitans sp. | reverse complement strand
GGCGAGGGCGCGCTGCGGGCCGGCGCGGCGCTCGAAATGGTGCATTGCTATTCGCTGGCGCACGACGACCTGCCGGCCATGGACGACGACGACCTGCGCCGCGGCCGGCCCACGGCCCACAAGGCGTTCGACGAGGCGACGGCCATCCTCGCCGGCGACGCCTTGCTGACCTACGCGTTCGACGTGCTGGCCGACGTGCCGACCCACGCGGACGCTTCCGTCCGGGCCGCGCTCGTCGTCGGGCTCGCCCGCGCCTCGGGGGTGGGCGGCATGGCGGGCGGGCAGGCGCTCGACCTCGAAGCCGAACGCGCGCAGGGCCCGCTCGGGGCCGAAGCGGTGATGCGTCTCCAGGCCATGAAGACCGGCGCGCTGCTGCTGTTCGCGGTGGAGGCGGGCGGGATACTGGGCCAGGCCAGCGGCGAGGAACGCGACGCGCTCGCCCGTTACGGCCGGGCGCTCGGCGCGGCGTTCCAGGTGGCCGACGACATCCTCGACATGGAAAGCGACGCCGCCACGCTCGGCAAGGCGGCCGGCAAGGACGCCGGCCGCAACAAGGCGACGCTGGTGTCGGCGCTCGGGCTCGACGCCGCCAAGGCGCGGCGCGACGCCCTCGGCGCCGAGGCGCAGGCCGCGCTGGCCTCCCTGCCGAAGCGCTTCCGGACGGACTACCTCGCCGAAGCCGCGCGCTTCACGGTGGAGCGGCGGAACTGAAGGATCGCCGGCCGGCTGCGATCTTTTCCCGCGCGGCGGAGGCCGGGAAGGCCGACCTGGCCAGTCCGCACCAGCAAAGGCGATGCCTGCCACGACGGGAGGACCCGCCGCGAAATCATCGGCAAGGCTCGGGGCGCCTCGCACGTGTAGCCTGTGGATCGAGGGACGCGCGCGGGGCAATCCTGTTCGCTACCGTCCTACTCCCCCGCGGCCCGCAGCGCCGCCGCGGCCGCGAACGGGGTTCCCGCCAGCGCGAACAGCGTCAGGCCGCACAGGACCAGGAAGGGCGTGCGGAACGGCACGGTGCCGCCGCCCGCCGCATCCGCGGCCGCGACGCCGAAGATCAGCACCGGGATGGCGAGCGGCATGACGAGGACGGACAGCAGCAGGCCGCCACGCCGCAAGCTCACGGTCAGCGCCGCCCCGACGGCGCCGAGGCACGTCAGGGCCGGCGTTCCCACGAGCAGGGTGGCGGCGACGCCCGCGAGGCTGCGCCCGTCGAGGGCCAGCATGACGCCGAACACCGGGGAGGCCACGACCAGCGGCAGGCCCGTGGCGCACCAGTGCGCCGCGCATTTCGCCAGCACGATCCCTTCGAGCGGCGTGCCGCTCGCGCGCAGGAGGTCGAGCGAGCCGTCCTCGTGATCGGCACCGAACAGGCGATCGAGCCCGAGCAGGGTCGAGAGCAGGGCCGCGATCCACAGGATGGCGGGGCCGATGCGGCGCAGCAGGTTCAGGTCCGGCCCGACCGCGAAGGGCACGACGGTGACGAGGCACAGGAAGAACACGAGGCCCGTCGCCCCGCCGCCGCCGATGCGGCGTGCGAGTCGCAGGTCGCGGATGAAGACGGCCTCGAGGGCGTCCGTCATGGCCGGTCGTTGCCGGCGGGGGGAGGTTGCACCGTCGCGCGATCCGGAGAAATCCACCTAACCGCCCCCGAGCCGCAATTCGCGCGTCGGCAAACCGAGGGGCGCGTGCGTCGCGGCCACGATCAGGCCACCCCCGGCGAGGTGGCGACGCATGAGGTCGCCGAGCCCCTCGCGGGCGCCGGCGTCGAGCGCGGTCGCGGGCTCGTCGAGCAGCCAGAGGGGCCGTTCGGCGACGAGCAGGCGCGCCAGCGCGACGCGCCGCCGCTGCCCGGCCGACAACAAGCCGCAGGGCAGGTCGGCGGCGTGCGACAGGCCGAGGCGCCGAAGCGCCGCGGCGGGCGCGACCCCATGGTGCCCGCAGACCCCGGCGGCGAAGCGCAGGTTTTCGAGCGGTGTCAGCGCCGCTTTCAGCGCGTCGGCGTGTCCCACGTAGTGTGCCCGCTCGCGCACCGGGGCATCGGGGTCCGCCGCGTCCGCCGGGTCGAGCGCAACCCTGCCGGCGGCGGCGGCGAGCAGGCCGGCCAGCACGCGCAGCAGCGTCGACTTGCCGGCCCCATTGGGCCCGGTGACGCCGAGGATCTCGCCCGCGCGAAGCGCGAACGTCAGGTTCGCGAACACCTGGCGACCGCCGCGTTCCGCCGCGAGTTCGGCAACCGACAGGGTGAGGGCCGGCACCGTTCCCACCGCCACGCTCGATCGCCCCCAATCACGCATCGCCCAGGGCAATCCGCCGAAGCCCCGCCGCCCTCTTGCTTCGACCGAGCCGCTTCGCGGCTGCTCCCCACCGGCTTCCCCGACGGGCTCCCGCCGGAGCCACACGCCAGCTTCGCTCGCGAACGAGGGCCTTGCGGGGCCTAACCCGACGGTCCCGCGCATCGTCCGTCCCGTGTAGCCCGGACGGGCGCGGATATCTATATTCGCGGACGATCGACCCTTCCCGCCCGCCAAGGACGCCCCATGCCCTCGCTCGACAGTTTCGGATGCCGCCGCAAGCTCGAAGTGGGCGCGACGACCTACACCTACTATTCCATCCCGGAAGCGGAAAGGAACGGGCTCGAGGGCGTGTCCAGGTTGCCCTATTCCATGAAGGTGCTGCTCGAAAACCTGCTGCGCCACGAGGACGGCCGCAGCGTCACCAAGGCCGACATCGCGGCGGTGGCGACCTGGCTCACCAACCGCGGCGTCGACGAGCGCGAGATCGCCTTCCGGCCCGCCCGCGTGCTGATGCAGGACTTCACGGGGGTGCCGGCGGTCGTCGACCTCGCCGCGATGCGCGACGCCATGGCGTCGCTCGGCGGGGACGTCGACAAGATCAACCCGCTCGTACCGGTCGACCTCGTCATCGACCATTCGGTGATCGTCGACGCGTTCGGCACGCCGGAGGCCCTCGACGACAACGTCACGCTCGAGTACGAGCGCAACAGCGAACGCTACCGCTTTCTCCGTTGGGGGCAGACGGCGTTCAGCAACTTCCGCGTGGTGCCTCCGGGCACCGGCATCTGCCACCAGGTCAACCTCGAATATCTCGCCCAGACGGTGTGGAGCCGCACGGACGTCGTCGAGGGCGAAACGGTCGAGGTCGCCTATCCCGACACGCTCGTCGGCACGGACTCGCACACCACCATGGTGAACGCGCTGAGCGTGCTCGGCTGGGGGGTCGGCGGCATCGAGGCCGAGGCCGTGATGCTGGGGCAGCCCTATTCCATGCTGTTGCCGCGGGTCGTGGGGTTCAAGCTCACGGGGCGGCTCAAGGAGGGTTGCACGGCCACCGACCTGGTGCTGACGGTGACGCAAACGCTGCGCAAGCTCGGCGTCGTCAACAAGTTCGTCGAGTTCTATGGGCCGGGCCTCGATTCCCTGTCCCTGGCCGATCGCGCGACCATCGCCAACATGGCGCCCGAATACGGCGCCACCTGCGGCTTCTTCCCCATCGATGCCGAAACCCTGAACTACCTCGACGCCTCGAACCGCAGCGACGCCCGCATCGCGCTCGTCAAGGCCTATGCGGCGGCCCAGGGGATGTTCCGCGACGCGTCGACGCCCGATCCCGTGTTCACGGAAACGCTCGACCTCGACCTCGGCGACGTGGTGCCCTCGCTCGCGGGGCCGAAGCGCCCGCAGGACCGCGTGACGCTCGAATCGGCCAAGGCGAGCTTCGCCGCCGCCCTCGTCAAGGAATACAAGGTCGAGGCGGCGGCCGAGCGCTTCACGGTCGACGACACGAACTTCGATCTCGGCCACGGCGACGTGGTCATCGCCGCCATCACGTCGTGCACCAACACGTCGAACCCCAACGTGATGATGGGCGCGGGCCTGCTCGCGCGGAACGCCTTGCGGGCCGGGCTGAAGACCAAGCCCTGGGTGAAGACATCGCTGTCCCCCGGCTCGCAGGTGGTCGGCGACTACCTGGAACGGACCGGGCTGCAGGCCGACCTCGACGCGCTCGGCTTCAACCTCACGGGCTACGGGTGCATGACGTGCATCGGCAATTCGGGCCCGCTGCCGCCCGCCATTTCGAAGGCGATCAACGACAACGATATCGTGGCCGCCGCCGTGATCTCCGGCAACCGCAATTTCGAGGGCCGGGTCAACCCGGACGTGAAGGCCAACTACCTGGCCTCCCCGCCGCTGGTCGTGGCCTACGCGCTCGCGGGCTCGCTCGAGGTCGACCTGACCACCGAACCGCTCGGCCAGGGTACGGACGGACCCGTCTACCTGCGCGACATCTGGCCCTCCCGGGACGAGATCGAAAGCCTGCACCGGAAGTCGGTGACGAAGCAGATCTTCGCGGCGCGCTACGGCAACGTGTTCGAGGGCGACCAACACTGGCGCGGCATCTCGGTCGACACCAGCCGGACGTACCATTGGAGCATGGCGTCGACCTACGTGCGCAACCCCCCCTATTTCGAGGGCTTGAGCAAGACACCGCCGGCCATCGCCGACATCGTCGACGCGCGCGTGCTGGCGCTGCTCGGCGATTCCATCACCACCGACCATATCTCCCCGGCGGGATCGATCCGCGCCGCCTCCCCGGCGGGCCGCTACCTGATGGAGCACCAGGTCCGCCCGCAGGACTTCAACCAGTACGGCACGCGGCGCGGCAACCACGAGGTCATGATGCGCGGCACCTTCGCCAACATCCGCATCAAGAACCAGATGGTGCCGGGGGTCGAGGGCGGCGTGACGCGGCACTATCCGTCCGGCGAGGAACTGCCCATCTACGATGCCGCCATGCTGTTCAAGCAGGAAGGCGTGCCGCTCGTGGTCTTCGCCGGCCGCGAATACGGCACCGGCTCGTCGCGCGACTGGGCCGCCAAGGGCACGCGGCTGCTCGGCGTGCGGGCGGTGATCGCGCAAAGTTTCGAGCGCATCCACCGTTCGAACCTGGTCGGCATGGGCGTGCTGCCGCTGACCTTCGCCGAGGGCACGTCGTGGCAGACCCTCAACCTCAAGGGCGACGAGACCGTCACCGTTACCGGGCTCGGCCACGCCTTGAAACCCCGGCAGGAGATGGAACTCGTGATCACGTCCGATAAGGGCCGCGTCACGCAGGTACCCGTCATCTGCCGGATCGACACGATGGACGAGCTCGAATACTTCCGCCACGGCGGCATCCTGCACTACGTGCTGCGCAACCTAGCGGCGTGATCGCCGGACTCGCTTCGAGGGTACCCATGACCGAGGTGCCGACGACCCGGACGACGATCGACGAACACATGGCCTGGGCCGAGGACCGGCCAAGGCGCACGAACCCGTGTGGGGCCATGTCTTCGCCAGGGCGCCCGAGCGCGCCGGACACGCCAAGGCGAAGCTTGCGATGCATACGGCCCTGATAAGACCGGTGGAGGGTGGCGCTCTCGCCTGCCATGTCATGCCCCACGGCATGACGGTGCGGATCGACCGGGATACCGCGTTGGCGCCCGACGCTCCGGTGTATTGCGGCGAAGAGTTGCCCGGGGACGCGATCGAGGTTGCCGAGCCCGTCATCGTCGTCGAGATCCTGTCGCCCGGCACCCGGCCCTACGACACGGGGACCAAGCTCGCAGGCCATTTCAAGCTGCCGAGCGACGCGCACATTGTCCTGGTCGACGCCGACCAGCGCCTCGTCGTGCATCACAGGCGGGGCGACGATGGGGCCATGGCGACCCGCATCGTCGCTTCGGGCGCGTTGCGGCTCGACCCGCCCGACCTCGACCTACGGGTCGAGAGCCTATTCGGAGGGCAAGGCCGGGCGTCTTGAAGGAGCCGATCGTGTCGGGGCCTTCGCATACCGGGAAGAGGACCGCAGCGTGTCGTAGCTTGCGATGCCACGCTCGAACGTTCTAGCTGCGTTGCAACAAGCGTTGTTGCAACGCACAACACGGAGCCCCATCCTCCAGCCGTCGGGACTTGAGGGTCCGGGCACAACGCAACCCTAAGAAAAGGGATTCGTCCCATGCCGTTCGGCCGACTCGTCAAATACGCGCAAGCGCGTCTCGCCGCCTATCGCCGCTACCATCGAGCGGTCGCCGAGATCGACGCGATGACAAACCGCGATCTCCTCGAGATCGGGGCTTTCCAGACCGACCTCTACCGGGCGGCGCGGGAGGCGTACCTCGGGCGCTGAGGCGCTGTCGCGGGCGGGGCGGTTGCGCGATCGCCACTGCCGACCCGTCGTCCGCCGTGCCGGCGCGTTCGCACGTCGGCGCCTCGCGCCAGGCCCGAGGCGCCCACGGGCGCACCGACTGCCGGAATAGAAAAGGCGCCGACCGAAGTCGACGCCTTCGATACGCGCCGCTTTGCGCGGCGCGCCCGCCTTGGTCTTAAGCAGCGTAGTAAGAGCCACCGCCATAAGAATAGCCATAGCCGCCGCCATAGCCATAGGAATAGCCGTAGCCGCCGCCGCCGCCATAACCGTAGCCGGCATAGCCGTAGCCAGGGCCACCATAGCCGTAGCCGACATACCCATAGCCGTAGCCGTAGCCGTAGCCGTAGCCGTAGCCATAGCCGTAGCCGTAGCCGTAGCCGTAGCCGTAGCCGTAGCCGTAGCCGTAGCCGTAGCCGT
>CAXTIC010000018.1:0-61585 GCA_964244255.1 uncultured Lichenihabitans sp. | reverse complement strand
GTAGCCGTAGCCGTAGCCGTAGCCGTAGCCGTAGCCGTAGCCGTAGCCGTAGCCGACATACCCATAGCCATAGCCATAGCCATAGCCCACATAGCCGTAGCCGTAGCCGTAGCCGTAGCCGTATCCATAACCGTACATTGCTTCATCCTCCTCGTTGCGGCCGCGAAGACGTCGGCCATCTCTTCACCCCACATCCGCGTCGAGCGGCGCGAATTCGTCCAACGATGTCGAGCGTGCGTGCGGATCGGCTCGTAAATGCGGGGGGACGCTCTCTTCACCCTTCCTATCGCCGAGGCTGCCCGAACCCAGCATGAACGGCCAGCGAGGCTCGGGGGCTTTCGACCGCGGATAGGCGGGACAGGATCCCGCCATTGGGCCGCACACCGCCGACAGCCAGCCCCGCGTCGGGGGAGCGCTGCCCAGCGGGCTCCACACGATGCGGCGACGAAGGAATGTTAACGAGACACGGGTTTGACATCCACGAGACCTTCATCGCAGATGGAAATGTCCGTGGCACTCACCAGTGTTCGCATGCCGCATTCCGGATCCGGAAATTCTTTCCGGTTCTTTCCGGCACCATTCCCGATGATGAATGACCAGGAAAAACGTCAGATCGCCGTTGCCATTCGCGAGCACATCGCCCGCACGCACTTGTCGAGGGAGGCGTTCGCGTTCAAGACGAAGCTCGGGAAGTCCACGGTCGACAAGCTTCTGATCGGTCTTTTCTCCCATCGCACCCTGTCCATCGTCGAAGAGGCGATGTCCGTGCGGTTCAGGAACTTCCTCGTCGTCGAGGAAAGGGCGGACCCGAGTTTGGGAGGCTACCTCCGGTCGGACATGGCGATCTATGAAGGCGATTATCTCTTCGTTCGGCCGTCGTTCAGGGCCGAGCGCTCGATCTTCACGTTCCGGATGAGCATCGGCTGGGAGGACGAGCCCGCTGGCTTGGTCCTCAAGCAGGACGAGGGCGCCGGCCAAGGACAATCCGGGTCGATTTTCGTCCCGAAAGTCTCGTTCCACATTTTCGTCGCGTCGAGCGACGCGACGTGCACGCGTCACCTCATCCTGTCCCGCATGGACAACGGGCTCAAGCTGAAAGGCCTGATGCTGACACTCGCGAACACTTTCGCCAACGCCTATGCCCCCGTATCGGTCCCGGTCGTCCTCATCAAGCAAGAACAGCTGAATGAATCCGAGCTTGGAAGGATCGAAGTTGAACATCCCGCTTACGAGGGCTTCAAAGAAAGCCTGCTCTTGGCCGAACAGGAAGGTTTTTACGTTCAAGTCGATGCGAAAAAGCTTTGAACGAATGCCGCCACGGCGAGCGTGCGAGCGCTGTGCCTGATATTCGCCATGTTCGAGCCGTATCGCTCACGATCGATTCCCTGATTCCATTACCGGTGAAGACGATGCTGGCAACCCTCCGCGTGTCGCTCATGCTTCTCGCGACCGTTGCGTGTTGTACCGTGAAGGCCCAACAGGCGGAGAGCCCGCTCGGCGGCGGGCCCATCGTCTTCGGCGGCGGGCGCGTAGCGGCGGCCGGTGTCGTGATGAGCCGGACGGACGACAGCGGCACGGGGGTCGACCAAGTCGGGGGCGACGTGTCGACGCCCGACGCCGTCGCGCTCGCGGGCGTCCCGATCGGTCGCCGCGGCATCCGTAGCGGCCGGGGCGGCGCGGGCAACGGCCACAGCGTGGGTGGCCGGGGCGCCGGCTCCGGCCCCTCCGGCGGAGCCGGAGCCGGCGCGGGTGCGGGGGGTGCCGCCAGCGCGTCGTCGCGCGGGCATGGGGGAACGGCCGGCGGCCGCGGCGGCGCGGGATCCCAGGGCAGAGGCAGTGGGCGCTGAGCCGACGAGCCCGAGCCAGCCAAGCCACGGATCCTCGCTCGGGTGACTCAGCCGCGGCGCACGAGGCGCGCGGCGTAGAATCCGTCGAGGCCGTCGAGCGGCGGGTCGAGCCGGGCGGGATGGCACGGTAAGGTCCGCAACTCCCCCAAGGGGGTCAGGCTTTCGACGAGGCCGCTGATCTCGTCGGCATCGACGGGCGAACGGGACAGGTCGGGATTGCGGCGCAGAAGCGAGGCGACCTGCGCTTCACCCTCCTCGGGCTCGATCGAACATACGCAATAGACGAGGCGACCGCCGGGCCGCAACAGCGCGGCCGCCCGGTCGAGCATTTTAGCCTGTATGGCGGCCAGGGCTGGGATGTCCGACGCCCGTTTCGTCCAGCCGACGTCCGGGTGACGGCGCATCGTGCCCGTGGCCGAACACGGTGCGTCGAGCAGCACCGCGTCGAAGGGGCCGGCGCTGTAGCTCGCGGCGTCGGCGACGACCGTTTCGACGCGCAGGCCGAGCCGTTCCAGGTTCGCGGCGAAACGCTTCAGCCGCTCCGCCGACCGATCGACCGCGACGACCTGCGCGCCCGTCAGGCACAGCTGTGCGGTTTTACCCCCCGGGGCCGCGCATAGGTCGGCGACCCGCTCCCCGGATTCGGCCCTCAAGAGTCGCGCCGGCAGGGCGGCCGCCGCGTCCTGCACCCACCAGGCGCCTTCGGCGAAGCCGGGAAGCTCCGGGATCGGCCGATGATCGCGCAGGCGCACCGAGCCGGTCGGCAACAGGTCCCCGCCCAGGCGCTCGGCCCAGGCCGCGGCATCGCTCTTGATGCTGAGATCGAGCGGCGATTCGATCCTGTGCGCCGCCGCGATCGCCTGCGCGGTCGTTTCGCCGTACGTCTTGCGCCATCGCGCCGCGAGCCAGCCCGGCGTGTCGGCAAACGGGTCGTCGCCGACGGCGGTCTGCACCTCCGCATCCCGTTCGCGCGCGATGTTTCGGGCTACCGCGTTCGCGAGCGCCGCGAAGGGCTGACTGGATGGGTCGAGCCGCACGGCCTGGACGCAGGCGTTGACCGCCGCGTGGTCGGGCACGTCGAGGAAAAGGATCTGCGCGGCGGTGACGACGAGGATCCATTCGAGCGGACCGCTCTTGCGCGGCCAGCCCCGCTCGAGCCACCGCGTGACGCTGTGCCTGAGCGTCCCGAGCCTCCGCAGCGACACCGCGACGATCGATCGCGCGAGCGACAGGTCGCGCTCGTCGAGGGCCGCGAAGCGCTGGCTGTTCCGCGCGGCCGACAAGGCCTCGTCCTGAGGACGCCCCGCGCCGACGATCTCGGCCAAGACCAGGGCGGCCAGCAATCGGGGTGCCAAGCCAGGGGGCAGTTCCGGCACCGCCGCCACCTGCGACGCCCCGGCTTTTGCGCGCATGCCCCTGAACCCCGACGTTTTCGTCGCCATATGCGTCACATCCCGACCGCGAGGGCGTGGACCGATACGCAGAGCCCGCGTCGGGCGCGGCGCGCCCTCTGTTCGGGCGAGCGGTCGGAAAACAGGGACGGAACCATGGAACGGGGCTTTCTGCCGGCTCCGGCAGGCTCGGGAACCGCCGGCGTCGCGGAACGGGAACGCGACCCGAGCGCGCGTTTGGGGACCGGGTACGCCTAATCGAGAAAGGTGGTGGAACGATGATCGAAGGCGGCGCGTCCCCTCCGGCCGGGGCGAACAAGGGTCAGACAAGGCGCGTGCCGGGCGCCGCTGCCCGCCGGGCCTTGGCGGAGGCCGCTGCCCGGCGGGCGACTGGGGATGTTCCCGATCGCGGCACCGCTCGAGAAGTCGGCGGACGCATCGGACCGGAGCCGGTGCGCTACGGCGACTGGGAAGTCGGAGGGTTGGCGACCGACTTTTAGCGTTCCCCGGCCAACCCAACCCGCGTTCATATCAAACAATCGCCGCCGCCCTGATCACGGAGTCGGCCGCCGCGCGAGAACTCAAGCCCGCCGTTGCCGTCGCGCTACCGCGGCTCGCCCGGGTTCACGCCGGCTTGTCGGACGCGCGAAGCGTGCTGCCGACATCTTGAACGGCCGTCTTCGCGTGATCGCCCACCTCGCGGACGAGGCCCGTGAGATTGTCCGTCGACAGCCCGTGTTCGGCGACCGAGTTCTTGACGTTCTCGACCGCGCGACTTGCAGCCGTCTTCAGGCCTTCGACCTGCTCGTGGGCGATACCCTGGGCCGCTTCCTTCAACGAATGGCTGGTGCTGCCCATCCACGCGTCTTCCGTTTCGGTGACCGGCAGCGCCGCTCCGATCGCGGCCCCGATCGCCACGCCGATCGCACCCAGGATCAGCGGCTGTTCCTTGAACAGGGTGTCGGTCGAGAAGCTCATGCGGTAAACCCGCGTGCCGGTCACCGGGGTCATCGCGCGTTTTTGGGAAGATTTTCGGGTCATGGCACCGTCTCCGAAGGTTGTGGAAGCTTGCTGGCCGACGCCGCTCAACGCCTGCGCAGTCGTGGACGCCGCACCCGCCGCATAGTTCCGCGCGGCCCCGACCGTGCCGACGACCGAAGCCGCGCCCTTGCGGACGCTGTCGAACAGCGTCGGATTGCGAAGCTGGCGGGGTCGCGGCAACCCGGCGGCGCCACCGGGATAGGTGGGCTCCGGGCGGGCCTTCGCCCCCGAGCGCGTGCCGAGGCCCAGGATCATCGCCGCGCCGCCGGCGATCAGCAACGCGGGAATCGGATGCTCCTTCGCGACGCCCCAGACCGTGTCGGCGACGGTCGACGCGCCGATCTTGGCGTTGTGGAACACCTCGTCGACGACGTTCTCGGGCTTCAGGTTGTCGCGGAGCTGGTCCAGCGTACGGGCCAGCGTGGCCCGCGTTCCCTCAGCCTCGCTCGCGACCTCCGAGGAGGACGGCTGATCGACGGATGTGCTCATCGGACCTGATCCTTGACGATGTCGGCATCCTTGCCGAGCTGCGAAAGGGTGCGCTGCGGCGTGAGGTTCGAGAAGGTGCCGAGCGCGAGGTAGATCGCGATCCCTCCGCCGACGGCGATGACGACGCCGACGATGAAATACGCGAGGTAGGGCGCGATACCCAGCGCGATCAACAGGTTCACGACGCCGATCAGGAGCAGCACCAGCGCCGCCAAAAGGAGCACGGCGGCGACCAGCATGACGACCACCGCCCGCAATGCCGCCGAAATCTTCTCGCTAACCTCCGTGCGTACGAGCCGGATTTCGGTCTCGAACAGGGTCGTCATCTGCGACAAGGCGTCGGCCACCAGGGACGGTGTCGACGGCCTGCCGATCGGATCGATGGTCATGACGGAACCTCCCGGCTTCAGAGGGATCCGGCTCGGCTGAAATCGCCCGTCCGAGGGGAGGTACCGCCGACGGACGCGTGGACGCCGGGGGTGATCCCTACGGACCCTTGCGAACCCGCGCCGCTCCCCATCGAGGGTCTCACCGCGGGCTGTCCGGGCGTGCCGGTGAACCCCTGAGAAGGATTCGCGACCGCCGCGTCGCTCTTGAGGAAACGGGCAAGGACGAAACCGGCCAGGACGGCACCTGCGAAGAAGGCGACCGGCTGGCGCCGCCCGAAGTCCGTGAGGCCCGCCACCACATTGTTCAAGTCGCTCGAGCGGATATCGCTGGCGATGCGCTCGACCCCGGTCGCGGCGCTGCGGACGAAGCGCGCCATCTGCGGGCTTTTCCCCTCGAGATCGGAGGCGGCGGTTTGCGCCGCGCGCGCGACCCCCGAGATCGTGTCCGCGCCGACCGCCTTTTGCTGGTCGACGATCTCCGTGATGCGCTGGCGTGCCTCCCCGGCGATCGAGGCGACCGTCCCCTTGGCGTCCCCGGCGGCCTGCGAGGCCTGCTCCTTCAGCGTCGCGACCGTCGAGCCGAGACTGGCCTTCGCCGCATCGGCCACGGCCGAGGCACCCTCGCGGGCCGCGGTCCCGAGGGATGTGTCGCCCGCGCCCTTCATCGGATCAGTCATCATGTCCCTCCACCAGCCGCCAACGAGCGCGGCGGGCACGCGGCCCGGCTCAGCGCGTCGAGGAAACGGCCCAACACCGGGTCAAGTTCCGGCCTTGGCGAAGGTACCGATCGAAGAAGACGGCCCGGCCGTCTCAGGGCAGCATCACGACCGGTGTTCCGATGGCGACCCTGTCGTAAAGGTCGAGGATGTCGCGGTTGCTCATTCGGATGCACCCGTAGGACGCGGCCTTGCCGATCGAATCGGGGCGGTTCGTACCGTGGATCGCGTATTGGTCGCCGCTGAGCGTCAAAGCCCGGATCCCCATTGGGTTGCGGGGCGAACCGCCGGGGATGTAGCGCGGCAGCCAGGGTTCGGCCCGCTTGACCTCAGCCGGGGGCGCCCAAGCGGGATTGACGTATTTGCCGTCGATCCTGACCACACCCCGCCACTGCCTGCCGGCCCGGCCGACCGCGATCGGGTAGCTCAACGCTTCGCCGTCCCGGCGCACCAGGTAGAGCCGGCGCTCGGTCTGGGAGATCACCACGGTGCCGGGCGCGAAATCCTCCGCCATCACGCCCGCCCGCGCGGGTGCGACCGTGACCGCCACGACCACCATCGCGGCGAGCGATATGACGACGAGTACGAGCAGGTCGACGAGCCCCGGCCGGGCTTTCTCGGCGGCTTTGTAGGAAAAGCCCATCGCTACACTCCCTTCCGGTCTGCGGCCGACGCTTCACGTCCGCGACACGCGGCACCGAAGCGCACGGCGCCGGCGGCGAACGGGCCTGTTCGCGACGCCTGTCCGTCGCTTCCCGCCGCGTCACCGGCCGACCAGGACGCTCGGCCCGCCGGGTGAACGCCATGTTACGGATGCCGTTAGGGTGCGCGTTTGGCAGCTCCGAAGCTTGCGGAAGGTGAACGCTTCGCTTCGAGGATGGCTCGCAATCGAGCATTTCCCGCTTCAGGGCCGGTTGGCGATGAGATCGTCCACCACCGACGGATCCGCGAGCGTCGACGTGTCGCCGAGACTGCCGACATCGTTTTCGGCGATCTTTCGCAGGATGCGGCGCATGATCTTGCCCGACCGGGTCTTCGGCAGCCCCGGCGCGAACTGGATCACGTCGGGCGAGGCGATCGGGCCGATTTCCCGGCGCACGTGGGCGACGAGCTGCTTGCGGAGGTCGTCGGATGCCGTGACGCCGTGCATGAGCGTGACGTAGGCGTAGATGCCCTGGCCCTTGAGCTCGTGCGGGTAGCCCACGACGGCGGCTTCAGCGACCGCGTCGTGCGCGTCGAGCGCGCTTTCCACCTCCGCGGTTCCCATCCGGTGGCCCGATACGTTGATG
Source organism: uncultured Lichenihabitans sp. (assembly GCA_964244255.1). Classification (GTDB taxonomy): domain Bacteria; phylum Pseudomonadota; class Alphaproteobacteria; order Rhizobiales; family Beijerinckiaceae; genus Lichenihabitans. Next base: position 54,423 of record CAXTIC010000018.1, on the reverse strand, counting down.
ACGTCGTCGACGCGGCCGGTGATCCAGTAATCGCCGTCCTCGTCCCGCCGGCAACCGTCCCCGGAGAAGTACTTGCCGGGAAAGGCCGAGAAATAGGTCTCCTCGAATCGCTTGTGGTCGCCGAACAGGGTACGCATCTGCCCGGGCCAGCTGTCGGCGAGGACGAGGTTGCCCTCGCAAGCCCCGTCGAGCACGGTCCCCGAAGCGTCGACCACTTGTGGGCGGACACCGAAGAAGGGTCGCGTGGCCGAGCCCGGCTTCAGCAGCGTGGCACCCGGCAGCGGCGTGATCATGATGCCGCCGGTTTCCGTCTGCCACCAGGTGTCGACGATCGGACAGCGGCGCTCGCCGACGACGCCGTGATACCATTCCCAGGCCTCGGGGTTGATCGGTTCGCCGACCGAGCCGAGCAGGCGCAAGCTCGCCCGGCTGGTCTCCGCGACCGGCGCGTCGCCGGCCGCCATCAGGGCGCGGATCGCCGTCGGCGCCGTGTAGAGGACGGTCACGCCGTGCCTGTCGACCACCTGCCAGATGCGCGCGACCGTGGGATGGTTGGGCACACCCTCGAACATGAGCGTGGTGGCGCCGTTCGCGAGGGGGCCGTAGACGCCGTAGGAGTGGCCCGTGACCCAGCCCACATCCGCCGTGCACCAATAGACATCGGCGTCGTGCGCGTCGAAGACGTATTCGTGCGTCATCGAAGCGTAGACAAGGTAGCCGCCCGTCGTGTGCACCGCGCCCTTGGGCTGGCCGGTCGATCCCGAGGTATAAAGGATGAACAGCGGAGCTTCCGCGCTCATCGGCTCGGCCGGGCAGTCGTCGCCGACATCCCGTGCCGCGATGTGAAAGAAGACATCCCGCCCCTCCCGCATCGGCACCGGCGCCCCGGTACGGGCGACGACCAACACGGTTTCCACGGTGCCGGCCTTGGCGGCCGCGGCGTCCGCGTTGGCTTTGAGCGGCACCGGCCGGCCGCCGCGCAGGCCCTCGTCGGCCGTGATGAGGACCTTCGAGCCGCAACCGGCGATGCGACCGGCGAGCGCCTCCGGGGAAAAGCCTCCGAACACCACCGAGTGGACGGCCCCGATACGGGCGCAGGCCAGCATCGCGAAAGCGGCTTCCGGGATCATCGGCATATAGATCGTCACGGTGTCGCCGCGGCCGACACCCAGCGCCTTCAGCACGTTCGCGAACCGGCACACTTCCCGGTGGAGGTCGCGATAGGTGATCCGCCTCACGTCCTTCGGGTCGTCGCCCTCCCAGATGATCGCCGCCTTCTCGCCGCGTTCGGCGAGGTGCCGGTCCACGCAATTGTGGCACGCGTTGGTGACGCCGTCGCCGAACCACTCGACGGCGACCGCACCCGGCCCGAACGAGGTGTTCTTCACCCGCGTGTACGGCTCGAACCAATCGATCCGCTGGCCGTGCTCGCCCCAGAAGGCGTCCGGGTCGGCCAGCGAGCGCGCGTACATGTCCTTGTAGCGCTCGGGCCCGATCAAGGCCCGCTTCTTGAACGCGTCCGGCACGGCGTACGTGTGATGCATCATGGGGCTGGCGTCCTCCCGAAGCCGGCATGCGTGGGCCGGCGGTCCGGCTCCTGGCAAGCGTTGCCTGTCAATTAAGGCTTGCGTCGGAACGCGCAACGAGGATGCGAACCTGGTTGCCGTCGCATAGCCACGAACCACGGCGGGGACCGCCCGCCATCCCCTGCGGCGGCTCGCGCCCCGCGAGGGCCCTGCCGGAATCGGCTACGGACAGTCCTTGGCCACGCGGGCCAAAGCCTCCGGGAGTCCCGCCAAGGAATACGAGTCGCTCGCGGTGCCGCCTTTGGCGGACGGCACCTTCACCACGAGGCGCGCATGCTTCCTCATGGCGGCGATCAATTGACTTTCCTGCGCGGCGTTCTTCATCCAGGCGTTCTGCCCCTTGGCGACGAGCTCGAACGCGCTGTTGGCGACCTCGGCCTTGGCGTCGCTGGCACCTTCCTTCACGGCAAACCCCAGGATCACCGACACTTCGTTGCGCACCCCCTCGCCCGGACGGTTCGAAATGAACACGTAGGCCTGCTCGCGCTTGAGCGTCGCGGGCAGCCGCTCTTTCGGGCTCGCGAGCGCGTAGCAGATCTTGGTCTTCGCGTTCTGAGCCAGGTAAGCGCCCCAGTCGCCGAAGGTGCCGACAAGCTGGGGCTTGCCGCCGACCGTCGCGTCCTTGCCCGATGACTTCGCGTCGCGGGCCGCGAGCGCGGCCGCCTTCGCTTCGGCTTTCGGGTGTCGGATCGCGCGCGCATGCGCTCCCGTCGCCGCCAAAGCCGTTGCCACGAGCAGGCTCGGCAGAACGGCGGCGCGGCACCCGCGGGCAACCCGGCCGGAGCCCAACAACAAGAAGCGCAGCATGAACGGCCGTCCTCCGCGGGTTCGTCGGCGCGCCATAACGGCCCGGCGACCTTAAGAATTGTCCCAGTTTTTTAGCATGACCGAGGCTTGGGGCGAAATTCCGGTCGGCGACCGTCGCCGCGACTTGCCAGGCCCGCGGCGAAACGTGCATGGGGAAGCGCGACCTCAGCTTCGCCCAAAGGCCTCCCATGTCATCGCACCCGCCGCGACCCTCGAAGGTACCCCGCCTGCGCGCCGCCGCCGCATCGATCGCCCTCGGCCTCGCCCTGTCCGGATGCGGCTACAACCATATCCCGACGCTCGAAGAGCAGGCCAAGGCCAGCTGGTCCGACGTGCAAAACCAGTACCAGCGCCGCGCCGACCTCATCCCCAACCTCGTCAGCACGGTGCAGGGCTACGCCAAGCAGGAGAAGGACGTGCTGACGTCGGTCGTCGAGGCGCGCGCGAAGGCGACATCCGTGACGATCGACGCCTCCTCCTTGACCGACCCGGACAAGATCAAGCAGTTCCAGGAGGCGCAAAACCAGCTCTCCGGCGCGCTCGGCCGCTTGCTCGCCGTCAGCGAGAACTACCCGGACCTGAAATCGAATCAGAACTTCCTCGCGCTGCAATCGCAGCTCGAAGGGACCGAGAACCGCATCGCGGTCGCCCGGCGCGACTACATCGACAACGTGCGCGCCTTCAACACGGCGCTGCGAACCTTCCCCGACGTGATCTGGCAGTCGCTCGTGTTCCACAGCAAGCCGATGGCCGAGTTCACCGCGACGACGGGCGCCGACAAGCCGCCCGAGGTCAAGTTCTGATGCGGCGAGGGCGGGCAAGCGACGTATGGCGGCGGGCGTGACGGCGGGATCGCCTGTCATCCGCGGCGGTTGCGTCAGGCGCGTTTTTGCGTTCCTGGCGCTCGCCTTCGCGCTGATGGGCGGCGCGTTCGCGGCGGACGCCTTCCCGCCGCTGACCGGCCGCGTGGTCGACGAGGCGGGCCTGTTGTCGGCGCCCTCGCGGGCGGCGCTCGACACCAAGCTCAAGGCCCTCGAAGACAAGTCGGGCATCCAACTCGTGGTGGCGACGGTCCGCACGCTCGGCGGCGACGAGATCGAACCTTACGCCAACCGCCTGTTCCGTGCCTGGAAGCTCGGCGAAACGAAGAAGAACAACGGCGTCCTGCTGATTGTGGCAGCCAAGGAGCACAAGACGCGCATCGAGGTCGGCTACGGCCTCGAGGGCACGCTTACGGACGCGCTTTCCAAGACGATCATCGTCAACGCGCTCACGCCCCGGTTCAAGACGGGCGACTTCGCGGGCGGCATCGACCAGGGCGTCGACGACATCGTCGCGGTGCTGTCGACGGACAGCGCCGAATGGCAGAAGCGGCCCGACTTGCGGCCGGAAACGGGCGACGGATCGGGCGTGCTGCCCGTGATCCTGGTAATCTGCTTCATCATCCTGGTCATCTACCTGGGGCGGAACGGGCGGTCGGGGCCGGGACGCCGCGGCGGCGGCATGGTGATCCTGCCGACGTCCACGTTCGACACGAGCGGACGTTCCTCGGGGGGCGGTTCCTCCGGCGATAGCGGTTTCTCCGGCGGCGGCGGCTCATCGGGCGGGGGCGGCGCGTCGGGCGACTGGTAGCCCATCCCGACACCATCCGCGCCCGGCGGGCGGTGAGCCGCCGCGAGGGCGGCCTGGATTGGAGCGGAAGCCGGCCACCGGCAGGGGCTCGAGCCCGTCCGCCAGGGCGCTGACGCCCTTCGACGTGGGACCTCGCGCACCCGGGAGCCGTGATCGTCGGCGCGCCCTGCCGGCGCCGACCGAAGCGGCCATCGGGCGGCGTTCATCCAATCCCGATCATTCGCGAAACGAGATCGCAACCATGCCCGCCGACAGGCGCGGCCGGCCTCATGCGTGAAGCATCCCCCTAAGATTATCTGAGGGATTGCCACGCCATGAAGACGCGATCCGCACGCCGTGCGTCCGTCCCGCCACCGGCGATCCCGCTGGCGGTCCGACGGACGAACGACGGCCCGGACGCGGGCCTCCCGAAGCCGGAAGGCCCTGCCCGACCGAGGTATTCCATGACGAATCCGATCGCCCGGCTGTTTCGCGAGACCCGAGGGAGCGTCGCGACGATGTTCGCGTTCTCGCTCCTGCCCATGTTGATCGTGGCGGGCGCGGCCGTCGATTATTCAGGCGTTCTGGCGCTTCGCGCGAACCTGCAGAACGCGTCCGATTCCGCGAGCCTGGCTCTGTGCCAACAGCCCCTGTCCGTCCAGAACGCGCAGATGCAGACGCTGGCGCAGTCCTGGGTCAACGCCGTCAACCCCAAGGCCCCGGTTTCCGTGGACCCGCTGGTGATCACCAACAATCCGCGACAGATCACGATGACGAGCCGCGCCACCTACCCCAGCACGTTCGGCCGCATCGTCGGCCTGTCCACCATTCCGATCGCGACGCAGTCGCAATGCACCGCGCCGGCGCCGAAGATCTTCGAGGTCGCGCTGGTTCTGGACAACACCGGGTCGATGGCCAAATCCAGCGGATCGCAGAGCAAGATGCAAGCCCTGCAGCAGGCCGCGACCAACTTCGTCAACTACGTCTTCACCAACGCCGCGTTCGACCCCGCGTCGCGGATATCGTTGGTGCCGTTCGCGGCCGCCGTCACGGTCGATCCGACGACCTATCGCACCGCGGCCTGGATCGACCAGCTCGGCCTGTCGCCTTATCACTGGAACAACATCGCCAACGCCGCACAGTCCGGTTTCGTCAACAGGCTCCAGGTGTTCGACTCCTTGAAGGCCTTCAACGCGAACTGGGGGTGGGCCGGCTGCCTGGAGTCGCCGTCCTATCCCAGCAACGTTTCCGACGGCGCACCCGTCGCCAACAAGCCGGACACGTTCTATGTCCCGTATCTGTCGCCGGACGAGGCGTCGAACTCGCAGAACGCCAGTGGATACAACTACCCATTCTACACACCGAACGTGAATGGGAACACCTATTTCGGCAACGCCGATACCGTCTTCAATAATTATATCAACGATTCTACCGCGCAGTCGAACTGTTCGTCCACGCCGACCACCGAGCAGGCCGCCGCCATGCGGGCGTGCAAGTACGTGAAGCCGGTGGCCGCGCCCGCGAACAGCAACCTGGGCTTCTTCGGCCCCAATTTCAGCTGCAACGGCTTGCCGCTGCTGCGGCTGACGACAAAGACGAACCAGCAGACGTTGCTCAACAAGATCAACGCCATGACGCCCGCCGGCAACACGGACATTCACGAAGGCGTCATGTGGGGCTGGCGGACGCTCTCCCCGACCAGCGTCTTCACCGATGGCGTAGCCTACAACACGAAGAACACGCAAAAGGTGATCGTCCTCATGACCGACGGAGCGAACACCTGGAGCGGCGAGTTCCCCGACGTAAACGGCAATTCCTGGACCAGCTTCTACAAGTCCTGGTACTCGGCTTACGGCTATTACCGCAACGCGGACGGCTCGAATCCGAACGGCCGCCTTCCGCCCGGCAACGCGAACCCCTCGAACGACGTGCAGTCCCGGGCCGCGATCGACCAACTGACGCTCGAGGCCTGCACCAACGCCAAGGCCGCCGGAATCCTGATCTACACGATCGGCTTCAGCGTTCCCGCCGATCCGATCGATCAGCAGGGCCTGACACTGCTGCAAAAGTGCGCGAACAACGCGAGCCAAGCCTTCGTGGCCAACGATTCGAGCGGGCTCATCACGGCCTTCAACACCATCCAGAACGCGCTGGGGGCGCTCCGCATCTCGCAATAGGCGGCGCCGCGCCACGGGACTGGACCGGGCGGGAATCCATGGGAACCGAGGCCCTTCCTGCCGCGGACGGGTCCGCGAGGAGGTCGCGGGTCACGTCGGAAAAGAACGGTGTCGAGCCGCGCGGTGGATGCCGATCCTCGAGGCCGCGCGTCGGGCGAGCAATGGACCTGGACGCGTCCGAACACGACCCCCGATGCGCCTTGGTCATGCCACAGGCCGCGGCGAGCGTCGGGGGACGCCACACCCCGCCGTCTGGCGGGACCCGTCAGACGACGGGGAATCGAGCCTTCCCCAGGAACGATCGCAGAAGCCCATCCTCGCCAACCCTCAGCGGGTAGGTCGTGCTTCCGTTACCGAAGACCGCGTGACTGACCGTGATCGTCACCTCGGGGCGCGTCCCCGCCGGAACCGCCTCGATCGTGACCGTCACGTCCGGGTTCACGAGGAACACGTGAGCCACGCACGTGATCACCGACCGCGCCGCGTCGGTGGCCACGTCGGAAACGTCGAAATGTTCCCGACTGTTCGGGTTCCCGACCAGTTCGATATCGATCGCCGCCGTGGTCGGACCCGCCTCTGTCAGGGTGATGAGTTTGACCTCCCCGTTCGGGCCATCGGAGTGTACCCGAACGGTCGGCGGCATGGCATCGCCTTTGCGCACTCTGGACAACGAGGACTTCGCTCCTCAGCGTTACCGCCTGCCGCGCCGTCGCGCAATCATTTCGTGCATTCTTCCGTCGTCACAACCCTAAATCAGGTGTCGGGTCGATCCGGGCGTGAGCAGGCGGGGTCGACGCCCCCGAACGCCGGGCGCGGCCCGGGGGGTGGCACGCCCGGCATCGACGTCGAACACCGACGCGCCGAAGGCGCTTCCCTGGCCGGTCGGCGTCCGGCCCGTCCACATCGCGCCGTCGTCGCGACGGTGTCGGCTGCGCCGTAAACGGCTACGCTGGCGGCGCCGAATCGGAGGCCGGATCGCGAGCCGTCCGATGGCGTCGAACCCACAGGAGCGTTCTCATGAAAATCCGCGCGTTTGTTCTGGGCACGAGCCTGATGATCGCGGTGGGCTCCGCCGGCGCCTTCGCCCAAACGGCCGCCCCGGCCGTGCCGGCGGCGCCGGCCACCATGCCGGCGGGCGGCATGGACAAGGCGGCGCTCTCCAAGGCCTGCTCGGTGAAGGCCGACCAGCAGGGCCTGAAGGGCAAGGCACGCAAGAAGTTCCGCAGGGGCTGCAAGTCCGGCAAGGCTTGATCGACGTCACGCCGTTCGTTGCGGCTCCGCCGTTCCCGGTCACGCCCTTGGGACCCGGGCGGCGGGGGACCAGGGCTCCGCGGCAGCCACCGTTCCGTCCTCGGCGCCCCACATCCGTGACCGGGCCAAACCGTCATGGCTCGGACGGGTCCGCCGCGCCCCGCACCCGCGGGAACCGCGCCATGGCTTCGAGGTCGCCGAGGTCGATCGTGTTGCGGACGTACTGCCGGCTCGCGTCGCGGAAGGGCTGGAAATCCCAGGACCGCACGGCTCCGGCGCCGAGCGCCCGGGCGACGAGCCGCCGCCGGTTCTGGCTGTCGCGCACGGCGCGATCGAGGCCGGGGAGGTCCCAGCGGCGGCCGGCCTCCGCGCGCAAGGCGTCGACCGTCGACGCGTGATGCCGCTCGGCGGCGAGGTTGCGACGCTCGTCCGGATCGTCGTGGAGGTCGTAGAGCTGGTCCGGGTCGGCCGGCGAATGGATGAACTTATGACGCCCGCGCCGGATCATCACGACGGGCGCCACCGCGCCTTCCGCCAGATATTCGCCGAACACCTCGTCGTGGCCGTCCGCGCCCGCGAGGTGCGGCAGCAGGGAGCGGCCGTCGATGGGGCTCGCGAGGTCGGCGGCGCCGCCGCCGCCGAGGTCGACGAGCGTCGGCAGGAGATCGACGAGCGACACGGCGGCCGCGATCCTGAGGCCCGGGGCGACGCGCCCCGGCGCCGACACGATGAGCGGGACGCGGCACGCGCCCTCGAAGAAGCTCATCTTGTACCAGAGCCCGCGCTCGCCGAGCATTTCGCCGTGGTCGCCCGTGAAGATCACGACCGTGCCGCCCTGCCCCGCCGCGTCGAGCGCGCCGACGAGGCGGCCCACGAGGTCGTCGCAGAACGAGATCGCCCCGAAATACGCGTGGCGGGCGTTGCGCACCTGGGCGTCGGTGACCACGTCGGCCTCCATCGCGCACACGTGCCGCAGCCGGGCCGAATGCGGGTCGAGCGGAACGTCGGCGGCCCGCACGCGCGGGGGCGGGATGTCGGGGTGCCGGTAGCGGTCCCAATAGGGACGGGGGATCGCGAACGGGTCGTGCGGGTGGGTGAGCGAGGCGACCATCAGCATGGGGCGCCGGTCGCCGCCGCGGACGTGGTCGAAGATGGCGCGCTCCGCCGCGAAGGCCACCTCCTCGTCGAAGTCGATCTGGTTCGTGCGCACGCAGATGCCGGCGTCGGTCACCGAACTCATGTCGTGATACCAGCTCGGCCGCTCGAGGGGTCGCTCCCAATCGGGCGTCCAGCCGTAGTCCGCCGGGTAGATGTCGGTCGTCAGCCGTTCCTCGAACCCGTGCAACTGGTCCGGGCCGCAGAAGTGCATCTTGCCCGCCAGCACGGTACGGTAGCCGAGCCGCCGCAGGTAGTGCGCGAACGTGGGCAGGTCGGCGCGGAATTCCGCCGCGTTGTCGTAGCCGCCGGTCCGCGAGGGCAGCGACCCCGTCATGAACGCGGTGCGCGAGGGCGAACACAGCGGGCTGTTGCAATAGGCGTTGTCGAACACGGCCCCGCGCGCCGCGAGCGCTTCGAGGTGCGGGGCCTTCACGAGCGGGTGTCCGTAAACGGGCAGGAACGCCGGCGCGAGCTGGTCGACCATCACGATGAGGATATCGGGCTGACGGGACATGGGACCGGGGGTTGGAGGGGCTCGCCGATCTGGCGATCGAGCACAACGTCGGAGTCCGTGTCAGCCGGGCGATTCGCGTTCGAGCGCCTGGACGGAGACGTCTTCGTCCAGGAAGAGCAATCGCGGGTCGATTTATCTACCTGCCCTGTTCACAGCCGCCTTGGCCCCCGCTCGGCCGCGACATGGGCCGCCTGCGCGCCGAGTTCGTAATACGCACCCTTGAGCGCCCGCAACGTCGCCGCCCGCGGCGCCGTCACGGGCAGCGGCATGTCCTCCAGGTGCAGCCGCCCGAGCAGGTGTTCCGCGAGCAGGCGCCCGAAGGCGGTGCCGGGCGCGATGCCGCGGCCATTGTAGCCCGAAACGCTCAAGACGCCCGGCGCCAGCGCGTGCAGGCGCGGCACGGCGTCCTTTGTCATGCCGATCCGCCCCCACCAGCCGCTCTCGAAGCCGACGTCGCCCAATTGCGGGAACAGCCGCCGGATCGAACGCCGCGCCCAGGCGGCGTGAACCGCCGCGCCGGTGCCGCGCAGCGCCCCGACGCTGCCGAAGATCAGCCGGCCGGCGCCGTCGAGCCGGAACGAGCTCAGGATGTCTCGCGTGTCCCACGCGCCGTGCCGCTCCGGCAGGACCGTGGCGCGGAAATTGTGGCCGAGCGGCGCGGTCGCGAACTGGAAGTAGGGCAGCTCCACGAGTTCCTGCGCGATCACGCGCCAGGGCGTGCCTTGCGTATAGGCGTTGGTGGCAACGATCACCTGGTCGGCCGTAACCGTCCCGCCGGCCGTGCGAAGCACCCAGCGGTCGCCCCGCCGCTCGGCGCCGGTCACGGGCGAGTCCGTGAACACGCGGGCGCCCGCCGCGAGCGCCGCACGGCACAGCCCCCGCACGTAGGCCATGGGCTGAACGGTGCCCGCCCGCCGATCGAGCAGCGCACCCGCATAGGCGCGACTCCCCGTCGCGCGCGCGGCTTCCGCCGCGTCGAGCAGTCGCACCGGCGCGCCGCGCGCCCGCCACTGCCGCGCGCGCGCCGCGATCTCGTCGCTCCCCCGGGCGCCGACCGCGCAATGGAGCGTGCCCGCCCGCTCGGGCTCGCAATCGATCGCGTGCCTCGCGATGAGGTCGAACACGAGGTTCGGCGCGTCGCCGAGCGTCGCCAGCAGGCGCGCCCCATGCGTCTCGCCAAGCACCTTCGGAACCTCGTCGGGCATGACCCAGAGCCCGGCGTTGACCAGCCCGACGTTGCGGCCGGAACCGCCGTAGCCCACGTCGCGGCCCTCGATCACGACGGCCTCCGCTCCGCCCTCGGCGAGGTGGAGCGCCGCCGACAGGCCGGTGAAGCCGCCGCCGACGATCGCCACGCGGGCGGCGATGTCGGCCGTCAAGCACGCCGTTTCGGGAGCCGGAGGCGCCGTCCGCTCCCAAAGGCCGTGCGAACGCGGGTCAACGCGCATCGAGGCCCGCCCGGCTCTTCGCCGGCGCGTGTCGGGCGAGCCCGTCACGTCGGGACGGGGCGGCCCCACGCGTGTCGAGGAAGCGCCGGTCCGCGCCCTCGAGCGCGACGGCGGTCAGGACCCCCGATTTGAAGGCGCACGTGTCGACGTTGATGCGACGCGCGGCGTTCTCGGGCTCGGGATGAGGCGTGTGCCCGTGCACGATCACCTTGCCGAAATCGTAGCCCGACGTGAAGAACGCGTCCCGGATCCACATCAGGTCGTCCGGCGCCTGCTTGTCGAGCGCGACCCCCGGCCGCGCCCCGGCGTGAACGAAGAAATAGTCGCCGAGCATGAAGGAAAGCCGCGTGCTGTCGAGAAACGCCCGATGATGCGGCGGCAGCGCGTCCCGCAACGCGCGTGCCGCCTTCGCCAGCGCCTTCCGGCCCGCCTTGCCGGCGTCGACGCCGTAGGACCGCATCGTCTCGATGCCGCCGGACCGGCACCAGCCGAGCATCTCGTCGGCGTCCGCCAGGGCGTCGAGCATCATCTGCTCGTGGTTGCCCCGCAAGACGACGAACGGAACGGGAAAATCCTTGCCGGCCAACCGCTCGATCACACCGGCCGAGTCGGGACCCCGGTCGATATAGTCGCCGAGGAAGACCGCGCTCGCCTCCTTGGGCGGGTTCCGGACGAGATCGTCCGCGATCTCGACCGCGATGCGGTCGAGCAGGTCGGGGAAGCCGTGGATGTCGCCGATCGCGTAGACGCGCACGCCGTCCGGCAGGGGTTCGCGCCAGGGCTCGGCAAGCGCGGGGCGCGAACCCCGCACCCAGGACATCAAGCGGGCGATCGTCGGCCGCGCCCAGGCCCTGTGATTCATGCTCAATCGTCCGCTCCCCGGCGGCGGGTCCGAAACCCTACCGGTTCCGCGACGCTTTCGCTCGCATGTTCGAAGGGCATGGTCTAGCTTTTGCAGGTCGGCGAGCCTGGTCGCGCCAGGACCCTGGCCGCATGATGGAGGGACGGATGCGAAATCGGCTGATCACATTGGCGGCGGCCCTGGTCATGGGCCTGCCCTGCGGCACGGCCCTCGCCGGTAACGACCCGGCATCCTGCAAGACCGTCAGGTTTTCCGACGTCGGCTGGAGCGACATCACGGCCACCACGGCGACGACCTCGGCGGTGCTGAAGGGGCTCGGCTACACGCCCCACGTCGATGTCCTGTCGGTTCCCGTCACCTACCAATCGTTGCACAACAAGCAGGTCGACGTGTTCCTCGGCAATTGGATGCCGACCATGGAGGCCGATCGCAAGCCCTTCGTCGACGACAAGACGGTCGACGTCGTGGGCGTCAATCTCGAAGGGGCGAAATACACGCTCGCGGTTCCGACCTACCTTTACCAGGCCGGGCTGAAGAGCTTCGCCGACATCGCCAAGTTCAAGGACAAGCTCGACAACAAGATCTACGGGATCGAGCCCGGCAACGACGGCAACCGGCTGATCCTCGACATGGTGAAGGCCGACAAGTTCGGGCTCAAGGGATTCGACCTGGTCGAGTCGAGCGAGCAGGGCATGCTGGCGCAGGTCGAGCGCGCGACGAAGCGCAACGAACCGATCGTATTCCTCGGCTGGGAGCCCCACCCGATGAACACCAAGTTCAAGATCGACTATCTGACCGGCGGCGACGACGTGTTCGGGCCGAATTTCGGCGGCGCCACGGTCTACACCAACGCGCGCGCCGGGCTGCGCAGCGATTGCCCGAACCTCGGCAAGCTGCTCGACCAGCTCAAGTTCAGCCTGCCGATGGAGAACCAGATCATGAGCGCCATCCTGTTCGACAACGCCGAGGCCGAGAAGGCCGGGACCGATTGGCTGAAGGCGAACCCGGCCGTGCTCGACACCTGGCTCGCGGGCGTCGCGACGCTCGACGGGCGGCCGGGCCTGCCGGCGGTCAAGAAAAGCCTCGGGCTTTGATCCGGTCGGCCGACGCCCCCGCGCGTCGGCCCGTCCGCCCCGCCGATGCTTTCCGCCGACGTCTCGAACGCGCTTCGCTGGTCGGAGCCTCGCGCAGCCTCCGCTCACCATGAGGCGGGACCAGGCCGACCCCGTAGTGGCACGCATTGCAGGCAACCGAACCGTGGCTGAAGCGCCTCGTCCCGAGCCGGCCGCGAGGCTGCCAAGTCGAAGGACGGGGGGCTGGCGACCGCGGTAGGGGATCGGCATGGACAATCTGACGGGCTTCATCGTCGGGCACAAGATACCCGTCGGCGCCGCGCTGAACGGGGCCATGAACGCGCTGAAGGACGGTTCGGGCGCGTTCTTCGATTCCGTGTCCGACGCCTTGACGTTCTTGATCGGCCACACGGTCGACGGGCTCGGCGCCATCCCGCCGCTCGTGTTCTGCCTGATCGTGGCGGCACTGGCCTACGCGATCCGCCGGTCGTGGGTCGTGGCCCTGTTCGCCTTCGCGGCGCTCGTCTTCATCCTCAACCAGGGCTATTGGCGGGAAACCGTCACGACCCTCGTCATCACGTTCTACGCCACGGCGGCGTCCATGGCGGTCGGCGTGCCGATCGGCATCGCGGCCGGGCACAACGCCGCCCTCGCCAAGGCTCTGCGCCCCGTTCTCGACCTGATGCAGACGCTGCCGACCTTCGTCTACCTCATTCCCATGCTGTCGCTGTTCGGTCTCGGCGTGGTGCCGGGCATCATCGCCACCGTGATCTTCGCCGTTCCGGCACCGATCCGCATGACGCAGCTGGGCATCGCGTCCGTGCCCCTGCCGTTGCGGGAAGCCGGCGAGGCGTTCGGCGCGACGCCATGGCAATTGCTGCGCAAGGTGGAACTTCCCCACTCGATGCCGGCCATCATGGAAGGGTTGACGCAGGCGATCATGCTGGCGCTGTCGATGTCGGTCATCGCCACCATGGTCGGATCGGGCGGCTTGGGCGTGCCGGTGCTGCGGTCGCTGAACCAGGTCAAGCCCGCCATGGGCTTCGAGGCGGGCCTCGCCATCGTGCTGGTCGCGATCCTGCTCGACCGCTTGTTCCGAAGGCCGGCGCGCGCCACGGCCCGCTCGGCATGAGCGCCGTCGCGTTCCGGGACGTCGACATCGTCTTCGGGCGCGCCCCGAAACGCGCGCTGGCCCTGCTCGACGCGGGTCGGGAACGCGACCAGATCCTGAAGGAGACCGGGCACGTCATCGGGGTCGCGGGCGCGACGCTCGCCGTCGAGACGGGCGAGATTTGCGTGTTGATGGGGCTTTCGGGCTCCGGCAAGTCGACGCTGCTGCGCGCCGTCAACCGGCTGAACCGGCCGGCGCGCGGCAACGTGCTCGTGCACCATCGCGGACGGGCGATCGATGTCGCGCGCTGCGACGCCAGAACGCTGCGGGACCTGCGTTCGACAGGCGTCGCCATGGTGTTCCAGCAGTTCGCGCTGCTGCCGTGGCGGAGCGTGCGCGACAACGTCGGCATGGGGCTCGAACTGCGCGGCATGGGCCGCGCCGAGCGCCGGCGGATCGTCGACGACAAGCTCGACATGGTGGGCTTGAGCCGCTGGGCCGACAAACACGCGCACGAGCTTTCGGGCGGCATGCAACAGCGCGTCGGCCTCGCGCGCGCCTTCGCGACCGACGCCGACATCCTGCTGATGGACGAGCCCTTCTCGGCGCTCGACCCGCTGATCCGTACCAAGCTGCAGGACGACCTGCTGGCGCTGCAGGCGCAGCTGAAGAAGACCATCCTGTTCGTCAGTCACGACCTCGACGAAGCCATCAAGCTCGGCAACCGCATCGCCATCATGGACGGCGGCCGGATCGTGCAGTCCGGCAGCGTTCAGGACATCGTGCTGCGGCCGAGCGCCGGCTACGTGGCCGAGTTCGTCCGCCACATGAACCCGCTCGACGCCCTCCGGGCGTTGGATTTCATGGTGCCGATCGACCGGCTCGCGCGCGATGGCGACGCCATCCTGTGCGGGCCGGGCCAGGCGACCCGCCTCGCCATCGGCACCGACGGGTGCGCGGGCGCGATGACGGTCGGCGGACGCCCCTGCGGGGTGGTCGAGCACGCGCGGCTCAACGGAAGCGGGGAAGGCTCGGCCGTCACCGTCCCGGCCCGGATGCCGCTCAAGGCCGTGGTGGCGCTGCGCGGCCGCGGCGCGACGACCCTGATCGTGGTGGACGAGGCGGGTGCCGTGCTCGGCGTCGCCGGGGACGCCGAAATCTTCTCGGCGCTGGTGCGGGGATAGGCCACGCCGAGCACGATCGCGACAGGCGGCGCGGGGTTCCTTCCCCCGCATGCGGGAAGCACGCGACGGCGCGCGGCGACGGCGGCGCTTGAACCCGCGACCGCGTCCTTCGAACACCCCCGAAAGGGCATGGCCTCCCTCCTTCGTACTCGCCCCACTTTGCCCCGCGAGCGGGGAACGAAATGCGGCCCCGCGCGGCGCCCCGGCCGGGTTGGAATGAGGGCGTTTACCATTCTTGCCACATAGGAATGCGGGAGCGATCCCTCGCCCCGAGCCGCTGCCGGAGGCGGCGCGTCGAAGGGCCGAGGGGTCGTGCGGCCCCTCCCGACCGATCGAGAAAGCCATGCCCCAACACATCGCCGTCCTGATGGGCGGCTGGTCAGCCGAGCGCGAAGTGTCCCTGCGCTCGGGCGCGGCCTGCGCGCGGGCGCTCGAAACCGAGGGCTACCGGGTGACCCGCATCGACGTCGATCGCGGCATCGGCGGGGTCCTGTCGGCCCTCGAGCCTGACGTGGCGCTGAACGCGCTGCACGGGCGGGTCGGCGAGGACGGCACGATGCAGGGCATCCTGGAGGTCCTGCGCATCCCCTACACCCATTCGGGCGTGCTCGCGTCGGCCCTCGCCATGCAGAAGGACAAGGCCAAGCTCGTCATGGCGGCAGCCGGCGTGCCGGTCGCGCATGGCGTCACGGTCGACCGCCACGAGGCCGCCCGGCACCATCCCCTTCCCCCGCCCTACGTCATAAAGCCGGTTAACGAAGGATCGTCCGTGGGCGTCGTCATCGTGCGCGAGGACCGCACGCACCCGCCCCAGGAAATCGGCCGGCCGGATTGGCCCTTCGGCGACCTCGTGCTGGCGGAGAAATTCGTGCCTGGGCGGGAGCTTACCTGCGCGGTCATCGGCGACGCGCCGACCGGTGTCATCGACATCCTGCCGGCCACGGGGCTGTTCTACGACTATGATGCCAAATACGCGCAGGGCGGCTCCGTCCACGTGCTTCCGGCGAATCTTAAAGAGAATATTTACCATCGTGTCCAAGAGTTGGCGCTCAGGGCACATCGAGCGCTCGGGTGCCGCGGCGTGAGCCGTTCCGACTTCCGTTACGACGACCGACCCGACGGCACGGGGGAGTTGGTCGTCCTGGAGGTGAACACTCAACCGGGGATGACCGAAACCTCGCTCGTTCCCGAGATGGCGGCGCACGCCGGTTATTCGTTTGGTGGGCTCGTGCGATGGATGGTGGAGGACGCCTCCTGCGATCGTTAGGGGAAGCCGGTTCCGGCTTCTTCCCCGACGCGCGGCCACGCTTCGCCGGCCCCTTCGCGGCCTTCCTGCCCGGGCCGGCCATCGCGCCGCCTCCGCCCCGCGCACGGGGTCCGGTCCGCACCAAGGAGCGTTCGCATCGGGCGCCCCCGCGCGGCCTCGGCGTGGTTCTCGCCGCGGCCCTGCTCGGCGCCGCCGGCCTTTATGGCGCGGTGCGTGGCGGCCAGTACCAGACGTTCGTCGCCGCCAACGGCCAGCCGGCCGACATCCTGGCGCGGGCCGTGGGGTTCCCGATCACGGCCGTCACCATCTCCGGCATCAAGGAACTGACGCCGCTGGAAATCCTCGAGGGCGGCGGCGTCAGCGCGCGGAATTCGCTGGCCCTCCTCGATGCCGCGGCGCTCCGCGACAAGCTCAAGACCCTCCCCCTCGTCAGGGAGGCCACGATCCGCAAGCTGTTCCCGCAAGATCTGGCGATCGCGATCACCGAACGCGAACCCGTGGCCCTCTGGCAGCATGACGGGCAGATTTCGCTGATCGCGGCCGATGGCGTTCCGATCGACGCCGTGCGCGACGACCGCTTCAACGCGCTGCCGTTCGTCGTCGGCGATGGCGCCAACAGGCGGCTCGACGAGTTCCTGTCGCTGCTCGCGGCGGCGGGCGAACTGCGCGACCAGATCAGGGCGGCCGTCAGGGTCGGCGACCGGCGCTGGACCCTGAAAATGCGATCGGGGGTCGAAGTGGCGCTGCCGGAGCAGGATCCGTCGAGCGCGCTCCGCCGCCTCGCCGACGTCGAGCGGCAGTCCCGGGTGCTCGAAAAGGACGTGCTCTCCCTCGACCTGCGCATTGCGGGCCGGATCACCGTGCGCTTGTCGGAGGACGCGGCCGCGGTGCGCTTCGAGGCGCTGGCGAAGAAGCCCAAGGGCAAGGCGGGCACCACGTGAGCCAGCGCATGATGCCGCGCCGCATCCGCCCGCTGCCCGCGCGCCGCAGCGCGTTGCTCTGCGTGCTCGATGTCGGCACCTCCAAGGTGGCGTGCCTGATCGCCAAGCTCGCGCCGGGCGACACCTCCGACCTTTTGCCCGGGCGCACGCACCGGTGCCGCATCCTCGGCATCGGCCACCAGCGGTCCCGCGGCATCAAGGGCGGCGTCGTCGTCGATATGGAGGAAGCCGAAAGCGCCATCCGGCTCGCGGTCGACGCGGCCGAACGCATGGCGGGCGTCGAGGTCGGCGGCGTCATCGTCAACATGACCGGCGGCCGCCTGTCCTCGCAGCACTACAACGCCAAGGTCGCGGTGGGCGGCAAGGCGGTGTCGGACTACGACGTGCACCGCGTGCTCGAAGCGTCCTGCGCCACCATGGCGCGGCAGGGGCGGGCCGTGCTCCACGCGCTCCCGACGGGGTTCAACCTCGACCGGACGCGGGGCATCCGCGACCCGAAGGGCATGATCGGCGAGGAACTCGGCGCCGACATGCACGTGGCGGGCTGCGACGCCGCGGCGGCGCGCAACCTGATGCTCGCCATCGAGCGCTGCCACCTGCAGATCGAGGCGCTCGTCGCCACGCCCTACGCGGCCGGGCTGTCGGTGCTGGTCGACGACGAGGCCGAACTCGACGTGGCCCTGATCGACATGGGCGGGGGCACGACCTCCGTCGGCGTGTTCGCCGGCGGGCACCTCGCCCACGTCGACGCGATCGCGGTCGGCGGCCACCACGTCACGACCGACATCGCGCGCGGCCTCACCACCCGGCTGTCGGACGCCGAACGGCTGAAGACCCTGCACGGGACCTGCATCGCGTCCGCCTCGGACGAGCGCGAAAGCATCGCGGTGCCGCAGGTCGGGGAGGATGGCGACAACCCGAACCACCTGCCGAAATCGCAGCTCGTGCGCATCATTCGCCCGCGGGTCGAGGAAATCCTCGAACTCGTGCGCGACCGGCTGAGCGCCGCGGGCTTTGCCGCGCACGCGGGACGCCGGCTGGTGCTGACGGGCGGTGCCTGCCAGTTGACCGGCATGGCGGAAGCCGCGCGGCGCATCCTGTCGCCGCAGGTCCGCATCGGCCGCCCGCTGGGCGTCCACGGGCTGCCCGAATCGGCCAAGAGCCCGGCGTTCGCCGCCGCCGTCGGGCTGCTGATCTACCCGCAGGTGGCGAGCATCGAGCATTTCGAACCCCGACGGGATACCGCCGCCCGGGCGACGGGAACGGACGGCTACGTGTCGCGCGTCGGCCGATGGTTGAAGGACAGCTTTTGAGCGGACCGGCGGCGGAAGCGCTCAAGGACGGGCAAACACAAAGGGCCGAGGCGAGCGGCTCGCAAGGAACCAGGAAGGCCACACCATGACGATCACTCTCAAAGCGCCGGAACTCCGGGAACTGAAGCCCCGCATCATGGTGTGCGGGGTGGGTGGCGCGGGCGGCAACGCGGTCAACAACATGATCGTGTCGGGCCTCGTCGGCGTCGACTTCATCGTGGCCAACACGGACGCGCAGGCGCTGACCAGTTCCAAGGCAGAACGCATCATCCAGATGGGCCTCCAGGTCACGGAGGGCCTCGGCGCCGGCTCCCAACCCGAAGTCGGCCGAGCCGCCGCCGAAGAGGCGATCGAGGAGATCCGCGATCACCTCGCGGGCGCCCACATGTGCTTCGTCACCGCCGGCATGGGCGGGGGCACCGGCACGGGCGCGGCCCCGGTCATCGCGCGGACGGCGCGCGACATGGGTATCCTCACCGTCGGCGTCGTCACCAAGCCCTTCCAGTTCGAAGGTGCCCGCCGCGCCCGGGTGGCGGAAGCGGGCATCACCGAGCTGCAGAAATCCGTCGACACGCTGATCTGCATCCCGAACCAGAACCTGTTCCGCGTCGCCAACGAGAAGACGACGTTCGCGGACGCCTTCGCGATGGCCGACCAGGTGCTCTATTCGGGCGTCGCCTGCATCACCGACCTGATGGTGAAGGAAGGCCTGATCAACCTCGATTTCGCCGACGTGCGCGCCATCATGCGCGAGATGGGCAAGGCGATGATGGGCACCGGGGAAGCGTCCGGCGAAAAGCGGGCGATCCTCGCCGCCGAGGCCGCGATCGCCAACCCCCTGCTCGACGAAGTGTCCATGAAGGGCGCGCGCGGCCTTCTCATTTCCATCACCGGCGGCAACGACCTCACGCTCTACGAGGTCGACGAGGCCGCGAGCCGCATCCGGCAAGAGGTCGACGAGGAAGCCAACATCATCCTCGGCGCGACCTTCGATTCGAACCTCGACGGGATCGTGCGGGTTTCGGTGGTCGCGACCGGCATCGATCAGCCGCCCGGCCTCAAGGAGCTCAACGCGGGCGAGGGCCGCATCGCGGAGGCCGCCCAAAGGCTCCGCGCGCAAACGGGCGCGCGCCACGAGCCGGGGTCGCGGCAAAGCGCCGCGGCGGAGGCCGACGCCTACGACCTTCCTGCCGCGGGGTCCGCGCCCAAGGGCTTCGCCCCCGCCCCTGCCCCGACCTACGCTCCGGCCCAGCAAATCCCGGTGGCGGGCGACGTCGAAATCAAGCCCGCCATCCCCAAGGCCGCCAACTACGCCGTCCCGGCGCCCCAGCCGGCGCGACAGGACTACCACGACCAGGCGGCGTTCATCCCGCCGACGCCCGTGCAGCCCCAGCGCGGCCCGCGGATGCCGCAGATCGAGGACCTTCCCCTGCCGGTGCAGAACCAGATGCGCGCGCATCGCGCCGAGCCCGTCGCTGAAACCCACACCGACAGCAAGCGGCGGACGTTGTTGGAGCGCCTGGCCTCGTTCGGCATGAGCCGCCAGGACGAGGCCGCGCCGCCCCCGCCGAGACCCGCCCCCTCGGTGTCGACGGCGCCCCGCCTGCCGGCCCCGACCCCCTCCGGCTACCCGTCCGCGCCTCCGTCCGGCCCCGCTTCGCGCGCACCGCAGTCGAATTCGGGGGCTGCGGATTATGGCAAGCGACCGCAGTCCCAGCATGCGCCCCGGCATCCCGGCGCGCCCACCGATCCGCATGGCCGCGCGCTGCCCCTGGCGCGCCCGACCGAAGACGATCAGCTCGAAATTCCCGCGTTCCTGCGCCGCCAGTCGAACTGAGCGCACCTCGCCGGCGAAGGCCGCCCCGCGCCATCCTGCGGGGCGGCCTTCGCTTTTTGCCGCGCGGGTCCTCGAAAAAACCCCGCACGCATCGCCGGGGATCGCCGGGACCTGCGGACGTAAACTTATCGTCAAGAGACCGGAACCTTTGTGTAACAGAACGTAAGAAAGCGTGATTTGGCACGGAGCGGCACCCCGCGTAGCGTGGTTAGCGAAACAGGCCGTGGCGAGACTGCGGCCGGCTCGTGGCACTGGGCGCGGCAACGGGCCACCTCCGAGAGGCGATCGGTGGAGCAGGGTGTATGAAGTTCGAAAAGCAGACGACGCTGAGGAAGCCCGCGGTCGTGTCGGGTTTCGGCGTTCATTTGAACGCTCCCGTTCGGATCGTCCTGCATCCCGCCGAACCGGATCGCGGCATCGTCTTCTCGCGCACCGGTCTTCCGCGGGGCGGCCGGCGCCGGATCGAGGCCAAATGGTCCAGGGTCTCGGCGACGGATCTTTGCACGGTCCTCGGGGACGCCTCGCTCGGATCCGTGTCCACGGTCGAGCACCTCATGGCGGCGCTCGCGGGCCTTCGCGTCGATAATGTCACGGTCGAGATCGACGGACCGGAGGTGCCGATCATGGACGGATCGGCGGCGGCCTTCGTGGCCGCGATCGACAAGGCGGGCATCAAGCCGCTTTTGGCGTCGCGCCGGTATCTGAAGGTGCTGAAGCCCGTGCGCGTCGAGAATGGCCGCTCCTTTTCCGAGTTGCGCCCCGCCGAGAGCGGATTCAGCCTCGATATCGAGATCGACTATCCCGCCGAGCCGATCGGGCGTCAGCGCAAGACCCTGGATCTGCGGCCGGGCGATTTCCGCCGCGACGTCGCGCGGGCTCGAACCTTCGGCATGCTGCGCGATGTCGAGCGCCTGTGGAGGCTCGGTTTCGCGCTCGGCTCCTCGCTCGAGAACTCCGTCGCGGTCGACGACGATCGCATCCTGAACCCGGAAGGCTTGCGGTCGTCCGACGAGTTCGTGTCCCACAAGATGCTCGACGCGATCGGCGATCTCGCCTTGGCGGGCGCGCCGATCATCGGCGGCTACACGGCCTATTGTCCCGGTCACAAGATGAACCTGCTGGTTCTCAAGGCCCTGTTCGCCGATGCTTCGGCCTTCGCCTTCATCGAGGCGCCGGCGCGGGCCCGGGCGGCGTTCACGGATTTCGGTCTCGCGTCGTTCCCGGCGCTTGCGGCGAACGCCCGCTGAAGGCCGCACGGCGCAGCCCCTCGATCGCCCCGCCTCGTTGCACGTTTGCATCACCCGCCCAGATACGTGCGGGCCGGGACCGCGGTCGCGCGAACAAACCCGGCTTAACCGTGTCGTTGCCATATTTTCAACGCCGGGCGTTCCTATCCGGTCGTTGACGGCGCCTGTCGAACATAGGCGCCCTATCGCGGAAGACCGAGTGCATCCGATGCTCTTTGCTGGGATTCGAACCGCCGCCCGAGCCCTTTCGTTGGCCGCGCTGGTTGCCCTGCCCTTGGCCGGTTGCTCGGCGATCGACTCGTTGAACCCGTTCGGGCCGGGGGAAAAGTACGAAACCAAGCTGCTCTCGGAAGTGCCGCCGACCGACATCTACGACCAGGGACTGGCTCGGCTGCAGAAGCGCGACAGTGCCGGCGCGGCCAAGAAGTTCAGCGAGCTTGAAAAGCAGTATCCCTTCTCGGATTGGTCGCGGAAGGGGCTCATGATGACCACCTTCGCGAATTACCAGGGCGGCGATTACGACGCCGCCATCGCGTCGGCCAAGCGCTACTACAGCCTGTATCCGAACTCGTCGGACGCGCCCTACGCTCTGTACCTGCAGGGCATGTCCTACTACCAGCAGGTGCCGGACATCTCGCGCGACCAGGAGCAGGCCGCTAAGGCGCTCGATGCCTTCAACCAGGTGATCACGAAGTTCCCCAATTCGGAATACGTCAGCGACTCGAAGTTCAAGATTCAGGTGACGCGCGACCAGTTGGCCGGCAAGGAAATGTCGGTCGGCCGCTTCTACCTGGCGCGCCACAACTACCTCGCGGCGATCAACCGCTTTCGCGAAGTGCTGGCCAAGTATCAGACGACGCGCCACGCCGAGGAGGCGCTGGAGCGCCTGACGGAAGCCTATCTCGCGCTCGGCATCACGAACGAGGCGCAAACGGCCGCCGCCGTCCTCGGACATAATTTTCCCGACAGCCCGTGGTACAAGGATGCGTTCGCGAACCTCCAGTCCGACGGCTTGGAGCCGCACGAGGACCAGGGATCGTGGATTTACCGGACCTTCCACAAGCTCGGCCTGACTTGACATCGGCCTGCCGCCCTCCGTCCCGCGACGGGCGCGCCGGCGACCGGGACGAGGTCGCGTCCGGCGTTTAGCGGCGGCCGCTGTCCATGCTGGCCCAGCTGACGATCCGCGACATCGTCCTGATCGATCGCCTCGATTTGCGCTTCGGTCCCGGCTTGACGGTCCTCACGGGGGAAACGGGCGCGGGCAAGTCGATCTTGCTGGACGCCCTGGCGCTTGCCCTCGGCGGCCGCGGTGACGGCCTCGTCGTGCGCCACGGCGAAAAGCAGGGCCAGGTCACGGCGGTGTTCGACCTGTTCCCCGATCATCCGGCCTGGGACGTGGTGCGCGCGCAATCGCTCGACGCCGAGGGCACGCTGATCCTGCGGCGGGTCCAATACGCCGACGGACGGACGCGCGCCTACCTCAACGACGCGCCGGTCAGCGCGCAAACGCTGCGCGCGGTGAGCCGGCAACTCGTGGAGATCCACGGGCAGCACGACGAGCGCGCGCTCGTCGACCCCGCCGCGCACCGTGCGCTGGTCGACGCCTACGGGGGTCTCGACGCCGCGGCCCGGACCGTGCGGGACGCGTTCGCGGCGCGGCGGACGGCCGAGAAGCTCCTGGCGGAAGAGGACGCCCGCCTGCGCAAGGCGAGGGCCGAGGCGGATTATCTCCAGCACGTTCGCGACGAACTCGCGGCGCTCGCGCCGATGTCCGGCGAGGAGCAGGCGCTGGCGGCGCGCCGCGGCGGCATGCAGCAGGCCGAGAAGGTCGCGGGCGACCTGCGCGACGCGGCGGAGGGCATCGGCGGCGAAGCGTCACCCCTCCCCACCCTTTCGGCGCTTCTGCGTCGCCTGGAGCGCCGGGCCGTTCAGGCGCCCGACCTCATCGAACCCTGTTTGCGGGCGCTCGACGGCGCCCTTCTCGCCCTCGAACACGCGCACGCGACCCTCGACGAGGCGCTTCGCGCGACGGCCTTCGACCCCCGCGAACTCGAAAGCGTCGAGGAAAGGCTGTTCGCGCTGAGAGCCGCGTCCCGCAAGCACAACGTGCCCGCAGACGCGCTGCCCGATCTGCTCGATCGCTTCTCGGGCGATCTCGCGGCGCTCGCGGCCGGCGAACAGCACCTCGAGGTTCTGGGCCGCGCCGTGGAGACTTCGAGAAGCGCGTATCGCACGGCGGCCGAAGCCCTGTCGCTCGGTCGCCGCGAAGCCGCGGCCCGGCTCGATGCGGCCGTGAACGCCGAACTGCCGCCGCTGAAGCTCGATCGCGCCCGTTTCGTTACGCAGGTCGAGTCGAACGCCGACACGGGCGGCCCAGATGGGGTCGACCGCGTCGCGTTCTGGGTGTCGACGAACCCCGGCACCCGACCCGGACCCCTCACCAAGGTGGCGTCGGGGGGCGAGCTCGCGCGCTTCATGCTGGCGCTCAAAGTGTCGCTCGCGGACCGCGGTTCCGCGCCGACGCTCGTGTTCGACGAGATCGACACGGGCGTTGGCGGGGCGGTGGCGGACGCGATCGGCTCGCGGCTGGCGCGGCTCGCCGGCACCGTCCAGGTGCTCGCCGTCACGCACGCGCCCCAGGTCGCGGCCCGCTCCGCGAGCCACCTGCAGATTTCCAAGGGACCGACCGTCGAGGGCGACAGCATGGCCACGCGCGTCACGGTTCTCGAAGCGGACGCGCGGCGGGAGGAGATCGCGAGGATGCTGGCGGGCGCCGTCGTCACCGAGGAGGCCCGCGCGGCGGCGCGTCGCCTCATCGAGGCGGCGGGCTGAGGATGCGGAAAAATCGACTGGACGAAACGGGCCGGAACCCCGATCTCAGGAATTGATCAGGGCGGCCTGGCGACACGCTGGGCCGTGGCCATTCCCCGAGGGCCACGAGTGGCGAATCGAACCAGGATGAGGCGCACGCGGGCGGTCGGCGAGGTGCTGGCCGACGCCTTCTACCGGCTCGCGGAGGATGACGGCTGGGCCATCGCGAGCCACCTCGCGATGTCCACCCTGACGTCCCTCTTTCCGTTCCTCATCTTCGTCACCGCGCTGGCGGGCTTCATCGGCTCGGGCAACCTCGCCGAGGCCGCGACGTCGCTCATCTTCGACGTCTGGCCGCGCCAGGTCGCGGCGCCGATCGCGGGAGAAATCCACAACGTGCTCACCACGCCGCACGGCAGCCTGCTGACGATCGGCGCGCTGCTCGCCGTCTATTTCTCTTCGAGCGGCGTGGAAGCGTTCCGGATCGGGCTCAACCGCGCCTATGGGGTGCGGGAACGGCGGACGTGGTGGCTGCTGCGACTCGAATCGATCGCCTATGTGCTGGTCGGCGCGCTGGCGCTCCTCGCCCTCGCGTTCCTGGTGGTGCTCGCACCCCTGATCTGGGCGGTGATCATCCGCTACGCGCCCGAAGTCGCGCCCCTCGCGGACCTCGTGACGATCGCCCGCTATTGCCTCGTGTCGGGCATCCTGGTGCTGGCCCTGGTGATCGCGCACAAATGGCTCCCCGCCGAACGGCGCACCTTCGCGCAGATCGCACCGGGGATCGCCTTGACGGTGATGCTGTCGCTGCTGTTCAGTTGGGCGTTCGGCCGCTACCTGTCGCAGTTCGCGCGCAATTACGTGTCGACCTACGGGGGCCTCGCCTCGGTGATGATCGCGCTCGTCTTCCTGTACGCCCTGGCGGGCATCTTCGTTTACGGCGGCGAACTCAACGCGGCGATCATCCGGCGCCGGCTCGCGCGGGACAGCGAGCCGCGCACGATCGACAACGTCACGCTTCTGTCGTCCCGGCGCTCGCGCTTCCCGAAGCCCTGAGCGTGTGTCGGCGCTGCACGCGCTCAGGCGAGCGCGCGACCGGCGGCGTCGAAGCGGTGAGGCTCGTCCTCGCGCGGGCGAAGGCCCAGCCGGCGTCCGACCTCGACAGGCCGGTCGCCGACCTCGCGCAGCGTGAGGAGGCCCAGGTCGGGCACCTCGACGTAAACCATCGTGTCGGCCCCCGAATTGAGCCTGGCTGTCGAATTGTGAAATCTCCCACGAACCGGCGGGATAGATGGCGGCACGCCCCGGCGTGAACAGGTTCCGATTATCGGGGTTCGACGCCCCGGACGGCGCGTCCCTCGAACCGGCCTGCCGCGCAGCGTAGCGATCGAAGGGCAGCGTCAAGAACATCGCGACCTCCGCAGGTTACATCCCGTGCCGGAACGGCTTTTTTCTCGCGTCGAGAAACATGGTATCGGGGCACGCCCGCGTTCGTGGCCGAACGCGGGGGAAAAAGCAGGAACGATGACGCCCATGCCCACCGACATGGCGGCCGAGATCGCCGAAACGCCTCAGGCCGTCGCGCGCTTCCTCGACCGGGAGCTCCCGGCCGTGCGGGCGTTGGGCAAGCGTTTGCGGGCGCTCGATCCGTCGGTGGTCGCGACGGGCGCGCGCGGCTCCTCCGACAACGCCGCCGCGTATTTCAAGTACCTGACCGAGATCACGCTGGGCGTTCCCGTCGCGTCCCTCGGTCCCTCGATCGCATCCGTTTACGGCGCGCCGCTCAAGCTCCGCAACGCCGTCCTGGTGTCGGTGTCGCAATCCGGCCAAAGCCCCGATATCGTGGCGCTGCAACAAGCGGCGCGGCGGGGGGGCGCGCTCGCCATCGCGGTGGTCAACCTGGCGGCCTCGCCCCTGGCGCGGACCAGCGACGTGGCGCTCCCCCTGCACGCGGGCCAGGAGAAGAGCGTGGCCGCGACGAAGACCTGCATCGCTTCCGCCGTCGCGCTCGCCGCACTCCTCGCCGAATGGGCGGACGACGCGGGCCTGAGGGCTGCCGTTCGCGGCATGCCCGAATCCCTGTCCGACGCGTTGGCGCGCGAATGGGACGCGGCTTACCCCACCTTCACGGAGGCCGACTCGGCCTACGTCGTCGGCCGCGGCCCCGGCCTGCCGGTGGCGGCCGAAGCCGCGCTGAAATTCAAGGAGACCGCCGTGCTGCACGCCGAGGCGTTCAGCGGCGCCGAGGTGATGCACGGCCCGCTGCAGCTCCTCGAGCCTGGCTTCCCGGTGTTGGCCTTTCGGCAGGCCGACGCGTCGTCGCAGGCCATGGACGGGGCGGTCGCGCGGCTCCGCTCGGACGGCGGACGGGTGTTCGTCGCGCGGACGGACCCCGCCGGCACGACCGACGCGCTACCGACCGCCGCCACCGGGCACGGCGCGCTCGATCCGCTCGCGGCGCTCCTGTCCTTCTACGCCTTCGCCGAGCGGGTCGCCCGCGACCGCGGCCACGACCCCGACCGCCCGAGCCACCTGCGCAAGGTCACCGAAACCGTCTAGCGGCGCCGGACGTCCGCGCGCGCCGCCCGTTCGACTCTCCGGTCGCATCAAGGGACCCGCATGCCGCCTTCCACCTATCTCCTGGTCGCGCTCGGGGGCGCGCTCGGCAGCGTCGCCCGGGCCTGGATGACCGTCGCCGTCGCGCGAGCGCTCGGCGGCGCCTTCCCGTGGGGAACCATCGCCATCAACGTCCTCGGCTCGTTCGTCATCGCGTTCTTCGGCGCGCTCACGGTGGCGCACGGGCGCTGGCCCGCCTCGGCCAATGTGCGGGTGTTCGTCATGGTCGGGCTCTGCGGGGGCTTCACGACCTTCTCGTCCTTCAGCCTGCAAACGCTCGACCTCGCGCGGGACGGCCGTATCGGCGCCGCGCTGGGCAACGTCGGGGTCTCGGTGTTCAGCTGCGTCTCGGCCGCGGCCCTGGGCTTCTGGGCGGCTTCGGCGCTCAGCTTCGCCACGGCGAAATGATCACGTTGAGCCTCGGTCCGCCGTGCTCGAGCAGCGCCGCCCGCAGCCGCTCGGCACGCCGCGTGTGCAGCACGCGTTCCCACCAGTGGGACAGCACGAGTTCGGGAATGAGCACCGCCACCGAGCGGCCGGGGGTATCGGCGTCGCGCTTGTCCATGAACGCGAGCAACGGCGCGTGGATCTCGCGGTACGGCGCCGGCAGAAGCACCAGCCGGGGCGGCGTGAGCCCGCGCGCCGCCAAGGGCGCGGCGATCTCCTCCTCCCACCTCCGACGCAATTCCGCCCCGTCCTCCTCGGCTTCGGGTCCCTCGAGGCGCAGGAGATGCACCGCGATCACGTCGGGCGAGAGCGTCATGGCGAAACCGAGGGCGCGGTCGCTCAGACGGCTCCGCCCTTCGACCGCGACCAGCACCGTCGGCGGCTCCGTCTCGGCCGGTGCGAACGGCCCCGACACCGCCAGGTGCCGGTCGAGACGTTCGTAGTAGCCATGGATGGCACGCAGCAGCGCGATGGTGGCCGGCACGGCCAGCACGACGATCCAGGCACCCTCGACGAACTTCGCGGCCAGGATGACGCCGAGCGCCACGACCGTGACGACGGCGCCGAGCGTGTTGGTGGCGAGCCGCCGGCGGTTCGAGCCCCCCTGGCGGCGCCAATGCGCCACCATGCCGACTTGGCTCAACGTGAAGGTGAGAAAGGCGCCGATGGCGAACAGCGGGATCAGCCGATCGGTGATGCCGCCGAAGGCGACGAGCAGGCCGCCCGCCGCGAGCGTCAGAAACGCGATGCCGACCGAGAACACCAGGCGGCGGTCGGCCATCGCGAACGAGCGCGGCAGAAAGCCGTCGGCGGCGACCAGGCGGCACAGCCGTGGGAAGGCCACGAAGCTCGTGTTGGCCGACAGGCACAGGACGGCGAGCAAACTCGCCATGGCGACATAGTAGAACGCCCCGCGCCCGACCACGGCGGCAGCCAATTGCGACAGCACGCTCTGGTAGCCGGGCTTGGTCTGGTCCATGGCGGCGAGCCCGTAGCCGTGGGCCACGACCGCGATGCCGGCCAACAAGAGGCCGAGCGTGAGGCAGATCGCGCTCAAGGTCCGGTGCGCCTCTCGAACCGCCGGCTCCTTGAAGGCGCCGACGCCGTTCGACACGGCCTCGACGCCGGTCATCGCCGTGCAACCGGCCGCGAAGGCCCGCAGCAGGATCCAGGCGCCGAGGGCTTCCGTCGCTCCGCCCGTGTGGGGACCGCCCGCGTGGGGAGGCGGCACCACGGGGTGCGGGTCGCCCCCGCCCGCCGCGAGCCGCCACAACGCGACGGCGATCAGCGCGAGGAAGCTCGCCATGAACACGTAGGTGGGCACGGCGAAGAGCCACCCGGCTTCGGCCGTGCCGCGCAGGTTCGCGACGGTCACGAGCGTCAGCACGCCGAGGCAGAGCGCAAGCGTGTAGGGCTGCAAGGACGGGACCGACGAGGTGAGCGCGCCGACGCCGGCCGAAATCCCCACCGCCACGTTCAGGACGTAGTCGATCATGATGGCCGCGGCGGCGAGCAGGCTCGCGTTCCGGCCGAGGTTCTCCTTGGCGACCGTGTAGGCGCCCCCGTTCGTCGGGTAGGCCACGATCGTCTGCCGGTAGGACAGGTAGAGGATGGCGAGCAGCGCCACGATCGGCGCCGTCACGGGTCCGATGGCGCCGAGGCCGGCGGCGCCGAGCGGCAACATGACGGTCAGCGCGGCTTCCGGCCCGTAGGACGCCGAGCCGAGGCCGTCGAGCCCCATGGCGGCCACGCCCTCGAACCAGCCGATGCGCCGGGTGTCGCTCTCGCTGTTGGCGAGCTTTCGGCCGAGCAGCAAATCGAGCAGTTTCATGCCGGGTCCCGTTGTTCCTTCTCCCCGCGGGAGAAGGGAGTCTCACCCGCCGTCGACGAAGCGGCGGATCCAGCCCGCCACCCGCGCGGCGTCGTGCGGTGCGTCGAGCGAGGCCAGCGCACGGTCCGTCGCTGCGGCGCCGAGGTGCGGGCGCTTCCTTTCGACCAGCGCCGCCGCGAAGGCGGTCTCGAATTCGGGGTGGAACTGAAACGAGAGCGCGTCGTCGCCGTAGGCGATGATGCCGTGCGGCGTGAAGGCGTTGCCGCCGAGCACGGTGGCGTCGGGCGGGGGCACGATGACCTGGTCCTGATGCGAGGCCGCGACCGCGACGTCGTCGCGAGCGAAGTCCGCGCCGGCGGCGTCGTCGCCGGCATCCATCCACGGGGCACGCTGCCGGAGCGCGTAGCGATGCAGCCCGAGCCCCCATCCGGCCGCCGCCTTCTCGACGCGGCCGCCGAAGGCTTCCGCCATGACCTGGTGCCCGAAGCAGATGCCCACGATCCTGGCCCGGCCCCGCGCGGCGCGCAGGAAGGCCTCGAGCGGCGCGATCCAGGGCAGCGGATCGTAGACGCCCGCCGACGACCCGGTGATCAGGTAGGCGCCGCAGGCGTCGGGTCGCGCGGGCAGGCGGCCCGCCTGGACGTCGAAGCTCTCGAACGCGTAGCTGTCCCCGAGCATGCGCGCCACCATGGCGGCGTAGCGCCCGAAGCGCGGCAGGAGCGAGGGCGGGGTCACGCCGGTTTCGAGGATGCCGATGGTCGGTTTGGGGTGCATGGGACCGCCGCTTGAGGAACGACGCGGGATATAAGCCATCGGGCGGCCGATGGAACCGCCCATGTGGCGGACGCCGTGGCGAAGCGCTAGGCTGCGATGCCTGAAGAAGACGATACGAAACGGGGAGGAGCGCCATGTCGACCCACCACGGCCAATTCACCTGGTGCGAGCTCATGACCACCGATGTCGCGGCCGCGACCGGTTTTTACGGTGCCGCGATCGGCTGGAGCGCGAAGGACGCCGGGATGTTGGACCGGCGCTATATGGTGCTCAACGCCGGCGACACCCCGGTCGGCGGAACGATGGACATGCCGCAGCCCGTCCGCGACGCCGGCGGGCGGCCGGGCTGGATCGGCTATATTTCGGTCGACGACGTCGACGCCATGGCGACGCGTGTCGGGCGGGCCGGCGGCACCGTCCACCACCCCGCCGCCGAAATTCCCGGCGTGGGCCGGTTCGCCACAGTCGCCGACCCGCAAGGCGCCGTCTTCACGCTGTTCAAGCCGAGCGGCATGGCGCCGCCGCCCTCGACGGCGCCCGCTTCGGCGCCGGGCCACGTCGGCTGGTACGAACTGCAGGCGGCCGACTGGCGATCGGCGTTCGCGTTCTACGCCGACCTGTTCGGCTGGACGAAGACCGACGCCGTAGACATGGGGCCGATCGGAACCTACCAGATGTTCGCCACCGGCGGTGCCACCGTAGGCGGCATGATGACCAAGACCGATGCCATGCCGATGCCGGCCTGGATGTTCTATTTCAACGTGGACGGCATCGACGCCGCCGTGTCGCGGGCGAAGGATGCCGGCGGCCAGATCCTCAACGGCCCCATGGAGGTGCCGGGCGGGAGCTGGATCGCCCAGGGCCTCGACCCGCAGGGCGCCATGTTCGCCATGGTCGGGCCGAAGAGCTGATCCTGCGCCGCCGCGGCGCCGGACGGATGCGCGAGGGACGTCGCGACGCGGTCACCCGTCCGGCATAACGTCCGTCGACCCGGGGGAACCCGGGCGGGGCGAAACAGCGCCCGGAACCTTTCAGGGAGGAAGACATGCGCGCGAAGCGAACAACGCGGGCCGGGCGTTCCTGCGCGCGGCCGCCGTCGCGGCAAAATGCATCGCATCATTGCGAATACGTCGTACTTCGTTACGTAGAGCGGCAGGAATAGTCTACCAACAGGCAGGTTGAAATCATCAGTCTGCCCGCCCCCGCACCTGGCTCAGCGTCATCCCCGGCGTGATGGCCTCGGGGTCGATGGTGAGGTGCACGATGGACGGCAGGCCCGAGGCCCGCGCGGCGCGGAACGCCTCGGGGAAGTCCGCCGTGCGCTCGACCCGGGCGCCGAAACCCCCGAAGGCGCGCGCGTAGGCGGCGAAGTCGGGGTTCTTGAGGTCCGTGCCCGACACCCGGCCGGGGTATTCGCGCTCCTGGTGCATGCGGATGGTGCCGTAGGAGCCGTTGTCCGCCACGATCACCACGATCGGCAGATCGTATTGCACGGCGGTGGCGAATTCCTGCCCGTTCATGAGGAAATCGCCGTCCCCGTTCAGGCTGACGACCGTGCGGCCGGGGTGGAGCCGCGCCATGGCGACGGCCGATGGCACGCCGTACCCCATGGCGGCGGCCGTCGGCGCCACGTGGCTCCCCATCCGCCGGAAGCGGAAGAAGCGGTGGATCCAGGCCGCGTAATTGCCGGCCCCGTTGCACAAGATGGCGTCCGCCGGCAGGTTCCCGCGCAGCCACACCATGACTTGGCCGAGGTTGACGCCCCCCGGCTGCGGCGTCGCCGCCTCGCTCCAGGCGAGGTAATCGGCATGGGCCTCATCCGCCGTCGCGCGCCAGGGCGGTGCGACGGGCGGCGTCCAGGCCTCCAGCGCCTCGAGGAAGCGTTTCGGCGTGGCGTGGATGCCGAGCGCCGGCCGGTACACGCGGCCGATGGCCTCCGCCTCGGGGAACACGTGCACGAGGGGCATGCGCGGGTTCGGCACGTCGAACAGCGTATAGCCTTGCGTCATGATCTCGCTCATCCGCGCGCCGACGACGACGACGAGGTCTGACGCCTTCACCCGCGCCACCACCTTGGGGTTCGGGGCGAGGCCGAGGTCCCCCGCGTAGTTCGGGTGCAGCGCGTCGAACAGCGGCGCGCGGCGGTAGCTCGTCATCACCGGCACGCCGAAACGTTCGGCGAAATGGTGCATGGCGCCTCGGGCGTCCTCGTCCCAGCGCGAGCCGCCGAGCACGAACAGCGGCCGCGAGGCCCCCTCCAGCATGGCGCGCAGCCGCGCCATTTCGGGGGCGCCGGGAGCGGTTTCGATCCCCTCCGAGGGCACCGCGTCGACCAGCGCGACCGGTTCCGTCAGCACGTCGCGCGGCAGCGCCAACACGACCGGGCCGGGGCGGCCGTTGCGCGCCACCGAGAAGGCCCGGCCGACGATCTCGGACACCCGCGACGCGTCGTCGAGTTCCGTCGTCCATTTCGTCATGGAGCCGAACACGGCGCGGTAGTCGAGTTCCTGGAAGGCTTCGCGCCCGCGGTTGGCGCGCGCCACCTGCCCCACGAACATGACGAGGGGGGTCGAGTCCTGGTGGGCGATGTGGATGCCCGCCGACGCGTTGGTGGCGCCGGGGCCGCGCGTCACGAAGCAGACGCCCGGCCTGCCCGTCGCCTTGCCCGAGGCGTCGGCCATCATGGCCGCCCCGCCCTCCTGCCGGCACACCGTGAGCGCGATGGGGCTGTCGACGAGGGCGTCGAGCACCGCGAGGAAGCTCTCGCCCGGCACGAGGAACACGTGGCGGACGCCCTCGGCGACGAGGTGGTCGACGAGCGCGCGGGCGGCCGTGCGCGCGGCGGGCGGGGGCGCGTGGAGCATGGCAGGAACCCCGGTTCGAGTGTGGCGGAACCCTTGTGGGACGGGGGCAAGGGGGCGGCACCTTCGCAATAGGCGAAACAAGTTTCCGAGAGGTGGCCGGCGCCGGAAAGGGCTCGGCGAGGCGGCCCCTCATCCGTCATCGCGGCGCGATGACCTCTCTCCCGCGAGCGGGAGAAGCGAGACAATCCGATTCACCTTGCCGACGGGCTTTCGTTGCCCGGCGTGGCGCCTCCCCGGTATGTTCGGGACGAAGCGAAGGGAAGGTACAGTGACGATTCGATCGACCCTCACGGCGACCTTCGCGGAGGTCGCGGCCGAGCAAGGCAAGACCTTGGGCAACCTCGAGGACAGCCTCGTACTGCTCGATTCCGGGCTCGACTCGCTGGGCTTCGCCATCCTGGTCACGCGGCTCGAGGACAGGCTTGGCTTCGACCCCTTCACCATGGCCGACGAGGTGCAGTTCCCCGTCACGCTTGGCGACTTGATCGGGTTTTACGAAGATGCGGGAAGCAAGGCCGGCGCTCCGGCGCTCGTTGGCTGACGGCGGAACGCTCGCGGGACGCTTCCTGCACGCGGTCGGCGGCAGCGTCGCCCTCGCGGACATCGCGGGGGGCCATCCGCTCGACGCCCCGCTAGCCGCGTTTGCCGGGCGCTCGGTCCTCGTCGCGACGCACGACCAGCTCCCCTCGGCGCTGGCGCTCGTCGCGCTCGACGGCGTGGCGGCCCGCGTCGTCCTGGCGCCGCCCGACCTCAGGCCCGAACACCGGGGGGTCGTCATGGCGCAAGCGGCGGTCGACGTGGTCGTGACCGACCGGGACCCCGACACGATCGAGGCTCACGGCGCGACGCTCGTGGCGCGGTGCACCGCCGAACCGGGGCGGAGCGACCACCCCGGCGCACGCCATGACGGCGATACCGAATGGGTGCTGCTCACATCGGGCACCACCGGCGCCCCCAAGCTCGCCGTGCACGGACGGACGGGGCTGACCGGGGCGATCGCCGCATCGGCGGACGCGTCGACCATTTGGGGCACGTTCTACGACATACGCCGCTACGGCGGGCTTCAAATCTTTCTGCGCGCCGTGCTGGGGGGCGGCTCGCTCGTCCTGTCGCAAGCCGGCGAACCCGTGGCCGCGCACCTCGAACGGCTCGCGCAGCACGGCGTGACCCACCTGTCCGGCACGCCCTCGCATTGGCGGCGCGCGCTGATGAGCCCCCAGGCGGCGCTGATCGCGCCCCGCTACGTGCGGCTGTCGGGGGAGATCGCCGACCAGGCGGTCCTCGACGCGCTGCGCCGGGCCTACCCCGAGGCCGCCATAGGCCACGCCTTCGCCTCGACCGAGGCCGGGGTCGGCTTCGAGGTGACGGACGGCCGCGAGGGATTCCCGTCCGCGCTTGTCGGCACGGACGGACGCGCGGTCGACATGAAGGTCGAGGGCGGCTCGCTTCGCATCCGCTCGGCGCGGACCGCCAGCCGCTATCTCGGCTCCGGGGCTCCCCGCCTCCGCGACGCGGACGGGTTCGTCGACACGGACGACATGGTCGAGCGGCGCGGCGATCGCTGGTTCTTCGTCGGCCGGCGCGGCGGGATCATCAACGTCGGCGGCCTCAAGGTCCACCCGGAAGAGGTCGAGGCGGTGATCAACCGCCACGACGCCGTGCGCATGTCGCTCGTCAAGGGCCGCGCCAACCCCATCACCGGCTCGATCGTGGTGGCCGAGGTGGTGCTGAACGCGCAAACGCCGCCTGGCGATGCCGCGGTTCGGGAAGCGGCGGTCAAGACCGAAATCCTGTCGCTCTGCCGCGACGTCCTGCCTCATCACAAGGTCCCGGTCCTGCTGCGGTTCCTGCCCCACCTTCCGGTCACGGCCGCGGGCAAGCTCGATCGCCCGCATGCGTAACGTGCTCGTGACGGGGGGGAGCCGGGGTCTCGGCCTCGGCATCGCCCGCGAACTCGCCCGCGCGGGCTATCGCGTGCTCGCGGTCGCCCGCAAGCCGGGCGAAGCGCTCGACGCGGCGGTCCGCGAGACGGGGGGACCCGAGGGTTCGGACAAAGATGTCCGGGGTCGCATCACCTTCGTTCCGTTCGACCTCGCGGACGTCGACGCCATCCCGGCATTCGTCCGGGCGCTTCGCGCGGAACACGGGAAGCTCTACGGCCTCGTCAACAACGCCGGTCTCGGCACGGAGGGCCTGCTCGCGACCATGCACAATTCGGCCATCGAGGCGCTGATCCGGCTGAACACCCTGTCGCCGATCGTACTCACCAAATACGTGGTCCGTGGCATGATGGCGGATGGGGAAGGCCGCATCGTCAACATGGCCTCGATCATCGGCTCGACGGGGTTCAACGGCCTGTCGGTCTACGGCGCCACCAAGGCGTCGCTGATCGGCTTCACAAGATCCCTGGCGCGCGAGGTCGGTCGCGTCGGCGTCACGGTCAACGCGGTCGCGCCGGGCTTCGTGGCGACCGAAATGACGGGCAACCTCGTCGGCGAGGCCCGCGAGCGCGTCACCCGGCGCGCCGCGCTGCGGCGGCTCGCGGAGGTCGAGGATGTGGCCCGGATGGTGGCGTTCCTGCTGGGCGAAGGCGGCCGCAACATCACCGGCACGGTGATGACGGTGGATGCCGGCAACACCGCCTGACCGGGCCACGCGGCACCCTCCCGACCGAGCACGCTCCCTGGGCAAATCCGCCCGACGCGGGTAAAGATCGCGGCGCCGCGCGACATGCCTGAGCGGGATGTCCCGCGTTCGAGCCCTGGATCGCCGGGCACCCCGCCCGTTGTTTGGGCTTTGCCGAGAGGGGCAGCGATGACGCGATGGGTGTACGGGTTCGGCGACGGCGCGGCCGAGGGTCAAGGCTCGATGCGCGACCTCCTCGGCGGCAAGGGCGCGAACCTCGCCGAAATGTCGAACCTCGGCCTGCCCGTGCCGCCCGGCTTCACGCTCACGACCGAGCTTTGCAACAGCTTTTACGCGAACGGGCGCACCTACCCGGCGGAGCTCGGCGACCAGGTGGAGGCGGCGCTCGCGCGTGTCGCGGCCTTGACCGGGCGTCGCTTCGCGGACGACACCGCCCCCCTCTTGGTGTCGGTTCGCTCCGGTGCCCGCGCGTCCATGCCCGGCATGATGGACACGGTGTTGAACCTCGGGCTCAACGACGCCACCGTCGAGGCCCTCGCCCGTTCGTCGGGCGACGCCCGCTTCGCGTGGGATTCCTACCGCCGCTTCGTCCAGATGTACGCCGATGTCGTGCTGGGCGTCGAACACCATCGCTTCGACGCCATCCTGGAAGAGTACAAGGACACGCGGGGGCTCGACGGCGACACCGATCTCGCCCCCGACGATTGGCGCCGCATGGTGGAGGCGTTCAAGGCCGAGATCTCGGGCGCGCTCGGCCGCGCTTTCCCGCAGGACCCGAAGGAACAGCTCTGGGGCGCCATCGGGGCGGTGTTCTCGTCCTGGATGAACCCCCGTGCCATCACCTACCGGCGGCTCAACGCCATTCCCGAGGCCTGGGGCACGGCGGTGACGGTGCAGGCCATGGTGTTCGGCAACATGGGCGAAACCTCGGCCACGGGCGTCGCCTTCACGCGCAACCCGTCGACCGGCGCGTCCGCGCTCTACGGCGAATTCCTGGTCAACGCGCAAGGCGAGGACGTCGTCGCGGGTATCCGCACGCCGCAGCCCATCACGGAAGCCGCGCGAGCCGAGACCCTGTCGGACCGGCGCTCGATGGAAGCCGTGATGCCGGCCGTGTTCGCCGACTTCAAGCGCACGACCGAGCGGCTCGAGCGCCATTACCGCGACATGCAGGACATCGAGTTCACGGTCGAGCGCGGCAAACTCTGGATGCTGCAAACGCGGTCCGGCAAGCGCACCGCGAAGGCCGCGCTGAAGATCGCGGTCGACATGACGAACGAGGGACTGATCACGCGCGCCGACGCGGTGAGGCGCATCGACCCGGCCTCCCTCGACCAGCTTCTCCACCCGACCATCGACCCCGAAGCCGTGCGCGACGTCATCGCGACCGGGCTGCCGGCCTCGCCCGGCGCCGCCCGGGGCGAGATCGTGTTCAACTCGGAGGACGCGGAAGCCGCCAAGACCGCGGGCCGCCAGGTCGTGCTCGTGCGCGTCGAAACCTCGCCCGACGACATCCACGGCATGCACGCCGCCGAGGGCGTGCTGACGACGCGCGGCGGCATGACCTCCCACGCCGCCGTGGTGGCACGCGGCATGGGCAAGCCCTGCGTATCGGGCGCGGGCGCGGTCCGGGTCGATTACGCGGCCGGAACGCTGACCGCCGGCGGCCGGGTGCTGCGCCGCGGCGACGTGATCACGCTCGACGGCTCGACGGGCCAGGTTCTCGCGGGCGCCGTTCCCATGCGGGAACCCGAACTGTCGGGCGATTTCGCGACGCTGATGCGATGGGCCGACGGGTCGCGCCGCATGAAGGTCCGCGCCAACGCCGAAACGCCGCTCGACGCCTCGACGGCGCGTCGCTACGGGGCCGAGGGCATCGGCCTTTGCCGCACCGAGCACATGTTCTTCGACGCCAACCGCATCGTGGCCGTGCGCGAGATGATCCTCGCCGACGACGAGGCGGGCCGGCGCGCGGCGCTCGACAAGCTGCTCCCCATGCAGCGGGCCGATTTCGCCGAACTGTTCACCATCATGTCCGGTTTGCCGGTGACCATCCGTCTGCTCGACCCGCCGCTGCACGAGTTCCTGCCGCACACCGACGCCGAGATGGCGGAGGTCGCGGGCGCGATGGGCGTCGCGGTCGACAAGCTGCGGCGCCGGGCGGCCGAGCTGCACGAGTTCAACCCCATGCTGGGCTTTCGGGGCGTGCGCATCGCCATCCGCTATCCCGAGATCGCCGACATGCAGGCGCGCGCCGTGTTCGAGGGGGCCGCGCAGGCGGCGCGGGACACGGGCCGGCCGGTCGAAGCCGAGATCATGGTGCCGCTCGTGATGACGCGCGCCGAACTCGACATCATCAAGGCCCGCATCGTGGCGATGGCCGAGGCCGTCGCCCGCGAGACCGGCACCGTGGTCCCCTACAGCGTCGGCACCATGATCGAACTGCCGCGCGCGGCGCTGATGGCCGGCGAGATCGCGCGATCGGCCGCCTTCTTCTCCTTCGGAACCAACGATCTCACCCAGACGACGTTCGGCATTTCGCGCGACGACGCGGCGCTGTTCCTGCAGCCCTATACGGTCGACGGCATCCTCGCCGCCGACCCGTTCGTCACGCTCGACCAGGAGGGCGTGGGGCAGCTCGTCGAGCTCGCGGCCGAGCGGGGGCGCGCCACCCGGCCGGGCCTCAAGCTCGGCATCTGTGGCGAGCACGGCGGCGACCCCGCCTCGATCGCGTTCTGCGAGCGAATCGGCCTCGACTACGTGTCCTGCTCGCCCTATCGCGTCCCCATCGCGCGGCTCGCGGCGGCGCAGGCCGCGCTCGCGCGGGAGGGGTGAGCGGGCCTGTTTCGGGATCGCCGCGGGGCCGCGGTCGTCGGGCGGAACAACGTCGCCCTCAGCGTATGCGGAAGCCCGTCGCCTACCACCGCTCGAACGTGCGCGTGACCTTGGCGAGGAAGGCCGCGCGCCGTTCGGGGGTGGTGTGGTTCATGTCGTAGTGCGCGAGGTATTCGCACGACGCGTCGCGCGCCATCTGCACCCGCAGGGCGCGCTTGAAGAAGCGGCGCGGCGGGTCGCCGGCCGCGAGCGCGCGCCAGCGGCTGCCGCCGTAGGTGCAGACGGCCGCGAGCTTGCGGATGTGACGCAAGGCGAACTGGAGGTCGCCGGCCTCGTCGATCGTGAAACTGACGCCGGGCAGGAACACGCGGTCGAAGAAGCCCTTCAGGATGGCCGGGAAGCCGAAGTTCCACACCGGGTGGACGAGGACGAGCGCCTCCGCCGCCTTGAGCCGGTCGGCGTAGGGGGCGACGTCCGCCAGGTTCGGACCCACCTCGTGGTAGTCGATCCGGTTGCGTCGCGACAGCACGGGGTCGAACCCCTCGGCGTTGAGGTCGCAGTCGTCGACCGCGTGGCCGCGCCCCCGCAGCGTGTCGACGACGACGCCGTGCAGCCCGGCGACGAAGCTCGTCTCGACCGGATGCGCGAACAGGACGAGAACCCTCACGCTTGCGCCTCGGCTATGGCGGCGAGGGAGGGGAACAGGAACGTCTTGCCGGTCGAGAAGTCGAAATCCGGGTCCGCCCAGGCGATCATCTTGCCGGGGTTGAGGAGGCCGGCCGGGTCCGCTTCCCGCTTGAAGGCGAGTTGCGCCGCGTCCGTCTGCTTCATGCCGCCCTCTTCGAGCGTGTAGCGGTGCGGGTTGAAGATCGGCGCGCCCATGTCCTCGTGGATGCGGACGATCGCGTCGAGGCGCGCTTCCGTCGTGAAGCGGACCAGAGGCAGGCCGAAGCAGGTGACGCGGCCGTTGAAGCGGGTGATCTCGACATGCCCCATCACCTCCTCGCCGAACCGGGCGTGGATGTCGCGAACGATCGCCAGGCCGTCGGGGTTCGGGTAGAGCGCCTGCAGGTAGGTGACGGCCGGGTCGACCCGCAGCGCCCGCAGCGTCGTGTGATTCCAGGCCAGTTCGTAGTTCGGCGGCAACCCTTCCCTGTCGGCGGCCGCGGTCGTGTCGCCGTCGAACACGATCGCGGCGCCGCCGAACCGCCGGGCGAACAGGCGGAACGCGTCGAGCGCGTGCGCGGCCACCATGACGAGCACGACGCTCTGCCCGTGTGCGAAGAAGCGCCGATGGCGCAGGAAGTAGGTCTGCGGCACGGGGGCGGCGATCGGGGTGATCAGCTTGGTCAGGATGCCGTCCTGCTCGCCCAACGCGAAGCCGAAGCGCACGGCGCGCTCGAACGTGTCGAGGCCGACGATGACGTCCACCCAGTCGTAGGACGGTGCCATCGGCACCTCGACCTCGGTGATGATGCCGTTGGTGCCGTAGGCGTGCGCGACCTTGCCGAGGTCCTCGCCCCGCAGCCGCAGCAGGCGCGGCGCCGCTTCGGCCGTCGCGACCGTGAGCCCGAGGATGTTGCCGCTGTCGCGCAGGCCGCCCCAGTTGATCGACCCGACGCCGCCCGACCCGCCGGCGATGAACCCGCCGAGCGAGGCGGTGTTGTAGGTCGACGGGTGCATGCGCAATTCCTGCCCCGACCGTTCGCGCGCCTGCCGGTCGATGTCGGCCAGGATGGCGCCGGGCTCGCAGCGCAGCCGGCCGGGCGAGACGTCGAGCACCGCGTTCATCTCGGCGAGATTGAGCACGATGCCGCCGTCGAGCGGCATGGCCTGCCCGTAATTGCCGGTGCCGGCGCCGCGCGGCGTCACCGGGATGGCGAGCGCGTGGGCGGCGGCCAGCACGGCCAGGACCTCGTCGGCCGTGCGGGGCGTCGCGACGATGTCGCCCGCCACCTGGTCGAGCTGCCGCTTGAGCACGGGGGAATACCAGAAGAAGTCGCGGCTCTTCTGCTTCACCAGGGCCGGGTTGGTTTCGAGCTTGATGCCCGCCAGCCGGTCGGCGAGGCCGCCGATGTCGTAGCGCGCCGTCATGGCCGCAGTCCTTCGAGGGCGTCGAGCTCGTCATAGGCCGGCGGCGCCGCGTCGATCGGCACCCCCCGGCGGATCACCGTGCGGTCGGATTGCGGCCGCGCCATCCATTCGCCCCAGGAGCGCGCGCGGAACAGGATGAAATCGGCCGGGGCGCCGGCGCCGAGCGCGCCCAGGCGGGGGCGGCGCAGCACCGCGGCGGGCGTGGCGGCGGCGCCCGCCGCCCAGTCGCCGAACGGATGGTCGAGCTGGAGGATGCGCGTGCCCTCGCGCAGGACCTCGGCCATGTCGAGGTCGCCGTAGGCGTAGAACGGGTCGCGGGTGTTGTCGCTCGCGATCGACACCGGCACGCCGGCCGCCTGGAGTTCCTTGTAGGCCGTGACCCCGCGCCAGCGGGGCGTGCCGGCACCCCGATCCTGGAGGTACATGTTGCACATCGGCAGCGACACGATGGCCAGGCCCGCGCGGGCCACGCGATCGATCGTGCGCCGTCGCTCGTCCCCGGGCATCACCGCGAGCGAACAGCAATGGCCGACGAGGATGCGCCCGGGGAACGCGAACCGGATCGCCGCGTCGGCGATCGCCGCGAGCGTGTCGACGCCGGGGTCGCCCGTCTCGTCGGCGTGGAAGTCG
The DNA here is from genome assembly GCA_964244255.1 of uncultured Lichenihabitans sp. Lineage (GTDB taxonomy): Bacteria > Pseudomonadota > Alphaproteobacteria > Rhizobiales > Beijerinckiaceae > Lichenihabitans. The sequence goes on along the minus strand of CAXTIC010000018.1, from coordinate 13,485 downwards.
AGATCCCACCCCTCGTCGGAGGCCATTCGGAACAGCCGGTCGAGGCCGGGCAGGAGCGCCGGGCCGGGATAGGTGACGGCGCCCAGACACCCGCCGAATTCCCCCACCATCTCGGACACGTCGCGCATGTGGACGTCGTCCAGCGCGAACTCGATGCCGAACAGCGGCGACGCCTGCAGGTCGACGCGGTCGCGCCACGCGTCCCGAATCGCACCGAACACGGGCCACGACACGCGGGTTTGCGCGCCGGCACTGTCGATATGGGTGCGGATCGCCGCCGTGCCGTGCGCGTAGGCGCATCGCAGCGCGAAATCCATGCGGGCGCGGACATCGTCCGCGCTCCAGCGCGCGGCGCGGTCCGCCGCGACGGTCTCGCGCGCGCCGAGGAAGCTGCCGTCGGGGTTCGGCGCACGCGGCGCGATGTGGCCCTTGTCGAGGTGGGTGTGCGCGTCGACGAAGCACGGCAGGGCGAGCGCGCCGCCCGCGTCGAGGAAGGGCAGGTCCGGCGCGCTCGCGTCGACCGGGCCGAGGGCCGCGATGGCGGCGCCGTCGACGACGAGGTCGACCCGGCACAGGCCGTCGCGATCCTTCACGAGCGACGGCGCATCCATCAGGCACGCCGGCACCCGGGCGTCGCGCACGCGCCAACGGGCGACCGCGCGCGGGAGGGACAAGCGCGCCATCTCAGGCACCACGCTGCCGGGCACTGTCGTGCCAGCGGCGGAGCAGGAGGAACGACAGCATCGTCAGCACCAGGTAGATGAGGATACCCGTGCACGAGATCAGCGCCAGCGCCGCGAACATGCGCGGGATGTTGAGCCTGAAGCCGGCCTCGACGATGCGGAAGGCGAGGCCCGACCCCTGCCCCGCCGATCCCGCCGCGATCTCGGCCACGATGGCGCCGATCAGCGCGAGCCCGCCGCCGATGCGCAACCCGCCGAGGAAGTAGGGCAGCGCCGACGGCAGCCGCAGGCGGGCGATGCCCTGCCAGCGCGACGCGCCGTATAGCTCCATCAGGTCGAGCAGGTTGTGGTCGGCGGAGGCCAGACCCAGCGCGGTGTTCGACAGGATGGGGAAGAACGCGACGAGGAACGCGCACACCAGCACCGCGGCCTGGGGTTCGAGGTAGATGAGCAGCAAGGGCGCGATCGCCACCACCGGCGTCACCTGGAGGACGACCGCGAAAGGGAAGAACGACCGCTCGAGGAGCCGCGACCGCGCGAACAGCAGGGCCAGCGCGACGCTCCCCGCGACGGCCAGGCCGAGCGCGAGGAACGTCGTCCGCAGCGTCACCAGGAGCGAGCCCGACAGGATCGCCCAATCCTTGATCAAGGTGGACACGATGAGGCTCGGCGCCGGCAGGATGTAGGGCGGCGTGTGATTCCAGCGGACCGCCGCTTCCCAGGCCAGCAGCGCGAAGGCCAAGACGCCGACCGGCAGCGCGATTTCGAAGAGCTCGTGCGCCACCCGGCGCGGCCAGGTCGCTTCCCGGGCGTCCCGGCCCGCGAGGGCGTCGAGGTCGGCCACCGCGCCGGCGGGGTCGGCGGCGCTCAAAGGTGGTCCCCCGCCCGCATGGCGCCGTGCAGCGCCTTCGAAGCGGCCCGGCAGGCCTCGGTGTAGGCGGCGGTCGCGCGAAACTCCTCGTCGCGGGCGTCCGGTCCGGCGACCGCGACCTCCGCCACGGCCCGGCCGGGCCGCGACGCCATGACGACGATGCGGGTCGACAGATACACGCTCTCGTAGACCGAATGCGTGACGAACACGACCGTGGTGCCGCGTTCGGCACGCAGGCGCAGCAGGTCGTCGTTGAGCCGGAAGCGCGTGATCTCGTCCAGCGCGGCGAACGGTTCGTCCATCAGCAGGAGCGCGGGCTCGAGCACGAGCGCGCGCGCGATCGAGACGCGCATCTTCATCCCGCCCGACAGTTCCCGGGGATAGCTTGCGACGAAGTTCGAGAGACCGACCGCGTCGAGCGCCGCCTCGACCCGGGGCGCCGCTTCCCGACGCGACACCTTGCGCAGGCGCAACGGCAGCCAGACGTTGTCGAACGCGCTGGCCCAGGGCATCAACGTGGGCTCCTGGAAGACGAAGCCGATTTCGGGCCGTCCGGCGGCCCAGGCGATGGTTCCCCCGGACGGCGGCGTCAGCCCCGCGATGATCCGCAGCGCCGTGGATTTTCCGCAGCCCGACGGCCCGATCAGCGATACGAACTCGCCGTCGGAGACATCGAGATCGAGACGCGCCAAGGCCAGCGTCCCGTTGGCGAAGGTCTTGGAAACCCCCCGGAGCGAAAGCAGCCGGCCGGCGTGCCCTCGCGTCGCATGGCGAGCCGTCGTGTCAACGACCGTGCTCATCGCGAAGGCGTCAGTTCTTCGGCTTGAGGTCGAGCCCGACCTTCTTGCCCACGAATTGCAAGGTGAAGGCCTTGCGGTAATCGATGTCGCCCGGCACGACCCCGGCCTTGACCATCTTGTCGAAGAAATCCTTGTGACGCGCTTCCGTCATCGCGCCGATGCCGAGCGTGGCGGTGTCGCCCGAGTCGACGATGCCGTACCGCTTCATCTTGTCGAGCGAGAAGGCGATTTCGGGGTCCGTCATGTCGGGGTTGTCGCGTTTGATCGCCGCGTTGGCTTTCGCGTTGTCGCCGTAAAGGTAGTTGTACCAGCCGATGGCCGACGCATCGACGAAGCGCTGCACGATGTCCGGGTGTTCGTCGACCAGCGCCTGCCGGGTTTCGATGGTGGTCGCGTAGGTGCTGAAGCCGTAATCCGCCAGCAGGAAGATGTTGGGCTTGAACCCGCCCTCCTTCTCGACGGCGTAGGGCTCGGACGTCAGGTAACCCTGCTGGGCCGATTTCTTGTCCGCCAGGAACGGACCGGTATTGTAGGTATAAGGCTTCACCTTCTCCTCGGAGAAGCCGTACTGCACCTTCATCCACTGGAAGAAGGAGGCGAGCCCTTCCTTCGCGACGAAGATCGTCGCCGATTTCAAGTCCTCGAACTTGTCCAAGCCCGCGCCCGGGTGGGACATGATCATCTGCGGATCCTTCTGGAAGACGGCCGCGACGACGAGCGTGGGCACGTGCTGTTCCACCGCGCTGAAGGCCTGGATCATGTTGCCGCCCATGTAGAAATCGATCTTGCCCGTCGGCAGCAGCAGGCGGTTGTTGGCCTGCGGGCCGCCGGGCAGGATGGTCACGTCGAGTCCATATTTCGCATATGTGCCGTCGACGATCGACTGGTAGAAGCCGCCGTGCTCCGCCTCGGCCAGCCAGTTGGTGCCGAAGGTCACGTGGTCGGCGGCCCGGGCCGCCCCGTTGAGCAGAACGGCTGCGGCGAAAGCCGCGCCGGCGAAACGTTTCATGGCTGCCATGGTGCCCCCCTGGTCCGACCGTCGGCGCACACCGCCGGGTCCCTTCTAGCAAAGTCTATGCCCGAAGCCGTGCCGACGCGAGACGCCGCACGGCTCACCCGGGCCCCATGCCGTCGTAGAGGATCGACAAGGGCAGGGTAAGGCCCAGCGCGGGCGGAGCCACTTGCGCTTCGGGAGCGTCGAGGTCGTGGAACCGCCGGTCCCCTTCCCGATCGTCGCAGCCGCCTGTGCACGTTCTTCCGGTCGCCGAAGCGTTCCGGAAGATCCCGCCAGGGGATCCCGGCCCGGTACCGGTAGAGAACAGCCTCGACAAACAAACGATTGTCGACGGCCGTCCCCCCGACATGCCCTTCGCGACCCGGCAAGCCGTCCTTGATCCGGTCCCACTGGTCGTCTCGCAATCCATAGCGACGCATCCCTCGACCCTCCTTCGGTCGACCGCCTATGAATCAGCGAAAACCCGCAATGGGAATCCCAATCGCTCAACTGACGACAGGCTGGTTGTCCTTGACCGCCAGAAGGGAGTCCGCCCCCGCCTCGACGACGGCCTCGGCGATGGTCGGGTTGCACCCGATGGCGTCGACGGAGACCAGGGCGCCCTTGAGATCGAGCCATGCTGCGGCCAGCACTGAGCGACCCAGGCACAAAACACGATGAGAACAGGTCGGGGTCGCCCCGGTTCAACAGCGTACGCAGCCAATCCACACACGGAATGCCGTGGTGAAGCGCCGAGAACCCCCGCAGGAAATCCAGGTGCGCCTCGCCCCGGTCGACCATGTCGTCGTAATCGTCGCTGTTGGCGATGGTTCCACACACCACAAGAAATAGGAATTCCCGCAGCGGATAGGCGACCCGCCCGGACTGGCGACCATCCGCAACCGCCGAGAAGTGGTCAAGCAGCAGCCGCAGCCGCGGCTTGGGCAGGGCAAAGTCGCCCATGATCGCGCTCCGAATCACACGATCCGAGCGAATCACACCGGCCACCCATAGCCGAGTGCCCCGTCAAGGCTTAATACGCGTTAACCTGAACACGTCGCCCTGGCGTCCGAGCGGACTGGGCTTGACATCGGTTTCCGGTTGAGATTGATAGTACCAAACGTTTGGTAGGGTCGCAGAATGATTGACGTTGAGGAAGAGCGGGCTGCCGTAAAGAAAGTCATTCGGCGCTGGGCCAGGGCGTTCAGCAGCAAGGATGTGGATCTCGTCCTTCAGACCTGGGATAGGGATTACCCACACATCATCTACCAGGCGGAAGAATTCCCGGATCCGCTGCGCGGCTGGGCGGAGTTAGAGCATTACTATCGCGAGATCGCGAAGCTGGCGCAGAACTTTCGCGACCAGAGCGTCGTCGACTTCGATGTCGACGTTATCGGCGATGTTGCCTGGTGCTACCTCCGCGGTACGATCACATTCGACATTCTGGGCAGCGACCAGATCGTAAGCGGCCCGGTGCGTCAGATCTTCCTGCTCCGCAAGACGGCAGGCGGTTGGAAGATCATCCAGTATCACGACTCGCGTGAGGTGCCCGAGTTGCGGCAACCGCTTCTCGCCGCTCACCCGCGAGCCGAAGCGGTTCGTAACATTTAGATTAGAGCGATTGGGAGCCGGAGATGGCAAAGATTCTAGAACTTAGAGAAATCAGTCTGGCGGTGAACAACTTCGACGCCGCGTTTAAAAAGTTTACGGCTCTTGGCTTGAACCACACGCCGGTGTGGGAAGAGGCCACGCCCCCGGTCCAGGCGAAACTGACGAGCATGCCGATTGGTAATTCCAGCATCTCCATCATGGAAGGGTTGGGCGATAGCTCCCCGATCACGAAGTTTGTTGCGAAACGCGGCGAAGGGATATTCTCTTTTACGTTCCTGGTCGACGATATCCACGCGGTCACGGAGCAATGGCGGCAAGCGGGTGTCGCGTTCGTTCTGGATACACCCATCGAGCTGCACGACAACTTCAGCGTCGGGCAGCCGATACCGGTCCTGCTCGGCAATTGGACTCGTCCGTCATCGCTCAACGGGGTCGTCATTGAGCTTCAGGACTTTCGTAATCTAGACGGCTCCCGCTACACTCCGCCGTGCCGCCCCGATGAGGAGAAGGACCTGTTTGGTCCCAAATGACGTTCGCTTCGTCCGCACAAGGAGTTCTTATCGTGGATTACAGCAGCTACAAATTCCTGAAGGTCGAACTTCAGCCGAACGGTGTCCTTCTTCTGACGATGAACAGGCCGGAAGTTCTCAATGCCTGTGACAATGCCGGGCATCAGGAGCTCGCTCAGATCTGGCTCGATTTCGACCGCGACCCGAAAGCAAAAGTCGCGCTGATTACCGGAGCCGGCCGTGCGTTCTGCGCCGGTGGCGATATGCGGGAGAAAAGCACGGACCACATGGCGACCGCCAAGGTCGTGTGGCGGGACGCCGGGAATCTGGTCTATAACATGATCAATATCCGCAAGCCGGTGGTATCCGCCATAAACGGCGTCGCCGTTGGCGCGGGGTTGGCTGTTGGGCTGCTTGCAGACATTTCGATCGCAGCCGATGGCGCACGTCTGATCGACGGGCATACCAAGCTGGGCGTGGTAGCCGGCGATCACGCGGCACTGATCTGGCCGATGCTGTGTGGTTTAGCCCGCGCGAGGTATTACCTCCTTCTGTGTGAAGAGGTGACGGGGAAGGACGCGGCCGCCATGGGGCTGGTGAGCCGCTCTGTGCCGCCCGACGAGCTGATGACGACGGCCTTGCAAGTCGCCGACCGTTTGGCAAATGGCTCGCAATGGGCGATCCAGGGCACGAAACAGGCCCTCAACAGCTGGCTCAAGAACAACATCTCGATATTTAACGAATCTCTCGCGCTCGAGATGGCGAGCCTGTTGCTGCCGGACGTGAAAGAGGGCCAACGCGCCTTCGCCGAGAAGCGCGCACCGAAATTCCCTTCTGCCATAGTGGCGGATTGATCGTGTATCGAATTCTGAAAAGCGACGATGCCGGCAGCGAGCAGCGATCAGACGGTGACTGGATGGCAGCCAGCATCATCTGGATCGAGTCGAAACCAGATTCGACTGGTGCGATGGCCAAAGAGGTCATCTACGAGGTTCATGCCGACCCCGACATCTTTCGCCAGATTATAATTGCAGACGACCTTCTCTATTCCGGCGCCAAGCGCGGCGATTCCGTCCTTGTCGATGCGCGGCACCTAGGGGACGAAGCAGCTCAAGCGAAGAGGAAAGCCCCGTGAATTTCGGTTTCATGTCCGAGGCGGAAGTCTTTGAAGGCGAAAGCTACTTCCACAGGTACCAAGACCTCATCAAGGAGGTCTTGCTGGCCGAGGAAATGGGCTTCGATGTGTTTGCCGCCTCGGAACAGCATTTGACGTTTGGAGCGACCATATCCGCGCCCGAATGCCTGTTTTCCTATCTGTTTCCGCTGACGAAACGGATTCGGTTCCGGCACGCCGTGTGTTTGCTGCCCCAGCGCATCAACCATCCGATCCGCGTTGCCGAGCGCATCGCGACCGAAGACATTCTGTCCGGCGGCCGGATCGAGCTCGGGACAGGGCGGGCCAATACGTCCCTCACCATTAAGGCTTTCCAGGTCGAGCCGGATCAAACGCGTGACGAATGGAAGGAATCGCTGGACGTAATCCGCCTGGCGTTCACGGCGGAGCCGTTCAGTTACAAGGGCAAGTTTTTCGACATCCCGAAACGCTATCTCGTCCCCAAGCCGCTGCAAAAGCCTTTCCCGCCGCTTGCGGTCGCTGCGACAAGCCCGGAGTCGATGGAAGCGGCTGCGCGCGAAGGGATCGGCGTGTTGACCAGCTCGTACTTTTTCGGCTGGCAGTGGATCGAGCTCCTCGCGAAGGTCTATTTCGACACGATCGCGTCGCTCAAGCAGCCTCCGAAGTACAAGCCAAACTATCAGTTCACGCCTCTTCTCTACACTTACTGCGCCGAGAACGATGAAGAGGCGCGTCGGGACGGATACGAGCCTGTCTATAATGCGGCCCGGTTGGCAGCCATATCCTTCTCGCGGCTTTCCCAGATGAGCGCCTCCTATGGATATATGGCGCAAGCTGAAACCATGGCCTCCAACATCACCGATCCGTCCTGGCTGTTTGAAGAATCGGGTACGGTGGTTTGCGGGTCGCCCGATACCTGTATTCGGCAGATTCAGCGGTATATCGACCTCGGCGCGACCGAAATCATGCTGCGAATTGATGGTATGCCGCATGAAAAGGTGAAACGCAATCTGGAGCTCTTGGGGCGTCACGTTCTTCCGCACTTCAAGGCCAATATGTCGATCGTGCCTCGGGGCCTAGTTAAGGGTGGAATGACCTAAGCCGTGATGCCAGGCGCGAGCGTGGGACACAGGGTGCGTGCCACCGTTTGTCTAACTGACGCTCTGCACAAGTCCCGCAAAACTTGTTGGTCGGCCTCCGAAACGGCAGCCGGCTACGAACTATCGAGCAACCCGAACGCTGACAGCGCGTGCAATAAACGCCGAGGACAACGATGTATCAGCTGGCGTTCGATATCGGAGGCACGTTCACCGATTTCGTTTTATGTGATACGAACTCCGGCAATGTGACCGTCTGGAAAGTGCCGACCACGTCGGCGGAGCCGGCTAAGGCCGTTCTGGACAGTCTCGTTCTTCAGGTCAAATCCGGCGTTCTCCAGGCGGAAGCCGTGACGGCCACGCTCCATGCGACCACGATCGCCACCAACGCGATTCTAGAACGCAAGGGTAGCGCGACGGCGCTCATCACGACGAAGGGCTTTCGCGACATTCTCATCCTCGGTCGCCAGAAGCGCTACGACACGAACAATCTGCATCTCGACAAACCCATGCCGCTCGTCCAGCGAGCCGACATTCTGGAGGTCAGCGAGCGGGTTGGTAACGACGGCTCCGTGATCGCGCCTCTCGATGTCGCCGAAGCCCTGGCGATCGCCAGGATCATTCGCGAGCGAGGCTACAAGTCCGTTGCGATCTGCTTCCTTCATTCGTATGCGAATGCGGCGCACGAAGAAAAGATGGGCGAGCTCATATCGAAAGCGGCTCCCGCTGTCGGCGTGACGCTGTCGTCGTTCATTTCGCCGAAATTCCGCGAGTACGAACGCACCAGCACGACGGTCGCAAGCGCCTATGTGGAGCCCCTGGTCAACGGCTACATTCAGGCGCTGGAACGGTCGCTCGAAACGATCGGCGTCACGTCGCCGCTCTCGATCATGCAATCCAACGGCGGTCTGGTGTCTGCGGACTTCGCCCGCAAGTATCCCATTCGCATCGTCGAATCCGGGCCGGCCGCGGGCGTTCTGCTGTGCGCCGAGGTCGGCAAGGAAGAGAACTTCAATCATGTCATGACCTTCGACATGGGCGGCACCACGGCGAAGCTTGGAGCCATCGACGACGGGGTGCCGGCGATCACGCCGACCTTTGAAGTCGACGCGGTCGGCTACCGCAAGGGGAGCGGTTTGCCTCTCAACATCATGGCGATCGAACTGCTGGAGATCGGCGCTGGCGGCGGGAGCATCGCCCACACCAAGATGGGGTTGATTTCGGTGGGACCGGAGAGTGCGGGCGCCAACCCTGGCCCGATTTGTTACGGCAACGGCGGGAAGCGCCCCACGATAACGGATGCCAATCTGGTGCTCGGCTATCTCAACCCGTCCTATTTCAACGGCGGCGAGATGAAGCTGGATGCGACATCCGCGGCCGCGGGCATTGAGTCCGACATCGGAAAGCCGCTCGCCCTTTCGGTACAGGAAGCCGCTTGGGGCATTCACTCGGTCGCCAACGCCAATATGGAACAGGCCATGCGCATTGTTTCCATCGAGCGGGGCCGGGATCCGCGCCAATATGCGATGGTTGCCTTCGGTGGCGCAGGCCCTCTGCACGCATGTCGTCTCGCCCGTGCCATGAACGTTCCGCGTGTCATCGTTCCGCGTGGCGCTGGCGTGGGATCCGCGCTCGGCCTTTTGGTCGCTGATCGAAAGCTCGATGTTGGCATCACGCGCGTGATGCGGCTCGACGGCACCGCTCATCAAAAAATGAAGGACATCTTTGGCGACCTCGAGGGCCGGCTGAAGGCGGAGGCGCGGCGGATGCGGGGCGACGGCGAGATCGTCCTGGAGCGAAGCGCGTCGATGCATCACATCGGACAAGGCTACGAGATCCGCGTCACGCTTCCGTTGTCGCAAATAGATGCCGCCTATGAACAGCAAGCGCGCGACGCCTTCCTGGATGCTTACAAGCGCGAATATGGCTACAACGATCCGACCACGCCGATCGAGATAACGGATTGGCACGTGATTGCGACGATCGTCGGGGGCCGCATCGGGCATCGGCTTGCTTTGCCGACAGCCATCGGTTCTTCCGATCCGATCAGAGGGCAACGATCCGCCTATTTCCCGGAAGCGGGTGGGATGGTCCCAACGACTGTTCTTGATCGGTACTCGATGAAGGCGGGTATCGTTTACTCAGGGCCGGCCCTTGTCGAAGAACGGGAGTCGACGACGGTCGTTCTTCCCGGCGACACGGTGGCCCTCAGCGCGAATGGAAATCTCGTAATCACGGTGGGAGGCGCATCATGAACGTCGACGCTGGCGCAAAGACTATCGTTGGAACGAAGCGCCTCGATCCCATTTCCCTGACGGTCATCTGGAACACGCTGGTCTCGATCGCCGAAGAGATGGGTGGGGCGCTTCGGCGAACCGCATTTTCGGAAGCGGTTCGCGAAGGGCAGGATTTCTCGACGGGGCTGTTCGACGCACAGGCGCGGCTTGTCACTCAGGGGAATTTCACGCCCGGACATTTGGGCGCGATGCCCTACGTCGTCAAAAACGTCCTGGAGTTCATTCCGCCGAGCACGCTCGCGCCGGGCGACATGATCGTCACGAACGACTCGTTCCTGGGAGGCGGCCACTTTCCCGACTTTTTCTTCGTCGCTCCCGTGTATGAGGGCGCCGAACTCATTGGCTATGTCGTCAACACGGCACACCACGTCGATGTCGGCGGCCGCTCCCCAGGATCGCAGTCCGTCCAGGCCACGCCCGATTGCTTCAGCGAAGGTGTTCGTGTGATGCCGGTCAAGCTGGTGCGAAGCGGCACCTTTGAACCGGATTTGCTGCGCACGATTCTCGCAAACGTCCGCCTGCCTGAGAAAGTGCGAGGCGATTTTCTCGCCCAGAGAAATGCGAACCATGTCGGGGCCGAACGTCTGCGGAAGCTATTCACGCGGAATGGCACCGCGATCATGGAAGAGGCGATCGATGAAATCCTGGATCGCTCCGAGAAGCGAGCGCGGGAGCTGATCGCCAAAATCCCGAAAGGCCGCTACAGCTTCGACGACAAGATGGACGACTACGGCCCGAACACACCGCCCATTCCAGTGTGTGTCGACGTGACCATCGATGAGAACGGCGCCACCGTCGACTTCTCCAGAAGCGGCGACCAGGTTCCAGCCGGTTTGAACTGCTACATCAATTATACGCGCGCTTATGCGAGCTTTGCTCTGCGGATCTTCGCGCAGATCGACGTGCCGAACAACGCCGGCGTCGAACGGGTTATAAAGACGGTTGTGCGTGAGGGCTGTTTCTTCAACGCGACATATCCCGCAGCCAGCGGTGGGCGGGCCTCCATACAGGTCAGAATATTCGACGCGATCAATGGCGCGTTGGCCCCGGCCGTGCCGAAGCTGACCATGGGTGGCTTCTCACATTGGGGCAATCCGAACCTAGGCGGCTTCGACTCCGCCACCGGCAAACCATGGGTCATGTACGACCTGATTTTCGGCGGCTATGGTGGACGCTCGTACAAGGACGGGGTCGAAGGAATGGCGCCGGTCATGAACTGCGCCAATGTGCCGGTCGAGGTGCATGAAACGAATAATCCCGTTCGAATCCACCGGTTGGAACTGCTTCAGGATACGGGCGGCGCCGGTCGCAATCGCGGCGGTTGCGCCTTGCGCAAGGACGTTGAATTGCTCTGCGAAGCGGCGACGCTCTCGTTGCTCGGCGATCGGCACAAGAACCCGCCTTATGGGATATTCGGCGGCGGGCCAGGTGCCTGCGCGCAAACCATCCTCATCCGTGACGGGAGGGAAACCGAACTTGGATCGAAGGAGGTCGGGCCGGTGAAAAAGGGTGACGTGATCAGCTTTCGCGTCGCCGGTGGCGGCGGTTACGGAAATCCCAAGGATCGCGAGAAGCAACGCATCCTCGACGACATCCGTAACGAATATGTCAGCCCGTCCGCTGCGGTTTCCCTGTACGGCCTCGAGGAAGCAAATCCCCAATCGTAGGCCAAACCGCGCGGCGGTGCTCGTGCCGCCGTCGCCGTTCGGAGACAGCGAAAATGACTTCGGCATGGGCCGAAGCGCAACAATGAGGCTCTAAGGAAGATAAAGTCGGAAGTCGCCAATTGGATACCGTAAGCGCCCCCGATTACATGCCCACGAAAGGCCACGTTCTGAGCCATGGCTAGAAAGCTTGCACGTCGGGTAAGCCTCTAAAGTCTCCGAATGTCTGTATTATAGTTCGATTTTCGACGGGAAGATTCGCGAATGTCCTCGAAAAAGCGCCACGGTCTCTCCCTGCACCGTGTTGATGCTCACGTCATATATTCCGCTTCTGCCCTTCCGGTTGATCTCCTGTGCGACCGCGACCAGACGATCGCCCAGCTCACATTTATTAACATAGGTGATCGTGCAATACTGTCCAACCGATCGGGCCTCATACGTGTTGCAGGCGACGGCAAACGCCGAGTCGGCCAAAGCAAATATAAATGCCCCATGACAGATCTTGTGACTGTTGATCATCTGATCGGTGACGGTCATGCCGAGGGTGGCTGCCCCGGGGTCGATCGACAGGATCTCCATGCCGAGCAACTTGCCAACGGCGTCGGCGGCCCAAAACGTTTCGGCATGAACCCGATACGCATCGCCTGATTCATCGCGTTTCATGGTTTGGCAGCCCTTAGAGCGGGATAACCTCAGCTTGGCGCGTACCCCGAGTTTCGGAAGTGACACCCGCACGCGTCGGGTTCGAAGTCATCGAGCAGCAACCCAAGCCGTTTTCATGTCGGGTCGACGGTTCTCTGCGCTGCTTTACGCATCACGTGCTTGAGCTTCGCGACCACCTGTTCAATCGGATTCATGCCTGAGCTATATGGCGGTAGGAACATCAATCTCGTGTCAACCGTTCAGATTGCATCGCGGACGTTTGGGCTTTTTTGACTGCCTAAGTTGTCAAGTACGACACCATCACCCAACTTAAGGATGGGTATGAGGGCGTGCTTTATACAGGCGTGGAAGAGTTCTCCGTGCAAAGTCTTGCTACTCTTGCTCGCTCGGCAGAACGCTTTTTCTTATAGCGCAGACCCTCGGTATCAACGCAGTTCCAAACCGTGCCAGAGCCGACTTTGACGCCCCGCTCGGCCAGTTCTATCTGCAAACCTCGTCATGTAAAGTCCACGCCGCCGGTGATTCGGGCCAGCAACCAATCACGATGGAACTGTAAGATCTTAGGGCGACGACGACCCCGCATAGGCCCCGGCGCCGCACGGCCGTTCGCTCGAAACCGCTGAGACCATCTGACAACACTGGAATCACCGACCTGCAACACAGAGGCAATGGAACGAACACTCCCCCTGCTGAACCCGCGCGACCGCACGTTCACGCAAATCCAACGAATAAGCCCTCGGCATGCACCCAGCCTCCCGCGCCAAGCTCGTTGAATCAGATTTGCGCGCGCTTGGGAATTACCCCCAACGCAAATCGCGTTCATCCCCCTCTAAAATTGTTTGATCCCAGGCTTTGATGGTGCAGTCTTTTCCATGGAATGGAAGGATTCGCGATGGGTGAAGCTGACTTGAGGCTCCGGCGGGCGCAGCCCGCTGGAGAAGCCAGCGGAGGGCAGGTACTGCACGGGAGCGCCACCACGACGGAGGCGGTCCGTCGAGCGATGCAGCATGGTCAAGCGAGCCTGAGAGAACTGGCAAAGCACTACGGCATCGACCAGGAGACAAGGATGCGACCGTCAAGCGATACCACTACGATGACCATCTCCAGTTCGAAACGCACCTCGCCGATTTCATCGACGCCTACAACTATGGTCGCCGCCTG
>CAXTIC010000017.1:0-68994 GCA_964244255.1 uncultured Lichenihabitans sp. | reverse complement strand
CGCGGCGTGCTCTTCGTCGCCGACGCCTGCGCGCACCTGTTCGGCCTCGGTTCGCCGCTCGGCTACGAGGACATCGAGGAGGGCCGCCGCTCCCAGACGAAGCTCGCGAGCCTCGATTTCGAGATCGCGTGCTTCGGCCATGGCAAGCCGATCCTGCGCGGGGCGGACCGGCGATTTCGCGACAAATGGGGCCGGCTTTGACGACGCGCGGCCGCGACGCTGCCGGACAGAGGCGTCCCGCGGAGGTCACGCGCCGATCGGGCGAGCCGGCCGATCGCGCGTTCGACGCGCTGCGGCGGAAAGCGAGCACATGACGAGATCGAGACCGATGGACACGACTCGCGACGCGAAGGATAGGCGATCATGCTATGGATACTCCACACAATTGCCCTTATACTTTCCGGTCTCTTCGCCGGAGGCGCGATGATGCAGACGGTGGTCGATCATCCGGCGCGGCTGTCCGCCAAGGGCGTTTGCGCGATCGACCAGATGCAACGCAGCCTGGAGCGGGTCGACCCCTATATGCCGGCCTTGGCAACCGGCTGCGCGGCGACGGGTTTCGCCTCCTATCTCATGGGGGCGTCGATCGATGATCTGTTCGCCGCCCTGATCTTCCTGGCGATCGGGATCCACACGTTCTCCTTCATCATACCGATCAACAAGAAAATCCTGTCGGTCCCGCTGAGCGGCGATGACGTCCCGCCCACTCTCGCCTTGATGCGGCGCTGGGGATTCCTCCATGCGTTTCGCAGCGTGGCGGGTCTGCTGGCGCTGGTACTTCTGGCCTCGGCCAATTCTCCTTGACCAGCCACGCGCTCGTTCCAACGGGTCTGAAGGCGACGCTTGCGACGGGTTCGCTCATGTCCCGGATCCGGCAACCCCCAAGCCTTTCAAACGGACCAAGACAGAGGTCCATCGGCGACGGGTGAAGGAACGCGGGAAATCAGCTCGATATCGCTGCCGTCCGGCGCCCGCAGCATCGTCGCGGCCACGCCCTCGGCCCGGAACCGCGCGAGCCACTTCCGAACCGTCCGCGGGCAGACGCCCGCGCTTCGTGCGGCCGCCTCCGGCGTCTGCCCGCCCTCCACCTGCTGCCGCACCGGTCGCTCTCGACCGATCGGCGTCGAACGGGCATTCTTGTGAATGTTCATCCGGTCCTCTCCCTGGCCTCTGAAGCTTCGCAACCTCAGCTTCCTCGGTTCGGACCGGATGGGCGACCTATGGAAAGCTCAAACCTGGAACGCCGGGCCCGGAGCCGCGGCCCGGCCCCAATCGAAACGGAGAGACCATCATGTGCGAACCTGGCGCGGCGGAGGGCGTCTCGCAGGCGGCGGGAGACCGGGGGGAGCCGGCTCCCGCCGCCGACCCGTCCCTCGTGGCCGACCTCGTGACCGCCAACCATATCCTGTTCGATCAGGGCGTGGTCGACGCGTTCGGGCATGTCAGCGTCCGCCACGACAAGGACCCGGACAGGTTCCTCCTTTCGCGCAACATGGCGCCCGGGCAGGTCGTCGCGGGGGACATCGTCGAATTCGCCCTCGACGGCCATCCGGTGAACGCCGGAGGGCGGCGCGTCTACCTGGAACGCTTCATCCACGGCGAGATCTACAAGGCCTATCCCGACACGGCCGCGGTCGTGCACAGCCATTCGCACAGCATCGTGCCGCTGACCGTGCTCCGCGACCGGCCGCTGCGCGCCCTGTTTCACATGGCCGGGTTCATCGGCGAGGGCGCCCCGGTGTTCGAGATCAGGGACGTGGCCGGTCCCGGGACCGATCTGCTCATCAGCAACAACAAGCTCGGTCGCGCGCTCGCGGAAAAATTCGTCGCGAGCGAGGTGGTGCTCATGCGCGGGCACGGCTCGACCGTCGTGGGCCGGTCCTTGCAGCAGGTGGTCTACCGTGCCGTCTACGCCGAGCTGAACGCCCGCTATCAATTGGACGCGATGAAGCTCGGCGAGGTCACCTACCTCACCGCCGAGGAAGCGAAGGCGTGCGTCGCCAACGTCGAACCGCAGATGCAGCGGCCCTGGGCCTTGTGGAAGCTGCAGGCGGAAGCCCGGCGCCGGGCCTGATCCGGCCCGCGGGGCGCGGACGCGCCGGGGCCGGAGCGCGCCCGCCGCCGCGCGCCCTTGCTCCGCGCGCCGAACGTCGCCATACCGGACGGCGGGCGTCGCCACCGTCGAGACCGATACGAGAATGCAGCCAACCTGGGCGGAATCGGCGTCGCGCCTGATCGACGTGGCGATCGGCCGGGCGGCGGCGGACCTCGTCGTGCGCAACGGACGCTGGGTCAACGTGTATTCGGGCGAGATCATCCCCGGCACCGACATCGCGGTGGCCTGCGGACGTTTCGCCTATGTGGGGCCGGACGCGCGCCACGCGATCGGCGAGGGGACGCGGGTCATCGACGCCCGGGGACGCTACCTCGTGCCGGGGCTCGTCGACGGCCACATGCACGTCGAGAGCGGCCTCGTCACGGTCACGGAATTCGCCCGCGCCGTCATCCCGCACGGCACCACCGCCATGTTCGTCGACCCGCACGAGATCGCCAACGTGCTGGGGCTCCCGGGCGTCCGGCTCATGCACGACGAGACGCTTTCGCTCCCCATCACCGTCAAGGTTCAGGTGCCGTCCTGCGTGCCGAGCGCGCCGGGGCTCGAAACCGCCGGGGCCACCCTCGGCCCCGCCGACGTGCGCGAGGCCATGACGTGGCCCAACGTCGTGGGTCTCGGCGAGATGATGAACTTCCCCGGGGTCATCGCGGGCGACGGCGCGATGCTGGCCGAAATGGCCGCGACCGCGGCCGTCGGCCGGACGATCGGGGGCCATTACGCGTCGCCCGACCTCGGACGGCCGTTCCACGCCTACGCGGCCGGCGGCCCCGCCGACGACCACGAGGGCACGCGGTATGAAGACGCCGTGGCGCGCGTCCGGCAGGGCATGCGCGCCATGCTGCGCCTCGGCTCGGCCTGGTACGACGTGGCGGCGCAGATCAAGGCCGTGACGGAGGGCGGCATCGACCCGCGCAACTTCATCCTGTGCACCGACGACAGCCATTCCGGTACGCTGGTCAACGAGGGGCATATGGATCGCGTCGTGCGCCACGCCATCGCGCAGGGCCTGAAGCCGATCACCGCGATCCAGATGGCGACGCTGAACGCCGCGCAGCATTTCGGGCTCGAACGGGAGTTGGGCGCGATCGCGCCGGGGCGCCTCGCCGACCTCGTCATCGCGTCGGACCTCGTCACCCTGCCGATCGAGATGGTGATCGGGCGCGGCGTCGTGCTGGCCGAGAACGGCCGTCTCGTGGCCGACATCCCGCCCCACGCCTACCCCGCCTTCGCGCGGGACACGGTCAAGCTCGGCCGCCCGCTCGTGCCGGGCGACTTCGATCTGCCGGCCGGAACCGCGTCCGGCACGGTCGAGGTTCGTGTGATCGGCGTCGTCGAGAACCAGGCGCCGACCCGCGCGCTCCGCCGCCGCCTGCCCGTCGCGCGCGGGGTCGTCGGGACGGACCTCGACAACGACGTATGCCGGATCGCCCTCGTCGAGCGCCATCGGGCCACGGGGGCCGTCGTCAACGGCTTCGTGTCGGGCTTCGGCTACGACAGGCCGTGCGCCGTGGCGAGCACGGTGGCGCACGACAGCCACCACATGATCGTCGTCGGCACCGACACGGCCGACATGGCGCGGGCCGCGAACCGGTTGGGGGCGGTCGGGGGCGGCCTCGTGGTGTTCAGCGAGGGCCGGGAACGCGCGCTCGTCGAACTGCCGATCGCCGGGCTTATGTCGGACGCGCGCGCCGAAATCGTGGCCGCGCAGGCCGACCGGCTGATCGCGGCGATGCGCGCCTGCGGCTGCCGGCTGAACAACGCCGTCATGCAGCACTCGCTCCTCGCGCTCGTCGTCATCCCGGAACTGCGCATCTCCGACCAGGGCCTCATCGACGTCACGGCCTTCCGCCGGACGGAGGTGATCCTCGAGGGTGCCTGAAGGCGCGGCCCGAGGTCCCCGTCCTCCGTGTTCGCGCCCAGGCCCCCGGAACCGGCAGGGTGGTCGACGGATCCGAGGAGCGGATTCGCACGTCGTGCCGCGGGGCGCGGGGAGCAAGCCGGCAGGTCCTCGTTGGCGAGCTTCGGCGAGGCGGCGCTCGGCGCCGGGCGGATTTGCCCGTCCTCGTCACATTCCGGTGAGGCACCGGCGCTAATGTCGTCCTCTTGAGGCATACCGTGTTTCCCGGCCGAAGGAGCGATCGGTCGGCACCGACGGGTGCGGCAGGTGGAACCGCGCGCGGCCAGGACGTCCGACGTTCCCGCGTTGCGAGGCCAAGCCGTGCTTGACCGGGTCGACCACGGATGTGACGCTCCCGGTCGGTCGGGATCGGGGACCGCGAACCATGAGTTTGGCCGATGACCGCTTCGACGGCCTGTTCGGCGATCCGGAACACGGCCACGAAGCGTCCCGGCCGACGGTGCTCGAGCCGGCGTTGTGGGCGCGCCTCGCGGACGTGGCGGGCTTCCAGCCCTTCGGCGTCGCCTGGCTGACGCTGCAATGCGGCATGATCGGCGAGGCCCGGGCGGGCATCGTCGTGCTGGCACAAGGCCAGCGCCTCGTCCCGGCGTCGGTCTGGCCCGAAGACCACAACCCCGCCGACCTGATGGTGGCGGCGGCCCACGCCTTCGAACAGAACCGGGGCGTGGCGCACCAGGCGAGCGCGTCGGGCGCGGCGGCGCTCGCTTACCCCATCGTGATCGACGGCGCCGTGAGCGGCGTCACGGCCGTCGAATTGCGCGCGGGCGGATCGACCGATCTTCGCGGCGCCATGCGGGCGTTGCAATGGGGAACGGCCTGGGTTCGGGAGCGGCTCTACCGGGAGAAATCCGACACGACGGCCGCCCGCGAGACCCGGGCGAGCGCGGCTTTGCGAACCCTGGCCATCGCGCTCGAGGAAGAAAGGTTTCTCGCCGCGGCCCGCGCCGTGGTCACCGATCTCGCGCTTCAGCACGGGTGCGAGCGCGTCAGCCTCGGCTTCCTCCGGCGCGGTCGCGTGGCGGTCGCGGCGATCTCCCATTCGGCCCGGTTCGGCAAGCAGATGAACCTCGTGCGGATGCTCGGCGAAGCCATGGACGAAGCCGTCGACCAGCGCGCGATCCTGGCGTTCCCGCCGCCCGGCGACGAGGTCAACGTCACGCGCGCTCACGAACAGTTGTTGCGGGCGCACGGCGCCACGACGATCCTCACGGTGCCGCTGTTCGTCAGGGACCGGTTCATCGGGGCGTTCACCTTCGAATGGCCCACGGCGGAAAAGCTCGACGCGAACCGCGTCGCGGTGCTCGACGCCGTGGCCAGCGCCGCGGGACCCATCCTGGACGAGAAGCGCCAGAACGACCGCTTCCTCCTCGTGAAAACGGCCGGGTCCGTGTGGGTTCAGGCCAAGCGTCTGCTCGGCCCCGGGCATATCGTCCGCAAGCTCGCCGTCGTGGCCATCGGCGCGCTGGCCTGCGCGGCCTACTTCGCCGTCGGGACCTACCGGGTTTCGGCCGACGCCGTCGTCGAGGGCGAAGTCCAGCGCACCGTGGCGGCGCCCTTCAATTCCTACATCATGGACGCGCCGGCCCGCGCCGGCGACACCGTCAAGGCGGGCCAGATCCTGGCGTCCCTCGACGACAAGGACCTCGTCCTCGAGCGGTTGAAATGGGTCACCGAGCGGCAGCGCAAGGTCTTCGAATACGAAAAGGCCCTCGGCGACCGCAACCGCGCCGATCAGAACATCGCCTCGACCGAGATCGAGGAGGCCGAGGCGCAGGTCAAGCTCCTCGACGAGCAGCTGGCGCATGCCAAGATCACCGCCCCCTTCGACGGCATCGTGATCAGCGGCGACCTGACGCAATCGATCGGCGCCGCCGTGCAACGCGGCCAGGTGCTGTTCGAGATCGCCCCGCTCGACACCTACCGCGTCGCGCTCGACGTCGACGAAACGCAGATCGCCGACGTGACCCTCGGGCAAGCGGGCCGGCTGATCGTAGCCTCCCTGCCGGCGGAGCCGCTGGCCCTGTCGGTCAGCAAGATCACGCCCGTGTCCAAGGCGCATGACGGCCGCAACACCTTCAGGGTGGAAGCGACCATCGCCGAGGCGGCGCCCCACGTCCGCCCCGGCATGCGGGGCACCGCCAAGATCGACATCGACCGTCGGCACCTGGCCTGGATCTGGACCCGCACCCTGCTGAACTGGCTGTCGCTGTCGGCCTGGCGATGGTTCGGGTGAACGGGGGGCGGCCGTGACCCGCAGCCTGTTCAGCCCGTCGTGGTACCGCGTGTCCGGCCTGAGGCCCCGTCTGCGGGCGCACGCCGAAATCCACCGCCAACGCTTCCGCGGCGACATCTGGTACGTGCTGCAGGATCATCAATCCGGCCAATATCACCGCCTGTCCCCGCCGGCCCACCAGATCGTGTGCCGGATGGACGGCCGCCGCACGGTCGGGGACATCTGGGCCATCGTCGGCGAGCGGATGGGCGAGGACCAGCCCACCCAGGAAGAGGTCGTCCGCCTGATGGCGCAATTGCATCGCGCCGACCTCCTGGTCGGCGAAAGCGCGCCCAATATGGACGAATTAAGCGATCGGTCCGACCGGCAAAGCCGGCGCGGGCTGCTGATGCGCTTGCGCAACCCGCTCGCCTTGCGCTTCCCGCTGTTCGACCCCGACCGCTGGCTGACCCGCACGCTGCCGCCGATCCGCCCGGCGTTCACGATCGGCGGCTTCCTGCTTTGGCTGGTTCTCGTGATCGGCGGCGGGGTGGTCGCCGCCATCAATTTCGGCGGGCTGACCGACAACCTCACCGACCGTCTGTTCACCAACCAGAGCCTGTTCCTGCTGGTCTGCCTCTACCCGCTGGTCAAGGCCTGCCACGAGCTCGGCCATGCCTACGCGACCAAGAACTGGGGCGGCGAGGTGCATGAACTCGGGGTCATGCTGCTGATCCTCGTGCCCGTGCCCTACGTGGACGCCTCCTCCTCCTCGGCCTTCCGCAGCAAATGGCGCCGCGCCGTGGTCGGGGCGGCCGGCATCCTGGTCGAAACCGCGCTGGCCGCGGTCGCGGTCCTCGTCTGGGTCGGCGTGGAACCCGGCCTCGTGCGCGCCATCGCGTTCAACGTCATCCTGATCGGCGGCGTGTCGACGCTGCTGTTCAACGGCAACCCGCTGTTGCGGCTCGACGGCTACTACATCCTGTCGGACCTCCTCGAGATTCCCAACCTCGGCTCGCGGTCCAACCAATACGTCCTGTACATCATCCAGCGGTACGGTTTCGGGGTGGCGCACGCCGAATCGCCCGTGACGGCGAGGGGCGAGGCGGCGTGGTTCCTCGGCTACGCGGTCGCGGCCTTCGTGTACCGGATCGTCATCCTGCTGACGATCGCGGTGGTGGTCGCCGGCAAGCTGTTCCTGTTCGGCGTGCTCCTCGCCGCCCTCTCGCTCGTCAGCGCGCTCGTCATCCCGCTGTTCAAGGGACTGAAATTCCTCCTCGACAGCCCATCCCTCGACAGGAAGCGCGGGCGCGCGCTCGGCGTCACGCTGTTCGCCGTCGCGAGCCTGGCCGTGCTGGTTCTCGCCCTTCCCTTCCCCGACGCCACCATGGCGCAAGGGGTCGTCTGGGTCGGCGACCAGGCGACGGTGCGCGCCCCGTCGGACGGGTTCGTGACGCGCGTGGTCACCGCCGACGACAGTTGGGTCGACACCGGGACCGTGCTCGTCGCCACGGAAGACTCCATCCTGGTGCAGGGCTTGACGGTTCTCGAGCGGCAACGCGACGGGCTGCAGCGTCGGCTCGAATCCGTCACCATGACGGACCTGGTCCAGGCCAACATGCTGCGGGAACAATTGCGCCACATCGACGGCCAGCTGAGCCTCGCCCGCCAGCACGTCGCCGATCTCGACGTGGTGGCGCCGAAGCCCGGCCGCTTCCTCATCGCGGACGCGGCGGACCTTCCGGGGCGCTTCATCCACAAGGGCGACGTCGTCGGCTACGTGGTCGCGGATTCCGACGCGATCGTGCGCGTCGTGGTGCCGCAGAACGACGCCGATCTGGTGCGGCGCAGCGCCGTCACGGTTTCGGCGCGCCTGTCCGAGGCGCTCGACCGGGTGGTGCCGGCGGCCATTTTGCGTGAAGTGCCGGCCGCCCTCGCCGAACTCCCCCACCTGTCGTTGAGCACCACGGGCGGCGGCACGATCCTGCTCGACCCCGGCAAGACCGACCATCCGAAGCCGCTCGAAACGCTGTTCCACTTCGACCTGCGCCTCGCCGAACAGCCTGACGCCGCGCATCTCGGCGAGCGCGTCTACGTCCGCTTCGGTCATCCGCGGCAGGTCCTGGCCGTGCAGGTGTTCCGGGCGTTCCGTCAGCTGCTGCTGAGGCAGTTCAGTGTCTGATCCCGCGGCCGCGCTCCCCGACTGGCCGCGCCCGGTCCCCTATCCCGAAAAGCTCGTGCGCCCGCTCGGGCCGGCCGAGGCCGCCCTCTCCGACGCGCAGGGGCTCGTGGTCGCCGCCTTGGCGAGGTCGCGCGGTCGCCGCCTCGCGCGCATCGTGGCGAAGGTCGCGTCGTATCAGGCCGAGGCGGATCGCCTCGACCCCGAAGCGTTCACGCTGCGGGTCGCGGGCATGCGGCGCCGGCTCCGGTCGCGGGCCGACTTGCGTTTCGCCGACATCGCCCAAAGCTTCGCGCTCGTTCGCGCGGCCTCGGGCCGGGTGCTCGGCATGCGGCACTTCGATTGCCAGCTGATCGGCGGCTATGCCCTGCTGCGCGGCATGGTGGCCGAAATGGACACCGGCGAAGGCAAGACGCTGACCGCGACCCTCGCGGTGGTCACGGCCGCCTTGGCGGGAATTCCCGTGCACGTCGTGACCGTCAACGATTACCTCGCGCGGCGGGACGCCGAAACGCTGCGCCCGCTCTACAGCTTCCTCGGTCTTTCGGTGAGCGTCGTCGTCGAGGTCCTGCCGCGGGAAGCCCGCCGCGCCGCCTACGCGGCCGACATCAGCTACGTCACCAACAAGGAACTCGCCTTCGATTACCTGCGCGACCGCCTGGCCGCGGGCCGCGACTCGAGCAACCTCCTGGCCAAGATGGGTGTCCTGTTCGCCCCGGCCGGTGCCCGCGAAGCGCGGGTGTTGCGCGGGCTGCATTTCGCGATCGTCGACGAGATCGACAGCATCCTGATCGACGAGGCCCGCACCCCGCTCATCCTGTCCAGGGAAGCGGAGGCCGACGGCGAGGCCGCGCAGTTCCGCCTCGCCCTCGCGATCGCCGAACGGCTCCGGCCCGACGCCGATTTCACGATCGACCGGGGCGAGCGGCGGGCGGAGCTGACGGCTTCCGGCCTCGCCCGCCTCGACGAGCTGCTGCCCCTGTCCGGCCCGTGGCGCAACCGGGTGTATCGGCAGGACCTCGTGACCCAGGCGCTCGTGGCCATCCACCTCATGCGGGCC
Organism: uncultured Lichenihabitans sp.; assembly: GCA_964244255.1. Lineage (GTDB taxonomy): Bacteria > Pseudomonadota > Alphaproteobacteria > Rhizobiales > Beijerinckiaceae > Lichenihabitans. The sequence goes on along the minus strand of CAXTIC010000017.1, from coordinate 59,509 downwards.
GACGACCATTATATCGTGCGCGACGGCAAGGCGCGGATCGTCGACGAATATACCGGCCGCGTCATGGCGGACCGGTTCTGGTCCGACGGTCTCCACCAGATGATCGAGATCAAGGAAGGGCTCGAACCCTCGACCAAGCGGCTGACGCTCGCGCGCATGACCTACCAGAGGTTCTTCCGGCGTTACCGTCGGCTGTCGGGCATGAGCGGGACCGGACTCGAGGTTGCACGCGAACTTTGGGCCGTCTACCGGCTTCCGGTGGCCCGCATCCCGCCGCATCGTCCGTCGCGCCGCAATGTCATGCGCTCCCGGATGCTGCCGACGCTCGAGGTCAAATGGCGCGCCATCACGTTCTATGCCGCGCACTGGCGCGCCCGGGGCATCCCGGTGCTCATCGGAACCCGTTCGGTGGCGGCCTCGCAGCACGCCAGCGATCACCTCGCGGCGGCGGGTCTCGATCACGTGCTGCTCAATGCCGCGCAGGACGACGCCGAAGCCGCCATCGTGGCGGCGGCGGGCCACCCGGGCCGCATCACGGTGGCGACCAACATGGCCGGGCGGGGCACGGACATCCGCATCGCCGCGGAAGTGGCGGAACGCGGCGGGCTCCACGTGATCATGTCCGAAGCGCACGATTCCGCCCGTATCGACCGCCAGCTCGCCGGCCGCTGCGCCCGGCAGGGCGAGCCGGGCGTCTTCGTGGCCCTGATGTCGCTCGACGATCCGCTGCTCGCCGCGACCGCCTCTCGAAGCTGGATGGTTTTGGTCCGCTTCGGAACGCGCGTATTCGGCGAGACGTTCGGCCGCTGGGCGATGCACAGGGCGCAGCGCAACGCGGAGCGCCTCCATGCGAAGATGCGGCGACAACTCCTCAGAAGCGACGAGACCCTCGACCATGCGCTCGCGTTTTCCGGCCGTGCCGAATGATCCGTCCTCCCGAAAGCGGCACCGGCCCGCGGGTCGCGGCGCGACGAGCGCGGCTCTCGCCGCGCTCGTCGGATGCGCTCTCGCGTCTTGCGTCGGCCGCGCCGCCGGCGGCGTGCCCGATCAGGGTTTCGATTGCGTCATGGACCCGTCGCGGACCGTCAAGGTCGGCAGCCCGGTGACGGGCGTGCTGTCGGAGGTCCTGGTGTCCCGAGGCAATCCGGTGACGCACGGCCAGGTGATCGCGCGGATCGAGTCCTCGCTCGAGGCCGCGACCGAGAAACTCGACCGGTTCCGGGCCGAGAGCAACGCCCGGATCGAGGCGCAGACGGCGCGGCTCGCGCTCGCGCGCGCGCGGCTCGGCCGCGCGGCCCAGCTGATCGGCAAGAACATCGTCACCCAGGACAAATACGAGGAGATCGGCATGGACGTGAGCGTCGCCGAACAGGATCTCCTGCGCGAAAAGCAGGATCGTCAGCTGGCGCAGTTGGAGCTCGAACGCGCGCAGGCCGCGGTCGGGGAGCGCACCATCCGCAGCCCCATCGACGGCATCGTCAGCGAGGAGCATCTTTCGGCCGGCGAGTTCACCGAACAGGACCGGTTCATCGTCAAGCTGGCCCGGCTCGACCCGCTTCATGTCGAAGTGTTCCTGCCGGTCGTCCTTTACAATCAGATGAAGGTCGGCACCGTGGCGACCGTGCACCCCGACGAACCGATCGGCGGCGCCTACCCCGCCTCCGTCATCGTCGTCGACAAGGTGTTCGATCCCGCGAGCGGAACGTTCGGCGTCCGCCTGGCGCTGCCCAACCCGGACAACCGGCTACCCGGCGGGCAGCGCTGCAAGGTGACGTTCCCCGGCGTGGTGGACGGCAAGACTGCCTCGCACGGCTAGGCTCGCCCCGACCGGACGGACATCGAAACGTCCAACATTCACGTGCCACGCAAGATCTCCAGCATGCGGCGATCGAGCTTGTGCCCGCGCCAGTCGTCGTACCGAACGTCCTTGCGTGTGCCGTCGAGCACGCCCCAGGGGCCGCGCAAGTACCACAGCGCCCAACCGAACCCGGCGCGCCGGTACAACGCGACCTTGTCCCGCATCAGCGCCAGCGCGACCTCGTGGGGGACTTGATCCGGCACCCCCCATTCCCCGATGTGGACCCCGATGCCGCGCTCGCTCAACGCGTACCAGGGCGCGAGCTCCTCCTCCCAAAGCTCGGGTCTCCCGTAGGATGTCTGGCCTCGGGCGCCGACGATTTGCCCGGACGGCAGCAGCCGGAACTCCCCCTGCCTGATGTATTTCTCGACGAGGCCCGGAACGATGTCGAGCGTGCCTCCCGGCGCGTTCGGGAAGGGCGACATCCGCAAACCCGAGAACGTCATCCAGTCGCCCTCGACCATCTCGATCGACACGACGCGGGTTCCCGCCGGCACGCGCGCCTTCATGGCCTTGTCGTAGGCGACCTGGTAGTATGGCCGCTCCTTCGTTCCGATGGACGTGGAGAAGACCCAGTCCCCCTGTCCCTGCGGGCCGGTCTTGAGCACCTGGTCGAAGATCACGGCCCCGTCCGCACGCATGACGAGGTGCGCGGAGCCCGACACCGTTTCGACGACCATCTGCACGTCGGTGTCGCCCTTGAAGTCGTGCCGGATGCGCAGCGGCGCCTGCCAGGCCTTCTTGGCATCCCCGTAAAGGACGCCGTTCAAGGCGTTCTCGGTCGGCCAGTGCGGTGGGGCGAAGGTTTCGTGGGCCTCGAGCCCGCCCGCCTTGTAGTGAATCACGGTCTGCGGCAGGTAGGCGTGGAGGCTCTGCGCGATGCCGAGCGCCGCGAGTTGCGGCACCGGGACCATGTCCCGTGTGCCGCTCAGGCCGTCGGCGATGATGATCCTCCCCGGGCTCGCGGCGCGGATCGCCGAAACCGCCGCCGTGACGAGGTCGACGTAGGTCCGGGCGGCACTGGAGGGCGGCTCGTTGACGAGGTTGAAGGAGAGCCGCGCCTCGGGAATGTCCGCGTAGCGGCGCGCGAGCATATCCCATTGCGCCAGGAACTGGCGGCGCGCCTCGTCGCCGTTCGGTCCCGTTCCCCACAGGTCGAGGCTGTCGACCGCCCCGCCGACGCAATATCCGGGCGCGCGATGCAGGCACAAGTTGACGTGCACGTTGCGCGACGCCGCCCAGCCGAGCATCTGGTCGTAGGCCTTCAGCCTCGCTTCGTCGTACTGGCCCGGCTGCTTCGTCCAGATCCGGTAATCGGTCGGGATGCGGACGAAGTTGAAGCCGAACTCCGCCAGGAAATCGAAGTCGGCTTCCTGAAACCCGGCGTTGCCCGGCGCATAGAATTCGTCGATCAGGTTGAAGCCGCGCCACAGCGGCAAGCGCGCCGTCGCCAGCGCCGCGGCGCGCGCGCTTCCGTGAAACAGCCCGACGAGGGCCGTCGCGCCACCGCCGAGGAACCCCAGGACCTGGCGACGGGAAACATCGGCGACACTCATCCGGCTTGCCTTTCGCGCTCCCGCCTCGCCGCCTCGGATCGGCGCCCCTCCGCCTCGCCGAGGTCAGGGTGCCCCGAACGCGCGTTTGCGGATGTCCGCCTCGATGTCGCGCAGGCGCGGGTCGCCTCTCAACAGCGTAAGCTGCCGCCGCGCCCGCGGCACGAAATAACCGATGCTGTCATCCCGCGTGTCGTTGCGGTCGTGATTGAGAAAGTACTGACCCGTATAGGTCCGCTGAGCTTCCGGGCGACCGGGGGCCGAAGCCGAGCAGCCCCGCTCCTGCTTCCACGCGTATTCGGCCCGTGACTTCACGGAATAATGATTGAGCTGAACGATGTCGGTCTGGATTTTGCTCTCGTCCCTGTAATTCGCAAACCGCTCGCCGTCCGCATAGGTATAAAGGCCGCCGTCCGGCCGCAGAACGATGTAATGCGGGCCGATACTGCCGGCTTTCAGCACGATGCGCGATGGCCGAAAGACGCATTTGACGAGACCGTTCATCGCATAGCTCGGCTCGCTGCAGCGGGTGAAGCGCTCGATGACCGGCTCCGGGCCATAAGCTTCGAGGCCCGAGGAGCCGAATGTGCGCCAGTTGATCGCGACGGCGCCGTTGTCCGGGTAGTCGACGAGAAAATCGGACAGAACGCGGTGTTTCTTGAGGACGAGGAACTCGTCGAGATCCAGGAAACTGCACCAGTCATGCTGTGCGAACAGGGGATGATGCGCGGCTTTCCAATAGGCGCGATGCTGGACCGAGACATTTCCGGCCAATTCCGGAATGTCCTCCCGACCGCTGTTGTCGACGTGCGTCACGAACCCGCCCTGCGCGAGCGCATCGAGCAACGCGTCGGAACCATCGGTATTGTCGTTGGAGTAGATCAGGATATTGTCGAAGCCGAGCGCGAGATGATACGCGACCCATTCAAGGATATAGAGCCCTTCGTTTCGCGCGATGGCGATCAGAAGCGTCCTGTAGCTGCCCGCCGCCATGAAGCGCCTCGTTCCTCATCCCTGCCTGTTCCTAAACGGGCATCGGGCGATCGTCTGACGATCGGACCCTCGACCGCCAAGCCGTGCTCACGCGCCGGCGCGGTCACGCCTTGGCGAGTAGCCGTTCGAAAACGCCCGGCATGGCGGTCGCGATCAGATCCTTATCGTCGCGCCGTGATGCCGCGAAAAAATCCCAGGGCATGCCTCCCAATCCCCATTCCCGAGGCGTGAACGGCCGGCCCAAGATATCGAACAAAGCATAGTCCATTTCGGAAAAGAAGGCGAAGAATGCTTCCATCGTGTAGCCGTATTCCTTGGCGGAACCGCCTCGCCCGTTCTCGAAGGCGATCAAGGGCCGCCAGGTCCGCAAAGTCCGCTCGGCCCCGACGATCGCGTCGAATTCACCCCCTTCGAGATCGAGCTTCACGAAGCGCAAACGTCGCATGTCCGGTGACGAAAAGCTGTCGATGGTCGTCGTTGTGACCTCGAACTCCTCGATTTCGGGGACGAGGCCGCCGTGGTCACGATCCCGCAGGCCGCTGTGACCCCAGGCGTTCTTGATCCACTTGAACTGCAGTTCCTGGTCCGCTCGGTTCGAAAGCGCCTTCGCGTGCAGCCTGATCTGTGGGTAGCGACCTTCCGCCAGCGTTTTGGCCATCCAGTCCACCAGGGGCGGCAGGACCTCGAACGCGTGCACGATCCCCTCCGTTCCCACGAGGTCCGCGCAGGGATAGGTGTGGCGGCCGCGATGCGCCCCGCCGTCGACGACCCCGTCGCCCGCGCTCAAGACGAGGGTGAAGACCGCGTTGATGGCCTCCTCGAACATCTGCCGTGTCTTGTTGGCCTCCAAGACCTGCTTGAATAAATCGTCCGATCCCGCCATTCCACCCCTCCGCGACTCCCCTGGCGTCGCTGACGGGGATCCGTTTCCCTCGGTCGCCAGCGGGAACGCCCGTTACGCCGTGGCGGAGGTTCAGGCACCACGGACGCGCCGAAACCCGACCATCGCCCTTGTCGAGCCGATGAGAAGCGCCCCCGACAGCGTCGCTCCGCGGATGCCCACACCCGCGAGTTGTGTGCCGGATCGACTCCCGCCGTTGATGACGAAGCGGTTATTGAGGGGTGGCCGGCCGCGAGTCAAGCGGACGCGCAGCCGGTAGGGCGCGAGCCCGTCGCAACCGGCGCGCACGGCCCGCACGCTCGGTTGCGCGCGTCCACGAGCCTCTCTAGCGTGCTGCCGTGCGCAGCGGAGGAGGCGTCGGTGCCGGAAGCGGATCAGCAAGCCTCGGGCGAGATGGAAAGCATAACGATCGACAAGGTACGGCTGGAGATCGACAAGCGGCTGGTATCGCCGACGATCGCGCAGGCCCTGCGCAAAGGCTACTACGAAGCCGCCGAAACCAAGATTTACGCCGCCCTGGTCACTCGGGACGACGTGGTCGTGGAGATCGGCGGCGGCATCGGCTACCAATCCTCCTTCCTGTGGTGGGCGCGGCAGCCCAAGAAGATGGTGCTGTTCGAGGCCAATCCCAAACTGATCCCCCTGATCGAGCGCAATCACGCGCTGAACCATCTCGACGCCGAGGTCCGCAACGAGATCGTGGTTGGCAAAAGGTCGAGCGCGCGCGTCCCGTTCTACATCAGGCCGGATTTCTGGGCCTCGTCACTGTCGCCCTCGCCCGAAGACTGGACCGAGACGGTCGAGGTTGCCACGACCGAGTTCCAGAGCGTCATCGATCTATACCGGCCGACCGTGCTCCTGGTCGACATCGAAGGCGGCGAGGTGGACCTCTTCGACACGATCCCGCTCGACGGCATTCAGAAGATCTGTGTCGAACTGCATCCTTCGGTGATCGGTCCGCGAGGACTGCACCGCGTCTTCGAGCGGCTGGTGTCAAGCGGCTTCTACCCGGATGTCTGGCGATCGCAGGGAGGCGTGATCGCGTTTTTGCGCCTGTGATCGCCCGGCCCGAAACGCGACGGGGATCGACCGGTCCGTCGCGGCCGATGTCGCGGGGATTCGATCGCGGGTGCGAGCCGCCTTCCGCCATTCGCCAGGATGTCACAAACGAACGCCACAGTGCGGGGTTGCCGCGCGGTCGCCCGGCCTCCGGCGTCGGCGCGCCCCTGCCCAGGTCCGAGCGCACCGGGCGCCGGCCGTCGCGGCGGCGAGGAGGCGGGCATGTCGGACAGCCCCTATCGCGTCATCGAAATCGTCGGCGCGTCGAGCGACTCGATCGACGACGCGATCCGGTGCGCGGTCGCCGACGCGGCCGAAAAGCTGCGGCACATCACCTGGTTCCAGGTCGTCGAAACGCGCGGCCATGTCGCGGACGGCAAGGTCGCGCGTTTCCAGGTGACGGTGCGGATCGGCTTCACCCTTGAGGATCGCGCCCGGCAGGGTGTCCCCGCACCCTCGGACGGGTAGAAGCCCTGCCTGGCGGGACAAAAACGGCGTGCCGTCGCCGATGCCGCGTCAGCAACGGCGCAGCGCCACCTTGGTGTCGTGGAACGCCGCACCGCCGAGCGGCGCGGGCGCGTCCGCCCCCGTCAAGGTGTTGATGCCCTGCCGGTCCGGGTAGGCGCGGTTGGGCCAGACCGATTCGGCCACGAGCACCCCCGGCGTGAGCCCCGCGTAAACGCGCGCGTGGAGGCGCACCGCCCCGCGCGCGTTGCGCAGCTCGACGAGGTCCGCCTCCGCGATGCCCAGCCGGGCCGCGTCGTCGGGATGCACCAGCACGGTCGGGCGTCCCTCCTTGGCGAGCGACGTCGGGGTCTCGGTGAAGGACGAGTTGAGGAAGTTGCGCGCCGGGCTCGTCGTCAGCCGGTAGGGATGGTCGGCGTCGGCCGCCTCCGTCACGGCCCAGTGATCCGGAAACGCCGGCATGGCGTGGACGGGACCGAACGTGCCGGGCGCCGCGGCGGGAACGGCGCCCCAGTCGGGGCGAAAGCGGAAGCGGCCGTCGGGCCAGCCGAAGCCGTCGAGGAAATGCGCCCGCTCGAACGGCTGCGCGCAATCGATCCAGCGCGCCTCCTCGAGTTCGGCGAGGGTGCCGCGGTTCGAGTCCCGCAGGGTCTGGTCGATCAGCGCGCGCGCGTCCATGCCGAAGGCGGGATGGTCCGCGCCGAGCCGCCGCGCGAGCCCGGCGATGACCTCGTGGTTGGAGCGGCACGCGCCCGGCGGCTCGACGAGCTTCGGCCCGAGCAGGATGTGGCTCTGCCCGCCGGCCTGGTAAAGGTCGTCGTGCTCGACGAACATGGTGGCGGGAAGCACGATGTCGGCCATCAGCGCCGTTTCGGTCATGACCTGCTCGTGCACGACGGTGAACAGGTCGTCGCGCGCGAAACCCCGCCGCACGACGCTCTGGTCGGGCGCGACCGCCATCGGGTTGGTGTTCTGGATCAGCAGGGCGGTCACCGGCGGGCCGCCCAGGAGCGCGCCGGGGTCGCCCGTGAGGACGGCGCCGATGCGCGACTGGTCGAGCTGGCGCACGGCGGGATCGCGCGCGTCGAGGCCCTCGATGAGGCGCTTGTTCCAGTCGAACATGCCGGAATTCGAGTGCAGCGCGCCGCCGCCTTCGTGCCGCCAGCTCCCGAGCACGACCGGAATGGAGCTCACCGCGTGCATCGCGACGGCACCGTTGCGCGACCGGGCGAAGCCGTATCCCAGGCGGAAGAAGGCGCGGGGGCGGGCGCCCAGGAGGTGGGCGAGAGCCTCGATGTCGGCCGCCGGCACGCCGCAGATCGCCGACGCCCAGGCGGGGTCGCGGCTTCGCAGGTGCGCCTCGAGCCCGGCGGGATCGTCGGCGTACCGGTCGAGGTAGGCGCGGTCCGCGAAGCCGTCGCGGAACAGCACGTGCATCACCCCGCAGGCGAGCGCGCCGTCCGTGCCGGGCCGCACCCTGAGTTTCACGTCGGCCTGGCGCATGGTCGCGTTGTCGTACACGTCGACGGCCACGATCGGGGCGCCGCGCTCCTTGCGGGCGCGGACCGCGTGCGTCATGACGTTGACCTGCGTCACGGCGGCGTTGGTGCCCCACAGCACGACACAGTCCGAACGCGGGATTTCGCGCGGGTCGGCCCCCGTCAGTCGCCCGTGGCCGGCGAGGTAGCCCGCCCAAGACAGGGCGGTGCAGATGGTGGAATACTGGCCGGAATAGCGCTTGACGTGGCGCAGACGGTTGATGCCGTCGCGCATCACGAGGCCCATCGTGCCGGCGTAGAAATAAGGCCACACGGTTTCGGCGCCGTGGGCTCGCTCGGCCGCGACGAAGCGTTCGGCGACGCGGTCCAATGCCTCCTCGACCGGGATTTCGGCGAACGCTCCGGAGCCCTTCGGGCCGGTGCGGAGCAGCGCCCGGGTCAGCCGATCCGGGTTATGGACGCGCTCGGCGTAGCGCGCCACCTTGGCGCAGATCACCCCCGCCGTATAGCTGTTCTCGGCCGCCCCCCGCACCCGCCCGATCGCGCCCGGGCCGAGGATTTCGACTTCGAGCGCACACGTCGACGGGCAATCGTGCGGGCATGCGGACGCGCGGAAAGGCGGGCGGGCTGGAGCGTTCATGGCGCGATGTTCGGGCGGCGGGCCTGCAAACGCAAGGGCCTGATGGCCGGGGTCCAGGACCCGGCCATCGCCGTTCCTGCGCGCATCTTGAACCGTGGTCCGGCAAAGGCGCTGAAGATATTGGTCGGAGTGATAGGATTCGAACCTACGACCCCCTCGTCCCGAACGAGGTGCGCTACCAGGCTGCGCTACACTCCGACATCTGCCGCCGATGACGATCGACAGGCAGCGCCGCTTGTAGCGGACTCGGCCGCGAGCGGCAAGCGCGCGTTCGCGCGCTGTCGCGACCGCGGGACGCCGAGCAGGGCTTCCAGCACCTCGGCCGCCGTCAGCGCGGCGATCACCTCTGGGCGCTTGTCGCGCAGGCCGCGGTCGCCGATCGGGCAGACGAGCGTCGCGATCCGTGCCTCCGGGATGCCGATACCGCGAAAGGCGCGGGCGAACCGCCGGCGCTTGGTGCGCGATCCGATAAGCCCGACATAAGCGAAGGTGCCGCGTTCGAGCGCCGCGCCGACGACGCGCGCGTCGAGGGCGTGGCTGTGGGTCATGACGATGCAGGCCGATCCCGCCGACGCGTCGTGCAGGAGCGGCTCCCAGGCCTCGGTTTCGACGATCGCGACGGCATCCGCGAGCGAGCGGTCGAAGGCGTCCCGGCGCGCGTCGATCCAGCGGACGCGCAGCGGCAAGGGCGCGAGCGCGCGGGCCAGCGCCCGCCCGACGTGCCCCGCGCCGAACAGCAGCACGCTGGGCAGGATCGCCGCCTCGCGGGCTTCGAGGTCGCGCAGCGTGTCCGCATCGGCGCGCTCGATCAGCAGCGACACCACCCCGCCGCAGCACTGGCCGATGTCGGGGCCGAGCGGAACCTTGGCCCGTACCCGGGCCTCCCCGGCCTCGATCAGGTCGCGCGCGGTCGCGATCGCGTCGAGCTCCAGCCGGCCCCCGCCGATCGTGCCCGCGACCGCGTCCCCGCCGACGAGCATCGACACGCCCGCCTCGCGCGGCGTCGAGCCGCGGGCCTCCTCGATCAGCACCCGCGCCACGGGCCGACCCTCGGCGAGCCACGTGCGCAGCCGCGTCGCGAGGCCCGCTTCGACGCTCACGCGCGACACCGGGCGCGAGCCGACCTTGATGAAGGAACGGCGCCCCTCCCGGTCGGGGAGAAGGTGTCCGAAGGACGGATGAGGGGCCTTCGTGGCCGGCAACCGCTTCTGCCCGAGGCCCTCATCCGGCGCTTCGCGCCACCTTCTCCCCGAGGGGAGAGGGAACCCGCCCGTTGCCGAAGGGCGGCCCGGCATCGGTCTCGACGGCCGCTTCCCGCTTCAAGCGCTCGATCGCCATGAGCAAACACTCGGGCGTCGCGGGGGCGTCGAGGCGCGGGCACAGCCGGTGATCGGCGACGCTCGCGACGGCGTCGGACAGCGCGTGGAGGACGGAAATGCCCAGCATGAACGGCGGCTCGCCGACCGCCTTCGAGCGGAAGATCGTGTCCTCGCGGTTGTCGGCACCTTCGAGCAGGTGGACGTTGAACACCTTCGGCCGGTCGCCGCACGCGGGGATCTTGTAGGTCGAGGGCGCGTGCGTGCGCAGCCGCCCTTGCGCGTCCCACACCAGTTCCTCGGTGGTCAGCCAGCCGGCGCCCTGCACGAAGCCGCCCTCGACCTGGCCGAGGTCGATCTCGGGGTGGAGCGAGCGCCCGACGTCGTGCACGATGTCGACGCGCTCGATCCGGTTCTCGCCCGTCAGCGTGTCGACCGCCACCTCCGAACAGGCGGCCCCGTAGGCGTAGTAGAAGAACGGTCGGCCCTGCCCCGTGGCGCGGTCCCAGTGGATGTTCGGCGTCTTGTAGAAACCCGTCGCCGACAGCGACACCCGGCCGATATAGGCCTGCTTGACGAGGGTCCGGAAGGAAACCTCCTCCTGTCCCACCCGGACGCGGTTCGGCAGGAACGTGACCTCGCTCTCCGGCACCGACCAGTGTTCGGCCGCGAAGGCCGTGAGCCGTGCCCTCAGCGTGCGCGCCGCCGCCTGCGCGGCCTTGCCGTTGAGGTCGGCGCCCGAGGAGGCCGCGGTGGCCGACGTGTTCGGCACCTTGCCGGTCGAGGTCGCCAGCACCTTGATGCGGTCGGCGTCGAGCTGCAATTCCTCCGCCACGACCCGCGCCACCTTGGCGAACAGCCCTTGCCCCATCTCGGTGCCGCCGTGGTTCAGGTGGACGGAGCCGTCGTTGTAGATGTGGATCAGCGCGCCGGCCTGGTTGTAGTGCGTGGCCGTGAAGGAGATGCCGAACTTCAGCGGCGTGAGGGCGATGCCGCGCTTGACGACGCGGCTGTCCGCATTGACGCGCCGGATCGCGGTCCGGCGGGCGGCGTAATCGCAGCGGGCTTCGAGCTCGCCGACCACCCGGGCGATGATGTTGTCCTCCACCACCTGGCGGTAGGGCGTCGTGTTGCGCTCGACCGTGCCGTAGAAGTTGCGCTTGCGGACGTCGAGCGGGTCGAGCCCGGTCGCGTAGGCGATCTCGTCGAGGATCCGCTCGGCGCCGACCATGCCCTGCGGGCCGCCGAAGCCCCGGAAGGCGGTGTTCGACACCGTGTTGGTTTTCAGCGGCAGCGACGACAGCGTCACGTCCGGGTAGAAGTAGCAGTTGTCGGCGTGGAACAGGGCGCGGTCGGTCACCGGACCCGACAGGTCGGCCGAAAAACCGCAGCGCGCGGCCGCCACCATCGCGACGCCGCGGATCACGCCCTCGTCGTCGAAGCCCACCTCGTAGTCGAGGGAAAAATCGTGCCGCTTGCCGGTCACGATCATATCGTCGTCGCGGTCGAGCCTGAGCTTCGCGGCGCGTCCCGTCTTTTGCGCCACCAGGGCGGCGACGCAGGCGAACAGGTTCGCCTGCGTTTCCTTGCCCCCGAAGGCGCCCCCCATGCGGCGCACCTCCACCAGCACGGTGTGGTTCGGGACGCCCAGCACGTGGGACACGATGTGCTGGGTCTCGCTCGGGTGCTGGGTCGACGACCACACCTTGACGTCGCCGTCCTCGCCGGGCTCGGCCATGGCGATCTGGCCTTCGAGGTAGAAATGCTCCTGCCCGCCGACGCGCATGCGCCCGCGGAGCCGGCGGGGCGCCTGCGCGATGGCGCGGGGCGCGTCGCCGCGCTCGAGCGTCATCCCTTCCGTCACGAGATGCCCGTCGGGGCGGGCCGCATCGATGTCGAGCACGGCGGGAAGGTCCGCGTAGGTGACGCGGGCGCGGCGGGCGGCGTCGCGCGCGATGTGGCGGGTGCGGGCCGCGACGGCGAAGATCGGCTGGCCGAGGTATTCGACGCGGTCGGTGGCGAGCAGCGGCTCGTCGTGCTTGCCCGTGGGGCTGATGTCGTTGTGGCCGGGCACGTCCGTGCCGGTCAGCACCAGGACGACGCCGGGCACGGCCCGCACGGGGTCGAGGTCGAGCGCCGTGACCCGCGCGTGGGCGCGCTCGCTCAAGCCGACGTAGACGTGCAGCAGGCCCGTGGGCTCGGGGAGATCGTCGATGTAGAGCGCCTCGCCCGCCACGTGCTTCGTGGCGCTGTCGTGGCGCATCGGCACCTTGATGGCGGGCTCGCGCGTGTCGTTGGCATAGGGGTCGGGATTGCCCGGCTCGGGGAGCGGCGCGGCGGCGGCGCGGTCAAGCATGGGCCGGCACCCTCGCGCCGACGAGGCGCGTCTCGACGGTCGGCGCCGTGGTCTCGATGAACAAGCGGTCGATGAGGTTCTCGGCGACCGCCATCCGGTAGGCGGCGCTGGCCCGCATGTCGCCGATCGGCTGGAAGTCCCGCGCCATGGCGGCGCGCGCGGCGGCGAGCGCGTCCCGGTCCCATCGCCGGCCGACGAGCGCCCGCTCGACGGCCTCGGCCCGCTTCGGCGTCGCCGCCATGCCGCCGAAGGCGATGCGGGCGTCGACGACCGTGCCGCCGTCGAGGCGCAGCCGGAAGGCGCCGAGGACGGCGGAAATGTCCTGGTCGAAACGCTTCGACACCTTGTAGGCGCGGAAGCGCGTGCCGGGCGTGGGCTTCGGCACGCTGAACCCTTCGACGAACTCGCCCGGTCGACGGTCCTGCCTGCCGTAGCCGAGGAAGAAGCGCTCGACCGGCATCGCGCGCCGCCCGGCCCCGCGGCGCAGGTGGAGCGTGGCCCCCAAGGCGATCAGCGCCGGCGACGCGTCGCCGATGGGCGAGGCGTTGGCGACGTTGCCGCCGAGCGTGCCCATGTTGCGCACCTGCACGGAGCCAAGCCGCCGCAGCACTTCGCCGAAATCCGGGTAATGCGCCGCCAAGATCGCCGCGGCGGCCGAATAGGTCACGCCGGCGCCGATATGGAGGGCCCCCGCGTCCTCGGTGATCGCCGCGAGGTCGCGGACCCGGCCGACCGACACGAGGCGCTCCATCGGGCGGAACTGTTTCGTCGCCCACAGCCCCACGTCGGTCGAACCCGCGACGATCGTGGACTCGGGGAAGCGCAGCAGGACATCGGCCAGCGCGTCGGCCGAGGCCGGCGCGTGGAAGGAGCCCCCGGGGCCTTCCACGGCGAGGTCGCGGCCGTCGTCGAGCGCGCGCAGGTGCGCCAGCGTGGCCCCCGCTTGCGCGTCGAAGCGGTCGGCTTCGGCAGCGCGTCGCACCCGATGCATGGCGCGCGCGATGGGCGCGTAGCCGGTGCAGCGGCACAAATTGCCGGCGAGTTCGTCGTTGACCGCGTCGTCCGGGCGCGGGCCGGGGTGGGATTTCCGGGCCGCGAACATCGCCATGACGAAGCCCGGCGTGCAGAAGCCGCATTGCGAACCGTGGCAATCGACCATCGCCTGCTGGACGGGATGGAGCGCGCCGTCCGGCCCCTTCAGGTTCTCGACGGTCAGCAGCTGGCTGCCGTCGAGCGTGCCCACGAACTGGATGCAGCTGTTGACCGCGAGGTAGGACAGGGTGCCGCCGTCCGGCCGCGCCACCACGACCGTGCAGGCCCCGCAATCGCCCTCGTTGCAGCCTTCCTTGGTGCCGGTGCGGCGCGCCTCGCCCCGCAGCCAGTCGAGGACCGTCAGCGCCGGGGCGAAACCGGCGAGTTCCACCGGCTCCTCGCCCAGCAGGAACCGGACCGCGGTGCGGGGCGCTTTGTGCGGTGCGGGATCGGAAGCCATCGAGGCCGATGTTCACCCTGCGTGAGAGGCGGCCGTCCGAGACCGGACGCCAGCGTGGGGCGGAGACTAGCGCGTTTTTGGGGCGGGGGAGAAGGGGCCGGAACCGCGCAGCCGGCGGCCCCGGAGGGTGCGCAGGCCTACCTCAGCGCCCGCGCTGGTCAAGGCCGTCGAGGCGTTGCGCGCCGACAATCCCATGTATGGCAAGCAAGCTCGCCGCGCTGCTGCGTCGGGCGGGCGTCGTCGTGTCGACATCGACCATCGGGCGCATCCTGCGCAAGCTCGTGGCCAAGGGCGCGGTCATCCCCGTGCCGACGCCGCGGCGCCGGCCTGGCGGACGCCGCATCCGCTTCACGGCGGCTCAACGCTACGCCAGGCGCCTACCCAAAGGCCTCAAGCCGACCAGGCCGGGCGAACTGGTCCAAGTCGACACGCTGTTCGTCAACGTACGCCTGACACGACCATCAAGCACTTCACAGCATACGACCCTGTCGCCGAGTGGACCATCGGACGGGTCGCTGCATCGACATCGGCATCCTCCGCCAAAGCCCTGCTCGACAAGCTTTGCGCCGAAGCACCGTTCCCGATCACCGGTATCCAAGTCGATGGTGGCGCGGAGTTCAAAGCCGAGTTCGAACAAGCCTGTGCCGCCCGAAAACTTGCCTTGTTCATAGTGCCGCCGAAACGCCCGCGACCGAACGGCCACGTCGAACGCGCGCAAGGATCGTGGCGCTACGCGTTCTATGCCTGCCACGACCTGCCAAGCCGCCTCGATAAGCCGCAGCCGCTCGTCGACGCCTTCGCACGCCGCTTCAACCATCACAGGCCTCACCAGGCCCTCGGCGATCTCACCCCAGCCGAGTATCTCAAAATCCATCAGCGAAGGAGGCTTCGCGTCTCTTATGTCGTGAACCCGGTCACTTTCTTGACACGTCCCGAGGCCCCTCCCTATGGTGCGGCCGTCGCGAAAACGGCCGTTTCATGCCCGTCGCGGGGCAGCGGGCGTCCATGCTCCCGGCCGACCCGGTTAGGAGGCGGGAACGAGCGGAAAGCGACGGAGGCGCGCGCGAACCGGATGGTGGCAATTCCCGACGATGGCGACGGGATCGACGACGTGGCCATGCGGGCGCGGCTCGAGGCTTTGTCGAGCACGCTCGAAGGCCGGCGGGCGGGCGCAGAGCGAGCGTCGCGGGACGGCATGGCGGCGCCGAACGGCGTCGGGCAGGCCGTCGGCCTCGGCTTCCGGGTGATGAGCGAGTTCGTGGCGGCGGTCGTCGTCGGCGCGGGCATCGGCTGGGCGATCGACAAGGGCCTGCATACGTCGCCGGCGGCGCTGATCGTCTTCGTCGCGCTCGGGACCGCGGCGGGGTTCTGGAACGTGTACCGCATGGCCGCGAAGCCTACCGCGCCCCCGCCGGGCTGAGCGCGGAAGACGGATTGGGCCCGGGCGAGGGCGGGAAACGAGCAAAAGGTCCGAACGTGGAAAACGCCATCGATCCGATCAGTCAGTTCAAGGTCGAACCCATGATGGGGATGTCGGCCTTCACCAACGCGTCGCTGTTGATGGTCATCATCCTGGGGCTGGTCACGCTGCTGATGGTCGTGGGGACGTCGCGCCGCTCGCTCGTTCCCGGCCGTCTGCAGGCGGCGGCGGAAATGTCCTACGAGTTCGTGGCCGACACCGTGCGCGGCTCGGCCGGGCAGGAAGGGATGCGGTTCTTCCCCTTCGTGTTCAGCCTTTTCATGTTCGTGCTGTTCGCGAACCTGCTCGGTCTGCTGCCGTTCTCCTACACCGTGACGAGCCAGATCGTGGTCACGTTCGCGCTCGCGGCACTGGTGATGGCGGTGGTGGTCATCTATGGGGTGGCCCGCAACGGAGCCGGTTTCCTGCGCCTGTTCGCGCCCTCCGGCGTGTCGCCCATCATCCTGCCGTTCATCGTGCTGATCGAGGTGATCTCCTTCCTGTCCCGGCCGATCTCGCTGTCGGTCCGATTGTTCGCCAACATGCTGGCCGGGCACATCACCCTCAAGGTATTCGGCGGCTTCGTGGTGCTGCTGCTCGGCGCCGGGGGCGCGGCGGCGCTGCTGGCGCCGCTGCCACTCCTCGGCATCATCCTGCTCACGGCCTTCGAACTGCTCGTCGCCGTGCTGCAGGCCTACGTTTTCGCCATCCTCACTTGCGTCTACCTCAACGACGCAATTCATCCGGGCCACTGATAAATATCCAACAACAAATAGTGCCCGACATCCCCTGGAGAAGATCGATGGACCCCAACAATGCCAAGGAAATGGCGGCGGCTTACGTCGACGCGGCCAAGTATATCGGCGCGGGCCTGGCCGCCATCGGCATGGGCGCGGCGGCGATAGGCGTCGGCACGATTTTCGGCAACTTCCTGTCGGGCGCGCTGCGCAACCCGTCGGCGGCCGACGGCCAGTTCGGGCGCGCCTTCATCGGCGCCGCGCTCGCCGAAGGGTTGGGCATCTTCGCCTTCCTGGTCGCCATCCTGCTGCTGTTCGTAAAGTAGCGCGTCCGGGCCGGCTTGCCGCGCCGTTGCGCACGCGGCAAGCCGGTCCCTCTTTCCACGCACCTCACATCCGGAACCGCCATGGCCGCTCCCGCATCCGAAGCCGCCGTCAAGGCCACCGAAAACGCGCCCGACCTGGTCAATCCGGCCGGCGCGTTCCCGCCCTTCGATTCCCACACGTTCGTCGACCAGCTCGTGTGGCTCGTCGTCGTCTTCGGGCTGCTCTACTACCTCATGTCGCGCATCGCGCTTCCCCGCGTCGGCGGCATCCTCGAGGCCCGGAGCGCCCGCATCGCGGGCGACCTCGCCGATGCCAACCGGATGCAGCGACAGGCCGCGGAAGCCAGTGCCGCCTACGACGCCAAGCTCGCGCAGGCCAAGGCCGGGGCGCAGGCGCTCGCGCGGGACACGCACAACAAGCTCCTCGCCGAGTCGGAAGGGAAGCGCCACGCGCTCGAAGCCGCGCTGAACGGCAGGCTCGCGACCGCGGAAGCGCAGATCCGCGACACCAAGACCAAGGCCTTGGCCAATGTGGAGGGCATCGCGCGCGACGCCGCCGCGACGATCGTCGAACACCTCACCGGCAAGGCGCCCACGGGCTCGGCGATCGACGCGGCGGTCGCCGCGGTCAAGCCGAACCGGTCGGCCTAAGAAGCCTTGCGTGGCTGACGCCGCGACCGGTTCGCTTGTTCCAGCGAACCCCCTGGTTGCTGGTGTTTTGAATTGTAAGCAGGTTCGCGAGAACGTGCTTAGGGGGGAGCCGCCATGCATTTCGACGCCGAATTCTACGTCGCCCTGGGTTTTCTGCTGTTCATGATCCTGCTTGCCTATCTCGGCGTGCATACCCGGCTGACGAGGGCGCTCGACAACCGGGCCAAACGCGTCAGCGGCGAACTGGCCGAGGCGAAGAGGCTCCACGAGGAAGCGGCCGCGGTGCTCGATTCGTTCAAGCGCAAGGCGGCGGCCGCGGAAGCCGAGGCCGCCGCCATCGTGGCGCAGGCGAGGCGCGAAGCGGAAGCGCTCGGCAAGGAGGTCGAAGCGCGGATGGGCGAGTTCGTGGTGCGCCGGACGCAGCAGGCCGAAGCCAAGATCGCGATGGCCGAAGCGCAGGCCGCGGCCGACGTGCGTGCCGCCGCCGCCGACATCGCCGTGAAGGCGGCCGAGATCGTGCTCAAGCGCGATCCGCGCGGCACCGGCGCCGCCGATCTGGTGAGCCGCGACATCCTGAAGCTCAAGGGCCAGTTGCACTGAGGGCTGTCCGACGCCGTCTCGGCGAGCGTTGTAACGAGCGGGGACCCGGCCAGCGAAGAACCAGCGCCATGGCGTTCGCCCGGAGCGAGATCCTGGCGCGTTTGCGAGCCAAGGTGGCGCGGGGCGGGCCGCTCGTCATGGGCGGTGCAGGCATCGGGCTCGTCGCCAAGGCTCTCGACCGGGGGCAGCGACCTCATCATGGCCTACGACGCCGGCCCGTTCCGGATCGACGCGCACGGATCGCTCGCGGTCTAGCTAGCTTATGCCGGCGCCGACGCCGTCACGCTCGACCTCGCGGCGAACGCTCCGACGAACGCCTCGGCGGCATCTTTTCCGCCGGACCCGACCGGCTCGAAGCGGCGGGGAGAGCGAGAATCCCGCAGGTCATCGTGCCGGGCGCGATCGAGGTGCTGAACTTCGGCCGGCGCGCGTGACCCGAGCGCGTCACGTCGTTGCGCGGGCGGCCGAACCGCGCCAAGGTGTGCCGGGGTTCCCCTGGTCCGGCTCCATTCATGCGTCGAAGCCTTGCCGCCCTGGCCTTCGCGGCCGTTACGCTGCTCGGCCCGGTGGCCGTCGCGCGCGATGTCGCGCTGGTGATCGGCAACGACGATTACCGCAACGTTCCGCGTCTGCGGAAGGCCGTCGACGACGCGCGCGCGGTGGGGACCGCCCTCGCCCGCACGGGCTTCGGCGTGACGGAGGCCGAGAACCTCGATCAGCGGGCCATGAGCCGCGCCCTCGTCGATTTCGAGGCGGGACTCGCCTCGGGGGACCGGGCGCTGTTCTACTTCTCCGGCCACGGTTTCGCCCTCGAGGGCACCAATTACCTCCTGCCGGTCGACGTCCCGGTCGCCGAGGGCAGGAAGGCGGGGCTCGTCCGCGACGCCGCCTTCGCGGTCGACCGGATCGTGGACGGGCTCCGGGACCATGGCGCGCGGGTGGCGATCCTGGTGCTCGACGCGTGCCGCAACGACCCCTTCGCGGCGCCCGGAACGCGGGGCGCCGCGCTCACGCGCGGGCTCGCCCGGATCGAGGCCCCGGAGGGCGTGTTCGTGCTCATGTCGGCGGGTCCGCGGCAGGCGGCGCTCGACCGGCTGTCGGACAGCGACCCCGATCCGAACTCCGTATTCACGCGCACCTTCCTGCGCCAGCTCGGCCCAGGCCGTACCCTGGTGGAGGTCGCCAAGCGCACGCAGGTCGGCGTCAAGGCCCTGGCGGCGACGGTGGGCTTCGAACAGGTGCCCGCCTATTCGGACCAGGTGGTCGGCGACGTGGTGCTGGCCGCGCCGGTGGCGGACGCCCCGCTCGACGAGGCCCTGGCCGAGGACCCGTCCCGCGTGTCGCCCAACGTGCCGACGCGCGTCGCGACCGGCGCCGACACCCAGTTCGGGGCCGGGGTCTCGGCCGGCGCCGGGGTCCGCATCGGCCCGGGCGTGGTGCTCGGGGGCAAGGACGCGCGAATCGCCGTTCAGGGCTCGCCGGGGGCGGCCGCGGCTCCCGCCCAGGTGGCCGCGCCGCGGGCCGACCCGACACTGGGCGGCGGCGGCCCGCCTGGCGGCGGCACGGCAGGCGGCGGGGTCCCGCCGATCGCGAGCTTCATGCGCTCGAACGCCGGCTGGTCCGTGGTGCTGTCCGCTCCCGAGCCCGCGCTCAGCATGTCGTATCGGCTGAACGACACCGAAGCGTTCCGGGAAACGGGTCTCCTCGACATCCTCGACCCCCGCACCGGGCAGCGCATGCCGAATCCGTCGATCCAGCTGTCCGGAAAGGCCAAGGCCGCGGTGATCCAGGTCCGCTACGGGCGGCCGGACGGCTCGATCGTCGGGCCGTTCCCAATCCGTTTCGACCCGGACGTCGCGCTGTTCGACTCGCAGCGCAAGGCGCTGTCGTCGATCTGGCCGGCCTGGGTGGAGTTCCGCGAGTACAACGGACTGCTGGTCTATTTCACGACGCTGGTCAGCTATCGATGCGCCATCACCGAAGTGCGCTACGGGCTCGACGGGGCGGCCCCGCTGACCCGCTTCGACCTGCCGCCCTGCAACGCCGACGATCCTTTCGCGATCCCGACGTCGGCCAAGCTCATCCTGAAAGTCCCGCCCGCGACCCGCTCCGTCGCGCTGCAGGTCACATGGAAGGACGGATCCCGCTCCGACGTGAACACGATCGAGCGCTGACGCAACCTTCCGGCGGATCGCACACCTTGTCGCCGCCGGCGCCGCCGGGTACAGCACCGCACCCGGGCCTGATCCCCAGGCCGGCGTGCCGACCCGGACCTTCGCCGAAGAAGGGGACGGTTCGATTCGGAAGGTGGATGTCCGCACACTCGTCTTCCGCCGCGGACGCCCGTGGGTCGTTGCCGCTCGTGCGCCGCCTCCTGGCCGAGCACGCGCGGGCGCACGCGCCCGTCTATGCCGCCGCGCTGGCCTTGATGGCGATCAGTTCGGGCGCGACGGTCGCTTCCGTTTTCCTGCTGAAGCCGGTGGTCAACGGCATGACGGGCTGGAGCGTCGCCGGGACGGGCGCCTTCAACCGCATCAGGGTCCTCGCCTTCGCGGTCGCCGGTCTTTATGTGATCCGCGGCATCGCGACGTTCGGCCAACTCGTGCTCATGTCGCGCACCGGCAACCGCATCGTCGCGAAGCTGCAGGGGCGCGTTTACGACCACCTCCTGCATCAGCCGGTCGCCTTCTACGCCGACAGGCACTCGAGCGAGCTGATGGCCAAGCTCGCGATGGCGTCCGCGAGCGTCCGCGACATCGTGCAGCTCCTTGTCACGACCGCCGGCCGCGACGCCCTGACGGTGGCCGGGCTGTTCGCCGTGATGGTCTACGACGATCCCATCATGGCGCTCCTCGCGCTGTCGATGATGCCTGTGGGTGCCCTCGTCCTGGGCCGTCTCATGGGCAGCATCCGCCGTTTCGCCCGCCGCTCGTTCGACGGTTCGACGCGCATCATGCAGACCATGGGCGAAACGGTGCAAGGCATCCGCATCGTCAAGAGCTTCAACCTCGAAGGCGTGATGCGTGCCCGCATGGCGGACGCGGTGGCCCAGGTGGAGCGGGCCGCCAACCGCATGGCTTTCGGCATCGCGCTGTCGAGCCCGGTCAGCGAAACGCTGGGCGGCATCGCGGTGGCGCTGATCCTGCTCTACGGCGGCTGGCGCGTGACGGTGGCGCACGCCGACCCGGGCTCGTTCTTCTCGTTCATCGGTGCCGTGCTGGCGGCCTACGAGCCGGCCAAGCGGCTCGGCCGCTTGAACCTCGACATGCAGAACGGCCTCGTCAACGCGCGCCTCGTCTACGACCTGATCGACGAACCGCTGCCCGATGCCGCCGACGCGGGCCGGCCGCCGCTGGCGGCGGGACCCGGACGGATCACGTTCGCCGGGGTGGGATTCGGCTACCGCCCCGACGAACGGGTGCTGGACAATCTCGATCTGGTCGTCGAACCCGACCGCACGACCGCGCTCGTCGGCGCGTCGGGCGGCGGTAAGTCCACCATCATCAGCCTGATCCAGCGCTTCTACGAGCCGCAAACCGGCGAGATCCGCATCGACGGCCAGGATGTCGCGGCCGTCAACGTGCGGTCGCTGCGCGACGCCATCGCCTTCGTGTCGCAGGACGTGTTCCTGTTCCGGGGCTCGATCCGCGACAACATCGCGCTCGGCCGCGAGAACGCCACCGAGGCCGACATCGTCGCGGCGGCGCGCAAGGCGCACGCCCACGCCTTCATTTCGGATTTCGCCGACGGGTACGCCACCAGCGTCGGGGAGCAGGGCGCCAAGCTGTCCGGCGGTCAGCGCCAGCGCATCGCCATCGCGCGCGCCTTCCTGAAGGACGCGCCGATCATCCTGCTCGACGAACCCACGGCGGCGCTCGACGCCGAATCGGAGCGGGAAATCCAGCGCGCGCTGGCCGACCTGCGGGTCGGGCGCACCACGGTGGTCGTGGCGCACCGGCTGCAAACCATCGTCGACGCCGACCGCATCTGCGTCATCGAGAGCGGGCGCGCCGTGGAAACCGGCACTCACGACGAGTTGATCGCGCGGCGCGGGTCCTACCACGCGTTCTTCGCGGCCCAATTCGGCGAGCGGGCGCGCAGGATCGCTTGAGCGCGATGCCCCGTGGCCTCACGTCTTGGACGGCGCCTCGTCCTTGGCGCCGTCGTCGGTGCCGAAAGCCTCTTTCACGTCCGCCTCGGTGACGCGGGCGTCGGGGTTGCCGGGCTGGTTCAGGTTCTGCTCCTCCGTGCCGTCGCCCATCATGCCGGGATGCGGGTCGGGCTGCTGCTTGTCGCCGGGCGTCTTCGGGTTGGCCATGCTCGTGTCCTTGGGCGCGGCTTCCGGTTTGCCCGGACAGCGATGGCTCAACGCTCGGCCGCGCGCCTTCGATCCTTCGACCGGCGCGAAGGGGTCGGATCGACTGGACGCTCAACTCCCGGCCGACGGTGTCGTCCGCGCGTCTGGACCAGTCATGGTAGGCAAATGGAGGGATCCGCGTCGTGCGCCGCGGATCCCTCCATTTGCGTAACGCATTGGCAATCCGCTCGCGGCAGGGTGGCTTCCGATGACCTCCGAGCCGCACCTCCCTCCAGCGCTGGAATTGCGCGGTCTCCGCAAAGCCTTCGCGACGCCGGCCGTCGACGGACTCGACCTCACGGTGCGAGCCGGCGAGTTCTACGCGCTGCTCGGTCCCAACGGCGCCGGCAAGACCACCACCTTGCGCATGGTCGCGGGGCTGCTGCGCCCCGACGCGGGATCGATCCAGGTGTTCGGGATCGACGCGCGCGCCGACCCGCTCGCCGCCAAGCGGATCATCGCCTGGCTGCCGGACGATCCGATGCTCTACGACAAGCTGAGCCCGCTCGAATACCTGTCCTTCGTGGCCGGCCTCTGGTCCGTCGACCCCGAATCGGCGCGCGTGCGCGCCCGCGAGCTCCTCGAGGTGCTCGACCTGTGGCCCCATCGCCTCGAACGGTGCGAAGGCTTTTCGCGCGGGATGAAGCAGAAGGTGGCGCTGGCGGGCGCGCTGATCCACAATCCGCGGCTGCTGATCCTGGACGAGCCGTTGACCGGCCTCGACGCGGGCGTGGCCCGGACGGTGAAGGACATGCTGGCGGCCCGGGTCGCCGCCGGCGCGACGGTCATCATGACGACGCACATCCTCGAGGTGGCCGAGCGTTTGGCTCACCGTATCGGAATCATCCGCGCCGGGCGGCTGATCGCCGAGGGTTCCATGGCCGATCTTGCGGCGCGCGCGGGCGGCAGCGCGGACACGCTGGAGCACGTTTTCCTTCACCTCACGGACGCCCGGGCCGACTGATCCATGCGGCGGTTCCCGCGTCCCGGTTCGTTGCTCTGGCTGCTCGCGCACGACGTGCGGCTGGGTTGGCGGGATTTCCGGGCCACCTTCCGGGCGCTGAACGACCGCGCCCTCGGGCTCCTGCTCGTCGTCCTCGCCGCCGTCATGCACGCCGTCGCGGCGCTGGTCGTGACGCGCTTCGCGGAACTCGCCACGGACCGGGCGGCGGCCTATCGCCAAGCGGCGCCCGTGGTGTTGTTCCTCCTGCTTCTCATGGTGGCGCAGGCGCTCAACGGCGTGACCAAGCTGATGTACGGGCGCGGCGACCTCGACCTCGTGCTGTCGTCGCCATTCTCGCCCCGCAAGGTGCTGTTCGCCCGCGCGCTCGCGGTGGGCATGGGGGCGCTCGCCTCGGCGGCGATCTTCGTGGTGCCGCTGGCCGACGCGGGCGCGTTCGTGGGCCACCCGCGCCTGCTCGCGGCCTACCCGGCGCTGCTCGGCGGCGCCTTCTTCGCGGCCGCGATCGGGCTCGTCACGGCGCTTGGGTTGTTCGCGACCGTGGGCCCGCGCCGGACGCGGCTCGTCGCGCAAATCCTGGCGACCTTCCTCGGCGCCGGCTTCATGCTGGGACTGCAATTGCGGAGGTTCCTGCCCGCGATGTCGCTCGACGCGCTGGTGATGGCCGGCGCCGGGGCCGGCGGTGTGCGCGCCCTGCTGCGGTTGCCGACGCGGGCCGCGCTCGGCGAGCCGCTGCCCGCGGCGGCATGGCTCCTCCTGACGGGCGGCGTGTTCGCCCTCACGTGCCTGATCCTCGGCCCGCGCTTCTCGGCCGCGACGAATGCCGCCGCTTCAGACGACCACCACCGCGCGAGCCCGCGCGCCGGGGCGAAGCGCGGCGACGCGGGCCGCCCCGAAACGCGTCACATTCCGGTTGCGGCTTTCGGCGGCGGCGTCCTCGCGAACCTGCGGCGGAAGGAATGGCGGTTGATCGCGCGCGATCCGTGGGTCGTGTCGCAGATCCTCCTGCAAATCCTCTACATGGCGCCGATGATCGTGCTGCTGTGGTCGGGCACGGGATCGGTCGGGCTGGCGCTCGCCCCCATGGTGGTCGTGGTGACGTTCCAGCTCGGGTCCTCGCTCACCTGGCTCGGCTTGTCGGGCGAGGACGCGCCCGAACTGCTGCGAACGGCGCCCGTGGCGCCGCGCATGCTGCGGCGGGGCAAGCTGCAGGCCGTCGGTGTGCTCACGCTCTCGGTCGTGGGCGGGCCGCTGCTCTGGCTCGTCGCGATCGCGCCGAGGTCCGCGCCCGCGACGGTCGCGCTCGGCCTCGTCGGGCTGTTGTGCGCCGTCACGCTCCAGCTTTGGCACGGCAGGCCCGGCAAGCGCACGGCCTTCGCGGCGCGCCACCGCGAATCGAAGCTCGTCGCTTTGATCGAGATGGCCCTGTCCATGCTGCTCGGCATCGCCACGGCGCTCGCGGTGCTCGGCAGCGTTTGGGTCTTGTTGCCCCTGGGCGCCGCCGGTGCGGTGCTGCTTTGCACCCGGCCGCGGGCGTCGCGTCGGCGCGAACCCGGGCGCGGCGTTGACGCCCGCGGGGCGGGGTGATTGAACGGGCGCCGCACGGTCGAGAAACGGCGCAATGCAGGTCACGAAGCTCGCGATTCCCGACGTCGTCCTCCTCCGGCCGCGCCGGTTCACCGACGCGCGCGGCTATTTCGTCGAAACCTTCAACGCCCGGGTGTTCGCCGAGGCCGTCGGCGCCTTCACGTTCGTGCAGGACAACGAGGCGCTTTCCGCGCCGAAGGGCACCTTGCGCGGGCTGCATTTCCAGGCGCCCCCTTTCGCCCAGGGCAAGCTCGTGCGCGTGCTCCGCGGCGCGATCTTCGACGTGGCGGTCGACATCAGGGCGGGTTCGCCGAGCTTCGGGCGGCACGTTTCGGCGACGCTCGATGCCGCGGGCGGCGACCAGATCTGGGTGCCGCCCGGCTTCGCCCATGGTTATTGCACGCTCGAACCCGACACCGCCATAGCCTACAAGGTGACCACCACCTACAGCGCGCCCCACGACGGCGGCATGCTGTGGGACGACCCGGCGCTCGCCATCCCGTGGCCTGTGGCTCCCGGCACCGCGACCCTGTCCGACAAGGACAGGAACCTGCCGCGCCTGGCCGACCTGCCGCCGGTGTTCGTCTTCGAGGGCGGGGGGGCGGCCGGGCCATGACCCGGGTCCTGGTCACCGGCGGGGCCGGCTTCATCGGTTCGGCGGTGGTGCGGTTCCTCATCGGCGAAACCGGCGCCGACGTGCTCAACGTCGACAAGCTCACCTACGCGGGCAACCTCGAAACGCTGCGTTCGGTGTCGAACCTGCCGAACTACCGTTTCGTGCGCGCCGACATCGCCGACCGTTCCGCCATGGATCGCGTCTTCACGGATTTCCGTCCCGACGCCGTGATGCACCTCGCCGCCGAAAGCCACGTCGACCGCTCGATCACCGGCGCCAAGGCGTTCATCGACACGAATATCGTGGGCACGTTCACCCTGCTCGAAGCGGCCCGGACCTATTGGTCGGGCCTGCCCGCGCCGGAGCGCGACGCGTTCCGCTTCCTGCACGTGTCGACGGATGAGGTTTACGGCTCGCTTGGGGCCGAGGGCGCCTTCACGGAGGACACGCCCTACGATCCGTCCTCGCCCTATTCGGCCAGCAAGGCCGCCTCCGATCACCTGGCGCAGGCGTGGCTGCGGACCTACGGGCTGCCGGTCGTCATCTCCAACTGCTCGAACAATTACGGGCCGTTCCATTTCCCGGAAAAGCTGATCCCGCTCGTCACGCTGAACGCGCTCGAGGGCAAGCCGCTGCCCGTCTACGGCCGCGGCGACAACATCCGCGACTGGCTCTACGTCGAGGACCACGCCCGCGCGCTGTGGACCGTACTGACGCGCGGACGGCTCGGCGAGAAATACAACGTCGGCGGCCGCAACGAGCGCACCAACCTCCATGTCGTCGAGACCATCTGCGACGTGCTCGACGGGTTGAAGCCCGGGGCGCGGCCACGCCGCGACCTCATCGCCTTCGTGCCGGACCGGCCCGGCCACGACCAGCGCTACGCCATCGACGCCGGCAAGATCGAAGCGGAGCTCGGCTGGCGGGCGCGGGAAACCTTCGAGACCGGCATCCGCCGCACGGTGCGCTGGTACCTCGACAACGACTGGTGGTGGCGGCCGCTGCGCGAGCGCGTCTACGGCGGCGAGCGGCTCGGCCTCGGCGACGCCGCCTGATGCGCGTCGCGGTCACGGGGCGGGACGGCCAGGTCGCCCGCGCGCTGCGCGAGGTCGCGCCGGCGCGGGACGCCGAGCTTGTGGCGCTCGGCCGGCCCGACCTCGACCTGTCGCGGCCCGAAACCGTGCTACCCGCGCTCCGCGAGGCGCGGCCCGACGTGGTGGTCAACGCCGGCGCCTATACGGCGGTCGACAAGGCCGAAGCCGAGCCGGACATCGCCCGCGCGGTCAACGCGCAAGGCGCCGGGGCGGTGTCGGCCGCCGCGCGCGCGCTCGGCGTGCCCGTCATCCAGCTGTCGACCGACTACGTGTTCGACGGCACCTCCGACCGGCCCTACCGCGAGGACGACCCGACGGCGCCGCTCGGCGTCTACGGCCGCACCAAGCGCGACGGCGAGCGCCGGGCCGCGGCCGAGAACCCGCGCCACGCCATCCTGCGCACGGCGTGGGTCTACGCGCCCTTCGGCGCGAATTTCGTGCGCACCATGCTGCGGCTCGCGGGCACGCGGGACGAGGTCGGCGTCGTGGCCGACCAGCGTGGCTGCCCGACGGCGGCGCACGACATCGCCGCGACCGTGCTGGCCGTTGCCGAACGTCTCCGCGCCGCGCCGGATGACAGCCGTCTCACGGGCGTGTTCCACATGGCGGCACGGGGCGAGGCCGTGTGGGCCGACGTGGCGGAGGCGGTTTTCGCGCGGTCCAAGGCACTCGGCGGCCCGTCCGCCCGCGTGAAGCGCATCGCCACCGCCGACTATCCGACGCCCGCCCGCCGCCCCGCCAATTCACGGCTGGACTGCGCCAAGCTCGAAGCCGTCTACGGGCTGAGCTTGCCGGAATGGCGGACGTCGCTCGATGGCTGCGTCGACAGGCTCGTGGCGGAGACGACGCGGTCCGGGTAGAAGGCGGCGGCCAGCCGGAGCATTCGCCGAGGTGCCTGGAGGCGTCCGCGTGCCGATGACCGAGAACGAAGCCGACCCCGCTGTCCGCGACGGCGCGCTTCTCGCGCTCGGGCGCGCCGTCCGCGACACGGGCTACGGCTTCGTGACGCCGACGCCCCTGACCCATGCGCGGGTGAACGCCCGGGCCGGCAACGCCCGCGCACGGACGCTGCGCGACGTGTTCGGCTGGAGCCGGCCGTTCGACGAACGCGTCGTGCCCGCGCCCCTGATCGGGCTGATGCGGGAGGCCGGCGTGCTCGAACCCGTCGACGAGGGGTGGAGGAGCCGCGTCCGCCTGTCGTCGCTAGCCGACATGCTGTTCGTGCATTCGGCCTATCCGACCGTGGCGGCCGATGCGGTTTTCTTCGGTCCCGACACGTACCGCTTCGCCCGGGCGATCGACGCCCACCTGGCGTCGGGCAAGCCGCCGCGTCGCGCCGTGGATATCGGCTGCGGCGCGGGGCCGGGCGCCGCCATCGTCGCCCGCGCGGGTCCCGAGGCCGAGGTCGCGATGGTCGACATCAACGGCGCGGCGTTGCGCTTCGCCCGGGTCAACGCGGCGCTGAACGGCATCGCCAACGCGCGGGCGCTCCACAGCGACCTTCTCACCGCCGTCGAGGGCGCGTTCGATCTGATCGTGTCGAACCCGCCCTATCTCGTCGACCCCGGCGGGCGCGCCTATCGTCACGGTGGGGGACGTTTCGGCGAAGGGCTGTCGCTCGCGATCCTCGATGTTTCGCTCGCCCGGTTGGCGCCCGGCGGCACGCTGCTTCTTTACACCGGTTCGGCCGTTGTGGATGGGAACGACCTGTTCCGCGAAGCCGTGTCGCGGCGCCTTCATGGAACGCGCCATGCGTGGTCCTGCGTTGAGGTGGACCCTGACGTTTTCGGGGAGGAGCTCGAGGGTCGGCTTTACGCCGCGGCCGATCGCATCGCCGCCGTGACCCTGACAGTGACGACGAAGGATTGAACGATGCTCGATCACCCGCACCCCGCGAAGCCGCTCGACGCGCTCGCCGACGACGACCTGCAACGCAGGCTGACGGCCTTCAACGCCGTCCGGTTCCAACCGAGCTTCCCCGACACCGACTGGCGCGCCGACATCGCGGCCTTCGCCGACATGGCGCGGCTCGAGGGCGAATACATCGAGCGGGAGCGCGACGCGGTGCGCGCCCGCGCCGAGGGGGCGCCGACGCTGGCCGAGCCGTTCATGGCGTGGTTCGAGGACCTGAAGCAATCCGGACCGGGCCAGGGAGACCCGCTGTTTCCGTGGCTCGCCGAGGCGGCGACCCTGGAGCAGATGAAGTGGTTCCTCACCCAGGAGGTCGCGGGCGAGGCGGGTTTCGAGGACCTGACCGCGCTCACCCAGGTCAAGCTGCCGACGCGTGCGAAGCTCGAACTCGCGCGCAACTATTGGGACGAGATGGGCCGGGGCAACGCCAAGGGCATGCACGGACCGTTGCTCGAAACCCTGGCCCACCGGCTGGGCCTCGCACCGCGGGTGGAGGACACCGTTTCCGAAGCCCTGGCCCTCGCCAACGTGATGGCGGGGCTCGCCGCGAACCGACGCTACGCCTACCAGGCGGTGGGCGCGTTGGGCGTGATCGAGATGACGGCGCCCGACCGGGCGGCGGCGGTGGCGGAAGGCCTGCGGCGGCTCGGCGTGCCCTCCGGCGACCGCCATTATTTCGACCTCCACGCGGTGCTCGACGTCAAGCATTCGCTCGCCTGGAACGCGGAAGCCATCGGGCCGCTGGTCGCCGAGGATCCGCGCACCGCGGCGGCCATCGCGGAAGGCGCCCTGATGCGCCTTGCGTGCGGCGCCCGCTGTTTCGAGCGCTACCGTCGGCACCTGTGGCATTGAGGGCGCGGGGCGCCGGCACGGGAGCGGGACGATGAGTGTGGGGACGACAGTCTACCGCCGGGCCTTGGACGAACTCGGCGCCGTGATGGACCGCATCGACGACGCGGCCGTCGACCGCGCCGTCGACGCGATCGCGGGCGCGGGCGCGGTGGTGGCGTTCGGGGGCGGGCGCGAGGGTCTGCAGATTCGCGGCTTCGCCATGCGCTTGTTCCACCTCGGCCGCCGGGTCGCGGTCGTGGGCGACATGACGGCGCCGGCGGTCGGCCCCGGGGACCTGTTCCTGGTGACGGTCGGCCCCGGCGAAATCTCGACGGCCGTGGCGCTGGTCGGCGTCGCCAAGGCGGCGGGCGCCCGCGTGCTCGTCATCACGGCACAGCCCGCTGGACGGGTGCCGCGCATGGCCGACGACATCCTCCTCCTGCCGGCGCAGACCATGGCCGACGACCGGGGCGCGGCGGTGTCGCTGCTGCCGATGGGATCCGTCTACGAGGGGGCGCTGTTCGTGCTGTTCGAGGTCATGATCCTGAAGCTCAAGGACAAGCTCGGCGTCACCGCCGAAGCCATGCGGGCCAACCACACGAACCTGGAGTAGGGCGCCGGAACGGCGGTCGTCGTCGCTGTCCGGCGATGGGAAGCCCCAGGCGCGGCTGCCGCCCTCGACCGCCTGCTGAATGGCGACGCCGTGCGCGCGCACTGTCCCGGCCAGCGTGGCGTCCATGCGGGCGACGACGTCCGCGTCCATGTCGGGTGCGCTGCGACGCAGTGTCACCCCCGCGCCATGCGGTTCCAGGCGTCGAGGCCAGCGATCTTGTAGGCTTCGGCGAGCGTCGGGTAGTTGAACGAGTTCTCGATGAAATAGTCGATCGTGCCCTTGAGGTTCAGCACGGCCTGGCCGATGTGGATCAGCTCGGTGGCGCCCTCCCCGACGATATGGACGCCCAGCAGCCGCCGCGTCTCCAGCGCGAAGATCATCTTCATCATGCCGGTGTTGAGCCCCATGATGTGGCCGCGCGAGGTTTCGCGGAACCGCGCGATGCCGCACTCGTAGGGGATCTCGCGCTTTCGGACCTCCTCCTCGTTCATGCCGACGGTCGAGATTTCCGGCACGGAATAGATGCCGTAAGGGAAGAACTCCGGTGGGGGCGGGGGCGCCAGACCGAAGGCATGGCAGGCCGCCACCCGTCCCTGTTCCATGGAGGTCGAGGCGAGACTCGGGAAGCCGATCACGTCGCCCGCCGCGTAGATGTGCGGCACGCAGGTTTGCAGCGTCTTGGAATCGACCGCGATGCGCCCGCGATGGTCGACCGCGATGCCCGCCGCCTCGAGGTTCAGCGCGTCGGTCGACCCGAGGCGCCCCGCCGCGAACAGGAGCATCTCGGACACCACGTTCCGGCCGTTCGCGAGGCGCGACACGATGCGGCCGGGCTCCACCTCTATGGCGGTCACGGCCGAGCCCAGGCGCAGCGCGAGGTTGCGGTCGCGCAGGTCGTGGACGAACTCGTCGATCAGCTCCTTGTCGATGAAATCGAGGAAGGTGTCGCGCGGTTCGATCAGCGTCACGGCGACGTCAAGCGCGCTGAAGATCGTCGCGTATTCGACGCCGATGACGCCGGCGCCGATCACCGCCAGACTGCGCGGCAGCCGCGGCAGATCGACGATCTCGTCGCTGTCGAGCACGCTGGTGCCGTTGAAGGGCACGTAATCGGGGCGGAAAGGCTTGGTGCCGCAGGCGATGAGGATGTTCGCGCCGTTGTAGATGCGTTTCTCGCCCGCTTCCGCCGTCACCTCGACCCCGTGAGGGCCGACGAAGCGCGCCTCGCCGCGCGCGGTGCGGACCGCGTTGCGGCTGAACTGGTGTTCCAGCACCTCGACCTCGTGGTCGAGCGTCTTGTGGAGGCGCGCCATCAGGTCCCGCGCGCCGATGTCCTGCTTGACCCGGTAGGAGCGGCCGTAGAAGCCGCGCTCGCGCCATCCCGACAGGTTCAGAACGGTCTCGCGCAGCGTCTTCGACGGGATCGTGCCGGTGTGCACCGACACCCCCCCGACGCGGCGCCCCTTCTCGACGACGAGCACCGATTTGCCGAGCTTGGCCGATTGCACGGCGGCTCGGCGCCCCGAGGGCCCGCTGCCGATGACGATCATGTCGTAATCGTTCATGCGCTGTGCTCCCGCGCTGGCCGGGGCGCCGGCTCCGCACCACTTAGCGTGTTCTCGGGCCGGAGTCAGGCGGCCCCGTCGCCCTGGCGTTCGCGATTGCCGGGCTGCCCGGCCGCGTCCTTCCCCGCGGGGGGCTTCGGGTCCGTTGCGAGGAGATCCGTCGGCGAAAACCAAAGGACCGAGAACTGAAAAGGGACGCCGTCCCGCTTCAGTCCTCCCGCGAGCGTGGCCCAAACGATCGCAGCGGCGCGGAAACGGATCCGTCGGCCCATGACGTACGCCCTATGGTCTTGACCCTGCCATTCTACCCCCGGTAGGGGGGAGCGCAACCGCCGGGCTCGCGCCAGGTTCCGCCAGGACCCGCTCGGCGCCGTGGAACACCGTCACCCCGTCGCGGCGCGCGATGCCGATGAGGGCGACATCGAGGGTGCGCGCGCGTTCGATGGCGAGCGCCGTCGGGGCGGAGATGGCGACCAACGTCCGCGCGCCGAACGTGGCGGCCTTCTCGACCATCTCGAAGGATGCCCGGCTGGTCACCACGACGAATCCGGAGGCGGGCGCGATGTCGGCGCGGAGCAGGGCGCCGATGAGCTTGTCGAGCGCGTTGTGGCGGCCGACGTCCTCGCGCACGAACGCGAGGGCACCGTCGTGGCGCGCCCAAGCGGCGCCATGCACGGCGCGCGTGGCGGCGTTCAACACCTGCAGGTCGTCGAGACCGGCCAGCGCCCGTTCGATCGCTCCGAGCGCCACGTTCGGCGCGCCACCGGCCGGGGCCGCCGCGCGGGGCAGGGCCGCCGGATCATCGATGCCGCAGACGCCGCAGCCCGTCCGTCCCGTCATGGCGCGGCGCCGCGCCAGGTGCGCGTGGAGGCGCGCGGGCGCGAGGTCGATCGCCATGCGGACGGTGGCGGCGTCGCGCGCGATGTCGAGCCCGCGGATGTCGGGGGCGCGCGCGATCACGCCCTCGGTCAAACTGAACCCGTAGGCGAAATCCT
This sequence comes from uncultured Lichenihabitans sp., assembly GCA_964244255.1. GTDB lineage: Bacteria > Pseudomonadota > Alphaproteobacteria > Rhizobiales > Beijerinckiaceae > Lichenihabitans. The sequence goes on along the minus strand of CAXTIC010000017.1, from coordinate 27,074 downwards.
CGAGGTCCGCGGGTGTCGCCATCATGACGCCGAACGGGGCGCCCGCGTAGACGATCTGAACCGGCACCTCGGCGGCCACGACCCGCCGCAGCGCCCGTGCGACGCGCCCGTCGAACGCGATCGCGACCGCATCGGTCGCGACGGTCGCTCCGAGCCCGGCGCCACTTTCCGCGCTCACCCGAAGATCCGCTTCTCGACCCCCGTCCAATCCCGTTCGACGTGGGCCGCGCCCGCCTCCTTGAGAAGCGCGACGTGGTGATCCTGGATGTGGCTTCCCCCGCTGAATCCGATGGCCCGCATCCCGGCCGCGACGGCGCCCTGCACCCCGTAAGGCGAGTCCTCGACGACGACGCACCGCTCGGGGTCGATGCCCATCCGCGCCGCCGCGAACAGGAACAGGTCGGGCGCGGGCTTGCCGCGGGCGACCTGCTGCGACGAGAAGATCGCTTCGCCGAACAGGGGAAGGAGGCCGGTCAACCCGAGCGAATGGCGGATGCGCTCCAGGCTCGACGAGGAGGCGACGCAGCGCGGCACATCCGCGTGGCGCCCGACGAAGTCGGCCAGTCCCGGCATCGGTTTCAGCTCGGTGTCGAACAGCGCGCGCGTCGCGGGCCAGATGCTCGGGCCGACATCCGCGCCGATGTCGCGGCCCGTCTCCTCCGATATCTTGAGCAGGATGTCGGCCTGCTTCATCCCGTAGAAACGCGCGATCATCGGCGCCGTCGCGGGCACGCCGGCGGCGTTCAGCGCCGACACCATGCCCTCGACCGAAAGGACCTCGCTGTCGACCAGGACGCCGTCGCAGTCGAACACGATCATGTCTGAGGTCATGGTTCTCTCTGGACAAAACTGTGAGCCGACCAGCTTCGGCACGCCGGCCAAGGCGCCTGCCCGGAATGGGCCGGGGCTGCGTGCGGGCTCGACGCCCGCGCGCCGGCGAAGGGCGGCCCGGCAGGCGCTGCGCCGAAGCGGGCACCGGCGTTCATCGCAGGTTGACGCGCCGATGAAAAGCGGCCCGTTTGCCTCGCCGGCCCGTCATCACTATGCCTGCGCGCTGCACCTTCGCCCGGACCCCCGCCCATGCGCGCCCGCGTCACCGTCACCCTGAAACCCGGCATCCTCGACCCGCAAGGCAAGGCGATCGAGGGTGCGCTCGAGGCCCTCGGCATCGCCGGGGTCGCGGGCGTCCGCCAGGGCAAGGTCTTCGATGTCGCGCTTTCGGTCGCGGATCGCGGGCAGGCCGAGGCGGCGTTGCGGCGGGCATGCGAGGCGCTCCTCGCCAACCTCGTCGTCGAGGATTACGCGATCGCCATCGTCGGGGACGACGCGTGACGGCCGCCATCGTCATCTTCCCGGGCGTGAATCGCGACCGCGACGTCGCGCGCGCGCTCCGCCGGGCGGCGGGCCGGGAACCCGTCCGCGTCTGGCACACGGAAACGGGCCTGCCCTCGGGGACCGATCTCGTGGTGCTTCCCGGCGGCTTCTCCTACGGGGACTACCTGCGCTGCGGCGCCATCGCGGCGCGCGCGCCGGTCATGGCCGCCGTCCGCGCGCATGCCTGGCGGGGGGGCCGCGTGCTCGCCATCTGCAACGGGTTTCAGGTCGCCTGCGAGGCGGGCCTGCTGCCCGGCGTGCTCATGCGCAACGCCGGCCTCCGCTTCGTGTGCCGCTGGCAGCACCTGCGCGTCGAGCGCGCCGACACGCCCTTCGCGGGCGCCTACCGGGCCGGGCAGGTGGTGCGCTTCCCCGTCGCCCACGGGGAAGGCAATTACGCCTGCGACGACGAAACCTTCGCGCGCCTTGCGGGCGAGGGCAGGGTGGCGTTCCGCTATTGCGGCGCGGAAGGCGAGGCCGACGCGAACCCGAACGGCTCGCGCGACCACGTGGCCGGGATCTACTCGGAAGGCTGCAATGTGCTGGGCCTCATGCCGCACCCCGAAAACGCTGTCGAAGCGCTGACGGGCGGCGCCGACGGACGCGGGATTTTCGAAGGCTTGGTGGGCTAGCGGCGGCGGCCCTCAGCGGTCACGCGCAGTGACCAGAAACAGCGCGAAGAGATCGGACCGTCAAACCCGTAGTCTAGGGCGTCCCGAGGACGGTCAAGCACGTATATAGGTCTCAAAGCATTGTCCCAACGCCGCCGGGCGATGGCAAGCGGTCGTGACCTCACCCCGTCGCGCCCCATTCGCGGATGTCCACGAACCGGCCCGCGATGGCCGCCGCCGCCGCCATGGCGGGCGACACCAGGTGGCTGCGGCCCTTGTAGCCTTGGCGTCCTTCGAAATTTCGGTTCGACGTCGTGGCGCAACGTTCGCCGGGCCGGAGCTTGTCCGGGTTCATGGCGAGGCACATGGAGCAGCCGGGTTCGCGCCAATCGAACCCCGCCTGCTTGAACACCCGGTCGAGCCCCTCTTCCTCGGCCTGGATCTTCACGAGGCCGGAGCCGGGCACGATCATGGCGCTCACGCTCGCGGCCACGCGCCGCCCGTCCACCACCTTGGCCACCGCGCGCAGATCCTCGATGCGGCCGTTGGTGCACGAGCCGATGAACACGCGGTCGATCGCGATGTCGGTGACCTTCTCGCCCCCATCGAGCCCCATGTAGCCGAGCGCATGGCGCAGCGAAGCGCGCCTGTCCTCATCGATCGCATCCTCGATGCGCGGCACGGTGCCGGCGACCGAAACGACGTCCTGCGGGCTCGTGCCCCAGGACACGATCGGGGGCAGTTTCGCAGCGTCGAGCCGCACCACGCGGTCGAAATGCGCGCCCGCGTCCGAGCGCAGCGTCTGCCAATAGGCGATTGCCCGGTCCCACACGTCGCCCCTCGGGGCTTTGGGCCGGCCCTGGAGGTATGTGAACGCCTTCTCGTCGGGTGCGATCATGCCGGCCCGCGCGCCGCCCTCGATCGACATGTTGCAGACCGTCATGCGGCCTTCCATCGACAGCGCGCGGATGGTCTCGCCCGCGTATTCGATGACGTGCCCGGTGCCGCCCGCGGTGCCGATCTCGCCGATGATCGCGAGGATGATATCCTTCGCGGTGACGCCCGGGGGCAGGGTGCCGTCGACCTGCACCAGCATGTTCTTCGCCTTCGACTGGATCAGCGTCTGCGTGGCCAGCACGTGCTCGACTTCCGACGTGCCGATGCCGTGCGCGAGCGCCCCGAAAGCGCCGTGCGTCGAGGTATGGCTGTCGCCGCACACGATCGTGGTGCCGGGCAGCGTGAAGCCCTGTTCCGGCCCGATGATGTGGACGATGCCTTGCCGGGGGTCGAGCTCGTTGAAATATTCGATGCCGAATTCGCGCGCGTTCTCGGCGAGCGTTTCGACCTGCATGCGGCTTTCAGGCTCCTCGATGCCGTTGCGGCGGTCGGTCGTCTGCACGTTGTGGTCGACGACCGCGAGGGTTTTTTGCGGTGCCCGGACGCGCCGGCCCGTCAGCCGCAGCCCTTCGAACGCCTGGGGGCTCGTCACCTCGTGGACAAGATGCCGATCGATGTAGATCAGGCAGGTTCCGTCGGGTTGCCTCTCGACGACGTGGTCGTCCCAGATCTTGTCGTAGAGCGTGCGTGGCCCCTGGGAAGGGCTAGACTCTTTGAATGCGCTGTCGGCCATGGGATCGTACCTCGGGGCCTTGCCGCCCGGTCGAACTCACGAACATCGGAACGGCGGCCGGGGCGGGGTTCCGCCGGGCGGTACCCCCCGCCCGGCGGGGAACGCGCGCAGTCCGGATTATCCGGCGGCCGCGGGCTTGGCGGCGGCGGCCTTGTTCTTGACCTTGCCCTTGGCGGACGGATCGATGCGTTCGGCGATGCGCGCCGACTTGCCGCGCCGGTCGCGCAGGTAATAAAGCTTGGCGCGGCGCACCTTGCCGCGCCGCACGATCTTGACGGACTCGATGTTCGGCGAGAACACCGGGAAGACCCGCTCGACACCCTCGCCGTAGGAAATCTTCCGCACCGTGAAGCTTTCCTGCAGCCCGCCGCCGGTCCGGGCGATGCAAACGCCCTCGTAGGCCTGGACGCGGCTGCGTTCGCCCTCCTTGACCTTGACGTTCACGACGATGGTGTCGCCGGGCTGGAACGCCGGCATGACCTTGTCGACGCTCAGTCGCGCGGCTTCTTCCGCATCGAGCATTTGAATGATGTTCATGGATGATCCTGTGCCGGTCGCGACCCTGCGGATCGCGGCGTTTCGGCGCGCTGTTGTGAGTTGAGCCGGGTTTCTACAACGACGCCGGCGACATGTCGACAGATTTGCGACAGCGTGTCGGACTACGTGTCGGCGCGCCGGTGCGGACTCGGCGCCCGATGGATCGGAGAGGTCGGCCATGACCGATGTCCACGACCTGATCATGAGCCGGGCGACGCGGCACCGCATCGCGTCGAACGTGGCAGCCAGCGTCGTGTTCGGCGTGACGATCGCGCTCGCGGACCTTTCGCTGTTCCTGTGGGCGCCCGATCGTCAAGGGATCGTGACGCCGAGAACTGGCTGCGAACGTGCACGCTGACCCTGTCGGGCAGCACCAGCAAGACCATCCGAGGGGGCGGGCCGACGGATCTGCGGATCGTGTTTTCCATCAAGATGTGGCACCTGCAATCGCCGAACATGGCGAGCTTTCGAATTTACAATCCGTCTCAGCAGACGATCGCGCAGTTTCAGAACAAGGAATTCACGCGGGTCACGTTCTCCGCCGGGTATGAGGGCAACTCGGGACAGATTTTCGCTGGAGAGATCAAGCAAACGATCGCCGGGCACGAAACAGCGGTCGACAGCTACATCGACATATTCTGTGCCGACGGCGATGCCGGCTACACGAAGGCCCGAGTTACCAAGACACTTGCTGCCGGGTTCACGCCTCAAGACAAAGCGCAAGTGGCAATCGATGCCTTCGCGCCGTTCGGCATCACGCTCGGCACCAACACGCTTGACCTCAGCCAGCCGAAATACCCGCGCGGCCGGCCATTCATCGGCATGGCGCGCGATCTTCTTCGGCAAGTCACGCTCTCGGCGGGCGGCCTCTGGTCGATCCAGAACAACAAGATCGTCATGACGCCGAAGTCGCTCGATACCCCAAGCGGGACGGTGAAGCTCACCGCAGCGACCGGGCTTGTCGGCTGGCCCCAGCAGACGGAGGACGGCATCAAGGTCGTGTCGCTGCTCAACCCGGCGTTGCAGCCGTTGATGAAGGTTCAGCTTGATCCGTCGCAGATTATCGCGGCGCAGCAGAACAATGACCCGACGGCCGGAAAGGACGCCCAGGCGGCCAATATCAATTTGGCCAATCAGGGACTAGCCGCCGGCACGTACACGATATTTCACATGGATCGCTTCGGCGACACGCGCGGGAATGAGTGGTACGACGAGAGCATGTGCATCGGGAAGGGCGGGTCGTTGCCGCCGAGCCAAGCCGGGCAGGGGTATTACTTGGGAAATGTGTAACTACGGTTGAAAATGTTGAAGCGGCTGATCGCGCTGTTGTTCCAAATCAAGCCCAGAACGGAAGCAAGTCGCCACATATCCGTAAAACTGATACGTCGGCCCACGTCCTGGCTCATCCAGCCTGCGACGTTCCGGAAGTCGATCGCGGGCGCATGTATCACGCAACTTTATTGATCCAAGAGACCAGACAGATTTTAGGTATTCGTAAGCCTATTGTTCGGTTGAAATACAATCGTTAATAAGCGAGTTGATAACGCTTCTGTCGGTAGCATTCTCAAAGCGCTTAGCGCACGATATGTCTGGATTAAACTTAGGAAAGATAGCGTCTATTTCCGATTTTACCGTTGTTGCAAGCGCAATAAATGCAAAAGCAGCTAATCCGGGACAATAAACTCGTAGTAGCATCTGCATACCTCTTGTTCGCTGCACATGAACCCGCCGGGAAAACTAGCGTCCGACAGCGGATCGCACCGAAATCGTTCCCCATTGCGCTTTCGGCAAAAACTACATACATCGAGGTCGCCGCAGGATCGCCAGATGTAGTGTGTGACGCCAATAGGCTTCGCCCGGGCGAGATCAAACTTGTAGCGAACGGCGCCCTGCTTCAACGTGGTTTCGTTGAATATTCTGCGGTCGCTCTCAATCTCTTCTCGGGTTCTGCGCTTTCCCTTACGGTGGGCCGGTCGCGGCTGTCTTTCGAGAGCGCGATGGAGAAGTTCGGGCGGATAGCCGTCCGGGACCGGGATTCCGACGCTAGGCCGTTCTGGCGGCCGGGATTGATCCGGAGGTGGTGCTTTTGCTTTTGCGCTGTTGTGACCGAACATTCGAAAAAAAGAGGCAAACGTCAGCCGCATCCGTCATCCTCCTCCTCATTCCGCCGGATACCACCACGCCGCGCGGTCACGGTCCAGGGTGAGGATTATGGGAGCGGACCTTCCTGCAGGTGGTATGCCTTGAGCGCATCGTTGATGCGGCTTTGCCAGCCCGGACCGGTGGCGCGGAACTTCGCGAGCACGTCCTTGTCGAGCCGGAGCGAAACGAGGTCCTTCGTCGCCGGCTTCGGGTTGCCACGGCGCCGTCGAACGGCTTCGATCAGGTCCGGTCGTGTTTCGGCGAGCGGACGCGACCTGGCGAAGTCCTCGGTCGTCAGTTCAGGGTTGTCGGATACCTCGTCCCAATCCTCTGGAGTGAAGCCGCGGCCCTGTTCGAAACCGGGGGCGTGGTTATCAGAAGCCATAGAGTTCCCTTTCCTTGTCACTCGCACGCCGAAGGCTGACGACCGAGAGTGCCTCTGTCCCGAGCGGGGACAGGATGGCGACGACCACGATATCGTCCTGAAAGCGTCCGATCAGCGCGAAGCGGGTGCGACCGGTGCGGCTGACATAGGCCTCGAATTCGCGCGCCGTCTCGAAAACGAAGCCATCTTCGAACTCGGCCATATCGAGGCCGTGCTTGAGAAGGTTGGCTTGCCGCTTGGGCTCGTCGAATACGATGACCACGGGATTAAACGTAGCTACTCGTAAGGCGGCTGTCAATAGCCGTAGCTACGTGATTAGTCGACCCTTTCCGGAACTGGCCTACGGCTACGACAACGACTTGGTTTCGGAGGTGCACACCATCAAGCGCGTTGTTGCGGTCCTCGAGGATCAGGTGCGACAGGCTGACATTTTCGAGTAGGGCGTGGACGTGCCGGAGACATTCCACCGCGTCGGGGAGAGCATGAAGCCTGCTGGGTAAGCCTCAACCGCCTCCGGCCGACGACACAAGGGCTGCCCTCCGGGTGGCCCCTTTTTCATGGGATGAACGATGGCCGACCCGATCGCCGAATTCCTCGTCTCGATCGGCTTCGCGACCGACACGGCCGAGCAGGCCAAGGTCGAGGCGACGGTCAAGGCGACCGAGGCCAAGATCACCGCCGCGCCCGAGGCGGAGACCGCCGAGCGCGCCGGGCTCTGACGCCGTCGGGTCCCACCGTCGGTCACGCGATCGATCGGCCGCGCGCGCTCGCCGTTCTTGCGGCCGCGACCTGGCTCGCCGCGATCCTCCAGCTCGATCTTTGCGTACGCGGCACGTTCTGGCTCAGGGCCTGGGCTAAGGCGCTCCAAGGACGACCGACCCCGCGCGGCAAAGACGTCAAAGCGGTCGGCGAGCGCGGGCTCCTCGCGGCAATCTATGGCGGCACCCTGTTCGCGCTCCTCGCCGCGCGCCGGCGTGCTGGACGCGTGGCAGCTGGTGGTGCCTCGCTAGGTGGCCACCTTATCCCAGCGACACATGCGAAGCCGGATCGAGATGGCTCAGCGCCCGGCGGAGCTTTTCCATGGCGCGGTTTTCGATCTGCCGCACCCGCTCCTTGGAAATGCCGAGCCGGTCGCCAAGCGCCTCGAGCGTCGCGGTCTGCTCGGCGAGGCGACGCTCCCGGACGATCCGCAACTCGCGGTCGGACAAGATGGTGAGCGCTTCACGGAGCCAGGTCACGCGGCGGTCGCCGTCGATCCGCTCGCCCACCGTCTCGTCGGGGAGAGGCTTGTCATCGACCAGGAACTCGACGCGCTCGGCTTGTCCTCCATTGTCGCTGTCGGCGACCGGGGCGTTCAGCGACACGTCGGGGGACGACAGTCGGGCGTCCATCAACGCGACATCCGCGGGCGAAACGCCGATCGCGATCGCGATCGCCGCGAACATCCGCCCCGATCCATCCCTGGCGGCGTCCCGCGACAGCTTCGCTCGGAGACGGCGCAGGTTGAAGAACAGCGCCTTCTGGGCGGAACTCGTGCCCCCCCGCACGATCGACCAGTTGCGCAGGACGTAATCCTGAATCGAGGCGCGGATCCACCAGGTCGCGTAGGTCGAAAACCTCACGTCGCGTTCTGGCTCGAAGCGGGCCGCGGCTTCGAGCAGGCCCACGTGGCCTTCCTGGATGAGGTCGGCGATCGGCAATCCGTAGTTGCGAAAGCGTGTCGCTATCGAGATCACCAGGCGCATGTGCGCCGAAGCGAGCTCGTGCAGGGCCGCCTCGTCGCCGTCGTGGCGCCAGCTTTGCGCAAGGGTCCGTTCCTCGTCGCGTTCGAGGAACCGCGCCGCCATCGCGGCCTTGACGAACTGCCGCCTGACGCCTGCCAATTGCATCGTGGTCCCTCTCCCTCGGCCCAGGTCCGGCACCGGTCCCGCCGAAAGCACGAAGCAACCCGGTGGCCGCCGCTATCGCTCGAATTTCGCAAGCCGGAGCGGGTCGCGGCGCCGGGGGGCTCCGTCGAACATACGCGGCGCCCCGAGGAAGGTTTCAGCGGCGCCCCGGCCCGAGACGCGACGGCCTGCGACAAATCGAGCTCCCGCAACGGGAAGCGGCGTCGCTAGTTCACGATCAGCTTGTAGCGCCGGCCGGGCTCGAGGGGGGTGCCGCTCTCCATGCCGTTCAAAACCGTGAAGGTCTCGAGCGGCCGGTCGACGAACGGCATGCGGGCCGCGAAGGTTTCGGGCGTATCGGCCTGGCCCGCGACCGCGACCCCGACCCGGTTCGGCCGAATGTCGCGGATTTCCTCGGGCGACACCCGGCGGAAGCTGTTGATCGCGTCGCGAAAGCGCTTGTCGGCGTCCTCGCTGAGATCCTTGGCCGCGAAGGTCAGCCGGTACACCTCGCCGCCAAGCCGGATCGCCGCGAGCCTGAACGACCAGATGTCGGCCTTCGCGGTCGCGGTGACGCCGGGAAGTCCGTTGGGGGTGATCGTTTCCGCGGTGCTCGGTTGCAAACCCTCGATCCATCCGGATGCGAGATAGGATTGCAGGCTCGTGTCCGCCGGGACGTGCACGCGGTCGAGCCGAAGCGCCTGGCCGCCGTCTTCGGTGACGCCGAGCACCGCCTGCGCGGAGTTTTCGAGGATGAAAGCGTCCGGGGCCGTGAAGGCGAAGCCGAGCTTCGGGTGGGTGAACTGCCGCCCGAGAACGAGGCCTTCCGCCGGGTCGTCGCCGTACAGCATGCCGTCGAGGGCGGCGAGATAACGGTCGTGCCCGGTCTCGCCGAGGCCCGGCGCGCCGATGCCGCGGGCCACCGCCACGGCGTGCGCGACGCGCTCCGGGGTCGAGGGGTGGGTCGCCATCATGTCCGGCTTGCCGCCGCCCGCCGGGTGCATCGACTGGCGCAGCTCGGTCGAGCGCCCGAGCGAAACCAGGAAGCGCGCCGCCGCGAAGGGATCGAAGCCGGCCTTGGCGATCACGTGCACACCGATCTCGTCCGCCTCGATCTCCTGCTGGCGGGAGAAGCTCGCGAGCGATAGCTGCGCGTAGGTCTTGAACGTGCGCGACTTGTCGCGGTTGTCGATGACGTCCGCCGCCTGGCTGATGACGGCGGATCGCTTCTCGAGCTCGGCCCGTTGCAGGGCGTGCCGGGCCGTCACGTGGGCGATCTCGTGCGCCATCACGGCCGCCACCTCCGAGGTGTCGTCGGCCAGGGCCAGCAATCCCCGGGTGACGTAGATGTTGCCGGACGGCAATGCGAACGCGTTGACCACGGGCGAGTTCAGGATCGTGACCCGGTAGACCTGGCCCGGCGTGTCGCTCGCCCCTGCGAGCTTGACCAGCACCTCGTCCAAAAAGCGCTCCGTCGCGGCGGACCGGTATTCACCGCCGAAATAGCTGACGAGCTGCTTGTGCTGCCGTACGGCCGTGCTTTCGACGCCGGTCGTGCGCGGCGCGGAGGCGGGAACCGCCACGCTCGCCGCCGCCGGCACGGACTTTTCGTCGACGAGACCCGCGCAAGCCGACAGGACAAGGGCCAACGCGACCGCGCCCGCGCGCCCGGCCCATGCTCCCGCCCCATCCGTCGCACCCCGCACCATTCCCCTCGGCCGCCTGCCTTCTCCGTCCGCGCGAAACCCCGATCAGCCTTCGGCCGCCGACGGTCCGCCCCGGCCGAAGCCGCGCGCGGCTTCGAGGAACGGACGGAGCGCTTCCGGAGACTTCGCCAGTATTGCTCTAGCGAGACGGGGCGGGTCTCGTCCACTGTTTCCCGCCTGCCGAAGCTTTGTCGCCGTGGGGGCGCTCACGGATCGAGCACTTCGACCTGATCGGGGTCACGAAGGTCGATTGTTGGCCCGAATCGGTTATCGAGGAAGCCACGGACACGGAGGCGCTTTCCGGCGACGCTTTCGATCGCGATCCCGGCCCGCGCGAAGCTCCGCACGGCCTTGCGGGCGAGCGTCGCCCTGAAGCGCGACGGCGCGGGGCCGAGCGACAGGACGACGCGCGCGCGGTCGGCGCGGCTCGTGGCGGGTCCTTCCACGACGGCCATCCCTCCCGCGGCGGCATCGAGCGCCGGACCGTCGTCGGGGCCGAGGATCGCGTAGGCGGGGTCGGACCACAGGTTCAGCTTCGCCGCCCGGGCCTGCGACTCGAGCGCGAGGTATTGGGCGAAACACGGGTGGAGCGCGACGTCGGGCCGCGCACGCGCCCAGCCGGCGTCGATCAGGGCTTCGCCGACGGACAAAGCGGGCGCGGCGCCGGGCACGGGGGCGGACGGCTGCGCGCCCGCGCCCGGCGGCGGGGCGAACACCAGCGCGGGCGTCCGGTTCCAGCGGTCCGGCACCGCGGCCAGGGGGGTCATGAAGGCCGTGCGCCCGTCGAGCCACGCGCCGAGGCTCCGCCGCGCGTCGTCCGCGAAGCCGGGATGGAGCGTCGTAGGGCGTACGGGATCGATGCCGGCAAGCAGCGCGACGCGCCCGTCGTCGAGGCGCAGTTCGAGGTTGTCGGCGACCCCCGCCACCCGGACGGGTTCCGCCTCGGGCGTCAGGCCGCACGCCCCGGCGAGCGCGCCGGCAGCGGCGGCGCCCATGCCGGCCGGGCCGATCAGGATCGCGCAGGCCAGACCGGCCAGCCACGAGGCAAGCCCGCGCGCGCGGGTCGCAAGCTCCATGGGCGATGCCGCTCTCAGCCGGGGGCGGATCAAACCGGATGCCCGCGCTTCCCTAGGCCCCGGCGCTTGAGCTAAGACAGCGCCGTGGGGGTTCCGTAGCTCAGCAGGATAGAGCAGCGGTTTCCTAAACCGAAGGTCGCGTGTTCGAGTCACGCCGGGACCGCCACGATATCTCGCAGATCCGCATGTCGGCACCTGTGATCGACCGACCCGGACCCCGTCGCGAACCGCAGGATCCGGCGGCCGTTTGGGAGCGGGACGATGCTCGTCCGGTCTGAAATCGCGATCTGCCACCCTCGGCCGACCCGCTCCGTCGAGGGTCCACGTGCTCGAACGCGAGCGTCGCCGAACGTAGCCCCGTCTTGAACCGATGGTCGCGCGCGTCGGTTCATCGGGGACCCGGCCCGCAAAGGCGGCAAACCCGTTTTATTTTCGTCGCCGCGCGCGCGCATCTCGTATTTACCGCCGTTGGCACTCACATGAGGTCAGTGCCAGGCGTGGAACGAGAAGGTCGACATTCGACCCGCGCGCCGGCCTCAAGGAGCGCTTCCATGGATTTCAGGCCCCTCCACGACCGTGTCGTCGTCCGGCGCCTCGAAGGCGAGGAAAAGACCAAGGGCGGGATCATCATCCCGGACAACGCGAAGGAGAAGCCGCAGGAGGGCGAGATCGTCGCCGTCGGTCCCGGCGCCCGTGACGACGGCGGCAAGCTCGTCCCGGTCGACGTCAAGGTCGGCGACAAGGTGCTGTTCGGCAAATGGTCCGGCACCGAAGTCAAGATCGACGGTCAGGAACTCCTGATCATGAAGGAAAGCGACATCATGGGCGTGATCGTCGGCCAAGGCGCCGTCCTGAAACAGGCCGCCTGAAGACCTTTCCATCCCGAACGAATTGCACAGGAGTTCACCACAATGGCTGCCAAGCACGTAAGATTTTCCTCCGACGCCCGCGACCGTATGCTGCGCGGGATCGACATCCTCAACGACGCCGTGAAGGTGACGCTCGGCCCCAAGGGCCGCAACGTCATCCTCGACAAGTCGTACGGCGCGCCGCGCATCACCAAGGACGGCGTCACGGTCGCGAAAGAGATCGAGCTCGAGGACAAGTTCGAGAACATGGGCGCGCAGATGGTGCGCGAAGTGGCCTCGAAGACGAACGACCTGGCCGGCGACGGCACCACCACGGCGACCGTGCTCGCGGCCGCCATCATGAAGGAAGGCATCAAGCTGGTCGCGGCCGGCATGAACCCGATGGACCTCAAGCGAGGCATCGACATGGCCGTGATCGAGGCCGTCAAGGACATCGAGGGCCGCGCCAAGAAGGTCGGTTCGTCCGAGGAGATCGGCCAGATCGGCACCATCGCGTCGAACGGCGACGCCGCCATCGGCGCCATGATCGCCGAAGCCATGAAGAAGGTCGGCAACGAGGGCGTCATCACGGTCGAAGAGGCGAAGACCGCCGATACCGAACTCGACGTCGTCGAGGGGATGCAGTTCGATAGGGGCTACCTGTCGCCCTATTTCGTCACCAACGCCGAGAAGATGGTGGCCGAACTCGAGGATCCTTACGTCCTCATCCACGAGAAGAAGCTATCCTCGCTGCAGGCCATGCTGCCGGTGCTCGAAGCCGTGGTGCAGAGCGGCAAGCCGCTCCTGATCATCGCCGAGGACATCGACGGCGAGGCCTTGGCCACGCTCGTCGTCAACAAGCTGCGCGGCGGCCTCAAGGTCGCGGCCGTGAAGGCGCCGGGCTTCGGCGATCGCCGCAAGGCCATGCTCGAGGACATCGCCGTCCTCACGGCCGGGCAGACGATTTCGGAAGACCTCGGCATCAAGCTCGAAAACGTGACGCTCGACATGCTCGGCCGTGCCAAGCGGGTCCGCATCGAGAAAGAAAACACGACCATCATCGACGGCGCCGGCAAGAAGGACGACATCAACGCGCGCGTCGCGCAGATCAAGGCGCAGATCGAAGACACCACCTCGGACTACGACAAGGAAAAGCTTCAGGAGCGCCTGGCCAAGCTCAGCGGCGGCGTCGCGGTCATCCGTGTCGGCGGCTCGACCGAAATCGAGGTGAAAGAAAAGAAGGACCGTGTCGACGACGCCCTCCACGCGACGCGTGCGGCGGTAGAGGAAGGCATCGTTCCCGGCGGCGGCATCGCGCTGTTGCGCGCCAAGGCGGCGGTCGCCAAGCTGAAGAGCCCGGTGGCCGATGTCCAGGCCGGCATCAGCATCGTGCTCAAGGCCCTCGATGCGCCCATCCGGCAGATCGCCGAGAACGCCGGCGTCGAAGGATCGATCGTGGTCGGCAAGGTGACCGAGCATTCGTCGGCGAGCTACGGCTTCAACGCGCAGACCGAGGCCTACGTCGACATGCTGAGCGCCGGGATCGTCGATCCCGCGAAGGTCGTCCGCGTGGCCCTGCAGGACGCGGCCTCGGTGGCCGGCCTCCTGATCACCACGGAAGCCATGGTGGCCGAGGCGCCGAAGAAGGACTCGCCCTCGATGGGCGGCGGCGGCGGCGGCGGCATGGGCGGCATGGGCGGCGGCATGGATTATTGATCCGGTCCGGGGCGGGGAGCGATCCCCGCCCCGGCTCTTGCTAGGCGTTGCCGATCAGGATGCCGGTGGCCAGGACCAGCCCTCCCCCGAGCATGACCTTGGCGGCGGCGGATACCGGTGGCGTGTCCATGTAGCGCCACTGAATCCAGGCGATGATCAGGAGTTCGAACAGAACCACCACGGCGGCCACCACCGTCGCGGTGTAGAACCTCGGGATGAGGTAGGGCACCGTGTGGCCGATACCGCCCGCGACCGTCATGAGCCCGCACACGATGCCGCGCAGCAGCGGCGTGCCGCGCCCCGACAGCTTTCCGTCGTCCGCCAGCGCCTCCGCGAAACCCATCGAAATGCCGGCACCGAGCGAGGCCGCCATGCCGACCTGGAACGCGTTCCAGGAACTGTGGGTGGCGAAGGCCGCGGCGAACACCGGCGCCAGCGTGGACACCGAGCCGTCCATCAGGCCGACGAGGCCCGGCTGGATCACCTGGAGCACGAACCGGCGGCTCGCGTCCTCGTCCTCCTTGGTGCGCTTCTCGCCCGGCAGCCGATGCAACGCGATCTCGCCGGCCTGCCGCTCGTGGCCGGCCTCGATTTCGGCCAGATCGCCCAGCAGCTTGCGGATGTCGGCGTCGCTCGTCCGTTCCGCGGCCTGCCGGTAGAACCGCCCGGCGTCCTGTTCCATGACCTGCGCGTGCCGGCGCACGACGTCGATGCCCAGCGGACGCACGTGCCACAGCGGCTTCCGCACGATCCAGCCGCGGATATCCTGCCGGCGGATCAAGGGGATGTGGGTGCCGAACTTGGCCGTGAATATGTCGATGAGCTGCCGGCGGTGGCCGCCTTCCTCGGCCGCCATGTCGACGAACATCTTCGCGCTGTCGGGGTACGCGTCGCGCAGCGACTCGGCGAAATCGGCGTAGATGCGGCCGTCTTCTTCCTCGCTGCTGATTGCCAGCGCCAGCACTTCGCGTTCGGTCAGCTCGGCAAAGGGTTTCATGTCGCCCGCTCTAGTTTAGAATATTTCCAGGGTACGCTGCATATAGCGATCCCGGGTGGTTCGGCAAGACCGCCGCGCGGGCGAAGGGATGGCATCGTCGCGCCGGACGCCGCTTGGCCGCGTCGCCGCGACGATCATTCCCGCTTCGGACCCGAGGTCATCGCGAGGAGCTTTGGCGATGGGAGCCCGTGGGAGCCGATGACGTGATCGGGGACGGGATGTCGGGACGGCAAAGCACTAGGGAAGCGTCGATCGTTTATCGCGCGCGTCCCGGCGATCGCGGCTTGATCGTATAGGTCCATTCGCCATAAACGTCGTCGCGGATGATATTCAGTTCGGCTATCTCCTGGTCGGAAACTTCGATGCCGGCAGGGTAGGGGTTTTCGTCGAGCCGGCAACGGACCGTCAGCTCCGCCTTCGAGGTGGTGGCGCCGATGAGTTCGACGATGGTGCGGTGGTCGGCGAGGGGCGTCCGCGGGATGCTCGCGTCGCGGACTCGCTTCCATGCCAATCGGGGCCATCCGCAATTGGCCGGATGGCTAGAACGTTCCGCCGCGCCGCTCGGGCAATCGGGGCAGCGCTCCACGACATCGTCCGGCTCTGCCTGCGCGAGCGGCACTTCTTTCGCGGTGACGTCCCGCAGTGCTCAACGAAGCACCAGCTTGCACATAAGTACATTTCATAGCGATCGCTGCCGCAAAAAAGGTATTTTATAGTCGGCTGGAATTGCTGCTAGCTTTCGCCCTCGACCGGAACGGACGGGCGCACTGGATGGGTATCGCGCAACGCGAGATGACACCGATCTCCGACGCGGCGCCGCTTTGCCGCCTTTCGGCGGCCGCGCTGCGGGAGGCCTACCGAAGCCGTCGGTTGACCCCCGTCGAGGTCGCCGCCACCGCGCTCGATCGGGCTGAAGCGGTGCAGCACCGCTTCAACGCCTTCACCCGCATCGACCGCGTCGCTGCGCTTGCGGCCGCCGCCGCTTCCGAAGACCGTTGGCGGCGCGGCGTGCCGCTCTCCCCGATCGACGGGGTGACCGCGACGATCAAGGACATCGTCTGGGTCGGGAACTGGCCGATCCGTTACGGCAGCCTCTCGACTCCCGCGACCCCATGTGTGGACGACGCGCCGGCCGTCGCGCGGCTCAGGGCGGCGGGGGTGACCATCCTCGGCCTTACGACGACGCCCGAATTCGGCTGGAAGGCACTCACCGACAGTCCTCTCAGCGGGATCACGAGGAACCCTTGGAATCCGGCGATGACGCCCGGTGGCTCGTCGGGCGGGGCTGCGGTCGCGGCCGCCACGGGGGCGGGCGTCTTCCATCTCGGCACCGACGGAGGCGGGTCGATCCGAATCCCGGCATCGTTCACTGGCATCGTCGGCCTGAAGCCGACCTATGGCCGCATCCCCGCCTTTCCCGCCAGCGCCTTCGGGACCGTCGCTCATCTCGGCCCGATGGCGCGCCGCGTGGACGATGTGGCCGCCATGCTCGCCGGCATGTCCGGCGTGGACCCGCGGGACTGGTTGCAAGGACCAGCGAGGCTGCCGCCGCTGGACGGCAATCCCCAAACGGTCGAGGGGGCGCGCATCGGCGTTTGGTCCACGCCCCCTTGCGGCAGCGTGGACTCCGAGGTCGCATCCGGCTTCGCCGGCATGGTCGAGGCGCTCCGCGCGGCCGGGGCCTCGGTGACGCCCATCGTCCTGCCCGAGGCCGACGTGCTCGACATCTTCAACGTGCTCTGGTTTTCGGGCGCGGCGGCGCGCGCCGCGACGTTGACGGCCGCCCAGCGCGCCGCGCTCGATCCTGGCCTCGCCGAGATCGTCGCCGCGGGAGAGGGCCTCACCGCTGTCCGCTACGTCCAGGCCATGGCCGCCCGCGCCACCTTCGGCCAGGCCATGGATGCGATGCTGACGCAGTTCGACGTCGTCGTCTCGCCGGCCACGGCCATCCCGGCCTTCGAAGTCGGGCACGAGGTACCGCCGGGCAGCGCGACGTCGCGCTGGATCGAGTGGGCCGGCTTCAACTTCCCGATCAACTTGACGCAGCAACCGGCCGCGACGGTGCCGTGTGGGCGCACGGCGTCAGGTCTGCCGATAGGTCTCCAGATCATCGGTCCGCGCGGCAAGGATGCCCGCGTGCTGAGCTTCGCACGCGATTTCGAGACGCGTTTCCCGGCCTACTTCCTATGAAGGCGGCCGAGCGGGTTAACTGGGCAGGGAGAGACGGGAATGTTTGACAGACGTTCGATGTTGCGCGGTTCGGTTGGCGCGGGCGCCGCCGGCATGGCCGCGCTCGCCAGCTTCGGAGCCGACAAGGCCGCGGCGCAGGAGGGTCCCATCCCGGTCGGGGCGGCGCTGCCGATGTCGGGCCTTGCGGCGGCCGATGGCGTCGAGTTCAAAAACGGGCTCGACCTCGCGGCGGCGGAGATCAACGAGGCCGGCGGGATCCTCGGCCGTAAGCTGGAGATCCATGTCGAGGACACGAAGGACATGGGCGCCGACATCGTCAGCCAGTCCATGCAGCGCCTCGTCGACCGTTTCTCGGTGCCGGCCATCATCAACGGCTACAACGTCGGCACCAACATGGTGGAGATGGATGTCGCGGCCGACAACGACATCATCATGATGCACGCCAACACGCTGATCTCGCACAACGAGAAGTTCAAGACCGATCCGTCGCGATTCTACGGCAGCTTCCAGATCGACCCGCCCGAATATTACTACGGGCCGGGTTGCCTCAATTTCCTCAACGAGCTGATCAAGGCCGGCAAGTGGACGCCGCCTAACAGGAAGATCGCGATCATACCCTCGGCGGTTGAATATGCCGTGGTGATCGCCAACGCGATCAAGACGAAGGCCAAGGACTACGGTTTCGAGGTCGGCCTCTTCGAGACGGTGCAGTTCCCCACCACCCAATGGGGGCCGACCCTGGCCAAGCTGCGCCAGGACCCGCCGGCCGCGATCCTCGTCACCCACTTCCTGCCTCAGGATCTCGCCCAGTTCATGTTGCAGTTCAAGCCGCAGCCGACCAAAAGCCTGATCTACATGCAATACGGACCCTCGCTTCCCGCCTTCCGGGACATCGGCGGCGAGGCCGTCAACGGCGTCATCTATTCGACGGTGATCGGCTGCCTGCCGGACGAGTTCGCGGCGCCCTTCCGCAAGAGCTACCGCGACAAGTTCGGCCCGAAGTCGGCCTTCATCACCGGGTCGCAGACCTACGACGGACTTTGGAAGTGGGCGTTGTCGGCCGCCATCGCGGGCGGCGCCGGCAAGCCCGCCGACAAGCAACAGGTGCAGAAGGTGGCCACCGCGATGCGCAGTCTCGTCTATCGAGGGGTCAACGGCGTGCAGCGAACCGATCCCGCGGGCCAGTCGTCCTACTGCTATCCCACACAGGTGGCCGATCCCTCGCTCGGCATGCCGCACCAGTTCCTGCAGCATCAGGATTACAAGTCCGACCCCAAGCTGATCGCCCCGGCGCTCTACGCCACCGACAGCTTCGTCATGCCGCCCTGGATGAGCTGAGCGACCCGATGGCCGGCCCCGCCCTCCTCGCCTGCGACGGCATCAGCCGGCACTTCGGTTCCCTGAAGGCCGTCGACAACGTGTCGCTGTTGGTCGAGGAAGGCGAGGTGCTGGGGATCGGCGGCCCCAACGGGGCCGGCAAGACCACGCTGTTCGACGTCGTGACGGGCCTCACGCCGGCGACGGCGGGCCGCGTGTTCTTTGGCGACGCGGATGTCAGCGGCCTGGAAGCCGACGCGATCTGCCAGGCCGGCATGGCCCGCACCTTCCAATTGAACGCGGCCTTCGACGGCATGACGGTGCTGGAGAACGTCCAGGTCGCCGCGCATTTCGGCCGGACGCCGCGTCGGCTTCCGGGCTTCCGGCTGGGGCGAGCGACGCGGGCGGCCGCATGGATGGCGCTCGATCTCGTCGGCCTCGCCGACAAGGCGCCGGCCATCGTCGGGCAACTGCCGGTGCTGGATCGCAAGCTGCTGATGATCGCGGGCGCGGTCGCCACCAGCCCGCGCATGATCTTCCTCGACGAGCCGGTCGGCGGGCTGACCGCGGGGGAGATCGACGTCATCATGGCCCTGATGCGGAAGCTTCGGGAAGGCGGGATCACCATCGTCCTCATCGAGCATGTGATGCGCTTCCTGCTGCAGTTGTCGACACGCGTCCTCATCATGCACCACGGCCGGATCATCTTTCAGGGGCGGCCGGAGGCCGTGGCCGAGGATCCCGTCGTCGTCGAGACCTATCTCGGCGCCGGAGCGACCAGCCGTCTCAAGCGCTTCTTCGCCGAACAGCGTGCCGATGCCTGACGCGCCGGCCCTGGCCCTGGAGGGGGTCGTTGCCGGCTACGCCGGACCCGCCGTGCTCACCGGCCTTTCGCTGGTCGTCGAGAAGGGGCGGCTGATCACGGTCGTCGGTCCCAACGGGCACGGCAAGACGACCCTGCTGAAGGCCATCTCGGGGCTGGTGGGCCTGCGCGGCGGCACCATCGCCCTCGACGGCGTCTCGATCGGCGGGCTGCGCCCCGACGTGATCGCGACGCGCGGCGTCGCCCACGTCCCCCAGGGCGACATGCTCTTCCCCCAGATGACCGTCGAAGAGAACCTGCAGATGGGGGCCTATGCCGAGCGCAACCGCGGCGTGATCGCGGAACGAAGGGACGAGGTCTTCGCGCGCCTGCCCAAGCTCGCCGAGCGCCGCCGGCAGATCGCCTCCACCCTGTCGGGCGGCGAGCGCCGCATGGTCGGCATCGGGCGCGGGCTGATGATGGGCGGCCGGGTGCTGCTGATCGACGAGCCCTCGCTCGGCCTCGCGCCGCTGATCATCGAGCAGATCTACGCGGTGATCGCCGATCTCAAGGCGTCGGGCCGCTCGATCCTGCTGGTGGAGGAGAATCCGGCGCGCGTGACCGGCCTCGCCGACCTCATCCACCTTCTCGACAATGGACGATTCGTCTGGTCGGGCCTGCCGGAGGACCTGATGGCCCGCGACGAACTCCTCGCGACCTACCTGGGCGGCTGAACATGGCGCTGACCACCCTGATCGCCATCCTGACGGCCGGCCTCACCAATGGGGCGATCTACGCGCTCGCCACCATCGGCCTCGCGCTCGTCTGGGGGTCGATGGGCATGCTGAACATGGCCCATGGCGCCATGCTGGCGCTCGGCGGATATGCCGCCTATTCGACGGTGACGACGCTGGGCCTGCCGGCGCCGCTGGGCTTCGCCGGTGCCATTGTCGCGGGGGCTGCGGCCGGGGCCGTCCTCTACGGCGCGGTCGTGCGCCAGTTGCTGCGACAGGCCGCCGCCACCTTCGAGACCAACGTGCTGATCGTCACCGTCGGCATCGGCACCGCCCTCGAAAACGCGATCCTGCATGTCTATGGCGGCCAGCCGCTACGCCAGCCGGTGGCGCTCGACGGGCTCGTGCCGCTGGGCGTCTCCCGGATCCCCGTGCAGAACATCGCCATCGTGCTGTTGTCGCTGGCCATGATGGGCTTGGTGGCGTGGCTGCTGGCGCGCACCCGTATGGGCCGCGCCATCCGCGCCACCGCCCAGAACCGCGAGGCGGCCCAGTTGATGGGCGTGCCCACGGGGCGGGTGTACCTGCAGGTCCTGATGCTATCCGGCCTTTTGGCCGGCGTCTGCGGCGTTCTGGTCAGCTCGATCACCGAGCTCAGCCCGACGCTCGGCGGCGACCCGATGCTCAAGGCCTTCATCATGTGCGTGGTCGCCGGCCTCGGCAACCTGCCGGGAGCGGTGATCTCGGCCTTCGTGTTGGCGCTTGTCGAGGCCTTCGTCCAGTTCGGCGCGGGGGCGCGCTGGGGCTTTCCCGTGCTGCTGCTGCTCGTCATCGTGGTGCTGATCTGGCGGCCCTCGGGGCTGTTCGGCCGCGCCCAGGTCCGGCGGCTGTGAGCGTGGCCGCGCCCCCCTCCCGCCCGGCCCGCACACGCTTTCCGCTCGGGGACGTCCTCATGGCCCTCGTCGTGGTCGCCGCGCTGGTCGTCGTCCCCTTCGTGGTCGAGAGCCGCTATGTCCTGGGGCAGATCATCCTGATGCTCTTCCTGTCGACCATCGCGTCGCAATGGAATCTGCTGTTCGGCTATTCCGGCGTCTTCTCGCTGGCGCAAATGGCGATCTTCGGCTTCGGCGGCTACGCCACCGCGATGCTCTGCGTCTACTTGGGCCTGAACATCTGGGCCGCGATCCCGCTCGGGGCGTTCGGGGCTGTCGTATTCAGCCTCGTCATCGGGGTCGCCTGCCTGCGCCTGTCGGGCGTCTACGTGGCGCTGCTGACGCTCGCCATCGCCCAGGCGCTCTACGTGCTGATCGTCACCGACACCGAGTGCTTCCGCATGGTCGGCTCCGCCTGCCGGCAGTTCACCGGCGGCGCGGTGGGCTTCGCCCGGTTCGGCGAGTTCGGCACGCGGGCCTGGCTGAAGAGCCGCTACCTCGTCGGCAATTACGCCATCGTCGGCCTGCTCTTCGCGGTCACGATGGGCTGCACCTACGCGATCGTCATGAGCCCCATCGGGCTCGCCTTCCGCGCCCTCAAGGACAATCCCGGGTATGCCGTGGCCAGGGGCGTGAACCGCTTCCAGGCGCAGCTCCTCGTTTTCGGCGTATCGGCCTTCTTCACCGGGCTCGCCGGCGGGTTCTACGCCGGGCATTTCCAGGCGATCAGCCCCGGCATCGTGTCGCTGTCGCAACTGCTGTTCATCATCGCCGCGACGGTGGTGGGCGGGGTCGGCAGCTTCTGGGGCCCGTTCGTGGGAACGCTGGTGCTGATGGTGGCCGACGAGGCCATGCGCGAGGTCGGCGAGTTCCGCACCCTCGGCCTCGGACTGATCATCGCCGCCTCGGTCGTGCTGATGCCCAACGGCCTGCTCGGCCGCGCCGCCGACGTTCTTGGTTGGTTCCGCCGCCGCCGCGCCCGCCCCTCGCCGCCCATGACGGAGACCGGTCATGTATGACACCATCATCCTCGGTGCCGGCTCGGCCGGATGCGTGATGGCCAACCGCCTCAGCGCCGACCCCGGCCGCAAGGTGCTCGTGCTCGAGGCCGGCCGCGCCGCCCCCCTCGCCTCCGACATCCCGTCCGACTGGGTGACGATGTTCAACACGGCAGTGGACTGGGGCTTCCACACCGAGCCTCAAGCCGGCTGTCGGGGGCGCCGCATCTTCTGGCCGCGCGGCAAGATGGTCGGCGGTTCGGGCGCGCTCAACGCCATGATCTACATGCGCGGCCTGCCCTCCGACTACGACGGCTGGGCGACGCTCGGCTGTCCCAACTGGTCCTGGGCGGACGTGCTGCCTTTGTTCAAGATGTCCGAAGATAATCAGCGCTTGGGCAACGACCCGCTGCACGGCGTCGGCGGCCCGCTCCACATCAGCGACCCCGCCTATGTCGACCGTGGTGAACTGATGTGGATGGAGGCCGCCCAGAAGGCCGGCCACAAGCTCAACACCGATTTCAACGGGCCGGATCAGGAAGGCGTCGGCTTCTTCCAGTTCGTCATCAAGGACGGAGAGCGCTGGGGCACCGGCAAATCCTACCTGCGGCCCGCACTGACCCGGCCGAACCTCACCCTGCGGACGGGCGTGCTGGTGACCCGGCTCATCGTCGAGGCCGGCCAGGTGACGGGCGTCGAGTTCCTCGACAAGGGCAGGCCGGGGGTGGCCTACGCTTCCTCCGAGGTCGTCCTCAGTTCAGGGGCCATCGGCTCCTGTCAGTTGATGCTGCTGTCGGGCATCGGGCCGGCGGACGAGTTGAAGGCCGTCGAAATCGAGCCGGTTCACGACCTGCCGGGCGTCGGCAAGGACCTGCAGGATCACATCAACATCCCGATCTCCTTTCAGGCGAACGAGCCGATCGGCATCGGCTCCCTCACCGATGAGGACTGGTCCAGCTCGCTCGAAAGCTGGAAGACGTCGCGTACCGGCCTGCGGACCTCGGCCTGGGTCGCGGCCGGCGCCCATGCGAAGAGCCGGCCGGACGTCGAGCCCGACCTGCAGCTCTACGGCGCGCTGAGCCCGCATCGCGACTACGCGCGTTTCCTGCATTCCGGCTCGGGCGTGACGCTCCATTCGACCCTGCAGCGGCCGAACAGCCGGGGCGAGATCCGTCTGCGGTCGGCGGATCCGGTCGAGGCGCCGTCCATCGACCCGCGCTATTTCGTCAGCGATCCCAGCGGGGTCGACATGGCGACCAT
The DNA here is from genome assembly GCA_964244255.1 of uncultured Lichenihabitans sp. GTDB lineage: Bacteria > Pseudomonadota > Alphaproteobacteria > Rhizobiales > Beijerinckiaceae > Lichenihabitans. Next base: position 3,933 of record CAXTIC010000017.1, on the reverse strand, counting down.
GGTCGAAGGCGTACGCATCAACCGGCGCATCGCCGCTCAGTCACCGCTCGCCGACATCCTGGCCCACGAACTGCCGCCGAGCGCGGAAGCGGTGACCGACGCCGAGATCGCCCACTACATCCGCGGCCATTGCACCACGCTCTACCACCCCTCCAGCACGTGCAGGATGGGGTCCGACCCGATGGCCGTCGTCGATCCCTTCTCGATGAAGGTGCACGGCCTGGCGGGATTGCGGATCGCCGACGCCTCCGTCATCCCGCGCATGGTCTCGAGCAACATCCAGGCCCCCACGATCATGATCGCCGAGCGCGCGGCGCGGATGATCCTCGGCGAAGCCTGAGGGACGACGCATGGCGACCGGCTGGAACTTCCACGAACTCTACCTGTGGCACGACACGGGCAACGCGGCGACGTTCTTCCCGCCGGGCCTCACGATCGAGCCGGGCGACCATGCCGAGCATGCGTCGACGAAGCGACGCTTCCGCAACCTGATGGAGGTCTCCGGCATGCTCGACCGGCTGACGCCCCTGCCCTCGGTGCCGATCGACGCGGAGGACCTCGCGCGTTTCCACACGCGCGACTACATCGCCCGGATCAAGACGTTGAGCGACGGTCGCGGCGGGGATGCGAGCCACCTCACGCCCTTCGGCCCCGGCAGCTACGAGATCGCCTGCCTGGCGGCCGGCGGGACGACCGCGCTGCTCGACGCCGTCGCGGCCGGGCGCGTCGCGAACGGCTACGCCCTGGTGCGGCCGCCCGGCCATCATGCCGAGCGGGATCGCGGGCTCGGCTTCTGCCTGTTCGGCAACGTGCCGGTCGCCATAATGAAGACGCGCGCGGTCCACGGGCTCGGCCGCGTCGCCGTCGTCGACTGGGACGTCCACCACGGCAACGGCACCCAGCAGGCCTTCTACGACGACCCCGAGACGCTGGTGATCTCGCTGCACCAGGACGGACTGTTCCCGCTCGACACCGGCACCGTGGCCGAGCGGGGCGAGGGGCGCGGCGAGGGGTTCAACATCAACGTGCCGCTGCCGCCGGGCACCGGCGCGGGCGGCTATCTCGCCGCCTTCGACCGCGTCGTGCTGCCCGCACTCGCGCGCTTCCAGCCGGAACTGATCGTGGTCTGCTCCGGCTTCGACGGCTCGGCGCTCGATCCCCTGGGGCGCATGATGCTGCACAGCGAGGCCTACCGCGCCATGACGCGGAAGCTCAAGGAGGCGGCCGCCACGCTCTGCCGCGGGCGTCTCGCGATGTCCCACGAGGGGGGCTATTCGGCAAGCTACGTGCCCTATTGCGGGCTCGCCGTGATGGAGGAACTCAGCGGCATCCGCACGGCCGTCGACGACCCCTTCATGAGCAATTTCGGGCGCTACCCCGGCGGCGACCTCCAGCTCCACCAGGACGCCGCCATCACCCGCGCCGAAGGGCTGCTGGACCGGCTTTAAGCACGGGCCTCCTATGATCTTTTCGGTTTGGACGCCTGGTCAGGCCCCTTTCGCTCTTAGCGGGTCAGCGCCACTCCGGGATCGCGGGAACCTTGATCTGCTCCACGTCGGGCAGGTCGAAACCGAACTGCTCTCGCAAAAGCTCCCTCAAAGCGTGCCGGTCGGCCAGACGTCTGGCTTCGGATCGGACCCCGCCGCCGACGGTGACGTCCCGGTTCATCACGCTCACGCGGCCGTCCTCGGTGAAGCGGCTCATCATGATCATGTTGACGAAGGGTGAGTCCGGGTGGGTGGCCGTGAAGTGGTTCGCCATCTCGAAATCGACGGGATGATCTCGCTCCAGCGTCGACACCCAGGCGTCGAACGGCTTGCCGTCGCGCTCGGTCCGCAGAATCCAATCGTCTCCGTTGCGAGCCAACCAGTGCGTCATGCCGGGGATTTCGGGCGATCCTCCCGTGAGCGGGACGGGAACGAGGGGCGCGGGCCCGCCGAAGCCCGGATCGACGACGAACCGGCCTTGTGGCAGGGTCACAGTCAGAAACATGTGCGCGCGAGGCGACTCCTCCCGAGGCGTGAACAGGACGACGCGCGCAGAGTGCCGTGCCGTCTCGAACCCGAGAGCGTCCAGCACTGCCCCGAACAGCGTAACGTGCTCGAAGCAGTAGCCGCCTCTGCGGTCTCGCACCAGTTTGCGCTGGACGCTTTCAAGATCGACCCTCACAGGCCGACCGAGCAGCACGTCGAGGTTCTCAAACGGAATCGCGGTCATGTGCTTGCGAAGCAGGCCTGCCAAGGTTTCGTGGTTCGGCTTCCGATCTCCGGCCCAACAGATGCGTTCGAAGTATTCATCAAGAGCAAGAGACATCGCGAGACTCTCCCTCGGACGCGTGCGCAGCCGCAGGTTCGCGCCGATGTGTTTAGGCCCAAGGCGCAGGTTCGTCCACTCCGACGAAGGGCGTGCCTGGAAGAAGGACCGCTTATCGAACGTCGAAGACGAGGTGCTCCCGCTCGGGCGTGACCACGGCGAAGCGAGCGGGGCTGCCGTCCCGGAAGAGCGAGACGAAGACGTCGACGAGGATGCGGATGTTGCGGGGCTTCATCGCTCCGTAGAGGTCGACGATCTGCAGCGTCGGCGCCGGCAGCGGATCGGACAGTGGCACCCGGACCACCCGCGCGCTGTCCTTGTTGGTGCGGCTGATCGGCCGCATGTTGAGGATCGCGAGGCCAAAGCCGGCGGCGACGGCGCTGCGCACTGTCTCGTAGGAGCGCGACCGGAAGCTGACGACCGGCTTCACCCCGTGCAGGTCGTAGAGGGACAGCAGGTAGCTGACCGTCAGTGGCAGATCGAGAAGCACCAGCGGATAGGGCGCGATGTCGGCGATCGACAGGCTCGTCGCCGCCGCGAGCGGATGCTCGTCCGACAGCAGGACGTGGGCGGGTACGCGGCAGATCGGCGTGATGTGGCCGTTGAAGCGGGGCCCGATGTCGTAGCTGACGACGATGTCGACGACGCCGCGATCGAGCCAGTCGGAGAGCTGCGTCTGGTCGCCCTCGAACAGCGCGACGTCCGTGGCGCCGACCTTCTCGGTGAAACGGATCAGGCCCTCGGTCATGAACAGCGGCCCGAAGGGCTCGAAACAGCCGATACGCACCGATTGCGTCTCGGACTGCAGCAGGCCGATCTGCCGATTGAAGTCGGTCTCCGCCGCGAGCAGGTGGCGGCCGGCCGCGACGAACCGCTCGCCGTCCGGCGTCGTCTTGATGCCGCTCGAGCGGCGGCGATCGAAGATGCGCGCCCCGAGGCAGGCCTCCGCGCTCTCGATGGCAGCCAGGATCGACGAGGGCGAGATGTGCAGGGCGCGCGAGGCCCCCTGGATCGAGCCGCGCTCGGCGACGGCACAGACGTAGGACACCTGACGCAGCGAAATGCTCATGCGGCGCCCGCGCCGGGCGCCGCCGTCATGGAGCGCGCGTCCCGTCCGTAGCTCTCGAGCGATCCGGCGCAGAGGACGGCCGGCATGAAGCCGCATGCCGTCCACGCCGGCGCGGCGCCCGCGGCGGGGACGAGCGCGAGGTCGGGACAGCCCGCCCCGCGCGCGACGGCGGCGGCCGGGGCCGGATGTGCCTCCTGGATCGCCATGATGGGGTCGAGGTCGTCGGCGCTCGCGTGAGGCCGTACGAGGGGCAGCGAGGCGGCGGCGTGGTCGGTCTCGAACCTTGAGCGTGACATGGCGCCATCGTGTCGCGTTCGGCGGGGCCGGGCAAGGCGCACCCCCGGTTTGTCGATGGCTGATTGAGCTGGGCCGAAGCCGAGCGGGTTCGGGAAGCGCTCCCGATAGATGCGCCCGAGGCGCTCGCCGGGCGGGACGGTGTGAACGGCAAGCCGTGCTCCGGAGGAGTCGGGCGGCGGCTTGATGCCCACCACCTAATTAGTGCAGTGACTCTAGCACTTTTCGCCCTCGCGCGACTTTTTCGAGGATCTGCT
>CAXTIC010000016.1:0-71713 GCA_964244255.1 uncultured Lichenihabitans sp. | reverse complement strand
TCGGAGACCCCCGCCTCCTACGCAACCCGTCTCACATGTCTCTGAACCCCGGACACGCGAAGTAGGAATGTCCCCTAGTTCTCCCAAGTTGGGATGTCCCCTGTCTGGTTCTGGGCGGGACGCGAGGGTGTGGGTAACGCCGGCGACGCGCGCCCTCCCACAGCGCCGTAGGGAGCCGGCGTTATCCATGCCCGACCTCCAGCATGGTGAGGGCGGCGGTGCGCTGGGCCGCCACGATGTGGTCGATGCGCAGATCGATGGTCTTTTCGTCTTCGGCGGGGTCGGGCACCGGGTAGGTTCGGGCCGGCGTGACGGGGAGGGTGCGATCCTTGTAGTGGACCGTCATGGTGCCATCGAGCCGATGACGCAGTTCGACCTTGGCGCCCCGCAAGGCGATGCCTGCGTCTTTGGTCTTTACACAATAGATCGTGCCATCTGATCTGAACGTCAGAGCTTTCGACAGCGTCCGCCCGTCGCGTCGCGCCAGTCTATCGTCGAGGGCGTCCGGCGTATCGTCCCAGGGACGATGCGCATCAGCATCCTGGCGCGGTTCGACGGCGAACTTCTCGTTCCAGGCCGCCACGAACTGCGGCAGGACGGCATTGGCGGCGTCGATGGACGAGACCTCCATCAGCCGAAGCTCCTTGACGAGCCGATCCTGCAGCGTCTGGTTGGCGCGTTCCACGCGGCCCTTGGCCTGTGGCGTGAGGCCTGGATGGAGGCGATGTCGAGCCGTGCCACGACCCGGCCGAACTCGGTCTTGCCGTCGCCGCCCGCCGCGTCCTTGGCGTTGACCCGGAAGATGCCGTGCCGGTCCGAGTAGAAAGCCAGCGGACGGCCGTTGGCCAGCACGTGGTCGCGTAGCGCCTCGAGATAGGCCCGCGTGCTTTCCACGGGCGCAAACCGCAGGGACGTCAGGCGCCCCGTGGCGTCGTCGATGAACACGATCAGTGCGCAGCGCGGGCCGCGTCCCTCGAACCAGGCGTGCGGGCTGCCGTCGATCTGGATCAGTTCGCCGAACCGCGGCCGGCGTTCGCGCAGTTGGAAGAGCCGGTTCACCCGGCGCTTCTTGGGTCGCCACAGGCCGAGGCCGATCTGCATCTGGCGCAGCGTCTCGGCCGACACCGTGATCCCCTCGACGGCGGCGAGCTTCTCGGCCGCCAGCGTCGGGCCGAAGCCCTCGTATTTGCCTTGCAAAAGGGCTGCGATCTCGGCCCGACGATCCCCCGCCAGTCGGTTGTTCGACGGACGTCCGCGCTGTCGAGACATCAGGCCAGGATCACCCTCGCGCCGCCAATCCTGTACCAAACGTTTGAACTGCCGCACCCCGATGCCAAGCCGCTCCGAGGCCTCGCGCTGGCTCAGACCCTCATCGATGTGACGCCGAACCAACACCGCACGATCGCGCTCCGACGCGCTCATCCCCAAAACCTCTTCGCGCATCGTCCCCTCGAAACAGCCAAGCCGTCACAAGGGACATTCCAACTTCGCACAAAGGGGACATTCCAACTTGGGGCTAACAAACTCGGTCAGAGGCTTGACGGCTCCGCCTCCGCTGACGAGGCTTGCCGGGCCCGTCGCGACGGCGCGGTCGCTCCCGACCGCAGCCGAAGGCCGCCGAGGGTGGGCAAAGTGACGCCGGAGTCTGGCCACGCGCCGCCCGATCGTCGACGGCTACAGACGCGCCATGCGGCGCCTGGCCTCGACGCTGACGATCGTCGGCGCGACGGCGGGCCGCCGCCGCTTCGGCATCGCGGCGAGCGCCGTGGCGTCCCGTCACGGTCCGCCCGTCGACGCTCTTGAACCCCCGGCGACATTTCATGGCCTACGCGGCGCGGGGGGCAGGCGGATCGACGGACGTTTGCGGCGGCCCCGCGTCAGCCCGCCCGGTGCGTCTCGGCGGCTGTCGGGGCGGCGGGGTCCCCGGCCGGATCGCGGGGCGCGAAGGCCGGACGCAAGGCGGGCAGGCGCGGCACCAGGGCCGACCCGTCGATACATTCGAGCCGGCCGCAACGGTTCAGCGTGTGCAAGCGCGTGCCGGGCCAGGAGCGGCCGGGCTCCAGGCGGTGAACGATCGTCTGCGCGAAGGTCTTCGTGTCGAGGCGGTCGATCCGGGCGACACTCAGCGCCTTGCCGTAGCCCTCGGTGCAATCCTGGATCGGTCGCCAGAGCGCGCCGTCGTGGCGGACGACGGCGCCGCCGGGCCGCGCCGCCAGGGCGTCGATGAGAACCGGCCGCGCCTCGTGCTCCTCCCACGGCCCGAGAAGGTCGGCCGCATGATGGATGGCGAGCGTGTCGGAATAGCCGCCGTAGCCTCGGCGCGTCGCGGACATCATCCAGAACCGGCCGTCGTGGCGGAAGACCGTCGCGTCCGAGACCTCGGCGCCGGCCACCAAGGTCGAGACCCGCTCCCAGCGGTGGGGGAAGGCGACGCAGCGGTAGAGCGCCACCTCGCCCGTCAGCGCGCTTTCCGGCACCATCCACAGCGCGCCCTCGTGCGCGATCAGGAACGGGTAGGACAGGTGCCAAGGTTCTTCGAGGACGACCTCCGGTCCGCCCTTCGGGCCCGACGGCCCCCATTCGATCGCCGCGATCACGCCCTTGCCGGCGCGGTGATCGAGATGTTCGCAGAACACGAAGCAGCGCCCGTCCCGCACCATGGGGAACGGATCGGCGAAGAAGCTCCTGCCGGGATCGGCGAGGCTGTTCCAGCGCGGGCCGGCGAGCGTGCCGCGCTCGATCGCGCCCGGCCCCTCCACGAAGCGCCACCCGATCCGCCAATGGGGTGCGTTGAAGCACAGGCGGTAGATGGCGCGCACCGCCGCATGCGCGAGGCTCCTCCCGGCCAACCGGGCCAACGAGACGCGTCGCGGCCGCGCGCGGAGCGACGGCCAGGCGGGGAGGAGGGGCGGGCCGGGCCGGACCACGACCCGTTCGATCAGAGCCATCGTGCGGGACGTGACGGCCTCGACGCCGCCCGTGAGCCCCTTCGCGGCTTCCCCGGAGGGGCGCGCGGTGGCGAGGACCGCACCCGAGCGGCAGTCCTCGATGGCGATCCCGGGCGTCGACCCGGCCATGAGGGTCCCCATCATCGCACCCTCGCCGGGGACGCCGTCGAACAGCGGCCGCAAGCAGGCGACGCCCTCGTCCGGGAGGGACGTGTCCGCGGCGCCGGAACAATCGATCACCAGCGTGGCGGTCTCGGTCGTCCCATCGGGCGCGGCCGCCGCCGGGTCGAGACGGTCGCAGAGGGCGGGGCGTGCGCCGTGCAGGACCATACGTTCGAGCGCGAGCAGGGCGGTCAAGGCCGGCGGCGGCGCACCCTCGCCGTCGACCGCGCGCAGCCGGACCGCGCTGCCGCGCAGTCCGTGCGCGAGCCGATCCCGCAGAACGACATGCCATCGCCGCAAGCGGCGTCGATCGACCCGGATCTCGATCGCCATGGCGGGCGGGACTTTCAGCGCGGTCAGGCCGCCGCCGCATCCTCCGCGCGCGGTCGCAGCCGTCCCACGAGCGCCTCAACGGACCGGATGGAGCTGAAGTTGGCGAGCGTGATGTCCCCGGGCGGAATGGTGAGGTCGAATTCGGCTTCGACGGCGAGCATCAGCTCGACCATGTCGATCGAGGACATGCCGACACGCGCGAGGTCGCCATCGGGGTCGACCCGGCCGGACGACGGGTATTTCGCGAGGATGCCGGTGACGAGGGTCGTGACCTTGTCCAGGCGGCGTGGGTCGGGGTTTTGCGGCATCGAAGGACCTGCGGTAAGGCGGCCCCGCGCAGCATGGTTCGCAGGTCCGATTGCTACGTTTCCTTCGCGCGACCGCTCCGGCAATGCAACGTTTTAGTGATAATTTCAGACATTCACCTTAATGGACGACAGTGATGTTTCTGTCTATGATTTAACACATAATTAACTATGAATTACTCGCATTGTAAATTTACCTTTATCGACTTTCATTCCTCGCAGACGACGGGGTTCACCGTATTTCAAAGGAAAGCCGGGACGGTGAGGCGAACGGGGGCATAGTATGGCGAGCGTCGAGGTTCGAAGCAGGCAGGCGTTCGCGACCGACCGCGTCGCGCCGTCGCCGCCGCAAGTCGCCGTCGAGGGCGTCCGGGTCCGCGCCGATGCGGTCGCAAGCGTCGCCGCCGCCCACGCCGACGCGGTGGACCGCGAGGCGCGCTTTCCACGGGAAGCGGTCGCCCTCCTCAAAGACAAGCGCCTCATGGGCCTCGCGGTGCCGCGCGACCTCGGCGGAGAGGGCGCCGGCCCTTCGGAGGTGGCCGACGTATGCTATCGGCTGGGGCGTGCGTGTTCGGCCACCGCGATGATCTTCGCGATGCATCAGATCAAGGTTGCCTGCGTCTGCCGCCACGGCGTCGACAGCGCGTGGCACGCCCGCATGCTGCGTCGGCTCTGCGCCGAGCAATGGCTGCTCGCGTCCTCGACGACGGAAGGCCACAACGGCGGCAACGTCCGCGCGAGCGACGCGGCCGTCGGTCACGCGGGCCATCGCATCACGCTCGACCGCGACGCGACCGTCATCTCCTACGGCGCGGAAGCGGACGGCATCGTCACGACCGCCCGCCGCGAGGCCGACGCCGCGCATTCGGACCAGGTCCTGGTGGTTCTCCTGCGCGGCGATTACACGCTCGAGCGCGGGCAAAGCTGGGACACGCTCGGCATGCGCGGCACCTGCAGCACGGGCTTCAAGCTCACGGCGGATGCGGAGCGCGCGCAGATCCTGCCCGTGCCCTACGACAAGATCCACGCGCACACCATGACGCCGAGCGCCCACGTGTTCTGGTCCGGCGCCTGGGCCGGCATCGCCGCCGCGGCCGTCGCCCGCGCTCAGGCCTTCACCCGGGTCGCGGCCCGGCGCAACAAGGGGCAATTGCCGCCCGGCGCGTCCCACCTGACCCGGGCGCAGGCCTCGCTGCGGTCGTTGCGCGACCTCGTGGCGGCGGCGGCGCGGCGCTACGAGCGGGCGCTCGGTGACGAGGCCGCGCTCGGCTCGTTGGAGTTCCAGACCAACATGACGCTGCTCAAGGTCGAGAGCTCGGAACTGGCGGTCGCCACCGTCCTCGCCTGCCTGCGGGCGTGCGGGCTGTCGGGCTACCGCAACGACGGCGAGGCCAGCATGGGGCGGCTGCTGCGCGATGTCCTGTCCTCGCCGCTGATGATCAACAACGACCGGATCCTGGCGAGCCTCGGCCTGTCGGCGCTGATGGCCGGCGTGCCGGACTCGCTGGTGGACTGAAGGTGTGTCGCGATTACATCTGGGAGCCTTGGCGATGAACGCACCCGTGCGGGCGCGAGACGCGACCGACGACCGCCATCCGCTGGGGGCGGCCGCCATCGAGGCGCTGTTCCACCCGACGGGGGTCGACGGCGTGTATGGACGCACCGGCGCCTATGAGGCCGTCGTGGACAGCCTCGCGGCCTTCATCACGCGCCACCGCGAGCACGGTACGGAGGTGCTGCGCTTCCCCCCGGTGATGAGCCGCCGGACGCTCGAGCGCTCGGGCTACCTCAAGAGTTTCCCCAACCTCCTCGGCTGCGTGTGCGCGCTCGCCGGTACCGAGGACGACATCCGCGCCGCGGTGGGGCGCCACGACGCCGGCGGCGACTGGACCGCGTCGCTGCGATCGAGCGACCTCGTGCTGACGCCGGCGGCATGCTACCCCGTGTACCCGATCGTGGCCGGGAGAGGGCCGGTCCCGGAGGGCGGCCTCGCTTTCGACATCGCCAGTGATTGTTTCCGCCGCGAACCATCGCGCGACATCGACCGGTTCCAATCCTTCCGCATGCGGGAGTTCGTAAGCATCGGTGCGCCGGAGGACGTCGCGGCGTTCCGCGCGCGCTGGCTCGGTCGCGCCGGGGGCATGGCGGACGCCCTCGGCCTGCCCCACACGGTCGAGCAGGCCAGCGACCCGTTCTTCGGCCGCACGGGGCAGATGATGGCCGCGATGCAGGTCCGCGACGCGCTGAAATTCGAGCTCCTGGTGCCGGTCCGCTCCGCCGACGCGCCCACCGCCTGCATGAGTTTCAACAACCACCGCGATCATTTCGGCGAGGCGTGGGACCTGCGCGACGCGGCCGGCGCCCGCGTCCACACGGGCTGCGTGGCCTTCGGCATGGACCGTCTCGCGGTGGCGCTGTTCGCGACGCACGGCATCGAGGCGCGCGACTGGCCTCGACCCGTCCGCGCCAGCCTCGGGCTGTGAGGGTCGCGACGCGTCGTCCGCATCAGCCGGTCCGCGCCCTGCGGTAGGGCGCGAACCAGCCGAGGCCCTCGAGCGTCGCGCCGGCGGGACGGTATTCGCAGCCGACGAAACCGTCGTAGCCGATCCGGTCGAGCGAGGCGAACACGCGCGCGTCGTCGAGTTCGCCCGTGCCGGGCTCGTTGCGCTTTGGTACCGAGGCGACCTGCACGTGGCCGATCACGTCCAGCGCCGCTTCGAGCCCGCGCGTCACGTCGCCGTGCAGGATCTGACGGTGGTAGATATCGAACTGCAGCTTGAGGTTCGGCAGCCCGAGTTGGCGGATGAGGGCCGCGGCGCGGTCGAAGTCGTTCAGGAAATAGCCCGGCATGTCGCGCCGGTTGATCGGTTCGATCACGATGGCGACGCCCGCGGGTCCCGCCCGTCCGCACGCGAGATCGAGCGCGGCCGCGTAAGCCGCCTGGTGGGCCGGATCGTCGGCCGGCGCGATGCCGGCCATGAGGTGCAGCGCGCGGGCGCCGGTCGCCTCGGCGTAGCGCAGCGCGGTCTCGACGGAGCGCGCCAACGCGTCGCGGCGGCCGGGCAGGGCCGCGATGCCGCGCTCGCCCGCGTCCCAGTCGCCCGGCGGCAGGTTGAACAGCGCCTGTTCCAGCCGGTGCGCGGCGAGCCGCGCGCCGATCGCCTCGGCCGCGTGTTCGTAGGGGAACAGGAACTCGACCGCCTCGAAGCCCGCGTCCGCGGCCGCGGCGAAGCGGTCGAGGAACGGCCATTCGGTGAACATCATCGACAGGTTGGCGGCGAAACGGGGCATGGGAGGGTCCGGGTCGGCGCGTCACCGGGTTCGCCGGACATCGACCCGCTCGATGCGGCGATGCTAGTACATCGATTCCATGGAGGTGATCCGCGAAATGGGATTCCCTTGGTCGGGGGGCGTGTTGTAAGCGGTCTGGGGGTCAATGTGGCGGATGGGCATGATGGCGGCACCCCGGCGGGTTGTGGAGTTTTCGATCGGGTCGGATGAGTTGGCCCGATTGGAGGCGATCGCTCGATCGCGCACCGAGGCGGCAGTCCGGGTTGAGCGGGCGCGCATGCTTCTGGCCTATCATGCCAATCCGTCTTCCGTTGCGGTGGGCGAGCAGATCGGGGTGACGCGCCACACGGTTCGGCGATGCGTGCGTCGTGCCGAACAGCTGGGCGTCATGGCGGCCCTCGACGACAGCCCGCGACCCGGGAAGGCGCCTGTGATCACGCCGGAGGCGCGCGCCTGGCTGGTGTCGCTCGCGTGCCAGAAAGCGAAAGACCTGGGGTATCCACACGAATTGTGGACGACGCGCCTGCTGGCGCGTCACGCGCGGGAGCACGCGCAGGCGGCCGGGCATCCGTGCCTGGCGACCATCGTGCAGGGCACGGTCTGCAAGATACTCGCGCGCCAGGAGGTCAAGCCGCACAAGGTGCGCCACTGTCTCGAACGGCGCGACGAGGCGTTCGAGGCGAAGATGGCCGACGTGCTGTGCGTTTATCGCGAGGTCGCCCTGCTGCGCGAGAGTGAGCAGCCGGACCCCCCTGGTGCCATCATCTCGTATGACGAGAAGCCCGGCATCCAGGCGATCGGCAACACCGCACCCGATCTGCCGCCGCGACCAGGGTCGCCCGCGGCGTTCGCACGCGACCACGAATACAAGCGCCATGGCACGCTGAGCCTGCTGGCCGGGATCGACCTGCTGACCGGTCAAGTGCATGCCAGCGTCGAGGACCGCCACCGGTCGCGCGAATTTGTCGGCTTCCTCAAGAAGCCCGATGCCGCCTACCCGGCCGAGACCGCCATCGAGGCGATCCTCGACAACCACTCGGCGCACCTCTCCAAGGAGACCAAGGCATGGATCGAAAGCCAGCCCGAGGGCCGGTTCTCCTTCGTGTTCACCCCCAGCACGGCTCCTGGCTCAACCTCGTCGAGGGCTTCTTCTCCAGGATGGCGCGCTCGATGCTCCGTCACATCCGAGTGGCATCCAAAGCCGAACTCAAAGCCCGCATCCTCGCCTACCTCGAAGACATCGACCGCGACCCGCTCATCCATCACTGCACATACAAAATCGCCGAGGCGACGTTATAGGAGTCGATCCATGGAAACGATGTACTATGACTGAGTCTGGAGCCTAAGCCGCGTACCGGACCGACCCGTGGCGGAAGCCCGACGGCGCATTCCCAAGCGGCCCGGGGAGGGTTATACCGAGCCCGCTCGCGCGCAATCCCCGGACCTGCCATGATCGCCTTATCGAACGGCCACGTCCTCGACCACGTCGTCGCCAGCGGGTCGCTCGCCTTCGACGGGCGGGGCTGGCCGTGGGAACGGCCGATGGTGGCGGCGCGGCTGATCCGGCCGGATCTGTTCACCGTCGTGCTGAAGACGCTGACCCGCCATCCCCGCCGCGGCAACCTGCGCTGGCACGCCCCATGGGGCTGCGTGCGCCTTCTGCCGGGCGGCGCGGTCAACAAGGTCGGGCTCACCAATCCGGGGATCGACTGGTGGTGCCGTGAGGTCGGACCCGGGCTCGACACCCCTCGCGTGCCGGTCGTCGCTTCTATTTTCGGCGCAGACGACGACCTCGTCGCCATGGCGCGCCTGCTCGAACCGTTCGCCCTCGTCGGCCTCGAAGTGAACCCGTCCTGCCCCAACGCCGGCCACGGGCTGCCCGAAACGGAGGCGGTCGTCGGCGCGCTCCGCGCCGTGAAGGCCGCGTCCCGCCACCCGCTGATCGTGAAACTTTCGGCCGCGCAGGACTGCCGGGCCATCGCGCGTGCCCTCGTCGGCACGGCGGAAGCGGTGGCCTTCAACAGCGTGCCGTGGGAGCGGGTGTTCCCCGGTCGCCGCAGCCCGTTGTGGCGCCTCGAGAGCGCGGTCGGGGGCGGCGGCGGCGGGGTATCGGGAAAGCCCGCGCAAGCCGCGAACTGGCGGGCGGCCTCGGCTGTCGCGGCCGACCGGACGCTGCCGGTGATCGCGCCCTCCATCATGGCGTTCGACGACCTCGCCCGCGTGCGCGCCTTCGGGGCCGAGGCGGTGAGCTACGGCGCCATCCACCTGCGCACCCCCTGGGCGCCGACCGCCATCGCGCGGCGCGACGTGCGGGAGCGGGTCGGCGCGCGTGCCCTCGGGACCGCGCCCGCGCCCGAAAGCCGGGCCGCGTGAGAAACGACGGGGAGCCCCGGCGTCTCGCGATCCGGACGCCCGACAATTGGCACGCCCATTTCCGGGACGGCGCCCTGCTCGACGCGCTCGTGCCCGTGTTCATCCGGGCGGGATGGCGCGCGCGCATCTTGGCCGAGCCCAACATCGTCCCGGCCGTGCTGACGGGCCGTGACGCGCTCGGCTACCGCGACCGCATCCTGGCCCGCGCCCGCGCGGTCGATCCGGTCACGACCCTCGACCCCGTGCCGACGATCCAGATCACCGAGGCGACGACGGCCGGTACGGTTCGCGAGGCGGCCGACCTCGGCGTGCGCGTCGGCAAGGTCTATCCGTTCATGGTGACGACGCATTCGGGCAACGGCGTGCGCGACTATGCGAAGATCGCGCCGGCGCTCGCCTCGGCCGAGGCCTGCGGCATGGTGGTGCAGTTCCACGGCGAGCACCCGGACGAGGCCGTCGAGGGGCTCGACAAGGAGGCGGCGTTCCTCGACATCCTCGACGACGTGATCCGCCGGTTTCCGCGCCTTCGCGTCAGCCTCGAACACATCACGAGCCGGGCGGCCGTCGACTGGGTGGCGGCGCAGGGCGAGACCGTCGGCGCCAGCGTCACGGTGCACCACCTCCTCACCACGCTCGACGACGTGCTGGGCTACAGTTCCGCGAGCCGCGGCCTCATGCGGGTCCATTGCGGGTGCAAGCCGCAGCCGAAGCGTCGGGCCGATCGCGCCGCGCTGCATGAGGCGCTGCTGTCCGGCCACCCGCGCTTCTACTACGGAGGCGACGACGCGGCCCACCTCAAGCGCGACAAGGAGGCGGCGGCCTCGGCCTGCGGGGTTTGGAACACCCTGGCGGCGCTGCCGCTGCTCGCGGCGTTCTTCGCCGAGCATGACGCCCTCGACAAGCTCGAACCGTTCGTGGCCGAGCACGGGGCGCGGTTCTACGGCTTCCCCCTGAATGCCGGGACCGTGACGCTCGTGCGGGAGCCTTGGCGGGTGCCCGAGGAGGTCGCCGTCCCGGCCCTCGGAGACGGCCTCGTGCCGATGATGGCGGGCGAGGTGCTCGCCTGGCGGGTGCTGCCATGACCCGTGGCGTTCCCGCATGACGCGCCCCGTCTTCCGTGACCTCGTCGAGGCGCGCTGGGACATGGGGCGCTTCCTCTGCGTCGGCCTCGATCCCGATTGGGAGCGGCTGCCGCGGCACCTCAAGGCCGGGGACGGCGCCGAGGCGCGGGCCGAGTCCGTCCTGGACTTCTGTTCGGCGATCGTCGAGGCCACCCATGACCTCGCCTGCGCGTTCAAGCCCAACGCGGCCTTCTTCGAAGCGCTCGGCGCGGCGGGCGCGGCGGTCCTCGCCCGCCTGATGGCCCGCGTCCGGGAGATCGGCCCCGACATCCCCGTCATCTACGACGCCAAGCGCGGCGACATCGGCTCGACCAACGAAGGCTACGTCCGGCACGCCTTCGACGATCTCGGCGCCGACGCCGTCACGGTCCAGCCCTATTTCGGCGGCGCCGCGCTGGCTCCGTTCCTCGCGCGGCGCGACAAGGGCGTCTTCGTGCTGTGCCGAACCTCGAACCCGGGGGGCGGCGAGTTCCAGGATCTCGCCGTCGGCGCCGGCCCGGAGCGGCTCTACGAGGCCGTGGCGCGCACGGTCGCCGCCGGCTGGAACGGCAACGACAATTGCGGCCTCGTCGTCGGAGCGACGGTGCCGGGCGAACTCGCCCGCGTGCGCGCGCTGGCCGGCGACATGCCGCTGCTGATCCCGGGCATCGGCGCCCAGGGCGGCGACCTGCGCGCCACGGTCGCGGCGGGGCGCGACGCGCGGGGGCGCGGCATGATCATCGCGGCGTCCCGTGCCATCCTTTACGCGTCGTCGGGCGAGGACTTCGCGTCCGCGGCCCGCGCCGAAACGCGGCGGCTCGGCGACGCCGTCAACGCCTACAGGTAGGGGCTCGTCCATGCGGCCTTGGGAACGGATCGGCGACGGCGCCGATCGCGACGCTCCGCTCGACTGGCTGAAGGCGTGCGGGGCCTTCTACGAAACCCCGAAGGACGCGGCGGGGAAGCGTCTCGGTCCGCTCGTCGGCTACGCCGGCCGCGACGCGGACGGCCGCCAGTACGTGGGCGAGGTTTACGTCAACGTGGCACGGGCGGAGCGGCACCCCAGCTTGCTGCGCGCCTTCTCGCGTCGCCTCTCCGACGCCATGCGCGGCCGGCACCTCGGCCCGACGCTCGACGCGGCGGCCGGGTATTGCGGGGCGCCCGAAGGCGGCAAGGCCTTCGCCTACCAGCTCGCGCTCGATGCCGGGCGCGACTACATCTACCCGGAGAAAAGGATCGTCGCGGCGGCGGGCGCGGCGTCACGCGAGGCGACCGAACTCGTGTTCGACCGGCACGAGCCCGCGCCGGGGCAGAGCTGGTTCATCGTCGAGGACGTGTGCAACAATTTCAGCACGACGGCCCAACTCGTCGCGCTGATCGAGGCACGGGGGGCGCGCGTGGCCGGCGTCCTGTGCATCCTCAACCGGTCGGCCCTCGTGGACACCGCGTACGTGCCGCGGCCCGGGCTCGACCTGCCGGTCGTGTCCGTCGTTCGGCATGTTTTCGGGCAGTACGACCAATCGGATCCGTGCGTCGCCGACGACGTCGCGGCGAACAACGTCGCGTGGTCGCCGAAACGCGATTGGCCGCGGCTGGCACGGGCCATGCGGGCGGCATCGTGACCGGGCGCGCGACGGCGCGGTGCGCCGCGGCGCCGCTCAGGGGGCGCTCGATCCTGGAGGCCCAACAGTTCACCCCCGACGTGTTCGCCGAACTGGCCGAACGGACGACCCGGCTGCTTACCGGGGCGCCCGAGCGCATCTTTCGGGGCCGGGTGGTGGTGATGCTGTTCTACCAGCCCAGCACGCGAACCCGCATGTCGTTCCAGCTGGCGGCGATGCGCCTCGGCGCCGACGTTATCTACACGGAGGACGCGGGGCGCTTCTCATCCGCCGCCAAGGGCGAGGTCCTGGAGGACACCGCCCGCGTGGTCGCGGGCTACGGCCCCCGCGCGCTCGTGTTGCGGCACCCGCGCGACGACGCCGCCGCGCTCGTGTCGCACGGCATGGCGCGCGCCGGCTTTCCGGTGCCGGTGTTCAACGCCGGCTGCGGCGCCGAGCAGCATCCGACCCAGGCCGCGCTCGACCTTTACACGATCGAGCGCGAGGTGGGCCGCGTCGAGGGGGTCGAGATCGCCTTCGTGGGCGATTGCCGCTTCAGCCGCACCGTGCGCTCGCTCGCCTACCTGATCGCGCAATACCCGGGCACGCGGCTGCACTTCGTGTCCGTGCCGGAACTGCGCGTGCGCGACGACATCAAGGCCTATCTGGCCGGCCGCGGCGTGCCCTTCACGGAAACCGTCGACTGGGACGACCTCCTCCCGAAGGTGGACGTGGTCTACATGACGCGCCCGCAGAAGGAATGGTTCACGGACGAGGGCCTGTTCGACCGCGTGAAGGACCGCTTCGTGCTCGACGGTGCGACCGCCCGCCGCCTGCGCCCCGAAGCGCGCGTCCTGCACCCGCTGCCGCGCAACAACGAGATCGCGCCCGACGTCGACCCGCTGCCGCAGGCCGCCTATTTCCGGCAGTCGGACTACGGGCCGCCGCTGCGGACGGCGCTGTTCCAAATGGTGTGCGGGGACTGAGGCTCCGCCCGGTGGCCCCGCCCCGCTCACCGGGCGCGCCGGCGCGAGCGCACGATCTCGCGGTCGAGCGCGCCCAAGAACGCGGATCTGTCCCGCGGCGCGAAGGGCTTCGGTCCGCGCGTCGTTTCCCCGGCCTCGCGCAGCTGGTCCATCAAATTGCGCGTGGCCAGCGCCATGCCGACCGAAGAGGCGGTGAACGGGCGGCCATCGGGCGCGAGAACGACGGCGCCGGCCTTCACGCAACGGCTCGCCAAGGGAATGTCCGCGCTGATCACGATGTCGCCCGCGTGGACGTGCGCGGCGATCCAATCGTCGGCCGCGTCGGGGTCCCCGGGCACGAGCACCCGCTCGATGAAGGGTGCGCGCGGCACGGCCAGCACGCTGTTTGCCACGACGAACACACGGCAGGCGTGACGCTCGGCGACCCGATACACCTCGGCCTTGACCGGACAGGCATCGGCATCGACGAAAATCGTGAGCGGGCGAACGTCGCTGTCGTGTCCCGCCATCGCTTGGCCGTCCCGCGTAAGTATTCGCGGCCGGCCGCGGGCCGGCTCACGCCCCGTGCGTCGCTAGCGCGGCCGGGGGCGAATCGCAACCCGCCGGACGCCGCCGCCGATGCGCGGATTTCCGCATTGAGGTAAGTCTTTTACAATGATCCGTGGATACTTCCGTGCGCGGCGATGGACGGGCTTCGTCATTTACGAAACCACGTGCGCCTTAGAACACCCTATTGCCAAGCTTGCGAAAAAGCCGCTTTTGCGGTATCACGCCCTGGCGATCCGGCGCTCCGATGCCCGCCGGTGAGCTTTGCGGGGCCGGGAAAACGGGATGAAGAGTTCGACCTTGGTGCAAGCCGGTGCGTCGACCGACGACGCCGCACCGTCCGGCCTGCAATGCCTGGTCGTCATCGCCCGGCGGCATGGGTTTCACCTGAGCGCCTCGCAACTGGTTCGCGACAACCGCTTGTCCGGGGACGAGGTGACGACGGCGCAACTGCTGCGCTGCGCCGAAGGGGCCGGCCTCAAGGGCAGGGCGCTCCGGCTTGACGTCAACGGCCTGGCGCAACTCAAGAAGGCGCTGCCGGCGATCATACGCTTCAAGAACGGCTCCTGCATGGTGCTGTTGCGCACCGAGGTGGACCACAACCTGCCGCGGGTCGTCCTGCAGGACCCGAGCGCCGACCCCGACGCGCTCCTGGTGCTCGATCATAACCAGCTCGCCGAGGTTTGGACCGGCGAGATCGTGTTGATCCAGCGCGACTACGCAGTCTCGGACGAGGACCAGCCGTTCGGTCCTGCCTTCATCCTGGGTTTGATCGTGCGCGAGCGGCGGCTCGCGCGCGGCATCGCGATCAGCGCTCTGAGCATGAGCCTGCTGGCCCTGGCGCCGATCATGTTCATGCGCTTGTTGGCGGAACGCGTGCTTCCGACTCACGCCATAAACACCTTCGTGGTGCTTTGTCTCGGAATGCTGATCCTGATCTCCTTCGAGACGGCGTTCGGTGCCCTGCGCCGCTTCCTGTTGTCGCGCCTCACGACGCGCATGGACATCAAGCTGTCGACCTACATGTTCGACAAGGTGCTCAATCTGCCCGTGGACTTTTTCGAAAGCACGCCCGTTGGTCTTATCACGTATAAGATGGGCCAGCTCAGCCGCATTCGCTCGTTCCTCATGGGGCAATTGTTTGGTACTGTGCTGGACAGCGGCGTATTGCTGTTTTTTCTGCCTGTGATGTTTTACTTAAGTTTGGTACTTACGACATTCGTGCTGGTGATGTGCGCTCTGATCTTCGGGTGGATCGCGATCATGCTTCCGATCTACAGGGTACGGTCGAGCAAGGTCGAGACCGCGGAAGCGAATCGGGGGGCGTTCCTGTCGCAGAACATCCACGGCATCCGAACGATCAAGTCCCTGGCACTCGATTCCAAGCAGCGCCATGAATGGGACGTGCTCACCTCACGCGTCGCGCTCGCTCAGATGGAAGCGTCGAAAGTCAGCAACGTTCTGCAGACCGTGGTGGCGCCGCTCGAACGCTTGATGGTGAGTGGCACCTACGGGTTGGGCGTGTACTTCGCGATCACCAGCAACGACCCTATCTATGTTGGAACATTGTTTGTATTTATTCTTTTGACTCAACGAATATCGGCACCATTGATCCAGATGTCGCACATGTTGCAGCAGATCGACGAAGCGCGGTTGGCGGTCGGCGTCGTGGCGAGCCTCGTCAACCTGCCGCCCGAAGAAGGGCGGACCGGGCATGGTGTGCGCAAGCCCGTCAACGGTTATGTCGAATTCTCCAAGGTGCGATTCAAGTATAAAGGCGCTCTGCAGCCGGCGTTGCGTTCGGTCACGTTCGAGATCCCGAAAGGGACGACACTGGGCGTCATGGGCCGCAGCGGTTCGGGAAAGACGACCGTGACGCGGCTGTTGCAGCGCTTGCATTCTGATTACCAGGGGCTGATCAAGGTCGACGGGATCGACGTGCGCGAATACGATATCGACTATCTCAGGTCGAGCCTCGGGGTGGTGCTCCAGGAAAACTTCCTGTTCAGCGGCACGATTCGAGAGAACATCACGGCGGCCAAGAGCGACGCCTCGTTCGAGGAGATGGTTTTCGCCGCCCGGCTGGCCGGAGCCGAGGAGTTCATCGATAAGCTGCCGCGCGGCTACGAAACGTTCATCTACGAGGGGTCGCCGAACCTGTCGGGCGGCCAGCGTCAGCGGCTCGCCATCGCGCGCGCACTGATCACCAACCCGCGCATCCTGATCCTCGACGAGGCCACCAGCGCGCTCGACGCGGAAAGCGAGGCGATCGTCAACGCCAACCTGCAGCGGATCGCGGCCGGGCGCACGATGATCGTCATCTCACACCGCTTGTCGTCGCTCGTGAACGCCGACGCGATCCTTGTGCTCGATCAGGGCGAGGTCCACGATATCGGCAAGCACGAGGAACTGCTGGAGCGTTGCGACATCTACAGCGGGTTGTGGCATCAGCAGAATCAGCACATGACGACGAGCCAGCCCGCGCGCCCGAAACTTGCCTACCGAGGTTCCCAGAGTGTCGCCTAGCTCCGCCAACGCGCTCCAGACCATCCGGCAATGGCAGTCGGAGTCCGACGCCATCCGGGAAGCACCCGAGCCCGCCACCGCCCAATGGGCGGTGATCCTGCTCGCTGGGTTGTTCTTCTCCCTCATCGCGATGACGCCGTTCGTGCGGGTGGACCGCATGGTCGGCAGTCAGCAAGGCAAGGTCGTGTCGACCGAATCGGTCAGCACGTTCCAGGCGCTCGATCCGTCGATCATCAAGAGCATCGACGTCAAGGAAGGGCAGCAGGTCGACAAGGGTCAGCTCCTGGCGACCCTCGACTCGACCTTCGCGGCCGCCGACGTGGGGCAGCTCACGCGGCAGATCGCCGGGCTCGACGCGCAGATCACGCGGCTCAAGGCCGAGCAGAACAAGGTCCCGCTCGTGTTTCCGGGCGACGTGCCGGTCGAGGAGGTTCCCTACATCGGCCTGCAGAAGGCCCTGTTCGATCAGCGCGCGAGCGAGTTCGCGGCGCAGCTTCGCAGCTTCGACGAAAAGATGAAAACGACGGAGGCCACCCTCGCCAAGCTGCGGGCCGACGCCGAACGCTACGAGGCGCGCGAGAAAATCTCGCATCAGATCGAGAACATGCGCGACACGCTTTACAAGAGCGGGTCGAGCAGCCTGCTCAACCTGCTTCAGGCCAATGACGCCCGGCTCGAAATGCTGCGCACGATGGAGAACGGACACAACAGCCTGATCGAGTCGCAGCATCAATTGTCGTCGATTTCGGCCGACAAGGAGGCGTTCGTCCAGCAATGGTTCACGCAAAGCAGCCAAGACCTCGTCAAGGCTGAGAACGAACGCGACGCGGCGGTGGGCAGTCTCAAGAAGGCCACCAAGCACCAGGACCTGGTGCGGCTCGTCGCGCCCGAGCCGTCGGTGGTACTGAGCATGTCGAAACTGTCGGTCGGGTCGGTGCTGAAGGCGGGGGACGAACTGATGACGCTCGTCCCGACCCGCGCGCCGATGGAGGCCGAGGTGCATCTGAGGTCGAGCGACATCGGGTTCGTGCGTCCCGGCGATCATTGCCTGATCAAGATCGATGCCTTCAATTCGACCGAGCACGGCATGGCGGAAGGCACGCTGCGATGGATCAGCGAAGGCTCGTTCACGACCTCCGATGACGGCAAGCCCGTCGAGGCCTATTACAAGGCGCGGGTCAAGATCGACGCGTTCCATTTCACCGGCGTCCCCGAGCACTTCCGCCTGATCCCGGGCATGACGCTCCACGCCGACGTCAACGTCGGAACGCGGTCCCTCTTCTCATACGTGATAGGGGGCGCCATCGGCGCGGTCGGCGAGTCCATGCGGGAGCGGTGAGCGGTCCCGCATCGCCATTTCGGAGCACCCACCCGTCATGTTCGGACGGAAAAAAGTCGCCCTGCGCGAGCGCGGCAACGTAGCCTTCGCTTTGGAGGACTTCGGCAAGGCCTACCGCCTTTGGAAGCGCGCGAGCCTATTCGACGACGCCGAGGCGCAGTTCAAACTCGGCGAACTCTACCTGCGCGGGCAGGGCGTCGTCTACAACATGCCGCAGGCGGTGAGCTGGTTCGAGAAGGCGGCCGCGCTCGGCCACACCGAAGCTCAATACCAGTTGTGCCTGCTCTATCTCACCGGCGACGAGCACCTGATGACCCCGACGGCGCGGTGGTACGCCGCCGCGACCGAAGAAAACCCCGACGCGGCGGAACGAAACCGCTTGTTGCTGTTTCCGGCCGGCGTGAGCGTCGCCAAGGACATGTCGCGCGCCCATCATTGGGCGGTGGCCGCCGCGCGCAACGGGCATGGCGGCGCCATGGCGATGCTGGGGCAGTTCTTCATCCAGGGCGTCGGCTGTGAGCGGGATCCCGCTAGCGCGCGGTCCTGGTACGAGAAATCGGCGGAACGGGGCGTCGCGCGCGCCGAACTCGGGCTCGGCGCCATCCACAATTACGGCCTCGGCGTTCCGCGGGACGCCCTCGTCGCCGAACGATGGTACCGCAGGGCGGCCGATCAGGGGGAGCCCGTCGCCAAATACGAGATCGCCATGATCCTGCTCGGACGCGGCGCCGAGGGCGAGATCGAGGCAGCCCGGCTTCTCGAGGAAGCGGCCGAAGGCAACAAGGTCGCGGCGGCCCTCCACCAGCTCGCCCTGATGCATGGGCGGGGTGCCGCGGGGCTGACCAAGGACCCTTTGGTGGTGGAAACGCGCCTCCGCGCGGCCGCGAAGGCCGGCCACCTCCCGGCCATCGTCAGCCTGGCGGAATTCTACGGCCGCGGGCAGGGCGTGGCCCCGAACCTCAACGAGGCCGCGGCATGGTACCGCCGTGCCGCCGAAGCCGGCGATGCGCGGGCGCAGTTCATGCTGGGAACGCTGCACGCGCGGGGCGAGGGCGTGCCGCGTGTGATGCGGGAGGCCGCCAAATGGTTCCTGCGCGCGGCCGAGCAGGGGCACGCGACGGCGGCGTTCAACATCGCGGTGTTCTACCACGACGGGATCGGGGCCGCGCAGGATTTCGCGGCAGCGGCGCGTTGGTTCGACAAGGCGGCCGAGCAAGGCATCGCGGCGGCCCAGTCCAAGCTCGGGCTGATGGCTCTCGCGGGCCGCGGCATACCCGTGGACCTCGCCAAGGCCCAAGGCTTGCTGCAAAGCGCGGCGGACGCGGGCGACGCCGAGGCGAAGACGACGCTCGCGATGTTGCATCTCTCCGGCCACGGCACCGACCACGATCCGACGCGCTCCGAGGAATTGCTGCGCCAGGCCGCCGAGACCGGCTACGCGCCGGCCCTCAAGCAGCTCGGCCAGATCTACCTCAAGCGCGATCCCTCCGACGAGAACAAGGGGCTCGCGGTGCAATGGTATCGGGTCGCCGCCGAGGCCGGCGACCTCGAGGCCACGATGATCATGGGCGGTCTCCTCCTCGAGGGCCGGGTCTCGTCGGCCGATCCCGTCGCGGCCGCCGCCTGGTTCCGGAAGGCGGCCGAGGCGGACTATCCGGCGGCGCAGTTCCAGCTCGCCGTCATGCACTGTTTGGGGCAGGGCGTCCCGAAGGACCTGGGCACCGCCATCGCCTGGTACGAGCGGGCGGCGCGGGCCGGCCACATGGTGGCGCAGTTCAACCTGGCCGTGATGCTGTTCAAGGGCCAAGGTGCCGAGCAGAATACGCCGGCGGCGTTGCATTGGTACGAGAAGGCAGGCGAGCAGGGCATGATCGAGGCGCAACTGACGCTCGCGGAGTTCTACCGCGAAGGTCTCGTCGTCGGTCGCGACCTCGGCCGTTCGCGCTTCTGGGGCGAGGCGGCGGCCCGGCGGGATACCGCGAAGACCGCGCCCGTGCTGGCCCGCATCGAGGCGGCGGAGCGGGAAGTGTCGCGGATCGGGCAGCTCCCCTCCCCCCAGCGCTAGCGCCGCGGTCCCGGTGCGCGGGCGGCTTCGCCCCACGCTGTCAAGTCCCGGCGGCTCCGCGGGGCGAACCGCTCGCGCAAAGCCGGCGCGTTCCGCCGCCGGGCGCGTGGCCCTTCTCCTAGCGCGTGAACAAGATTCGTTTACAAAAAGATAAGAAAAAGCCGCATTGCCGCAATAATGTGCAACCTGCCCGGCGTTTCGCATTGCGCTTGGAACCTTCGGTTGGTATGACCAGCCGCTGCGAGGAAGTTCCATCCGAGCGTCGGGAAATTTCAGCGATCGTGTCCAGCTCCTCAAGCACATCAACCTGCGCCGTCGAACAGGGGCTCTACGCGCTCCGCTACGTTTCGAGCAATGCGGGGCGGGGTGCGCCGATGGCGAGGGTTCGCGCGAGTGCGGGAAGCGTGGTGCTGGTGCCGGCCCCCGGTTGCGCGCAGGGCGAGCTGTCCGCGCCCGGGTGCGCGCTCGTCGTCGTGTCGAACGGTGCCGGCACCCTGGACATCACCATCCAGCCGCGCGAAACGTTCGGAAGTCTCGACGCGCAGTTCAATCTCGAGCTTCTGGCCACGGGAGAGCGGGTCGCGGCGCCGTCGCATGCGCCCTTCGCGCGGGCACCGTGGGATGACGAGCCGCACGCGGCGGATCAGCCTCGGACGGCGGCGGTGCGGCTCCTGCCGGCCGTTGGGCCCGAGGCTGGCGCCGCGCGGTCATCGAGCGAGCCCACCGCCGAGGTCGATTTCATCGCCCATATCGCGCGACGCGGCGACGTGCTGATCGCGGGCGGCGATTGGGCGGGCGGCCCGAGCCAGCCGGCACCCATCGAAGGGGTCGAGCTTCGCATCCTCAACGGCGACCTCGACATCGAGACCCAATTCGCGAACGGCAGGGACGGCCGCTGGTCGCCCTGGCTTGGCTCCGGTGCCTTCGCGGGTACGCGCGGGCAGGCCAGGCCTCTGACCGGCTTGCGCTTTCGCCTTGTCGGTCGCGCCGCCGACCGGTTCGCCATCCATGGCGAGGCCCTGTTCCTGGGTTCTCCGGTCGTGGTTCAGAGCGGGCGATCGGTCGATCTCGTCGGTCCCGGCGGGTTCGATGCCCTCGTCGGACTCCGGCTCCACGTGAAAGCCGCGTCGACGAGCTCGGACGACGCTTCGATCCTTGGAAAAGCTCCGCGTGTGCGCGTATTTCGGGCAGCGCGATCATGACCGCCCAGATTCGGCCAAAAGAGGTGTTATATGACCGACATTAGCAGTGCGGCCGATCTCGCGACGATATTGGACAACCTCAACGCGCCCGGGCTGTCATCCCTCGACCTGGTGAGCAGCCTGCAATCCGTCGGCCTGCTCGGCGCGACGGGCGGAGGCAGCATAACCGTCACGGCGAGCGACGCGACGGGCACGACGAGCGCGACCGGACACCAGGTCGTCACCCTGACGGCCGGCACGAATGTCGTCGTCATCGGCGGCAACGCCGCCGTCGACCCGGTGACGGGCAACCAGGTCCCGCTCTATGTCCAGCCGACCGGCGGCGCCTACGTGGCGTTGGGGAACGGCGACGCCAAGGTCGTTTTGAAGGCCATCGCGGGCGGCGATACCAGCACCGTCGACGCTGGCAGCGGCAATTCCTTCGTCGCGGCCAGCGGTCACGGATCGAACGTTCTGTGGGGCGGAACCGGGAACGATACCCTCGTCGGCAACGGCAGCAGCAATATCGCGGGGGGCACGGGGCAGGACACGATCCTGGCCGGCAACGACACGGCGGCGCACGATACGGTATTCGCGGGCGCGGGCGGCGAAAACATCATCCTCCACCAAGGCGGCAACCTCGTTTACGGCAACGCCAACGCCACCATCACCGCCGGCCATGGCTTCGACACCATCGACGGCGGCCGCGGCCCGGAAACGATCTTCGGCGGCGGGACCACCGACATCTTCGCCAGCAACAGGAACGAGATCCACGCCCAGGGCAACGATACGATCACCACGGGGCTCGGCAAGGATACGATCTTCTCGGGTGCGGCGCTCGGCCAGGGCCAGACGATCGTGGTCGGCACGGGCCAGAACTCGCCCGGCGTGCAGACCCTCAACCTCGGCGACGACGCCAACGGCCACGGCTACTTCGGCATAGACACCATTTTCGGCGGGGATCCGGCGCATGTCGGTACGGTCAAGATCAACCAGGCGCAGGCTGGATCGACGACGCAGGTGAACGCGGACAACTCGACCACGATCACCTTCGGGCCGGGCGGTCCGGCGATCAACGTCCACAACGTCAACATCGTCTTCAGCGACGACAAGACCAATACCCCGCACCTCTTCTGACCTCCGCGTCCCACCGCGGGGACTTCCTTCGAGGCGGCTTGGGACCATGTTTGGTCGCCGGCCGGGCGGGGCGCAGGATTCGCGGCAGGGCCCGCGATTCGCTTCGGTGCGTCGGCGGCAGGCGTTGAGGTCGGATGGCAGGAGACATCGGCCCGCGTGCGACGTGGGACGGCGCGTTGTTCACGAAGGATGGCCACGCGGGCGCGCTCGCGACCGCGTCGAGGCGTTGCTTAAGCGAAGGCGACTTCGTCGCGGGCTTCGCGTTCGCCGACCGTCGTTGCCGCTTGCCGATCGTGGCCCGGGCCTGGCACCATCTGCTGCGCGCGCTGGCGTTGCACGCGCTCGGCCACGGGGATGCCGCCGCGCGGGACCTTGAAACGGCCCTCGACCTGGATGCGGACGATCCCTTCGTCAACCGCGCCGCTCTGGAACGCGGAGCGAGCATCGCCACGCGACTCGCGGCCGCGCGCGCGCTCGTGGGAAACCCCCGCGCGCCCGACGACAGCCTGCGTGCCGCGATCGACCATCTCGGTCGATCCGGCGAGGGCATCGTCTTGCACGCGTCGAGAAACGGCCCGCGCGTCTCGGGCTGGGTCGCCTGGAAGGGAAGCGGCGCCGTCGAACTCTCCGTCCGCTCCGAAGCGCGCGTCGATCGGTTCGACGTCGTGCGCGATCCGGATCACCCGCTGTCTTCGATCCTGGGTGGTGCGGCCAGGTTCGAGCGCCGGTATCCGGCCGCGCTCGCTTTGACGCTCGAGGCGCGGGTCGACGGCGCTTCGGCTACGTCGCTGGGTCTTTATCCGCAAACCGAGGCCGGAACCCGCCGCGGCGGGTCGCCCGACGGGTGGTTCCCGCCGTCGGATTCGGAGGACCCACGCCCGCCCGGCCCTGACGACCGGGCGCCGGCGGAAGGGGAACGGCCCGCCTTACGGGGCGGTGCGGCGGCCACCGTCGTCAACGTGATCGTTCCGGTCTACGGGGATTTCGAAGCGACGCGGGCTTGCCTGGACGCCTTGAAGGCCCAGCTCACCGCATGCGCGCTGCGCGTCGTCGTGGTGAACGACGATACGCCTGACGCGCGCATCGCCGATCACGTCGAACGTTATTGCCGTGCCGAAGGTGCCGATCTGCTCTACAACCGCGTCAACCACGGCTTTGCCGCTTCGGTGAACAAGGCGCTCGCGCTCTGTCCCACGGGCGACGTGCTGTTGCTCAATTCCGATGCCATCCTTCCCGCCGGTGCGATCGACCGCCTCACCGCCGTGGCCCACGGCGGTGTCGGCGGCGTCGGCACGGTGTTGCCTTTCTCGAACGACAGCCAGTTCACGAGCTTCCCGCGCCCCAACGTCCCCAACCCTTTTCCCGACCCCGCCCGCGCGGCCGCCGTCGACGCCGCCGCCTTCGCGGCCAACGGATACGGGGCGGTCGACCTCGTCAACGGCATCGGCTTCTGCCTCTACGTCACGCGCGCCTGTCTCGACGCCGTCGGGCCGCTGAGCCTGGCTTACGGTCGCGGCTATTACGAGGACGTGGAGTTCTGCCTGCGCGCCCGGGAAAAGGGTTTCCGCAATGTGGCCGCGACCGGCCTGTTCGTGGCTCACGCGAGCGGGCGTTCGTTCCTGGGGGAGAAACGGGAATGGGTGGCGCGCAATTACCCCGTGCTCGAAGCGCGCTTTCCCGCCTACACGCTCGCTTGCGCGACGTTTCTCGAAGCTGATCCGCTTCGCGAGGCGCGTATAGCGATCGAGAGACGCCTATCCCCGCGCGGAGCGGTGTGTCTCGTCGTGGGCCGTGCCGAGCGCCTCGGGCCGGCGTTGGCGCGGCGCGCGCGGGAACTCGCCGCGGCCGGAGCGCGCGTACTCGCGGTGTCGTGGCGCCGCGACGCCACGCGGGGCACCGAGGTCGTGGTGAGGTCGCCGTTGGGCGATGCACCTCAGACCCTCGCCTTCCCCCTGGCGGCGGACGGCAGCGCGGCGCTTCGCGACTACCTCGGCGCGCTCGACGTGAGCTGGATCGAGCTTGCCGAGCGTGCCGCGACGCCTTCCGCGCTCCTCGCGACCCTGTTGGAATGCCCGGCGCCCGCCTATGACCTCGTGGCGGACCGCGACGCGCTCAAGGTCGCCGACCGCGTGAGCGCGCCGCCGTCGGCCGGCCCGGCGCCTCCGGGGCTGGTCCCGGGATCGCGCTTGATCGCGGCCGACCGCATGGCTCGGGCCTGTTGCGACGCCTTGCCCCGCGTCCGGCGCGCGACGGGCGCGCGGGCGCGTCCGCTCGCCCAGAAAGCCCTTCCAGCCGCGCGACCAGAGGCCCGCATCAAGGCCCGCATCGGCGTTCTCGTGCCGCTCCCCACCCCGGATGTCGACCGCCTGCTGCTGCGGATCGCCGGGCGGAACGGCGCCCGGGCCGTCGCGTCGATCGTCGTCGTCGGCGAGACCCTCGACGACCTTCGGCTGATGGCGTCGGGCGCGACGTTCGTCAGCGGGGTCGTGGCCGAGGACGAGTATCCCGCCATTGTCGCACAGTACGGGGTCGACGCGCTGTTGCTGCCCTATCGTGCCCGGCTGTTCGGGTTCCTGGACGAGATCGCGCGCGCAACGGGGCTCGCGAAGGCTTATTTCGATTGGTCGGGCGGCCTGCTCGAAGCGGATCCGGGCGATCTCGCGCTCGACCCGGGCTCGCGCGACGACGAGGTGGCGACGGCCGTGGCGGCTTGGTGCGCGCCATGAGGGACGACGCCGCCCCCGTCCCCGCCGCGATCGCCCCCGAGCGTGGCCTGCGTGCCGCGGCGTCGCTGTCGTCCGGCAACGCGGTGCGCGGGCACGTGTTCGACCCGGCCGCTCCGAACACCCGTTTCGTCGTCGAGCTCATGGCGGACGGGCTGCCGATCGGTCTTGCCCGTGCGGACGTGTACATCCACGACCTGCAGACGGCGGGATTGGGCGATGGCTGCTTCGGCTTCGTTTTCGTCTTCGCCCAGAGCCTGTTCGCCAATGCGGCCGTCCTGGACGTTCGGCTCGCCAACACGGGCGAGCCCGTTGGCGTGCCGATCCGGTTGGATCGCCTTCCGCCCGCCGCTCCGCCGGAGCCCGCCGCGTCCGTCCGCTGGCTCGGGGGACTGCGGTTTTCCGGCGCCCTCGCGCGCGGCGACCGCGAGGGCAAAACGCGGGTGAAGGCCCTCGTCGACGGTGAGGTCGTGGCCGAGACCGGAGCGACGGGCTGGACCCACGTGGACCACGGCAACGCCTGGTACGTGACGCCCTCGTTCACCCTCGACCTTCCGGAGCGGTTCGCCGACGGTCGCGTTCGGCAGGTCGACCTCGTGGCGAGCGATGGCGGGACGGTGGACGGCAGCCCCTGCCTGGTGATCGCCTTTCCCGACGGGCTCGCGGCGTTCATCGGCGGTCACGCCGAACTCGAATCCGAAACGCTGCGCGCCCGCTTCATCGACCGGCTCCTTCCCCAGTCGCTGCCGATGGCGCAGTTCCCCGAGTGGGCCGCGCGCTTCCCGATGGGCACGCCCGACGACCGGGCCCGCGGCATCGTGGCGACGGTCCTGATCGGGCATGCCGACGTCGAGCGGTCGCACGACAGCCTCGACGCCCAGGTCGGCTGCGACTGGGTCGCGGCCTCGCTTTCGGACGGCGGCGCGCCGGGCACGTTCGACCCGCGCGACCTCGGCCGATTTCTGGAAGCCGACGCGGGCGTTTGTTCCACGATCGTCTTCGCCCTCGCGGGGACGCGGCTCGCCGCGGGCGCCCTGGCGTCGCTCGACGACGCCCTGTTCCGGTTTCCGCGGGCGATGTCCGCCTATGCCGACGTGGCCGCTACGGTGGGCCGGCAGCCCTGGCCCATCTTCTTCAGCGCCTTCGATTGCGAACGCTGCCTCGAGCAGGGTTATTGCGCGTACTTTTTCGCGATGCGCCGCGAAATTGTGCTGCGGGCGCTCGCCGAGGGGGCGGACAGCCTTTTCCGCCTGTTCAACGCGCAACTGGACCGTGCCCCGGGGGAGGAGGAACTCCCCGTCCACGTCCCGGGAGTCCTCGCGCAACTGCCCGCGCTGGCGCACCAGGACCTGAGTCCCGCCCTGATCCGGGCGGCCGACACCCACCTGCGGGCGAAGGGCATGCCGGCGCGTCTCACGGCGGGGCGCGGAAAACTCCTCCCCGCCGTGCGCATCGCGCGGTTGCGCCCGCGCGGGCGGGTGTCCATCATCATCCCGACCCGGAACCGGCTCGATCTGCTCGAACCCTGCCTCGACTCGCTCCGCGACACGTTGGCCGATATCGACCGCGAGGTGATCGTCGTCGACAACGGCTCCTCCGATCCCGAGCTTCTCGCCTATCTCGACCGGGTCGCCGGCCCGGACGTGCGGGTCCTGCCCGCGAAGGGCCATTTCAACTATGCCGCCCTCAACAACGAAGCGGCCGCCCTCGCCAGCGGCGATTTCCTGCTGTTTCTTAACAACGACGTCGAGGCTCGCGAGAGCGGATGGCTGAACGAGATGCTCGGCCGCTCGGCCGAGCCGGATGTCGGCGCCGTCGGGGCGCTGCTGTCGTGGCCGAGCGGCGTGGTCCAGCACGGCGGGATCGCGCTCGGCCCCGACTTCGCGGCCGTCGAAGCGTTCCAGGATCGCATCGAGGGAGACCCGGGATATGCCGACCTGCTCGATGTCGCGCATGAGTGCAGCGCCGTGACGGCGGCTTGCCTTTTGACGCGCCGGCGCGTCTTTCGCGCGCATGGGGGGTTCGACGCGGTCCGCTTTCCGATCAACTTCAACGACGTCGACTATTGCCTCAAGCTGCGCGCCAACCGTTACCGTGTCGTCTTCACGCCCTTCGCCCGGCTGGTCCATCGGGAAGCATCGAGCCGGGGGCGGGACGCCCGGCCCGACGCCAAGGCGAGAGCCGCGCGGGAACTCGCGAACCTGCGGAACCGCTGGGGCGACGTCTTGGGCGCCGACCCTTTCTACAGCCCGTTGCTGTCCCTCGACGGGTTGCCGTATTCGGGCCTGGCGTGGCCGCCGCGCCCGATGCCGGCGCGCCAGCGACATCAGCCGACCGCCACGCCGGTTCCGCCCGGCGCGTAGCGGGCAACACCCGAAACGATCGGGATCGAGATTGGAGCGTTGGTCGCGTGGGAACAGATCGAACCTGGCAGGGGCCGCCATGAGTGCAACCGCCGGAACCAACGCCGTCGCGACGATCAAGACGGTTCTCAACGCGGGCGCGGGCCCGCGAAGCCCGAAACGCCTGTTCAACGGCTTCGTGCCGGACCAGTGGCGCGAGGTCGCGCTCGATATCGACCCGCGCACGGACCCGGACCACGTCGGCTCGGTGAACGACATGCGCGCGTTCTTCGACGACGCGTTCTTCGACGCCATCTGGTCGTCCCACAACATCGAGCACCTGCATGCCCACGAGGTTCTCCCTTCGCTGCGGGAGTTCCGGCGCATCCTCAAACCGGACGGCTTCGCGCTGATCACCTGCCCGGACCTCGTCGCGGTGGGCAAGCTCCTCGTCGCCCATGGCCTCGCGTACAAGGCCTATGACGCACCCGCCGGGCCCATCACGGTGCAGGACATGCTCTTCGGCCACGGCAGATCGATCGCCTCGGGCAGCGTGTTCATGGCCCACAATTGCGGCTTCACCGCCGATCACCTCGGCACCGTGGCACTGCAGGCGGGGTTCGCGGAAGTGCTCGTCGGCCCGGGCAGTTGCTTCGACCTTTGGGCGCTGCTGCTGATGCCTGACGCCGACAAGGCCGCCCTGCGGGCGTTCCTTGATCCGACGGCGGCGGGATTCCTGCTGCGGCAAGAGCTCATGACCGCGGCCGAGAGCGGATGAACGGATGCGTGTCCTGTTCGTCCATCAGAACTTCCCGGCGCAGTTTCACAATCTCGCATCCGCGCTCGCCGAGGATCCGGCCAACGAAGCGGTCGCCATCGGCTCGCAAAGCGCCCGGCCAGTGCCGAAGGTCGCGCTGTACCGCTATACCTTCCATCCCCCCGACGTTTCGAACACGCACCCTTTCGCCCGGCGCTTCGATCTCGAATGCCGCCGGGCCGAGCAGGTCCTGTATCTCGCGACGCAGATCCGGGCGAACGGCTTCGTACCCGACATCGTCATGGTGCATTGCGGCTGGGGCGAGAACCTGCCGCTGCGGGGCCTGTTCCCCGGTTCCAAGCTCGTCACCTATTGCGAGTTCTTCTACAAGCACGAGGGGCTCGACGTGAACTTCGACCCGGAAGCCGGCTCGCTCAGCCTCGACGGCATCGTCGGCCTACAGGCGCGAAACGCGTGTACGCTGCTGGCCTTGGCGGAAAGCGACATCGGGCTGTCGCCCACGCGCTGGCAGCGTTCGACCTTCCCGGTCGAGTTCCAGCGCAAGATCAAGGTCTGCCACGAAGGCATCGATGTCGACAAGGCGAGACCCGACCCCGACGCCAGCGTGCGCCTCCGGAAAGGCGGCGTCCTCAAGCGTGGGGACGAGGTCGTCACGTTCGTGTGCCGCAACCTCGAGCCCCTGCGCGGGTACCACACCTTCATGCGCTCCCTGCCGCGCGTTCTCGAGGAGCGCCGCGAGGCCCAGGTCGTGATCATCGGCGGCGACCACGTCTCCTATGGGGCGCCGCCGCCTGCCGGCGCCTCGTGGAAGAGCATCTTCTTCGAGGAGGTCAAGGACAGGCTCGACGTCGATCGCGTCCACTTCCTGGACAAGGTGCCCTATGCGGAATATTTGAAAGTCCTGCAAGTCTCCGCGGCGCACGTCTACCTGACCTACCCCTTCGTGCTGTCGTGGTCGCTGATCGAGGCCATGGCGGTGGGGTGTGCCGTGATCGCCTCCGACACGGCGCCCGTCCGCGAGGCCGTGGACGCGGACAGCGGCATCCTGGTGGACTTCTTCGACTCGGACGCCTTGGCGGGGCGGATCATCGAGGTCTTGGGGAACGGCGAGGCCTTCGCCCCCATGCGGGAACGGGCGCGCCGGGTCGCGAGGGCGCGCTACGACCGGAACGTCTGCGTGCAGAACACGCTGAAGCTGATCGGCGCGGTCAAGCACGGCCCGGCGTCCGGCGACGCCTATCCCCGATGACGCGGGGGCGCCACGGTCGCGCGGGCTGGCGCGCAAACGCCGGCCCGCTCCGGAACGGGTCTGACCGGCGGTGAAGTGCGCGGTGTGCGCGATGGTGCGCGACGAGGCCGACGGCATCCTCGAATGGATATTGTTCCATCACCTCGTCGGGTTCGACGCCGTGGTCGTGATCGACCATGGATCGACCGACGACACCGTGCGGCGTGCCGCGTCGGCCGCCCCCTTGGCGGACATCCGCGTGTTCGCGACGGGGCGAACCGGCCCGCGCACCCAGGAAGCCGTGTATCTCGCGGCCTGCGCCGAGCTCAAGGCGGAGTTCGACTGGGTCGGGTTCCTCGACGCGGACGAGTTCCTGGTGGGGCGGGATGGCGCTTCCGTGCGGGCCCTCATCGGCGCCCAGTCGCCCGATGTCGCGGCGGTCGCGGTGCCGTGGAGGATCTTCGGTTCGTCGGGCCACGCGGAGGCCCCGGCCGGTCTCGTGATCGAGAGCTTCACGCGGCGGGCGCCCCTCGAGTTCGAGCCCAATCGGCACGTCAAGGATCTCGTCCGGCCGGGGGCGGTGCGGGCCTGCGTCAACGCCCACCGCTTCGTCGTCGACGGCGATACGGTCCTGCCCGACGGTGGGCCGGTGGTGTGGGCGAGCCCCGGAAAGCTCGCCGTCGTGCCACCCGCCTCGCCGTGGAACGTGCACCACTACTTCACGCGATCGAGAACCCATTGGGCGCGGCGCCTCGCGCGCGGGCAGCTCGGTCCGTTCACCCGGACGTGGGGCGATTTCGACGCCTACGACCGCAACGAGGTCGTCGACGGTTCGGCGGCGCGCTTCGGCGACCGGATCAGGGCCTTGATGGCGGGGCTCGGGACGTGAGCTTGCCGAACTTCGGGGAGGGCTCACCGCGACGCCCCGAGCAAAACGGCGTCCGGCATCCGCGCGCGCACGAGGTCGAGCGCCGCCCGGAAGGACTTGTCCGCGTCGAGCGCCGTCGTGTCGAGCGGCATCGCGTCGTCGGCCGGCCGCAGGGGCGCGACCGAACGGGACGTATCGCGCGCGTCGCGCTTGCGGATGTCGTCGAGGATGGCGGCGAAGTCGGCAGGTTCGCCGCGCCGCGCGAGTTCGAGCGCGCGGCGCTGGGCGCGCGTGTGCGGGCTCGCGGTGACGTAGATCTTCACCGGCGCGGCGGGGCAGATCACGGTGCCGATGTCGCGGCCGTCGAGCACCGCGCCCCCCGTGCGCGCCGCGAAGTTGCGCTGCGCGGCGACGAGCGTGTCCCGCACGGCCGGGATCGCGGCCACCACCGAGGCGGCCTCCCCCATGGCGCGGCCGCGCAGCAGCTCCTCGTCGAAGTCCGTCAGCGCGAGCCCGCGGGCGGCCGCCACCGCGGCGCCGACGTGGTCGAGCTTCTCGCCGGCCTCCATCAGCGCGCGGGCTGTCGCCCGGTAGAGCAGCCCGGTATCGAGGTGCGGCAACCCGAAATGGGCGGCGAGCTTGCGCGCGAGCGTGCCCTTGCCCGAGGCGGCCGGCCCGTCGATGGCGATGATCACGCCGCTCTCAGGAAAAGGTGGCGCCGAGCGCGCCGAGGTCGGCCTTGAACGCCGGGTAGCTCGTCGCGATCATGGCGTCGTCGTCGACCGCCATGCCCTTCGCGCAGGCGAGGCCGAGCACGAGGAAGCTCATGGCGATGCGGTGGTCGAGGTGGGTCGAGACGCGCCCGCCGCCCGGGACCGCCCCGTCCCGCCCCTCGACCACGAGGTCGTCCCCCTCGATCGCGTATGCGACCCCCGCCGCCGCGAGCCCGGCCGCGACCGCCGCGAGCCGGTCGGATTCCTTGACCCGCAATTCGCCCAGGCCCCGCATGCGGGTCGCCCCGCTCGCGAAGGCCGAGGCCACGGCGAGCACGGGATATTCGTCGATCATGGAAGGCGCGCGCGCGGCGGCGACGTCGACGCCGCGGAGCGCCGACGCGCGGACGCGCAGATCGGCCACCACCTCGCCCCCCTCGTCCCGACGGTCGCGTTCGACGATGTCGGCCCCCATGTCACGCAGCGTGGCGATCAGCCCCGTCCTCAACGGGTTCATCATGACGCCCTGGACCACGATGTCGGACCCGGGCACCACGAGGGCCGCGACGATCGCGAACGCCGCCGACGACGGGTCGGCCGGCACCGACACGGCTGCGGCGCGGAGGTCGGGCCGGCCGACCAGCGACACGCGGCGGCCGGTCCCGCCCCAGGGCTCGACGGCGACGCTCGCGCCGAAATGCGCGAGCATCCTCTCGGTATGGTCGCGCGAGGCCTCACGCTCCAGCACGACCGTGGTGCCCTCGGCCCCGAGCCCGGCGAACAGCACGGCGGACTTGATCTGCGCGGACGGGACCGGCGTTTCGTACGCGATGGCGCGCGGCGCGGCCGTACCCGCGATCGTGATCGGGCAGCGGCCGCCGGCGGCGGCGGCCGCGACCGTCGCGCCCATGCGCTCGATCGGGTCGAGGATGCGACGCATCGGGCGCTTGCGCAGCGACGCGTCGCCGTCGAACGTGGCGGTGACGCCGCCGCCCCCGACGACGCCCATCATGAGCCGGCTGCCGGTCCCCGCGTTGCCGAAATCGAGCACGGCGCCGGGTTCGCGCAAGCCGCCGAGCCCCACGCCGTCCACGCTCCAGCGCCCTTCGGCATGCCGCGTCACCTCGGCCCCGAGCGCCCGGCACGCCTCCGCCGTCCGCAGCACATCCTCGCCTTCGAGCACGCCGGCGATGGATGTCCGACCGCGGCAAAGCAGGCCGAAGATGAAGGCGCGGTGCGAGATCGACTTGTCCCCCGGCGGCCGCAGCCGCCCCCGCAACGGCCCGGACGGGGTGGCGCTGGCGCCTCCGGAAGCGACGTGGGCCGGGCGTGGGTGCGACAAGGACGGCTCCGAACAGGGGTCACGATCGGGCGGGCAACTAACACGGACCCGTGCGGCCTGTCATTATGACCCGCCTCCCGCACCGATTGCCCATTGACGCCGACCACAAGCCCGCATTAACGGGTCGCTCCGCTCATGAACAGGGTCGATCGCGCCATCCGCGACGGTCGACCGAGGATATGCCGTGGCGAAACCTGAACTTGGCGCCAAGCACCAGTGCCAGAATTGCGGCACCAGATTTTTCGATCTCAACCGGGACCCGATCGTCTGCCCCAAGTGCGGCACGGTCTTCCAGGCGCTGGCGGTCGCCCGGGCGTCCCCGCGCCCCGCGCCCGCGGTGGTGCGCGACGAGGTCGAACTCGAGCCGGATACGGCGGCGGTCGAGCTCGTGTCCCTGGAGGACGCGGAACCGGGCGACAAGGTCGAGGCGGTCGCCGACGAACTCGAGGTCGAGGACGCGCCCGCCGACGACACCTTTCTCGAGGAAGAGGAGGGCGCCGGGGACGACGATGTCGCCGACCTGATCGACGGCGAGATCGAGGACGACGAGGAGCGCTGAGCGCGAAGGCGGTTCCGGCGGCCACGGCGCGAGACGATCGCGCCGACCTGCGTGCCGCCCGAACCGTATGGCGGGCGCGCCTGCGAAGGCCCGGCGAACCCCGAGCCGCCACGGCGTCCTCCACGTCGGCCGGCGGTGCGGGCACCTGCCGCGGCAGTCCGCGTCATGGGCCCCTCATGGCCTGGCTTGGCCCCGATCGCCGCCGCGACGGCGCTCGGAGTTTGAAAGATTCCGGCATCGAAGCCGCCGCGGCCTTGTGATACGGCCACGCTGCCGCTATACAGCCGCCTCCCCGGCGCGCAACGGCGCGAGGTCGGCGTTCCCAAGCGCCGACCATGGGGGCAACATGGGGCCATAGCTCAGTTGGGAGAGCGCTTCAATGGCATTGAAGAGGTCGTCGGTTCGATTCCGTCTGGCTCCACCAAGCATTTTATAGTCTTAAGCGATATGGACCCGTGATTTTGCGAGGCGTGGCCACGCGCGTCAGGCTGCCTGCGCGCGGGTGCCTTGTTGCGAAGGGGGTCTCAGCGCGCTCCGGCGCAGCGAAGCAGGTCAGCGCCGCTTCATACTTTCTTCAAAGCTGGGCCGGGTAGACGCGACCTGCCAGGATCGCTGGGTCTTCGCTTCCGGCAACGCCGCCGCTAGGGCGTCGATCGGGAGCCGTACGCGCAGAGGCAGGTGCGTCGTCTGTGGCCAAAGAGCATGGCTGTCGAAGACATGCGATGGCGGAGCGTCGAGCACGGTCGCGAGCCGGCCCGAAGCCACGGGCACCGTAGTGCGTGGTCGGTTCGGCCTTCGCTGCAAGCGCGCCGCGTGTCCGATCGGGTCGTCAAACACGCCGAGGGGGCATTTCGCCTTTCCGCTCCTTCAAACTTCGGCTGATTGCGACAGGAAGCCGTGTGGATCGCTGACACGGGGCCAGATCGACCGCGTCATCCGGCGATAGTCGGTGACTCTCGGGTTCGACGGGTATGGCGCGCCGGCGTCGACATAGATGATCTCGGCCGCGACCGGGGCGAAGCCGGCATAAAAATGATTGGTCGACTTGAGCAGCAGGATGTCCTGGGCGAGCGGGTCGAGGCCGAGATTGGAAAAGATGTCGGGCTCGAAGGTCTGCGCCCGGTTGGTGTTGAGGATCACATGCACGCTTGTGCCCTCGATCCGCACCAGCGCCGCCGGACCGAGGGTCACGCGGCTCGCCCCGAAACTCTGCCAGCCTTCGTCCACGGCCCGCACAACCTCGACCGAGGCGTCGATGGGGGCGCCCCCATCCGGCCCGGCCTTGCCGCCGAAACGCAGCACGATGCACGCGCCGTCCCCGGCGGCCCGGCAGAAGCTCACGGCGACCGGGTCCCAGATCGTCGCCACCGCGACATCGGTCATACGGCGCGCCAGGATCTCGCGCAAGACGAGCGTGCCGTCCCCCGCGACGCCACCGCCCGGGTTATCCCATACGTCGGCGATCACGACCGGCTTACCCGGGCGCTGCGCCACGAGGGCCGTGGCGCGGTCGAGACCGGCGGCCGTCGACACCATCGGCATGGCCGTCTTGCCGCGCATCGCGAACACTTCCCTGCCGAGCGTCTCGGCAAGCGCCGCTCCCTTGGCGGCGGCGTTGTCGGTGACCAACAGGATCTGGGTTCCCATCTCGGGGACATCTCCCGCCATGAAGCCGTGGATCAACGAGGCGGACAGCACGCCATCCCGCCCCTGCATGGCCTTGAGCTTGTCCACAAAGGAGCGGATCGGCTCGCGGCTCGTGGGATAGATGTCGATCATGCGGCAATCGAAGGTCGAGATGACAGGCTTGATCTCGCCCCGAAGCGTCCGGATCGCGAGGTCGACGACATGCTCGCCGCGCTCGTAGAAATCCGTATGGGGGAACTCCAGGAAGGCCGCCAGAACGTCGGCGTTGGCCACGCGCTTCGCCGTGAGGTGGCTATGCGGGTCGAGTTCCGCCGCGATCAGTACGCTGGGGCCGACCATCGCGCGGATGCGCTCCAGGAAATCCCCTTCGCAGTCGTCGTAGCCTTGGGCCACCATGGCGCCGTGCAGGCCCAGCACCACGGCATCGACCGGCAGGGCCGCTCCGAGCTGGGCGAGGATCTCGTCCCGCAGTTCTTCATAGGCCGCGCGCTGCAGCAGGCCGCCGGGTTCGGCCCAGGTCGCGGTGCCCTCCACCAGGTCGATGCCGTCGGCGGCGGCCCTGCGGCGCAGCGCCACCATGGGCGAGGAGCACAGCGTCGGCGTGTCCGGGTGGGCGCCGGGCGCGGCGTAGAACGCGGCCTCGAAGCTCGCACGGTCGGTCGGCACCGGGGACGACGTGTTGGTTTCGGTGGCAAAGGAAGCCGTGAAGATGCGCATGATCTGGTGGGACGGGGTCAGGAGAGAATGGGTGGGGGCGGCGTCAGTCGCCCGACGCGTGGCTGAGCTGTCGGGCCTTGTCGACGAGAAGCGACAGGCAGCGGTTCCGTTGCGCTTCCGCGCCGTCGATGGGCAGCACGAAACACAGCGTGAAATCCGGCACGCCGCCGCGCCCGCGCACGGGCACGGCCTGGCACCAGGTGTAGCTGCTGGCCAGCCCCGTGGTCTGCGAGAAGCCGTCGCGCCGCGCGCGCGCGACATCGTCGAGGAACTGCTCCACCGGCAATGATCGGCCATCGGGCAGGACGAAGTCTTGCTTTGGGACGACCTCGCGGATGGTGTCGTCGCACAGATGCCCGAGCAGCACGCGGCCGGAAGCCGTCCATGGCAGCGGCACCTCCGCGCCGACCTCGCTCGTGATGCGGA
This sequence comes from uncultured Lichenihabitans sp., assembly GCA_964244255.1. GTDB lineage: Bacteria > Pseudomonadota > Alphaproteobacteria > Rhizobiales > Beijerinckiaceae > Lichenihabitans. The sequence continues at coordinate 36,477 of CAXTIC010000016.1, read as the reverse complement.
ACGCGCCCGTGCCGTCGCGGCAATCGAGCACGACATATTTGTCGCCCCGCAGGGCGCAGCACTGGACCGTGGCGCCAGTCTCGGCCGACAGGGCGTCGAGCGCCTCGCCCATGCGGCGCATTCCGGCGTCGGCCTGGAGGTAGGCGGCGCCGAACAGGTGCATGGATCGGCCGAAGAAGACTTTTCCCTCGGCACCGGCCGGCTCGAGCATCTGCGCTTCGAGCAGGCGGTTGACGAGCTCGTAAACAGTGGAGCGTGGCGCCCCGAGCGAGCGGGCGATGTCGCCCGCGCTCATCGGCTGTCGTTGCCGGAGCAACAACTCCAACAGTCCGATGACCCGATCGACCCCCCGCTGACGGTCAGCTCCTCGCTGGGGCGGCCCCGTCACGGCAACGTCGTCGGCCTTTGATTGCTGCACATCGCCCATCGAGGTCTCGATCCCACGCATCCGCAATTCTTCTTGCAGGCGCCTGAATGCGAGTCTAGCCTCGATTATCCGATATTTCAAATCATAGTCTGATATATCGGACAAATTGGTCGGGCACGCTGACTCGGCGGCAAGCTGCGTGCCGCCCGCCGGGAGGGTTCGACCGTTCGTGCGCTGAGTGAGGGATCCAGATGTCCAAGTTTCCAGTTCTCGCGGCCGGCATGGCCTGCGTCACCTTGCTGATGGGATCGGTGTCCGCTCAAGCGGCCGCCAAATGTATCAAGGGCGAGCACAAGCCACCCTTCACGCTCGGTTGGGCCAACATCTATTCGGTCCCGACCTGGATGAAGCAGACGACCGACACGATCAGCCAGGAGGTCGACGAGCTCAAGAAGAAGGGGCTCGTCTCCAAGCTGATGATCACGGATGCGCAAGGCAACGCCAACACGCAGATTCAGCAGATCCAATCGATGATCGACGCCAAGGTCGATGCGATCCTGATCGACGCGGGCTCCGCCACCGCGCTCAACCGCGTGATCGCGGACGCGTGCTCGAAAGGCATCGCGGTGCTCAACTTCGATAGTCTCGTCGACACCGACGACCTCACGGCCAAGATCAACACCGACCAGATCGAGTGGGGCCGGCAGGCCGCCGAATGGATGGTCAAGCAGCTGGACGGCAAGGGTAAGATCATCGTCATGAACGGCCCGGCCGGCATCTCGGTCAGCGACGACCGGCGCAAGGGGGCCGAACCTGTTCTCAAGGCGCATCCCGACATCAAGGTCCTCACCGAGACCAACACGCAATACAACGTCGCGCCCGCTCAGGAAGCGATGACCAACCTGCTCTTCGGCAACACGCAGATCGACGGCGTGCTGTCGCTCGGCGGCGCGCTGTCGGCCGGGGCCGTGCTGGCGATGGACAAGCAGGGGCGCGATCTGGTGCCTATGACGGGCGAGAACTACGGTCAGTTCCTCCAGCTTTGGAAGGACAAGGGCCTGAAGGGCTGGGCCACCATGCAGCCGAACTGGCTGGGCGCGCTGGCCGCCTACACGGCCGTGGAGGTCCTGCAGGGCAAGGACGTGCCGGCCTATGTGAAGGTGCCGCTGCCCGTCATCGACGACAGCAACATCGCGAGCTACATCGCGCGGGCTAAGGACTTCCCTTCCGACGGCTACATCTACTCGCCCTACGACCAGGCCATGTTCGCCAAGCTCGTCAGCCAGAAGTAAACGGGCCGGCGATGCCGTCGCCCGTTCTCGAAGCCCGGGACGTTCGCAAGGCCTTCTTCGGCAATCCCGTGCTGAAGGGGGTCTCGATCGCGCTCGAGCCGGGCCGCGTGCACGCGCTGCTCGGGGAGAACGGCGCCGGCAAGTCGACGCTCATCAACATCCTGTCGGGCGCGCTGGCGCCCGATGGGGGAACCGTGACGGTGGACGGCCGACCCGTCACGCTGACGCCCGCCACGGCCCGGCGCCACGGGGTCGCGGTGGTGCAGCAGGAACTGAGCCTCACCACCCATCTGTCGATCGCCGAAAACATCGGGTTCGGGGCCTATCCGCGCCGCTTCGGCCTCATCGACTATCGGGCCCTCGGCCGGCAGGCCGCCGCCTTGTGCCGGCAGGTGGGGCTCCCCGAGGACGTCGCGCGACCGGTGGGCGAACTGTCGCTCGGGCGGCGGCAGCTCGTAGAGATCGCCAAGGCGCTCCATCGCCGCCCTCGCGTCCTCATCCTGGACGAGCCGACCTCCTCGCTCTCGGCCCACGAAACCCGCACGCTGATCGGCCTCGTGGCGGCGCTGAAGCGGAGCGGCACGGCCATCCTCTACATCTCCCACCGCCTCGCCGAGGTCATGGAGATCTGCGACTACGTGACGGTGCTGAAGGACGGCGCGCGCACGGCGGATTGTTCGCTGGCCGGGGTCGACGCGGCCGGGCTCGTGCGCCTCATGGTCGGCCGCGATCCTGGCGATCTGTTCCCCTCCTGGCAGCGGCGGGCCGACCTCGAGCCGGCGATCGAGGTCCGGGGCTTTTCGGCGGGCCGTGTCGCCGAGGTCGACCTCGATTTGCGGGCGGGCGAGGTTCTGGGGCTCGGCGGCCTCGTGGGCCAGGGGCAGGACGATCTGCTGCTGGGCCTCTATGGGGCCATTCCGGCGGCCGCGCGGGAAGCGCGCATGGGAAACCACGAGGGCTTGCCGAAGGGCATCACGGCCGCCAATGCCCGTGGCCTCGCCTACATCCCGGCCGACCGCAAGCGCGAGGGCGTCCACCTGACCCATTCCATCGCCGACAACCTGCTGTTGCCGGGGCTGGCGCGGGGGCCGGGCTGGCGGTGGCGGCGGTTCAAGCCGGAGACCCGCGGCACAGAGCGCCTCGCCGCACAGCTGAACGTGAAGGGCGATCTCGGACGGCCCGTCCAGGCCCTGTCGGGCGGCAACCAGCAGAAGGTGGCGCTCGCCAAATGGATGCCGCTCGACCCCGGGATCCTGCTGCTCAACGATCCGACGCGCGGGGTTGACATCGAAACCAAGCGGGACATCTACGCCATGTTGCGCGGTTTCGCGGCGGAAGGCCGGGCTGTGCTGCTCGCCAGCTCGGATACATCCGAACTCGTCCATCTGTGCGACCGCGTGGCGGTCATGCGGGAGGGGAGGATCGTGGCCGTGCTCGAGCGGGCTGACATCACCGAGGAGCGTATCGTGGCGCTCGCCATGGCGGCAGATCCGCACAGGCAGGCCGCATGAGCGCGACGTCGGCGCCGGAGCCCCGGCATCTCTATTGGGCCGTCCAGACCAGGCGGAACCGTGGCGTACTCGGCCTCGCGCTCGTGGTCGTCGCCTTTCTGGCCGTCTATGCGAGCCTGTTTCCCGGCCTGCTCAGCGTGGCGGGCTTCGCCAAATTCACCCAGACCTGGTTTCCCCTCGCCCTCACCGCCATGGCCCAGGCCATGCTGATGCTGGCGGGCGGCATCAGCCTGTCGATGGGCGCCACCGTCAGCCTCGGCGCTGTCGTGGCCGCCACCACGATGGCGGGCCCGCTCGGCGTCGCGGGCGGCCTGCTGGCCGTTGCCGCCAGCGGCCTCCTGGTCGGCGCCCTCACGGGGCTGATCGCGGTGCGGCTGCGCCTGCCCGCCATCATCGTGACGCTGGCGAGTTCCTTTATCGTCGGCGGCGTCGCGCTGCTTGTGCTGCCCCGACCGGGCGGATCCGTGCCGTCCTGGCTGTCCGACCTCCTTGCGGGCACGAGCCCGACCGCCTTTGGGCTCCTGGTCATCACCATGCTGGCCTGGAAGGTCTACGGCGCGACGCCGCTCGGCCTGACCCTCTATGCAGCCGGCGAGAACCCCGTGGGGGCCTACCGCTCGGGCGCCCCCGTCGACGCGGCCCTGATCGCGGCCTATGCGATCAGCAGCATGCTCGCGGTCGGCGCGGGCTTCTTCGTCGCGGCCCAGACCGGTTCGGGGGATCCCGTGATTGGGCAGGCCTTCACGCTGAACTCGATCGCCGCGGCGGTGCTGGGCGGGGTGGGCTTCCTCGGCGGCCATGGCACCATGCGCGGCGCGGTGCTGGGCAGCCTGCTGCTCACGGTGATGATCAACGTCATGTTCTTTCTCGGCCTGCCGCCGGTCGCTCAATATATCGCCCAAGGTCTCATCATCGTCGGCGCGGTGGCGCTGCCCCAGGCGGCGGGCCGGCTGCGCGGCCGCCGGAGCGCGGCATGAGGGGGGAGATCAACCAACCGGGCGCGGCGATGCGCCCCTCCGGCCCGACCGGGACCGGCCGCGCGCTCAGGCATCGCGCCATGCTGACGCTGCTGATCGTCGTCGCGGTCTGGGCGGTGGCGAGCTCCGTCAGCCGGGGCTTCGGCAGTTGGGGGCACCTGCGCTACCTCGTCGAACTCGCCGCCGTGATCGGCATCGTGGCTGCGGGACAGACCATCGTCATGATCGGGGGCGGCATCGACCTGTCGGTCGGCACCATCGTCACGGTCAGCGCGGTGGGCCTGCCGCTGCTCCCGACGGCGGGCGATCCGAGTGGAATCGGGGCGGTGCTGGGCATCCTGGCGGCGGCGGGCTGCATCGGCCTCGCCAATGGGGTGGGGGTCGTCTACCTGCGCGTGCATCCCATGATCATGACGCTGGCCATGGCGACCTTCCTGCAGGGTGCCCTCATCCTGCTCGCCGGCGGCAGCGCCGTTTCGGTCCACAACGAGGCGGTCCAGGTGCTTGGCAACGCCCGCCCCGTGGGCGTGCCGGCCGGCATCCTGCTCTGGGCCGTCGTCGGGATCGTCACCGTGCTGGTGTTGCGCCGCACGCGATTCGGCGCGCGCGTCCACGCGCTCGGCGCCAACCCGCTCGCCACCGCGCTTTCGGGCGTCGACGTGCCCGCCACGACATTGACGCTTTACGCGGCCAGCGGCCTCACCGCAGGGCTCGGCGGCGTCCTGGCGCTCGGCATGAACGGTCAGGGCTATGTGGGCATCGGCGACCCCTACGTGCTCACCTCCATCGCCGCCGTGGTGCTTGGCGGCACCTCGATCCTGGGAGGCCTCGGAGGCTATGCCGGAACGATCCCCGGAGCGGTGCTGCTGGTCACCATCACGGGGCTGATAACGGTGGTGAACGCCTCACCGGGCTGGCGGAGCATCCTGTTCGGCACCCTGATCCTGGGGCTCCTGCTCCTGTCGGGACGCGAAGCCAAGCGGCGTTGAGAGCTCATCGTGCAAGCCATAGGTCCGCGCCGCGGTGGTGAAGAACAACGCCCGCTGGTCGCTCGGGGACAAGTCTGCGGTGATGAGCTTGAAGCTCTGCCACACCTCGTCGAATCCGGCATGCAGGCCCGCGACCGGGAAGTCGCTCGCGAACATCGCCCGGCTCGGACCGAAGCACGCGATGCAGTGGCGTATCACGGCCGCGAGGCTGTCCAGCGTCCAGTCGTGATCATAGGCCACGAGGTCCGACACCTTGATCCGCACATTGGGATGGGCGGCAAGCGCCGCGAGCCCTTCGCGCCACCCCCGCATGCCCTCCGCCGTGCGGTCGATCGGGCTGCCGCAGTGGTTGAGGACGAAGATCTGATCCGGGAAGTCCGCGACCAGGCGTGCCGCCTCGGGCAGCTGGTGGGCGAACACCATGAGGTCGAAGGTGAGGTCGAGAGCCGCCAGCCGCTTCAGGTTCGCGCGCCAGACGGGATCGCCCATCAGGTCGCCGCGTGCCGCGAAGCGCCGTGCGGGGTCCTCGTGCCAGCTCAGGATGTCGCGCAGGCCGACCACGCGCGGATGGGCGGCCTGTCGATCGATCATCGCCGGAGCGGCCTCGCTGGCGAGGGGCACGTGAGCCACGTAGCGCGCCGCGATCCCCCCCGTCTTGTTCAGCGTGTCGAGCCAGCGTGTTTCCCCCAGGGCGTCGGACGCCAACCAGCCCGCCTCGACATGCACGGTCGCCACGATCGCATGCCGGGTCGCATCGCGAGCGTAATCCGCCGGCAGATAGCTGCGCTGCAGGGGCCCGAGGTCGCTCAGTCCGCCCCGCGCGCCGGCCTCGGGGCGCAGCCATGGATGCCGCCCGAGCGTGAGGTCCCAAAGGTGATGGTGGGCATCGATGATGGAACCTTGATAGAGCTCGGACACGGGCCGTTCGCCTCGGGGCAACCACGATGGCCACCTTCTGCCACGACGCCCGGCCGCAGACACCCCTCATTCGGCATCGCATCATGACAGCTTCGCCATCCGCATTCCGCCTCGACGACCGCATTCGCGGCGTGCCGCCCGGCACGGACGATCTGTCGATCGACGAGGTCGGGCGGCAGGGCTGGCATCCGGCCGAGGGGCGCATGAGCCTGCCGGTGCTGACGCTGGACGAGACGGGCTTCGACAGCAACATCGCCCAGATGCTGCGTTACGCCCGGCAGCAGGGCGTCGCCATGGCGCCCCACGCCAAGACCCCCATGGCGCCCGCCCTCGCGGCCCGGCTGGTCGAGGCCGGCGCCTGGGGTACCACGGTGGCGGACATCCGCCAGGCGGCCGTGATGCTGCGCGCGGGGCTGAACCGCCTGATCCTCGCCAACGAGGTCGGCGGGGCCGGGGGCGCTGGCCGCCTGGCGGTGCTGTGCAAGGCATGGCCCCGGGCCGAACTTTACGTCTTCGTGGACTCCGCCGCCGCCCTCGACGCGTTGGCCGGCGCCTGGGCGGGGAACGACGCGCCGCCTCTGCGCGTGCTTGTGGAGGTCGGGGCCGCCCGTGCCGGGGCCCGCGACATCGACGGGGCCACGGCCCTTCTCGAGGCCGCCGAGCGCGCGCCCGGCCTGATCCTGGCGGGTGTCGCGACCTATGAGGGCGCGGCCGCGCAACCGACGCCCGGGCGCAGCCTCGTCGTGATCGATGGCCTGCTCGACCTCGCGGCGGCCTTGTTCCACCGCGCGCGCGGGGTGGTCGGCCCCTTCCGGCCCTTGCTGTTCACGGCTGGCGGCTCGGTGTTCTTCGATCGGGTCGTGGCCCGGCTTGCCCCGACCGTCGCGGCCGACGGCAGCGCGACGCTGGTGCTGCGCAGCGGAGCCATCTTCTTCAATGACCACGGCGTCTACGAGCGCGCCTTCCGGGCGGTCGATGAGCGTGGCGGCTTCCGGCTCGACGACGCGGTGGTGCCGATGTCCGACTCGTTTCGACCCGTTCTCCGGCTGTGGGCCGAGGTCCTCTCGCGTCCGGAAGACGGTCAGGCGATCTGCGGCATGGGCATGCGCGACGTGTCCTACGACCAGGACCTGCCGACCCCACTCCGGGTATTCCGGGGCGGCCGGCCGCTGTCACAGGCCCCGGAGCCGTTGCTGACCGCCAAGCTCAATGACCAGCACGCCTTCTTGACGGTCCCGCCCGGGGCTGATCTTCACGTCGGCGATGTCGTGGAATTCGGCATTTCGCATCCGTGCACATGCCTGCACCTGTATCGGGTGCTGTTCGGCGTGAACGGCGCCGGGCGCGTCACGGGTGCCTATCCCACCTTCTTCGGCTGAGCGCCCGTGCGGCCCGAACCCAAAGGAAGAATGATGATCAAGCGTTTTCAGGTCGGTACCCGCATGTCGCAGGGCGTCGCGGCCGGCGGGCTGTTTCATGTCGCCGGACAGGTCGCCGACGTCCGCAAGGCGGGGATCGAGGACCAGACCCGCGACGTGCTGGCCAAGATCGACGCTTTGCTGGCCGAAGCCGGCACAAGCAAATCCAACCTCGTGGCCGTCAACGTCTTCCTACCCAACATCGCCGATTTCGACGCCATGAACGCGGTCTACGATGCCTGGATCGACAAGGCGCACCCGGCCGCTCGCGCCTGCGTGGAAGCCCGCCTCGCTGATCCCGACCTCCGGGTCGAGATGACGGCGGTCGCGCTGCTCTGATCGGCTGCCCCGCCACCTCCATGGCCCGCTCGGGCGGACCATGGACCCTTCGTCTTCAAGGACCGAGCCATGCATTCCGGGGTTTCGCACACGCTCGATTTCGCGTCCGACGGCAAGCGCTTCGGCCAGCTGAGCGTGCCGGTCTCGGTCGACCGTTCCCCTTATTTTCACGTCCAGGTTCCGGTCTGCGTCCTGCGCAACGGGACGGGTCCCCGCGTCCTTGTCCTGGCCGGCAATCACGGCGACGAGTACGAGGGCGAGCTTTGCCTGGCGCGGCTCTGCCGGCGGCTCGAGCCGCGCGCCCTGCACGGCACGCTCACGATCTTGCCAATGGCCAACGCGCCGGCCGTGCGGGCCGGCAAGCGGTGCTCGCCCATCGATGGCGGCAACCTCAACCGCGCCTTTCCGGGCGATTCCGGCGGCACCGCCACGAGCCGCATCGCTCATGCGCTGGAGCAGGACCTGTTTCCGCGCCACGACATCGTGTTCGACCTGCATGCGGGCGGCACCTCCATGGCGCACCTGCCATGCGGCCTTATCGAAACCCAGGACGACCCGGCGCGGCAGGCACGGGCGCTCACTCTCCTGCGCAGCCTCGGGCTGCCTTTCGGCTTCATCGCCGAGAACGGGCGCCAGGCTCCGACCTCGATGGGAGCGGCGCGGCGCGCCGGCGTGATCGGGCTCAGCGGCGAGTTCGGCGGCGGCGGAACCGCGACCCCTCACACCATGAGTGCGACGGCCCGGGCGATCGATGGCCTGCTCCTCGGCCTCGGGATGGTCGACCGCCCCGTGCTCGGCGACCATCCGATCGCGCCGCCGGGTCCGATGCAACTCCTCTCCCTCGCTCGTCACAGCCAGGCCATCCACGCCACCCGCCATGGCTGGTTCGAGCCGGCCGTGGACCTCGGCGTGCGCGTGGCGGCCGGAGACCTTGCCGGATGGTACCACGACCTCGAGCGCCTCGACCTGGTCGAGGAGCCACTCCGCTTCGCCGAGGGCGGCATCGTCATCTCACACCGGCTGCACACCATGTCGGAAGCCGGCGATTGCCTGATCCAGGTCGCGGAACCTATCGCCCTCTGAAGGAGGCAACGCCAATGCACGCTTCGATGTGGGTCTATCCGTGGGACGTCCAGGACCTCTCGGCCGATCGGGTCGTGGCCGAACTGCGGGAGGCGGGACTCGACACCATCAGCCTGGCGAGCTCCTACCATGCCGGCCGTTTCCTGCAGCCGCGCAGCCCGGTTCGCAAATCCTACTACCCGGAGGACGGCACGATCTATTTCGAGCCGACCCCCGACCGCTGGGCGGGGTCACGGATCAAGCCAAGCGTCGCGCCGGTGATACGCGAGGGCGGGGACGTGCTGGGCGACCTCGTCCGCCGACGCGACGCGGGCGACCTTCGCGTCGCAGCCTGGACCGTGTGTCTGCACAACACGCGGCTCGGCCTCCTGCATCCCGAAGCCGTCACCCGGAACGCCTTCGGTGATCCGAACTATTTCAGCCTCTGCCCGTCCCATCCCGACGCGCGTGCCTATGTGACGGCGCTGGTCGCCGACCTCAGCGCCACCTACAGGCCCGATGTCATCGAGCTCGAAAGCCCCTCTTTCATGGGCTTCGCGCATGGGTTCCATCACGAGAAGGACGGCGTCGGCCTGCTGGCCGAGGACGATTTCCTGCTTTCGCTGTGCTTCTGCCCGGCTTGCCTCGCGCGCGCCGCCAAGGCCGGAGTGGATGGGGAGAAGGCACGCGTCACCGTGCGGCGCTGGATCGCGGAGGCCTGCGAACGGGCCGTTCCGGCGCCGCGCTGGCCCGACTTTCCCGAAAGCGCCCTCGATGTCTTCGCGCGCCATCCCGAGGTGCACGAATACGTCCGCTGGCGCTTCGAGCCGGTCACGACCTTACTGCAGGCCATGCGCGAAGAGACGGATCCCGCGACCAAGCTCGTCCTCATCGACCTCAAGGATGGCTGGCTGGGTGGCTGTGACATCGTGGCCGCCGCGAAAGCCCTGGATGGGATTATCCTGTGCGCCTACGACATGAGGCCCGATCAGGTCGCCGGCCTCGTCCGCTCTGGCCGGGCCGCCCTGGGTCCTGACAAGATCCTCGGCACGGCCTTCAGGGTTTTCTACCCCGAGATGACGGGCGCGGCAGACCTTGCGGCTCGCGCCGCCGCCGCCCGCCGGGCCGGCGTCGACAGCATCAACTTCTACAACTACGGCCTGATCCCGAAGGCACGGCTAGACTGGGTGTCGGAGGCCTGTCGGGGCTCCGCATGATCTCACGCGGGGTCGGTGTGGAGCACGGCGATGATGCCGATCTTGGCGCCGAGATGCTTGGACTCGGCCGCGATGGTGAGCATGGTCTCCGACGCCGTCCGGAACAGCAGGTCGTACGCCACGCCTTGTTGTGGAAAGCGGTGTCGGCAACCTCGGCCGGCTGGGTGAAGACCACGGGGAAGTAGCCGACCGGCGGCAGGTCGGCCTCACGCGCAGCCAGCCACTCGCGGGCCGCCGCCCCCTGGAACTTGGGGCAGTGCCGGTTGCGGCAGCTGTTACAGGCGATGCGGGTATCGACCTCAAGGCGGAGAGCGTCTCGGCGGAAGGCAACCGTCCCAGCATGAAGCCGAAAAAGGATTGACCATAAGTCTGGGCTCATTCGCGGCCGCTAGCTACCGCCGTGCGGCCGATAGACCGCGCTTCGTTGCGGAGGACTCCTTCATGAAGACCTTGTCGAACACCCTTGCGGTCGTGTCCCTGCTCCTCATCCCAGCCACGGGGCAGCCGTTGGCTGCCGCGTCCTCGGTCCGGGCATCATCGGCGCACGTCGCCGCCATCGGACTGGGCGACCTTTCCTCCTACAAGACCATCGCCGCGGACACCCTGGCGCTGGTCAACAAGGGTGACATCGCGGGCGCTCAGAGGCGCGGCACCGACCTCGAGACGGCCTGGGACAAGGCCGAGGACACGATGAAGCCGAACGATCCGGCCCGATGGCGGGTCGTCGACAAGGCGATCGACCGCGTGCTCGGGCAGTTGCGTTCTCCCAAGCCACAGGCGTCGGGTTGCGCATCCGCGCTTGCCGACCTGATCGGCGCCATCGACAAGGGCGGTGCCGCTTGACCTCGCAAACGGCCACCAGGACTTGCAGCTGAGGTGTAGCGCCCCGCGGGGTCGGAGGGCGGACCGCGTCATGCGCCGGCAAGGTTCCGCTCGAGGTCCCGACCCGGGCGCGGCGTCGACGATGCCGGGTTCGGCGCCCTTATGGGACCGCCACGCCCGCCGCGCCGGCGATCGCCGGATACAGGTCGGCGGCGGACGCCGCTCGGCGAAGGTTCGCGACCACGTCGCGATCGCGCAGCCGGCGTGCCGCGCAGGCAAGGGCGTTCACGGGTTCGGCCAGCGGGTCGACCGGCAGCAGCAGCAGGAACACGAGGTCGACGGGGCGATCGTCCACGGACTCGAACGCGATGGGGGTGCGCAGGCGCGCCAGCACGCCATACGGCGCGGTCACGGCGGAAAGGCGGGCGTGCGGCAGGGCGATGCCCCCGCCGATGCCGGTCGAGCCCAAGGCCTCGCGCCGTCGCAGCGCGTCGATCACGGTGTCGCCGTCGATCCCGAGCGCGTCCGCGGCGCGGCGCGCCATCGCCTGCAGGACGCGGTCTTTGTCGCGCGCGCGGAGGTCGAACAGCACGTCGGCCGGGGCGAGGAGGTCGGAGATCAGCATGGCAGTCGTTCAGTCAACCGTTGCGACCGGGAACGCGGGTCAGGCGGGCGCCCGGAGCCGGTAGCCGACGCCGGTCTCCGTGAGGATGAAATGGGGCCGCTCGGGGTCGGGCTCCAGCTTCTGCCGGATCTGGCGGATGTAGACGCGCAGGTGTTGCGGGTCCGCCGCCGATCCCCACACGGTGCGCAGGAGGTGGGCGTGCGTGAGGACCTTGCCGGCGTGGTGCACCAGTTCGCGCAGGACATCGTATTCCTTCGGCGAAAGCTTGACGTCGCGGTCGCCGACCTTGACGAGGCGTCGCACGAGGTCGACCGACAGGTCGTCGACGCGGAACACCGGCGTCTCGCCCGCGACGGCCAACTGATGGCGCAACGCGGTCCGCAGCCGCGCCAGAAGCTCGTTCATTCCGAAGGGCTTCGTCACGTAATCGTCGGCGCCGCCGTCGAGCGCCTCGACCTTCCCGGTTTCGTCGCCGCGGCTCGACAGGACGACGATGGGAACGGCGGCGTTCCGCTGCCGCAGGCTGCGCAGAAGATCGTGGCCGCCGATGTCGGGAAGACCGAGGTCGAGGATGACGAGGTCCACCTTTTCGCGGTCGAACAGGTCGAGCGCGGCGTGGCCGTCGGGCGCCTCCAACACCTGGAAGCCCTGCGCCGTGAGGCCGGTGCGCAGCAGCCTGCGGATCGGCGGCTCGTCGTCGACGACCAGGATGCGGATCGGGTTGGCGCTCATGCGGCGCTCCGGGCCGGTTTTTCGCCGGCGATCGGCAGGGTCAGGGTGAAGGCGGCGCCCCTTCGGTCGGGGCGGTCGGCGACCGTGATGGTGCCCCCCATGGCCTCGAGGAACCCCCGCGCGATGGCCAAACCGAGGCCGGTACCGGCGCGGACGTGGTCGCCCTTGCGGGCGCGATGGAACTTGTCGAACACGCGCTCGATGTCTTCCGCCGGCACGCCCTCACCCTCGTCGAGGATGCCGAGGGTGATGACGTCGCGATCCCTCCATCCTTCGACGCGGATCGTGGTCCCCTCCGGGGTGTATTTGGCGGCGTTGTCGAGAACGTTGAACACGGCCTGTTCCAGGAGCACGGCGTCGACCGCGGCGGGAGGCAGTTCGGGGTCGATGGCGAGTTCGATCCGGCGCGTGCCGAGCATCGGCGCGACGCGGCGGAGCGTCGTCCCGACGATCTCGCCGACATCCTGGGGGCCGAGCGATGGCACGACGGCGCCCGCTTCGAGCCGCGTCATGTCGAGCAGGTTGGCGATGAAGCGGTTGAGCCGCTCGGCCTCCTCGATCACGGTCCCGAGCAGTTCCGCGCTTTCGGCGGCGTCGAGTGAGCCCCCGATGTCGCGTAGCGTGGTGGCGGCGCCGAGCACGGAAGCGAGCGGCGTCTTGAGATCGTGCGAGATGGAGGTCAACAGCGCCTGCCGCAGCCGGTCGGTTTCGGCCGCCCGCGCCGCGTCGTCGAGGTCCTCGACGAGGCGGACGCGCTCGATCGCGAGCGCGCCCTGGTCGGAGAGCGCATCGAGCAGCCTCCGGTTTTCGGGGGTGAGCAGCGGCCCCGGCTTGTCGCCGTCGATGCCGACGATGCCGATCGTGCCGCGTCCCGTGCGCATCGGCAGGAACAGGCGCTTGGCCCCGGGCAGCGTGTCGGCGCCGCGGCCAGCCGGGCGATTGTTGTCGAAGGCCCATTTGGCGGCCGCGATGTCGGCGTCATCGAGCGTGTCCTCGGGCGGATAGCCGGCTTTCACCGCGATGCGGCCCGCGTCCGGCAACAGGAGCACGGCCCGCAGCTTCAACATCGAGGCGATCTGGAAGACGGTCGCCCAAAGCACATCGTCGAGGCTGCGGCAGCTGGCGAGCTTGCGGCTGAACCCGTAGAGCGCCTCCGTGGCGCGGGCGCGTCCCTGGGCGATGACGGCCTCGATGCGGGTCCGGGAGGCGAGGTTCGACACGAGCACCGCCACCACCGTGAAGAAGAACAGGGCCGTGATGTTGCTCGGATCCGCGATCGTGAAGGCGTAGAGGGGCGGCAGGAAAAAGAAGTTGAAGCAGAGCGAGCTGGCGACCACGGCGGCCAGCGATGGGTAGAGTCCGAAGCGGACCGCCACCGCCACCACCGCTGTCAGGAACACGACCTCGACGGTTTGTACGGCGAAGAACCGCTGCACCACTTGGGCGACGCCGAGCGCGATGGCGACCGCCACGGCGGCGGCGACATAGGGCACGGCGTCGACGGGGCGTCCGTCCGGCGCCGCCCGGACCGTTTTCTTCGGCACGGGCTCGGCGCCCTCGACCGCGTCGCCCGCGATGACGTGGACGGTGATGTTGCCGGACCGGCGCACGAGGTCGTGCACCACCGACCCGTGCACCACCTCGAACAGCTGCGAGCGATCGGACTTGCCGGTGACGATCTGCGTGGCGTTGTTCTCGCGGGCGTAGGCGATGATGTCGTCGGCGATGCGCCGGCTGGCGGCCGGGACGGTGACCGCCTCGCCGCCGAGACGGTCGGCGAGGCGCAGCGTGTCGGCGATGCGGTCCCGCGCCACGTCCGACATCTGCAGGCTTCGACGCCCCTCGATCGACAGCGCGATCCAGGGGGCGTGCAGGCGGTCGGCGAGGCGCTTGGCGTAGCGCACCAGGCCCGCACAGCGCGGGTCCTCGCCGATGCAGACGATCACCCGCTCGCCCGCCGCCCAAGGCCCCGCGATGGCATGGGCCTGCATGTGGGTGAGGAGCTGGTCGTCGACGCGTTGCGCCGTGCGGCGCAGGGCCAGTTCGCGCAACGCCGTCAGGTTGCCCTGCGAGAAGAAATGCCCCAGGGCACGCTGGGCCTGGTGGGGCACGTAGACCTTGCCCTCTTTCAGGCGCTGAAGGAGGTCGTCGGGCGCGATGTCGATGACCTCGATGTCGTCGGCCCGGTCGAGGATCGAATCCGGCACGGTCTCGCGCACGCGCACGCGTGTGATCTGCGCGACGACGTCGTTCAAGCTTTCGACGTGCTGGATGTTCAACGTGGTGTAGACGTCGATGCCGTGGCCGAGCAGTTCCTCGACGTCCCCATAGCGCTTTGGGTGGCGACTGCCTGGCGCGTTGGTGTGCGCGAGTTCGTCGACGAGCGCGATGCGGGGATGCCTGGCGATCAGCGCGTCGAGGTCCATCTCGGCGAGCGTGCTGCCCTTGTAGGCGACCCGGCGTCGGGGAAGCACTTCCAGCCCCTCGACGAGCGCATCCGTTTCCGCGCGTCCGTGCGTTTCCACCACGCCCACCACGACATCGATCCCCTCGCGCGACTTGGCGCGCGCCGTGGTCAGCATCTCGTAGGTTTTGCCGACCCCCGGCGCGGCGCCGAGGAAGATCTTGAGGCGGCCGCGATGGCCCCCCTCGCGCTCGACCTCGGCCAGCAGGGCGTCCGGCGACGGTCGTTTCTCGCGATCGCGCCGGTTGTCGGCCATGGGTCACCTTTCAACGGCCGGACCATCCGCGGGCCGCCGATGCGGCTACCCGGCCGCTACTTCGCCCCGAGCGCGTCGAGCGCGAGGTTGAGTGCCAGGACGTTGACGCGCGGTTCCCCGAACAGCCCGAGCGTGCGGCCTTCGACATGGTCGTCGACGAGGGACTGCACGCGCTCCGCCGGGAGGTTACGCGCTTTCGCGACGCGCGGCACCTGGAATAGGGCGGCCTCGGGAGAAATGTGCGGGTCGAGGCCCGACGCGGATGTCGTCACGAGATCCTGGGGGACGGGCGCGCCTGGATTTTCGGCCTTCAGCTTGGCAATGTCGCCCTTGATCCGGTCGATGAGCGCGGCGTTGGTCGGCCCCAGGTTGGAGCCGCCCGAATTCGCGGCGTTATACGGCGCCGACACCGTCTTCGTCGCGTCGTTCGGGTCGGTGCCGGACGTAGCCGACGGACGACCGTGGAAGTAGCGGTCCCCCGTGAAAACCTGTCCGATGAGCTCCGAGCCGATGGGCTGCCCATCCTTGTTCAGAACCAGGCTTCCCTGCGCCTGGCGGGGAAACAGCACGCCGGCGATGCCGGTCATGGCGAGCGGGTAGACGACGCCCGTGATCAGCGTCAACGCGATCAGGAGGACGAGGGCGGGGCGAAGGTGGCCGAGCATGGGACGGGTCCGATCAGGCGAGGTGAAGCGTCGAAACGACGAGGTCGATGGCCTTGATGCCGATGAAGGGCACGATGATGCCGCCGAGGCCGTAGATGAGCAGGTTGCGGGTCAACAGCGGACCGGCGCCGATGGCCCGGAACTTGACCCCCTTCAAGGCGAGCGGGATCAAGGCGATGATGATGAGCGCGTTGAAGATGATCGCGGACAGGATCGCGCTCTGCGGCGAGGCGAGGCGCATGACGTTGAGCGCCTGCAGCTGTGGGTAGAAGGCGACGAACATGGCTGGGATGATCGCGAAATATTTGGCCACGTCGTTGGCGATCGAGAAGGTGGTGAGGGCGCCGCGCGTCATCAGCAACTGCTTCCCGATTTCCACGATCTCGATGAGCTTCGTCGGGTCCGAGTCGAGGTCGACCATGTTGCCGGCCTCGCGCGCCGCCACCGTGCCGGTGTTCATGGCCACGCCGACGTCGGCCTGGGCGAGGGCCGGCGCGTCGTTCGTGCCGTCGCCGCACATGGCGACGAGCTTGCCCTTCGCCTGTTCGGCGCGGATCAGCGCGAGCTTGTCCTCCGGGGTCGCTTGAGCGAGGAAGTCGTCGACCCCCGCCTCGGCCGCGATCGCGGCCGCGGTCATCGGGTTGTCGCCGGTGATCATGACGGTGCGGATGCCCATGCGGCGCAATTCGCCGAAGCGCTCACGGATGCCGCCCTTGACGATGTCCTTGAGGTAGATGACGCCGAGCAGGCGACCGTCGCGGGCCACCGCGAGCGGCGTCCCGCCCGCTTTGCCGATCGCCTCGCCGATGGTCTGGATCTCACGGACCGAGTCCCCGGCCGCGGAGGACTTCAGGGCGACCGCCGGGCCGCCGCGCATCGCCGCCGCGGGGGCGGCCTGAACGTGGGCCAGGATGGAGTCGACCGCGCCCTTGCGGATCGAGGACCCCTCGACATCGACGCCGCTCATGCGCGATTGCGCCGTGAACGGCACGAACGTCGCCGCCAGGCTCACCATGTCGCGGGCACGGATGCCGTATTTCTCCTTGGCCAGGACCACGATGGAACGCCCTTCCGGCGTTTCGTCGGCCAGCGAGGCGAGCTGGGCCGCGTCCGCGAGCTCCTGCTCCGACACGCCGCGCACGGGCCGGAACTCCGTCGCTTGACGGTTGCCGAGCGTGATGGTGCCCGTCTTGTCCAGCAGCAGCGTGTCGACGTCGCCCGCCGCCTCCACGGCGCGGCCCGACATCGCCAGCACGTTGAAGCGCACCAGCCGGTCCATGCCGGCGATGCCGATGGCCGAGAGCAGCGCCCCGATGGTCGTCGGGATCAGGGTGACGAAAAGCGCGACCAGAACGATGATCGAGATCGAGCCGCCCGCGTAGGCGGCGAAGCTCGGGATCGAGGCCACCGCGAACACGAAGATGATGGTCAGCCCGGCGAGCAGGATGTTCAGCGCGATCTCGTTCGGCGTCTTCTGCCGTTCGGCGCCCTCCACGAGGGCGATCATGCGGTCGATGAAGGTCGAGCCCGCGGCCGCCGTGATGCGCACGCGGAACCAATCCGACAGGACCTGTGTGCCGCCCGTCACGGCCGAACGGTCGCCGCCCGACTCGCGGATCACCGGCGCGCTCTCACCCGTGATCGCGGCCTCGTTGACCGACGCCACACCCTCGATCACCTCGCCGTCCGACGGAATGATGTCGCCGGCCTCGACCAGCACCACGTCGCCGACCTTGAGGTTGGCGCCGGGCAGCATCTTGAAGCCGGTGCGAGGACCGCCGATCGCCGCGGACGGGCCGGTCAGAACCTTCGCCTGCGTTTCCGTGCGGGTGCGGCGCAGGCTCTCCGCCTGCGCTTTGCCGCGTCCCTCGGCCACCGCTTCGGCGAAGTTCGCGAACAACAAGGTGAACCACAGCCAGAGCACGATCTGGAACGAGAAGCCGAGAAGCGCCCCGCCCGTGACGGCGTCGCGGATCAGCAGGACCGTGGTCAGCGTCGCCACGACTTCGAGCACGAACATGACCGGGTTCTTGATCATGAGCCGGGGATCGAGCTTTTTGAACGCCTCCCCTACCGCCGGACCGAGGATGCGGGTGTCGAGGATGCTGGATTGAGCCTTAGCCATGTCTGGCTCCGAATACGAACGGGAGAGGACGGGATCAGTGAGCGCCGGCGGCGCTCACTCCGAAGCAACGGCGGGAAACGGCCGGGTCAGGGGCTCGACGCGAAGGTCTGGCCCGCCGCGCCGGCGAGGTGTTCGACGATCGGACCGAGCGCCAGCGCCGGGAAGAAGGTCAAGCCGCCGATGATGAGGATCACGCCGACGAGCAGGCCGACGAACAGCGCGCCGTGCGTGGGGAACGTGCCGGCCGAGGTCGGCACCCTTTTCTTCGCCGCCAGCGAACCCGCGATGGCCAGCGCCGGGATGTGGACGAAGAAGCGCCCGACGAGCATGCCGATCGCGAGCGTCGTGTTGTAGAACAGCGTGTTGGCTGACAGCCCGCCGAAGGCCGAACCGTTGTTCGCTGCGGCGGACGTGTAGGCGTAGAGAATTTCCGAATAGCCGTGCGGGCCGGGGTTGTTGGTGGCGGACACCGCCGAAGGCAGCACCACCGCCAGGGCCGTGAAGCCGAGCATCATCAAGGGCAGGATCAGGATGCCGAGCATGGCCATCTTGACCTCCTTGGCCTCGATCTTCTTGCCGAGGTATTCGGGCGTGCGCCCGACCATCAGCCCCGCGACGAAGATCGCCACGACGACGAAGATCAGCATGCCGTAGAGGCCGGCGCCGACGCCGCCGACGATGACTTCGCCGAGCTGCATGTTGATGAGCGGGATCATGCCGCCAAGCGCGGTCAGCGAGTCGTGCATGGCGTTGACGGCGCCGCAGGATGCCGACGTGGTGATGACCACGAACAGCGACGAGGCGGCCATGCCGAAGCGGACCTCCTTGCCTTCCATGTTGCCCCCTTCGAGCCCGAGGGCGTGAAGGAGCGGGTTGCCGGAGGACTCGGCCCCGTAGACCACGGCGACGCCGGCGATGAACAGCACGCCCATGGCGGCGAGGAGCGCCCAGCCCTGCCGCTGATCGCCCACCATGCGCCCGAAGACGTTGGTGAGCGCGGCGCCGATCGCGAAGATCGAGATCATCTGGACGAAGTTGCAGAGCGCGGTCGGGTTCTCGAACGGGTGCGCCGCGTTGGCGTTGAAGAAGCCGCCCCCGTTGGTGCCGAGCATCTTGATCGCGACCTGGCTCGCCACCGGCCCCAGCGCGATGCTCTGCTTGGCGCCCTCGAGGGTGTTCGCGTCGACGTAGGCGCCCAAGGTTTGCGGCATCCCCGTCCAAACCAGGAACAGCGTGTAGGGGATGCAGAGCGGCAGCAGCACGTAGAGCGTGCAGCGGGTGAGGTCGACCCAGAACGAGCCGACGGTCTGCGCCGAAGCCCGCGCGAAACCGCGGATCAACGCCACCGCGAGTGCGATGCCGGTGGCGGCCGAGAGGAAGTTCTGGTTCGTCAGCCCCAGCATCTGGGACAAGTACGAAAGCGTGCTCTCGCCCCCATAGTTCTGCCAGTTCGTATTGGTGATGAAACTGACCGATGTGTTGAAGGCAAGGTCCGCCGCGACCGGGCCCTGGCCGGCCGGGTTGAACGGCAGCATGTCCTGGAGCCGCAGGACCGCGTAGAGGATCAGGAACCCGCCGACGTGCAGGAAGATCATCGCGATGAGATAGGCAATCCAGCTCTGCTCGTGGCGCTCATCGATGCCCGCCGCGGCGTAGAGGCCGCGCTCGATCGGGCGCAGCACGGGTGACATGAAGGTCCGCTCGCCCGAAAACACCCGGGTCAAGTAGGACCCGAACGGTTTCACGAGAGCGAGGACGACGACGCAATAAAGCGCGATCTGGATCCAGCCGTTGACGGTCATGGCGAAACTTTCAGAACCGCTCTGGGCGGACGAGGGCGTAGGTGAGGTAGACGAGCAGGCCGATGGTCACGAGCCCGCCGATAACGTAATCGAATATCATCGCGATCTCCTCAGAGATTATTGCAGAGAATCGTATAGGCGACCGAGATCGCGAAGAAAGCGATCCCGCCGAGGACGAAGATGATGTCAAGCATGGCCCGCGCGGCTCCGGAGGACATTCGGTCGGCCAGTTGTATCGGCATGGGTGCTGACCCGGCCGAACATCTGATCGCATCACTGTGGCACGCTTGATCGCAAAGCCGGCATAGGAATGCGAGCCGGGAAAGCCGGAACGGCTATAAGAACCTTATAAAGGTCGCTGGTCCGACCTGCCGCCCACGGTCCGCATCCGCGTCGCCGGAGCTCGTTGTCGGGTCCCGCGTCCCCGCGCCGGACACGACCGAACAATCCCTTGCGCGCCACCGGCATCGCGCCTAAAACTTGTGCAAAGGGAGCATGTTTAGGAAAAATCGCCCGCGGAAGTTACGGGTTTGCGCGCATCTGGGTGCTTTGATGCCGGCGCTGAACGAACTTCGGTTGCAATCGGGTTCGACACGGGATCGGACCCTACCCCAGGGAGACATACGATGGCGGGCACCTTCGATATCGCGTCGCAAAGCAACGCGGGCGTGGTCAATACCCAGAGCTACGACGCATCGATCAGCGCCGACGGCAATCTCGTTTCGTTCGTGAGCCTCGATCCGGTCAGCGGGTTCTCTCAGGCTTACGTCAAGAACGAGTCGAACTCGGTCCTGACGCCGGTGTCGCAGTCCAGTGCCGGAGTGACGGGGAACCAGCTCGCCTACTATCCGACACTCTCGGCGGACGGCAGCAGCGTCGGGTTCGACAGCTATGCGTCGAACCTGGTCGCCGGGGCCACGGCCGGCAACGACGAGGTTTACGTCAAGAACCTTTCGACCGGCGGCCTCACCCTGGTGTCGCAGACGGGCGCCGGGACGGTCGCCGACGGCCAGAGCGAATACGCCGCCCTGTCGGCCAACGGCGCCATCGTGGCGTTCGACAGCAACGCGACCAACCTCGGTCTCGGGGCGTCGGGGGCCTTCAAGGAAATCTACGTCAAGAACCTCGCCACCGGCGCCTTCACGCTCGCCTCGCAAACCGCGACCGGCACGCAGGCGAACGGCGATTCCTACTCGTACTCGATCTCGGCGGACGGCAATGTCGTCGTGTTCGGGTCGCTTGCCACGGATCTCGGATCGGCGAGCGGGCTCGCCGAGATATACGCGAAGAACATTCAGTCCGGCGCCTTGTCGATCGTCTCGCAAACGAGCGGCGGGACGATCGCCAACGCGGGGAGCTACAACGGCTCGACATCGGCGGATGGGACGCTCGTCGCCTTCGACAGCACCGCGTCGAACCTCGTCGCGGGAGCGACCGGCGGGAATTCCGAAGCCTATCTGAAGAACCTGGCGACGGGCGGCTTGACGCTGATATCGGCCAAGGCCGACGGCACCATCGCCAACGGCGTCAGCGACGCGCCCATCCTGTCCGCCGATGGCCGTTTCGCGCTGTTCGAGAGCACCGCGACGAACCTCGACCCGGCGGCCACGGCCGGCCTGTCGCAGGTCTATGTCAAGAACCTGCAAACCGGGGCGCTCACGCTCCTGTCCAAGGACGCGTCGGGCGCCGCGGGCAATGCGGGCAGCTACATCAACTATCCGTCGGAGCAGGCGTTTTCGGCCGGCGATTCCCGCGTCGCCTTCAGCACGTATGCCGCGAACCTCGCGGGCCCGCTCGGCGCCGAAGCGGTGGTGCGCGACACGGTGGACATCGTGCCCCCGACCGTCGCCTTCACGCCGGGGGTCACCTTCCACAACGCCCACACGGCGAAACTGACCGGGACGGTAGCGGACGCGTCCGGTCAGGTCACGGGCGTCGAGGTCTACGACAACGGGACCGACCTCGGGGCCGCCGTCGTGCACCCCAACGGAACCTGGACGCTGGCCCAGGCCCACCTTACGACCGGGCAGCAGAACCTGACCGCGACGGCCACCGACGCCGCCGGCAACGTGTCGCAACAAACGCCCGCCTCCTTCGGGCTGCAGACCGGCATCCATGGCCAGCCCTACACCAGCTACGAACAGGATCTCAATCCGGACGGCAGTTTCGCCGGGGAGACTTTCACCGCCGCCAAAGGCGCCGTGTACCTCAACGACTACAGCCTGCCGCAACCCAATGGGACCGTGCTCCTCAACTATGATTCTGGCACGTATTTCAACGACAAAAGCTTCTATTACAAGTCGGACACCTATTCCTCCGACTTCAGCGTCGAGAAGTCGGAAACGGTATACAACAACGACGGGTCCCATACGGTAACGGGTTTTGCCAACTCGCTGAAGCTCGCTAGCGTATTCGACGATACGATGACGGGAAACGGAAAGAACGAAAGCTTCGTGTTCCAGCGTCACTTCGGGCAGGACACGATCACCGACTTCATCGCCGGCAACGGGCCCGGGCACGATCTGCTCAGCCTTTCGACCGCCCAATTCACGAGCGCCGCCGAGGTGTTGAACAACACCAAGGACGTGAACGGCAACGCCGTGATCCAGGTCGGCGCCCACAATACCATCACGCTCGACAACGTGAGCACGGCGTCGCTCACCGCCAGCGACTTCAAGTTCCACGCCTGAGGTTCCGACCTCGGCAAGGCTACGGTGCCCCACGGATGGCCTTTACCCGCTTGCCCACGGGGCGAGCGGATCGGCCGTTGAGCCGCTCCCCCGGCTGTGCCATGCTGTCGAACAGGATCACCAGAACCGAGATCACCAGCATTGCCAGTCCGAAAATAAAGCTCGGATCGTGCATATTCATCGGGAACTCTCCCTTTTGACGGGTGCATCGCGACCACGCTAATCCGGTCACGTTTCCGCAGCGCCGGTCGCATGTGAAGATTCTTGAAGATCGGACGTCATCCCGCGTTCGTCCGGGGCGGCATCGTGCCCGGCGCCGCGATGCCGGGCTGGGCCGCGTCGTCGCCCCGCCGCTTCCCGTTCGTCGGGAGCGAGACGACAAACAGGCTGCCGGTCGAAGCTTCCTTCCCGTCGCACGTGACGCGGCCGCCGTGGCGGGACGCGATCTGTCGGACCAGGGACAGGCCGAGCCCCCAGCCTCCGGAGGCCTCGCCGCGCCCCGCCGGCCGGTAGAAAGGCTCGAACACCCGCTCGCGCTCGTCCGGCGGAATGCCGTCACCCTCATCCGTGACGATGATGCGAGCCTCGCGGTTTCGCGCGAGCACGCCGATGCGGACCGGCGGCCGGCCATGCTTGACGCCGTTCTCGAGGAGGTTGCGGATGAGGCGCCGAAAGAGAATCTCGTTGCCGTCGACCTCGACCGGCTCCCCTTCCAGGCACGCGCCGACGCGCACCGCTTCCTCCGCGGCGAGACCGAGCAGGTCCACGGGCTCGATCCGGCCTACCGTCGCGCCCGCATGCTCGAGGCGGCTCGACAACAGGATCTCGTCGACCAGCTCGTCGAGTTCGAAGAGGTTGCGGACGATTTCCTCGCGCCCCGCCTGGTCGGGCCGCGCCTGCCAGAGATCGACCGCGATTCGGAGCCGCGCCAGGGGCGAGCGCAGTTCGTGGCTGGCGTTCGCGAGCAGCGCCCGCTGCGAGGCGAGCAGGGCCGTGATGCGTTCGGCCGCGGCGTTGAATGTGCCCGCGACGGAGGCGACCTCGTCGCTCCCACGGCCGTCGACGCGTGCCCAGGTGTCGCCCCGCCCCCAGCGCTCCATGCCCGCGCGCAAGCCTTCAAGACGACGCGTCAGCCGCGCCGTGATGGGAAAGGCGGCCAAGCCGACGCCGCCCGCGGCGATCAGCATGGCGCTGAAGATCGCCATCGCGCGTCGACCTGGAGGAAGCTCGAAGCGCACCAGCAGGGTCCGCCCGTCGGGAAGATCCACGCGCATGGAGGGGGAGCGCCGGAGGCCCGCGTCCGAGCCCTCTTCGATCGGCACGCCTCGTGCGGCCAACCGTGCGCCGTCGCTTCCGTAAAGCGTGACGTCGGCGCCGAGGTCGCTGCCGAGCCGCCGCACGGCGTCGGCGACGGCGTCGCCCGAGGTCCCCGCGCTGAGGAGCCTGTCCGTGAGGTCGATGCGCAGCGCGTTCCGGTAGTCGTGCGGCGCTTCGCCCAGGAGCCACCAGAGGCCGCCCATCGTCACGGTTACGACGACCAGGCTCGACAGCAAGGTCAGATAGATTTTCCAGAACAACCGCCGGCGGATCACCCTCACGGCTCGAAATCCTGCTTTTTGGCAAAGACGTAGCCGCTGCCGCGCACGGTGATGATCCGCCGCGGCTGTCGGGGGTCGTCCTCGATGGCCGAGCGCAGACGCGAAACGTGGACGTCGATCGATCGGTCGAAGGCCTCCAGTTCCTCTCCTTTGACGAGGTCGAGCAGCCTTTCCCGGGTGAGCACCCGGCCGGCATTCTCGGCGAGCGCGACGAGGAGATCGAACTGGTAGCTCGTCAGGCTTTTCGCGTCGCCGTCGACCCGCACCATGCGCGAATCCCGGTCGATGACGAGCCGCCCGAACCTCAGAGCGTCGCCTTCGGATGGCGCGAGCGTCCTGCGTCGCCGAAGGATGGCCCGCAGGCGGGCCAGCAGTTCACGCGGGTTGAACGGCTTCGGCAGGTAGTCGTCCGCCCCGATCTCGAGCCCGACGATGCGGTCCGTGTCCTCGCCCCGCGCGGTCAGCATCAGCACAGGAACTTCGGAACCGGATCGGATTCGCCGGCAAACCTCGAAGCCGTCGCGGTCGGGCAGCATCACATCGAGGATCACGGCATCGAAAGACGAGCGCGCGAGCGCCTCCAGGCCCTCGAGGGCACTGAATCGCCGTTCGACCGAGAAGCCCGCCGCGGACAGGTAGTCCGCGACCATGCCGGCGAGCCGACGGTCGTCGTCGATGACGAGGATCCGCTCCGTCACCCGATCACCTTTCGCGTCGACCGCCGCGGCATGGACGCCAAAGGCGGTGTCCGATGGTGGCGTAACGAGTCCCGGGCCTTTTCCTCATCCCGGTACGAATGTCCAGCGGCGGTCCGCGAAGGCCGGCCCGCCGCGCCCCCGAAGGGGTCGCGCCGAGCCGGGTCGCGTCGCGTGGAACGGAATCCGCGCGTAGCGGTGGCGGTCCCGCTTGGCGCCGGCGCGGTCGTACATCCCACAATCCGTGCCATCCGGTTGCCGGCGTAAGATACGGACGCATGTTTGGCGAGACGTCCGTCACCGACGGTCGCAGGACCGTTCATGGCCGGTATCGCCGGGTCCGGGAGGGGATTGGTGCGGCGCGGAGGTCGCGGCGCCGCTAAATCGCGTCGCCTCGGCCTCAGTCCTTTTCGGGCTCGCGGTCCGGCATGGGCGGGAAGCCGCGCCCGCCCGCGTTCGGACCGTCGTCGAGGTTCATGTCGTGGCGACGCTGCATCATCGCCTGCACCCGATCGGCGAGCTTGCCCCGCTGCGCGGCGGTCAACTGGTCGGCCGCGTCGAGAAGCGCGGCCACCACCGTCTTCGACCGCTCGTCGAAGGTCGCGATCTGATCCGCGCGCAGCCGTTCGACGGCGGACCGGTCGATGACGGGCGCGCGCAGGAGGGCCAGCATCTGCTTGCCCGCGGCCTGCCGGGCCTCGGCATTCTGCCCGAAATCCGCGAGGGTCGACGCCACGATGTCGTGGACCTTCGCTTCCTGTGCCGTGGTCGCCCCGACGCCGTCCAAGGCGCGCGCCACGACGGACTGGACGCGCTCGAGATTGAAGCCGTGGTGCCAGGGCCCGGCCGCGAGGGCATAGCCGCCCGTTCCGCCGATCGCGCCCCCGATCAGGGCGCAAGCGGCAAGGAGCGGGGCGCGCAGGCGTGCCGCCGCGCTCGCTCCCGTGGCGGCCTGCGCCGCACGTCCGTCGTATCCTTCAGTGTTGCTCATCATTGCCTCGCCGTCAGAGTCGCCGGACAGGTCCGGTATGGGCAGCGATAGCGGGCGCACGTTTCGCGCGATCCGGCGGAGCGTGAAGAAACGTGAAGCGAAAGCGACGTCGCGGGGGCTTTCCGGAGCGCCGATGGCTGCCGTGCGGCGAGGAAGCGTGCGGCGCCCAATTCAGATCGCGTTCCTCGAACCTCGGAAAGGTCTTGACCGGCCGATGGCTGACGAGGCTGTCGTCGAACAGCGCGTCCTTGATCCGCGGCGGAACGGTCTGCCAAGGGGCCGGGTAGCCGTGCCCCGTACCGTCACCCGTGGGCCGGACCCCGAACGCGACACCAAGACGGAAGGCGAAGCTCCGGCCGGTCTGACCATCCGCGCTGGTGTTCTCGAAGGGAACGGACGCCGGTGTCGCGCGCCCGTCCCGGGCGTGAACATCGTTTGCGAGACCGCCGCGCGCCGTCGCGGGCGTCCATTCCGCACACAAGGTGCTTTCGGGCCTGCGGCCGGCCGGTTCTCGTGCTTGGGCGAACCGCGATTGGCCGTGACGCTCAGGCGCCGCCCTGCGGCCCGATGAAGGCGATGCGTACCATGTTGGTGGCGCCGGGCGAACCGAACGGCACGCCCGCCACGACGAGGATGCGCTCGCCGACCGCCGCGAAGCCTTCGGTGAAGGAGTTGCGGCACGCCCGCTCGGCCATGTCGTCGACATCCTTCGCGTCCGCGGTGACGAGCGCGTGCACGCCCCACACGAGGGCTAGCCGTCGCGCGGTGTCGGTCGAGGGCGTCAGCGCCAGGACGGGGATGCGCGGCCGCTCGCGCGCGATGCGGATGCCGGTCGAGCCCGACGAGGTCCAGGCCACGATGGTCTTGAGGTCGAGCGTTTCGGCGATGTCGCGCGCCGCATAGGCGATCGCGTCAGCGCCCGTGGGCTCGGACTGTGCGCGCTGCGACGCGATGATGACCGGGTGGAGCGGGTCGCGCTCGACCTCCTCGGCGATGCGGTTCATCGTCGCCACGGCCTCGACCGGGAACTGGCCGGAGGCGCTCTCGGCCGACAGCATCACGGCGTCGGCACCCTCG
The DNA here is from genome assembly GCA_964244255.1 of uncultured Lichenihabitans sp. Taxonomy (GTDB): domain Bacteria; phylum Pseudomonadota; class Alphaproteobacteria; order Rhizobiales; family Beijerinckiaceae; genus Lichenihabitans. The sequence continues at coordinate 9,845 of CAXTIC010000016.1, read as the reverse complement.
AACACCGCGGTGGCGACATCCGACACCTCGGCCCGCGTCGGCACCGGCGACGAGATCATCGATTCGAGCATCTGCGTCGCCACGACCACCGGCTTGCCGAGCCGGCGCGCGTTCCTGGTGATCCGCTTCTGCAAACCCGGCACCTTTTCGAGCGGCATTTCCACGCCGAGGTCGCCGCGCGCGACCATCAAGGCGTCGGAAATGTCCATGATCTCGTCGAGCCGCGCGATCGCCTGCGGCTTTTCGATCTTGGCCAGCACGAGCGCCCGGCCGCGCGCGATCTTCTTGACCTCCGCCACGTCGTCGGCGCGCTGCACGAAGCTGACCGCGATCCAGTCGACGCCCTCGTTCAGCGCCGCGTCGAGGTCGGAACGGTCCTTGGCCGTCATGGCCGAAACCGGGATTTCGGTGTCGGGCAAGCTCACGCCCTTGCGGTTCGAGATCCGGCCGGGGATGTCGACGACCGCGCTGGCCCGTTCGGGGCTCGCTTCGACGATGTGCAGCCGTACCTTGCCGTCGTCGATCAGGACGACGTGCCCGGGCCGCAGCGCGCGCAGGATCTCCGGGTGCGGCAGTTGCACCCGCGCGGCGTTGCCCGGGGTGGGATCGCCGTCGAGCACGATCGTGTCGCCCTTGACGAGATCGACCCCGCCGTCGGCGAACTGGCCGACCCGGAGCTTGGGGCCTTGCAGGTCGACGAGGATGCCGATGGGGCGCTGATACTCGGCTTCGAGCGAGCGGATCGTGCGGATGCGCTCGCGCATCGCGTCGTGGCTCGCGTGGCTCATGTTGATGCGGAACACGTCGGCGCCGGCCTCGAACAGCTTGGCCAGCACGGCGCGGTCCTGCGAAGCGGGGCCGAGCGTCGCGAGTATCTTCACCCGGCGCATCCGTCTCATGCCGATATCCTTCTTCGCGCGCGGAGCGGACCCGGGGTGGTCCGCCGCCGGGGCTTCATGCGGGCTTCGTCAACGCGGCCGCGAGTGTGCGGCGGCTCAGTGGGCGGGCCCGGGCTTGGCCGGGTCGGTCAGCTGCACGGTCCAGTTCTTGGCGTCCTTGCCGGTGTCGACCTCGAAAAAGCCGGTCCGGTCATAGCCTCGGACGAAGCAGTCCCCGCGGCCCTCGATGCGGAACTCGCGGTCATGCGTGCACATGAACGCCTTGCCCTTCCACTCGCCGCCGCTCTCGTCCATGCCGTAGACGTAATAGAACTGCGCCGCAAGCGCGCCGCGCAGCAGCGTTTCGCAGGCGTTGGACTTCAGGTTCCACCAGCCTTCCGACAACCAGGCCTGCCCGTTGGTGTAGGCCAACGCCACCGAGACCCGGCTCGCGGTGTTGTTGCAGAGCCGGAAGTCGGCCCGGGCGAGCGTGGGGGTCGCGGTCGCGAGGAGGGCGAGGACGGCGAGGACGGGCAGGGGAACACGCATGGGGTGGAGCCTTTTTGGTCGATGAGCCCTTCTAAGCCGCCGCAGGGTCGGAAAAAGCCGTCCGCCGCGCAGGTGCCCCACATCGGCCGCACCTGAGAGCCGGGCCCCGCCGATCGCCCGAACCCGCCCGCGGGTCCTTTCGCGCGCCCCCCGCGACGGCCGCGCGCGCGGCCCCGGCCGAGCCCGCGACGCGCCGTTGACACAAGCCGCCACCCCGCATAACAGGGGCACGCAACGGGGCTGTAGCTCAGATGGGAGAGCGCTGCAATCGCACTGCAGAGGCCAGCGGTTCGATTCCGCTCAGCTCCACCACCCAACGTATAAGTACCGGCTATTCCGCAGTGTATTCGGCAAGCCGCGACATATCAGAAGGTTAGCGGAATTCAAGTCACCCCGTTCGTCGAGAGATTTCCGTCAGGAGACTTGCGGCTTCGTTAGCCGCGCCGTCTCTGGCTGAGAAACTTCTCTTCCGTGCCCGGATGCATTGCGGCTGGTCGAGACGGGCCAAGACGGGACGGGTTCGCTTCATGTGGGCGCTCGCGCGAGCCTTTGTGCAAGCAGCGGACGTGAGTGCGTCGATCGCCTGACCCCGTCCGCCATGCCGATGTCGGCGCGTTAAGATGACCACGCCTGCCTGGATGCTCCGTTGACGCGGACGCTCAGCCGCTAACTGCCGCTGTTACGAGCGACAAGGCAGCAGCCCGATTTCGATCCGGCGTCGGCGGAGTGCAAAGGCTGAGATGATGGACGCGGAGGCGTTCAGTCCCGGGCGGGCAACCCGAGGATGGCGCGCTTCGCGGCCCAGCCGAGCGGCGGATCGCCCGGTCGCGAAAGGCCGAAGCCGCGCTGCAAGGTGCCATCGACCGCTGACTCGATGATGCCAGGCGCCAGGAACGCCAGCGACAGGGGCGCGGCGGGACGGCGCCGCTTGGGACCGGATCGCATCAGGATCGCCACCCGTCCGGCGACCTCTCCCCCGCCAAAGTCGCGGCCCTTCGATCGGTGACGCGCGCCGCGAACGACCGGCGGGATCGGAGAGACACGCGTCGCGGGAAACATCAATCCGTCAGCGGCCGCGCTTCCTCGGGCAGCATGATCGGAATGCCGTCGCGGATCGGATAGGCGAGCCGGGCCGCGCGCGACACCAGTTCCTGCCGCCCCGCGTCGTAGACGAGCGTGGTCTTGGTCAGCGGGCACACCAGGATTTCCAGGAGCCGGCGGTCTACGGTCGTCGCCCCGCCGGTCGCGGCGACGCCCTCCGGGGTCGATGGCTTGCCCTCCGTCATCCAACGCTCCTCGGGACATGACCCTTGTGCCGCGGGCCGCCGCGGCTCGCGCACACCATCTTCATTGCAGCGTCGGCGGAACGCTGTCGCGCGCAAGCTCCATCTCGGCGATGGCGATCAGCACGTCGGCGCGCGCCTTGAGGTCGGGCGCTTCGAGGAGCGCCTGTTTTTCCTTCGGGCCGAAAGGGCTCATCATCGCGAGCGCGTTGACCAGCAGGTCGCTCGGGGCTTCGTTGACCCCGTCCCAGTCCACCGCGAGCCGATGGGCTTCGGCGAAGCGGCGAAGCGCGTCCACGACGCCCTCGCGGTTGACGCCGTCACGGTCGAGCGCCTCGTCGAAGTCGCGGGAAAACGGGGCGAAATCGGCCCGACACTGGCGGTAGGGCGTGACGCTGGCCAGTTCCTCGACGATCCGGTAGCGCGCGATGCCGGTCAGCGTCAGCAGGTAGCGCCCGTCACCCGATTCCTCGAACCCCGTGATCCGTCCCGCGCAGCCCATCCCGTAAAGCGGCGGCTTCGCGCCCTCGTCCGCGCCCTCGCCCCGCGCCTGCACCATGCCGATGATGCGATCGGCCTTGAGCGCGTCGTCGACCATGGAGAGGTAGCGTGGCTCGAAGATGTTCAGCGGCAACTGCCCCCGGGGCAGAAGCAGGGCGCCGTTCAAGGGAAAGATCGGAATGACGTTCGGCAGGTCGTCCGGGCCGCCGTAAGGCTTGTTGATGCTCATCGTCGTTCCAATCGTCGGACATCCTTACCGGAACAGCAGGCCCGACAGCTTGCGGCGACCCCCGGCCGACGCGGGGTCGTTGAATCCCCAGGCCTCGAAGAATTGCAGCAATTGCTTGCGCGCGCCGTCATCGTTCCAAGTGCGGTCCCGCCGGATGATGTCAAGGAGGGCCGCCGCGGCTTCTTCGCGTTTGTTCTCGGCGTTCAACGCGAGCGCGAGCTCGAACCTCGCCTGGTGGTCGCCGGGATCGGCGTCCACGCGACGCCGGAGGTCGGCCGCGTCGCCGAGATCGGCGCTCTGCTCCGCGAGGTCGATCGCGGCACGGACCGCGACGACGGCGGCGTCCTGCGCGGCCGGGCCCGTGGCCATGCTGAGAACGGCCTTGGCCCGCTCGGCATCCCCGGTGTCGAGATGGAGTTTGGCCAGTCCCGCGATGGCGGCGACGTTGCCTTCGTCGACCGCGAGCACCTCGGCGTAGATCGCTTCCGCGGTCTCGGCGTCGCCGTTGGCCGCGGCTTCCGCCGCCTCTTCGAGCAGACCCTGCGACGGGTCGCCGAGCGGCCCCGCGACCCGCTCCAGGAACTGCTTGATCTGGGTTTCGGGCAGGGCGCCGACGAAGCCGTCGACCGGCTGGCCCTTCGAGAAGGCGAACACGGCCGGGATCGACTGGACACCGAGCTGGCCGGCGACCTGCGGATGCTCGTCGATGTTCATCTTGACGAGCTTGACCTTGCCTCCGGCGGCCGCCACGGCCTTTTGAAGCAGCGGACCCAGCTGCTTGCAGGGGCCGCACCACGGCGCCCAGAAATCCACGAGCACGGGCTGCCGCATGGATTCGGCTATGACGTCGGCGCGAAAGCTCGCCGTCGTCGCCTCCTTGACCGCCGCCGCGGCCGTTCCCGGCGCCGCGTTCCCCGTTCCGAAGCTCAAAGACATTCGTCGTCCCCGAAGAAGATCGGCCGTGTCCGGCCGCTATTGGCTCGCCCGTCAGATGGGGGCGCCGGGCGCGTTCTCAACGCGACCCGTCCGCCCCCGCGCCCCTTGCCGCTCACTCCCGGGGCGGATCGTTGTGCAGCCGTCGCTCCCAGTCGAGCGCCTGGCCGACGATGCCGCGAAGGTCGTCATACCTTGGTTCCCAGCCGAGGGTCGAGCGGATGCGGGTGTTGCCGGCCACGATCGCGGCCGGGTCGCCGGGCCGGCGCGGCGCCAGCCGGACGGGGAAGTCGACGCCCGACACGTCGCGCACGACGTCCACCACCTCGCTCACGGTGTAGCCCCGGCCGTAGCCGCAATTGCAGGTCACGCTGCGGCCGCCGTCGCGAAGGTAGCGCAGCGCGTCGCGGTGCGCCATCGCGAGGTCGCTCACCTGGATGTAGTCGCGCAGGCAGGTGCCGTCGCGGGTCGGGTAGTCGGTGCCGAAAACGTCGAGGCCGGGGCGCCGCCCGAGGGCCGCCTGCACCGCGACCTTGATGAGGTGGGTCGCGTCGCGGGTCGATTGGCCGGCGCGCCCGCGCGGGTCGGCGCCGGCCACGTTGAAATAGCGCAGCACGACCGACCGCAGCCCGTGCGCCCGCTCGGCGTCGGCGAGCATCCACTCGACGATCAGCTTGGAACGGCCGTAGGGCGACACGGGCGCGGGCGGGTGATCTTCCTCGACGGCGCCGAGGCCGGTTTCGCCATAGACCGCCGCCGTCGAGGAAAAGATGAAGCGGCCGACGCCCGCCCGCACCGCCGCCTCGATCAGCGCGCGGGCCTTGCAGGTGTTGTTCAGGTAATAGCCGAGCGGGTCCGTCATCGAGTCCGGCACCACGATCTTGGCGGCGAAATGGATGACGGCATCGACCCCGTGGTCGGCGACGAGGCGCTCGACCAGGCTCCCGTCGCCGATGTCGCCGATCGCGAGCGCCGCCTCGGCCGGTACGGCGTCGCGGAAGCCCGTCGAAAGGTTGTCGAGGACGACGACGGCTTCGCCCGCGTCGATGAGGTCGAGCACCATGTGGCTGCCGATGTAGCCCGCCCCGCCCGTCACCAGAACCGCCATGCGCGAAGCCTCCCGTTGAGCCGCCCACCACGGCCTGTTAAGGCTGGCGGGCGCGCGGCTGCCAGGCCTGCGCCCGATCCTCGCCGGGCGGGCGCGACCGCTCCGCCCGTTCATGACGGTCCGAAAGGGAAAAGCAATGTCCATCGTTCCGACGCCCTTCGCCCGGACGGCCCCATGAAGACCATACGCAAGGCGGTTTTTCCCGTCGCCGGCCTCGGCACGCGCTTCCTTCCGGCCACGAAATCCGTGCCCAAAGAGATGATGACGGTCGTCGACCGACCCGTCCTGCAGCACGTGGTGGACGAGGCGCGCGAGGCCGGGATCGAGCATTTCGTGTTCGTGACGGGGCGCAACAAGGCGGTGATCGAGGACCATTTCGACATGGCTTTCGAACTCGAGGCGACGCTGCGGAGCCGCGGCAAGCTCAAGGAATACCAGGCCTTGATGGCCGACCTGCCGGCCGCCGGGGCGACGAGTTTCACCCGCCAGCAGGCCCCCCTGGGCCTCGGCCACGCGGTGTGGTGCGCGCGGGACATCATCGGCGACGAGCCCTTCGCGGTGCTGCTGCCCGACATGGTGACGATGGCCGGCGGGCGCGGCAGCCGCTGCCTCGCGCAATGTATCGAGGCCTACGAGGCGCACGGCGGCAACGTCATCGCGGTCGAAGAGGTGCCGGAGGACCAAACCCACCAGTACGGCGTGGTGTCGATCGGCCTCGACGAGGGGCACACGTTCGAGATCACCGGCATGGTCGAAAAGCCGCCCAAGGGCACCGCGCCCTCGCGCGCCATCATCTCGGGCCGCTACATCCTCGATCCGGCCGTGTTCGCGGCGCTCGAAAAGGGCGAGAAGGGGGCGGGAGGCGAAATCCAGCTCACGGATGCGATGATCGAGCTCGCCGCGAGCCAGCCTTTTCACGGCGTGCGTTTCGACGGGATCACCTACGACACGGGCTCGAAACTCGGCTTCCTCGCCGCGAACGTCGCCTTCGCGCTGGCCCGGCCGGACCTCGCCGATGGCTTGCGCGAGGAACTGCGGAAGATCCTCGGGACGGTTTGACGGACCACCCGCCTAGGTTCCCTGGCGGCACAGGCCGAAACGCGACCATGGTCGAAGCAGTCGGCCGGTTGCGCCAGGGGGATTGATGTCCGCTGCGTCGAGCGGGCGGCCGCCTTCGCCGCGCTACGGCAATTGCAGGGTGATCGGCTCGTCGACGAGCCGGACCGCACCGGGCCTGCGATGACATTCGTCGCGGGCGTAATGGAAGGCGGTGTCCCGGCTTCGGAAAATGCCTCCCCCGAGGCCGTGGGTCTCCACCGCCAACCAATGACCTTCTCGATCCTGGCCGACGATGAAGGCCAGTTGCCCTCCGCTTGCCGGCCCGGATGTCTCGACGTTCATTTGCGTGTGCGTTTGCATGGGGCTTCTTCGCTCGACGACCATCTTTCGGTCGCAGGCAAAACATGCGTGCGATCGCGTTAGGGTTCGAGACGGCCGCGATGGCTCGCCCATAGGAATCTCGGTAGGACCGGGCGGGGCGATTAAAGGGGGTGCGGGGCGCGAAGGGGATCCGGTCCGGTCAAAGGCCAAGGTCGGACGACCCGGGTTGATCGGCCGGGCGGGGACCCGGCGCCCAGCGGAAAAGCCGGTCCTGCTCCCGGATCGGCACGTCGTTGATGGACGCCTCCCGGCGCCGCATCAATCCGGTGGGGTCGAACGCCCATTGCTCGCTGCCGTGCGAGCGGAACCATTGGCCGTCGATGTCGTGCCATTCATACGCGGACCTGGCTGCGATCCGGTCGCCGGTGAAGGGCCAGACCTCGATCAGCCGGTAATCGCGCTCGTGCGCCCGCTTGCGTCGCAGGAAGGCTGAGATCGCCCGGCGCCCGACGAGGAACTCGGCGCGGTTCCGCCACCGGCTGTCCGTCGTGTAGGCGAGCGACACGCGCTCCGGGTCGCGGGAGTTCCGCGCGTCCCCGGCCATGCGGGCCTTCCGGGCGGCCGTCTCGGCCGTGAAGGGGGGGCCGCACGGCGGTCGGGCCGGCCGGAGGAGGGGCGGAGGGTTCGGGCGCGGTGGTCGTGGCGATCTCGATACCGGGGCTGGGGCGTGTCCGCCAGCGCGGGCTGCGACGCCGTGCACAAGCCCGGCCATGAAGAGATCGCGTCGACCCGAGTTCGAAGCCCTGGCCGAGGGTGGGAACGACGCGTCTGTTGCAAAATAGTATCACGTCGGGGCTGTTTCGCCCTTCCGATGGCCCTGCGGGCCCCCATGTTTGCGTAGGCCGGCGCCCGAGGGGCCGGACGTTCTAGGCCCGACCGCGTCGCTCCGGGGCGCGGGCCGGCAAGGAGGCGAACCTCATGAACTTCGAGAAATTCACCGAACGCGCGCGCGGCTTCGTCCAAAGCGCCCAGCAACTGGCGCTTCGGGAAGGGCACCAGCAGTTCACGCCCGAACACGTCCTGAAAGTGCTGCTCGACGACCCGGAAGGCCTCGCCTCGGGCCTGATCGACAAGGCCGGCGGACGCTCGCGCGAAGCCTTGCAGAACGTCGAAGCGGCGCTGGCCAAGCTGCCGAAGGTGGCGGGCGGCGGCGCGGGCCAGCTTTACCTGTCGGGCGACACGGCGCGGCTCTTCGACCAGGCCGAGAAGATCGCCCAGAAGGCCGGCGACAGTTTCGTCACCGTGGAACGGCTGCTGCTCGCGCTCGCCATGGACAAGGGCACGGAAGCCGGCCGCATCCTCGAGCGGGCGGGCGTGACCCCGCAAGTGCTGAACGCCGCGATCGAGGATCTGCGCAAAGGCCGCAAGGCCGACAGCGCCTCGGCCGAGAACAGCTATGATGCGCTCAAGAAATACGCGCGCGACCTGACGGAAGCGGCGCGCTCGGGCAAACTCGACCCCGTGATCGGACGCGACGAGGAGATCCGCCGCTCGATCCAGGTCCTGTCCCGCCGCACGAAGAACAACCCCGTGCTGATCGGCGAGCCCGGCGTCGGCAAGACGGCGATCGTCGAGGGGCTGGCGCTGCGCATCGTCAACGGCGACGTGCCCGAAAGCCTCGTCGACAAGAAGTTGCTCGCGCTCGACATGGGCTCGCTCATCGCGGGTGCCAAATATCGCGGCGAGTTCGAGGAGCGGCTGAAGGCCGTGCTGAACGAGGTGACGGCGGCGGCCGGCGGCATCATCCTGTTCATCGACGAGATGCACACGCTGGTCGGCGCCGGCAAGGGCGAGGGCGCCATGGACGCCTCGAACCTCTTGAAGCCCGCGCTGGCGCGCGGCGAACTGCACTGCATCGGCGCCACCACGCTCGACGAATACCGCAAGCACGTCGAGAAGGACGCCGCGCTGGCGCGCCGCTTCCAGCCGGTGTTCGTCCCCGAGCCGACCGTCGAGGACACCATCTCGATCCTGCGCGGCCTCAAGGAGAAGTACGAGCTGCATCACGGCGTGCGCATCACCGACGCCGCGATCGTCGCCGCCGCGACCTTGTCGAACCGCTACATCGCCGACCGCTTCCTGCCCGACAAGGCCATCGACCTCGTCGACGAAGCGGCGTCGCGCCTGCGCATGCAGGTCGATTCCAAGCCCGAGGAACTGGACGAACTCGACCGCCGCGTCATTCAGCTCAAGATCGAGGGAGAGGCGCTGCGCAAGGAAACCGACACGGCGTCGAAGGACCGGCTGCAAAAACTCGAAGCGGAACTCGACGACCTGCAGGAAAGGTCGGACGCCCTGACGGTGCGCTGGCGCGCCGAAAAGGACAAGCTCGGCGCCGCCACGCGGATCAAGGAACAGCTCGACACGGCGCGCAACGATCTCGTCCGGGCGCAGCGCAAGGGCGAATACCAGCGCGCGGGCGAACTGACCTATGGGGTCATCCCCGACCTCGAGAAGAAGCTCGCGGACATCGAGGCCAAGGGCGGCCAGAACCTTGTCGAGGAAGCCGTCACGGCCGATCACGTCGCGGGCGTCGTGTCGCGCTGGACGGGCGTGCCGGTCGACAAGATGCTCGAGGGCGAGCGCGACAAGCTCCTCAAGATGGAGGAGGTCCTGGGCAAGCGGGTCGTGGGCCAGGCCGAGGCGGTGCGCTCCGTCGCGACCGCGGTCCGGCGCGCGCGCGCCGGCCTGCAGGACCCGAACCGGCCGATCGGCTCCTTCATGTTCCTGGGGCCGACCGGGGTGGGCAAGACCGAACTCACCAAGGCGCTCGCGGGCTTCCTGTTCGACGACGAGACCGCGCTCGTGCGCATCGACATGTCCGAATACATGGAGAAGCACTCGGTCTCCCGCCTGATCGGCGCGCCCCCGGGCTACGTCGGTTACGAGGAGGGCGGCGCGCTGACCGAGGCCGTGCGGCGGCG
>CAXTIC010000015.1:0-71851 GCA_964244255.1 uncultured Lichenihabitans sp. | reverse complement strand
ACGACTTCCTCGCTACCATCATTACAGCGTGATCAACTCACCCGATTGCCCTGCGAAGGCCGCGTCACGCTATTGACGCCGTCACGGCGAGCGCTTATTCGAGCGTCAACCGTTAAGTTTGGCCGACGCTGGGTCTTCTCGATGAGAGCCCGGCCGCTTCCGTCGTTCCCTCATCGGTTTGGTGGCGTCGAGAGCGGCACGGGCGGCGTGCCCGGCGCATGGAGATGAATGTGGCCCGTATCGCTGGCGTCAATATCCCGACCAACAAGCGCGTCATCATCGCGCTGCAGTACATCCACGGGATCGGACCCCGGAAGGCCGAGGAAATCTGCGAGAAGGTGCGCATCCCCGCAGACCGCCGCGTGGCGCAACTCTCGGATGCCGACGTGCTGCAGATTCGCGAAACGATCGACCGCGACTATATGGTCGAGGGCGACCTGCGACGTGATACCTCGATCAACATCAAGCGCCTCATGGACCTCGGCTGCTACCGCGGCCTGCGGCACCGCCGGAGCCTGCCGGTTCGCGGTCAGCGGACGCACACCAACGCCCGGACCCGTAAGGGCAAGGCGAAGCCGATCGCCGGCAAGAAGAAGTGACGGGGCGATCGGCCCGTCATCCCCGGGCCTGACCCGGGATCCATTCATTTCCCGAGCGCCTGGCATCACGGGCGCGATTGAAGGACGTACCATCGATGGCCAAGGAAGCGACTCGCGTACGCCGCCGCGAGCGAAAGAACATCGCGTCGGGTGTGGCCCACGTGAACTCCACCTTCAACAACACCATGATCACCATCACGGACGCCCAGGGGAACACGATCTCGTGGTCTTCGGCCGGAACCATGGGGTTCAAGGGGTCGCGCAAGTCCACCCCCTACGCGGCGCAGATGGCGGCCGAGGATGCCGCCCGTAAGGCGCAGGAGCATGGAATGCGGCTGCTCGAGGTGGAAGTATCGGGGCCGGGTTCGGGGCGCGAGTCGGCCCTGCGAGCCATCCAGGCCTCGGGTTTCACGGTCACGTCGATCCGCGACGTGACGCCGATCCCGCACAACGGATGCCGGCCGCGCAAGCGACGTCGGGTCTGATCCCAGTTATCGGCCAGGGGATCGGGTCTCCGGCCGTACCGCTTTGAATAGGGGCCCGGCTGTTCCGTCGCCGGATTTTTCAGGATGCCGTCCGTGATTTCAAGAAACTGGCAGGACCTCATCAAGCCCAACAAGCTCGAGATCCAACTCGGCGACGATGCGAAACGCGTCGCCACCTTGGTGGCCGAACCGCTCGAGCGCGGCTTCGGCCTGACCATGGGCAACGCTCTCCGGCGCATCCTGCTCTCGTCCCTGCAAGGGGCGGCGGTGACGTCGATCCACATCGACGGCGTTCTGCATGAATTTTCGTCGATCCCCGGCGTCCGCGAGGACGTGACCGACATCGTGCTCAACGTCAAGGACATCTCGATCAAGATGCAGGGCGAGGGCCCGAAACGGGTGGTGCTGAAGAAGCAGGGACCCGGCGCCGTCACGGCCGGCGACATCCAGATGGTCAACGACGTTCAGGTGCTCAACCCCGAACTCGTCATCTGCACGCTCGACGAGGGCGCCGAGATCCGCATGGAATTCACGGTCAACATCGGCAAGGGCTACGTGCCGGCCGACCGCAACCGTTCCGAGGACGCGCCGATCGGCCTCATCCCGGTCGACAGCCTGTATTCTCCTGTGAAGAAGGTCAGCTACCGCGTTGAAAACACGCGCGCCGGCCAGGTGCTCGATTACGACAAGCTGACCATGACGCTGGAAACGAACGGCGGCATCAGCCCTGAAGACGCGGTCGCCTACGCGGCACGTATCCTCCAGGACCAGTTGAACGTGTTCGTCAATTTCGAGGAGCCGCGCCGCGAGGAAGCGTCTGCCGCCATTCCCGAACTCGCCTTCAACCCGGCGCTGCTCAAGAAGGTGGACGAACTGGAACTCTCGGTGCGCTCCGCCAACTGCCTGAAGAACGACAACATCGTCTACATCGGCGACTTGATCCAGAAATCCGAAGCGGAAATGCTTCGCACGCCGAATTTCGGACGGAAGTCGCTGAACGAGATCAAGGAGGTGCTGGCGCAGATGGGCCTGCATCTCGGCATGGAGATCACCGGCTGGCCGCCGGAAAACATCGACGAGCTCGCCAAGCGCTTCGAGGAACACTACTGAATCGAAAGCAGGCCCGTAGAGGACTGCTCATAAAGCGCGGCCGTTCCTTGGCACGGCGGCCGCCGACAATAAGGAGATCGCCATGTATCACGGTCGCGCCAAGCGCCGTTTCAACCGTACGTCCGAACACCGCAAGGCGATGTTCGCGAACATGTCCTGCTCGCTGATCCAGCACGAGCAGATCGTGACGACGCTCGAAAAGGCGAAGGACCTTCGCCCCGTCGTTGAAAAGCTGGTTACCTTGGGCAAGCGCGGCGACCTGCACGCACGCCGTCTCGCGCTGGCCGAGGTCCGCCAGTACGATGTCGTCCGCAAGCTGTTCGACGTGCTCGGGCCGCGCTACAAGGTGCGGGCCGGCGGCTACACCCGCGTGCTGAAGGCGGGCTTCCGCTACGGGGACAACGCGGCTTTGGCGGTCATCGAGTTCGTCGACCGGGACGTCGACGCGAAGGGCCGGGCGTTGAACGGCGAATCCACGGCCGCCTGAGGCGCTAGGGCGTCGCATCGAACCGCGGCGCGGCCTGTTCGGGCCGATCGGTCGCGATGCGCCGGGCCGTCGAAGCCGGGAGGTTCGATGATGCGGCTCAACGGGAAGAACGCGCGCGCGGCGCTGGCCGCGGCTTGGCTGGCGGTGGCTGCCGCCCCCGCGCCCGCGGAGGAACGGCAGGTCCCCCAAACGCGAGCCGACGTCCTGTTGTCGTTCGCCCCGGTTGCCCGCAAGGTACAGCCTGCGGTCGTCAACGTTTACGCCTCGCGAACCGAGAAGCAGCCCCGTAACCGGCTGTTCGACGACCCTGTGTTTCGCCAGTTCTTCGGGGAGGGCGACGCCCCGACGGGTGGCCCGACGGCGCAGTCGCTCGGCTCCGGCGTCATCGTCGACCCGAGCGGGCTCGTCGTCACCAACGAGCATGTCATCGAGGGGATGACCGACGTGAAGGTGGCGCTGGCCGACAAGCGCGAGGTCGGCGCCGACGTCGTGTTGCGCGATCGGCAGAGCGACCTGGCCGTGCTCAGGCTGAAGTCGGGGTCGAGCTTTCCCGCTCTCGAACTCGCCGATTCCGACGAAGTCGAGGTCGGCGACATCGTGCTCGCGGTCGGCGATCCGTTCGGGGTCGGGCAGACCGTGACGCAAGGCATCGTCTCGGGGCTCGCGCGCACCCAGGTCGGCAGCACGGGCACCCGCTATTTCATCCAGACCGATGCCGCCATCAACCCGGGAAATTCCGGCGGCGCGCTCGTCGACATGAACGCGCGGCTCATCGGCATCAATTCGGCCATCTATTCCCAGTCTGGCGGCAGCATCGGGATCGGGTTCGCGATTCCGGTCAACCTTGTCAGGAACGTGGTTGCGGCGGCACGCGCCGGCTCCGACCGGATCCACCGGCCGTGGCTCGGTGCCAGCCTCCAAGGCATCAGCCGCGAAATCGCGGATGGGCTCGGGCTCGACCGGCCGTCCGGTGCGCTCGTCGCCGACGTCGAGGCGGGAGGCCCCGCCGCCGCCGCGGGGCTGCGGCGCGGCGACATCGTGGAAGCGGTCGACGGCGCGCCGGTGGAGGACCAGGACGCCTTCGGCTATCGTTTGGCCACGAAAGCGCTCGGCGGCAACGCCGCCCTCACCGTCAAGCGCGGGTCCGTCACCACCGGGCTTGCGCTGAAGCTCATCGCGGCGCCGGAAACCCCGCCCCGCGAAACCGTGAAGCTCGCCAATCCGTCCCCGTTTTCCGGTGCCACCGTGGTCAACCTTTCTCCGGCGGTGGCGGAAGACCTCCTGCTCCCGGGCGTCCGCGAGGGTGTCGTGGTGACCGACGTCGAGGCGGGTTCCGTGGCTGCCGTGGTGGGGATCGAGCGGGGCGACGTCGTCCTCGAGATCAACGACGCCAAGATGAGCTCGACCCGTCAGGTGCAGCGCGCCACGGCGGCGCGGCGCGACGCGTGGCGCTTCGTCATCGACCGCAAGGGACAGATCCTTCGCTCCGAAGTCGATGGTTGAGGCCGCGACGGGGCGCGGCAGGCGCCCGTGAGCGATCTGTTCTCCAGCGCCGGGCTCGAGCGCGACGTGGCCCGTCCGCTCGCCGACCGCCTGCGTCCGGATCGGTTGGCGGATGTGACGGGCCAGGATCATCTCGTCGGCCCCGACGGCGCGCTGACGCGCATCCTTGCCGCCGGCACGCCGGGCAACCTGATCTTCTGGGGTCCGCCCGGCACCGGCAAGACCACGGTCGGCCGCCTCATGGCGCGCGCGACGAAACTCGACTTCGTGCAGGTCTCGGCGATCTTTTCGGGCGTCGCTGACCTGAAGAAGATTTTCGAGGACGCCCGCGCGCGACGCCGTGTCGGGCGCGGGACGCTCCTCTTCGTCGACGAAATCCACCGCTTCAACCGCGCCCAGCAGGACAGTTTCCTGCCCGTGATGGAGGACGGCACCGTGGCCCTCGTCGGCGCCACGACCGAGAACCCGTCGTTCGAGCTCAACGGTGCCCTGTTGTCGCGGGCGCGCGTGCTCGTGTTCCATGCCCTCGACGCGGCGGCGCTTTCATCCCTTCTCGATCGGGCCGAGGCGGCGGAGGGCAAGGCGCTGCCCTTGTCGCCCGGAGCCCACACTCTGCTCGTCGGCATGGCCGACGGCGACGGGCGGGCCGTCCTCAACCTCGCGGAGGACGTATGGCGGGCGGCCCGGCCCGGCGAAACGTTCGACGAGGCGGCGCTCGTCGCCGCCGTGCAGCGCCGGGCGCCGCTCTACGACAAGAAACAGGACGGGCACTACAACCTGATCTCGGCCTTGCACAAGACGGTGCGCGGCTCGGATCCGGACGCGGCGCTCTACTACCTCGCGCGGATGTTCGACGCCGGCGAGGACCGCCTCTTCCTGGCCCGCCGCATCGTGCGGATGGCCGTCGAGGACATCGGCCTCGCCGATCCGCAGGCCCTCGTGGTGGCCAACGCCGCCAAGGACGCCTTCGATTTCCTCGGCAGTCCGGAGGGCGAACTGGCCATCGCCCAAGCGGTCGTCTATCTGGCGACGGCGCCGAAATCGAACGCCGTCTACGTCGCGTTCAAGGCGGCGACGCGGCTCGCCAAGGAGGGCGGTTCGCTGTTGCCGCCGAAGACCATCCTCAACGCTCCGACCAAGGTGATGAAGCGCGAAGGCTACGGGGAAGGTTACAGCTACGACCACGACGCGCCCGAAGCCTTCTCCGGTCAGAACTACTGGCCCGATTCCCTCGGCCGGCAGGAACTCTACCGGCCGACCGATCGGGGCTTCGAACGCGAGATCGCGGCACGTTTGAGCCGTTGGCAGGCGCTGCGGCGCAAGAACGAAGGGTAAGGGCCATCGCCGGCATGGCCCTGATCGGGGCCGCGCTCGCGGCGGTCGAAGGGGGGCTCCCAAGGTCGTGGGAGCGCGACGCGAAGGCCGACGTCGGCATCTGCCGCCGTCGGGGACGATGAGATCCGAGGAAGGGCAGGGCCTTGATGGATGACGCGGGCGGGCTTCGGATCGGGGCGCTGGTCGAGGCGGATTTCGATGCCTGGCTTCCGCTCTGGCGCGGTTACCAGGCGTTTTATGATGTCGACATCCCGCCCGACGTGACGCGGCTCACCTTCGGGCGCCTCGTCGACCCCCGCGAGCCCATGTCGGGCGCGCTGGCGACCTTGCGTGGGCGGGCGGTCGGCCTCGCGCATCACATCCGGCATCGCTCGACGTGGACGGAAGGCGATTATTGTTGTCTGCAGGACCTGTTCACGGATGCGTCGGTTCGCGGACGAGGCATCGGCCGGACCCTGATCGCGCATGTCTACGCCACGGCCGCGGCGGCCGGCTGCTCGCGAGTCTACTGGCTGACTCACGAAACGAACGCGGCGGCCATGGCGCTCTACGACCGCGTGGCGCAACGTTCAGGATTCATCCAATACAGGAAAACGCTGTGAAGGCGCCGGGAGCCGACGGCCGCCGGGACGACCGGCCGAACAGCATCGCGGGGCTCGCTCCTCGGCCATGACGTTCGCCGTCTCCCCGTCCCGCTTCGCCGTGGCCCCCATGATGGAGTGGACGGACCGCCATTGTCGCGTCTTCCACCGCACCCTGACGCGGCGCGCGCTCCTTTACACGGAGATGGTCGCGGTCGGAGCCGTGCTGCACGGGCCGCGGGACCGCCTCCTCGGTTTCGACCCCTGCGAGCACCCCGTGGCGGTGCAGCTCGGCGGGTCGGACCCCGACGACCTCGCGCGGGCGGCGCGGATCGCGGAAGGCTTCGGCTACGACGCGGTGAACCTGAACGTCGGCTGCCCGTCGGACAGGGTGCAGAACGGCCGCTTCGGCGCCTGCCTGATGCGCGAGCCGCTTCTGGTCGGCCGCTGCGTGGCCGCGATGAAAGCGGCGGTTTCCGTCCCGGTCACGGTGAAATGCCGGATCGGCGTCGACCGCCAGGAGCCGCGGGAAGCCCTGGCTGCGCTCGTCGACGCGGTGACGGCGGCCGGCGTCGACGGGCTCGTCGTCCACGCCCGCAAGGCCTGGCTTCAGGGGCTCTCGCCGAAGGAAAACCGGGACGTTCCGCCGCTCGACTACGCGATCGTGCACGCGTTGCAGCGCGCGCGACCGGGCGTGCCGGTGTCGATCAACGGGGGTCTCGGCACGCTGGCCGATGCCGAGGGGCACCTGCGCCATGTCGAGGGCGTCATGGTGGGCCGCGCGGCCTACCAGAACCCGGCGCTGCTGCTCGAGGTCGACCGACGCCTGTTCGGCGCGCCCGCTCCGGCGGCCGACGGCTTCGAGGCCGTGGCGCGCTTCGAGCCCTACGTCGCCGAGATGCTGGAGCGCGGCGTGCGCCTGCACGACATGACACGCCACATGCTGGGGCTGTTCGCCGGCCTGCCGGGCGCTCGCCGGTGGCGACGCCACCTCGCCACGGAAGCGCCGAAGCGCGGCGCCGGCCTCGGCGTGCTGCGGGACGCGCTCGCGCTGGTCGGCGCGCCCGAGGCCGCCGCGGCGGCGTAACCCCGGCCGGCGCCCGCCCTCGCGCGCCGACGGAACGTCCGGTCATCTTCCTCGAAGAATGAGCTTGTCCTTGGCGATCGTGAAGCTCGCCAGTTCGTTCAGGAAACTCATGCCGAGCAGATTTTCGTGCAGCGCGCCTTGGCGCGCGACGAGCACCTTGACGGCCGTCTGCGTAAGGTCGCCGACCGACAGCATCGGCAGTTCCGTCTCGGCCGTCATGGTCCGGCCGTTGGCCGTCGCCACCTCGACGTCGAACCGAAGCCGATTGAGCGGGATCTTGAGCTTCATCGCATCCTCGGCCCGCAGCACCACGGTCGAGGCGCCGGTGTCGAGAACGAACGGGATGCGCACGGCGCCGACGGTCGCGTTGACGACGAACTGCCCATCCGGGCGGCGGAACACCGTGACCTCGTTCGGCGCCGTTTGCATCGTCGTTCCGGGAAACAGCACCGCAAGGACGCGCTCGCTGACCTGACCCAGCGTGTCGCGATACGCGTAGGCCGTAACGGCCGCTCCGAACGCCGCCACCCAGAACAGTAGGGCCGCGAAGGCGGTCCAAAGACTACCGCGGAACAGTCTCGGCAAGGCACTGGCGACATAGAGCGCGAGCGCGCCGTAGAACACCAGGTCGACCCATTCCGAACGGGTCAGCTCGCTCCAGTCCACCGCGATCGACCCTTTCGCCCGATCCCGCCGGGAGCGGGACGCGGCTCGGTTCGGGCATCAGCCCGGGATCTCCGCAGGCACCCGGGCTGCCGGCCAACGTCGCGATGACCGGCCGGCCGCGGCCCTGCGCGCCGCCCGGGACGCCGCGAGACGATCGGGCAGGCCGGCCATGACGGCGAGGCGCTGCGATTCGCTGAGCGATCCCCACGTTGAAATCTCATCGAGGGTTCGGCCGCACCCCTGGCACAGACCGGAAGCGGCGTCGAGGATGCAGAGTTTCACGCAGGGTGTCGAAAGCGGCGGCATGGCGTTCCCGAGGAGCCCCTCCGGTCGCGGCGCCGAGGGACGTTCGGCGATCCTCGCCCGCATCCGTCGTCGCGTCGGGGTACCGCTGCTTCCTATCCCAGTCGCGGCGAAATGAGAAGGCCAAGAAGGAAGCCGACCTCGGCCGCCTGCTGCGCCGCACCCGCGACATCCCCGGTCGCGCCGCCGATGGATCGGCGCGCCCAGCGTGTCATCGCCCCGCTCCCCAGGGCCGACAGGAGCGTGGCGAGCGCCGCGTGCCAGCCGCCTATGCCGCCCAGGGCGGGCAGCGCGATCCCGATCCCGATCGACAGCAGCACGGCGGCGGCGAAACACGCGGGTGGCGGTACGCCGGCCGCCTTGGCGAGTCCATCGGCGCGCGCGGCTGGAAGGAGCGCCATCGGCATCAGCCCGAAGCCGCGCGACGCGGCGCACGCCGCCGCGAGCGCGCCCGCGGCCGCCCCGATTCCGAACCGTTCCCCGAGGCTCGCCAGCGCGGCCACGCGCAGCAGGATCGACGCCGCGAGGGCCAGGGTGCCGAACGTGCCGATGGCGCTGTCGCGCATGATGGCGAGCTTGCGCGCGCGGTCGCGTCCGCCGCCGAACCCGTCGGCCACGTCGGCGAGCCCGTCCTCGTGCAACCCGCCGCCGAGCGCCACCGTGGCGAAAACGGCGAGGAGGGCCGCGACGAAGAGCGGCAGGCCGAGCCGATCCGCGAGCGCGAGGCTGGCCCCGCCCGCGCCCCCGACCACGAGGCCGGCCAGCGGCGCCACGCGCGACGCGCGCGCGAACCCCCCGACGCCGGTTGCCGTTTCGAAAGCGAGCGCGGGAACGGGAAGCCGCGTGTAGAAGCGCAGGCAGAAAAGCACGTCCGCGCGGAGGCCGCGCCACGCCTCGCCGATTGCGCTCGGGCTGGAATCCGGAAGGCTCACGCCGCAACCGTCGCACGTCCGCTCGTCACTATCCAACGCCGGACCGGAGCGTTACACCGGCGCACGGCGTCCGTGGTCGCCGGAACCTCGTGGGGCGGGCATGGCAGGCAGCGGGCTTCCGTTCGACGACATCCGCGCGCTGGTGGCCAGGACCCCCGCTCTCGACGAGGCCGCCGTGGCGGCGGTTCGCGCGCGGGATGCCGAACTCACGAAGCCGCCAGGATCCCTGGGCCGCCTCGAAACCATCGCCGCCTGGCTCGGCGCCGTTCAGGGCAGGGCGGACCCGGCGATCGACCATCCGCTCGTCGCCGTGTTCGCCGGCAACCATGGCGTCGCCCGGCGGGGCGTGTCGCCCTACCCGCCGTCGGTGACCGCCGCGATGGTAGCCAATTTCGCGGCCGGCGGCGCGGCGATCAACCAGATCTGCGCCGCCTCGGGACTGGGATTGAAGGTTTTCGAGCTCGCCTTGGATATGCCCACCGGCGATATCGCGGCCGAAGCCGCCTTCGACGAGCCGGCCTGCGCCGCCACGATCGCCTACGGCATGGAGGCCGTGGCCGGCGGCACCGACCTCCTGTGCCTCGGCGAGATGGGGATCGGCAACACCACCATCGCGGCCGCGATCTATCACGCGCTCTACGGCGGGGAAGCGCGTGACTGGGTCGGGCGCGGCACCGGGCTCGACGACGCCGGGCTCGCGCGCAAGATCGCCGTGGTCGAGACGGCGGTGGCGCTGCATCGCCCGCACTTCCGCGATCCGCTCGAAGTGCTGCGACGCCTGGGCGGACGGGAGATCGCCGCCATGGTGGGCGCCATCCTCGCGGCCGGCGTCGAGCGGGTCCCCGTGATCCTCGACGGCTACGTGGTCTGCGCGGCCGCGGCCATCGTGCACGCGCTGCGGCCATCGGCGCTCGACCATTGCGTCGCCGGTCACCTGTCGGCCGAAGGCGCCCACGCGGAGGTGCTGCGGCGGCTCGGCAAGGCGCCGCTGCTCGATCTCGGCCTGCGGCTCGGGGAAGGTACCGGCGCGGCCCTCGCGGCCGGGATCGTGCGGGCGGCGCTGGCCTGTCATCGCGGCATGGCCACGTTCGCGCAGGCCGGGGTCGCCAACAAGGACTGACCGCTCGGGATCAGGCGGCCGAATCGATGCGCCGCCCGCGCGCCCGCACGGCCCTGTCGACCGGCTCGTCCGGGTTGATCCGGGGCAGGGCGTCGATGATGCGCTCCGGCGGAAGGATCACGATCGCCTCCGTGCCTTCGCGCACCTTGGATTTCAGCAGGAAGGAGCCGCCGTGGAGCTCCACGAGCCCCTTGACGATCGGCAGGCCCAGCCCGGATCCTTCCTCGGCGTTCTTCTGCGCCAGGGTGCCGCGCCCGAAGGACGACATGACGACGGGGATCTCCGATTCGGGAATGCCCGGCCCGGTGTCGCGGATGGACACGTACTGCCCGCCTTGCGCCGTCCAGCCGACCTTGACCGTCACGGTTCCGCCTTGGGGCGTGAACTTGATGGCGTTGGACAGCAGGTTCAGCACGATCTGGCGGATCGCCCGCTCGTCGGCCCAGATGCGCGGCAGCCGGCCCTCGATCATCTCGCTGATCGTTATTTCGCGCTTGTCGGCCCGCAGGTTCAAGAGATGCTGGCAGTCCTCGACGACATCGGCGAGGAGGATCGGTTCCTCCTTGAGCTCGTAACGGCCCGCCTCGACGCGGGACAGGTCGAGAATCTCGTTGATGAGCATCAGCAAGTGCTGGCCGCTCGAATGGATATCCGCCGAATAGTCGCGGTAGACCGGCACCGCGTGCCCGCCGAAGAGTTCCCCTTTCATCACCTCCGAAAAGCCGAGGATGGCGTTCAAGGGCGTCCGCAATTCATGGCTCATGGTGGCGAGGAAGCGGCTCTTGGCGAGGCTCGCTTCCTCGGCCCGCCGCCGCGCTTCGTCCGAATTGAGCTTCGCCTGTTCGAGTTCGACGATGAGCGCGTCCTTCTCCGCCTGGAACGAGAGCGTCGCCAGGGAGGTCGAATAGAGGCGTTTCGCGAGGACCAGGAAATAAAGCTGGGCAGCCCCCGCCATGACCAGCAGGGGCAGGGACTGGTAGCCCACGACCGGACGCATGAACGCCGCGATCGCGAGCGAGGTCGGGGCCAGGCCCGCGTAAACCGCGAGGGGGATCGGTGCGGCGATCATCGCCGTCATCGCGCCGACGAGCAGCAGGACGAACAGCACGAATGTTTGCGCCACCGGGTCATGCGCCTCCATGACCATGAGCACCATCGTGGCCCACGCGAGGCCGTGGAGGGCCTCGGACAGGACGAAGCGGCGTTTCCATCGGGACAGGTGCGCCGTGACGTTCTGATCGACGGGGAAGTTGCGGCTGAGAAGGGACAGCGTCACGATCGCCCAGCTGACCAGCGCCATCCAGACCAGCGCCGTGATCGGCGTGACCCAGAGCAGCGACACGGCGGCCGCGCTCATGGCCAGCAAGGATGTCGCGGGGGTCGCGCCGCGACGGCTCTCCGCGAAGATCCGCATCAGCTCGACGTCGAACGTCCGCTGGCCGCTGCCCGAGGAGGTGAGTTTTTCGCGCGCCTCGCGCAGCTTGGAGGCCACGCGCCGCCGATGATCCGATCTACTGGCGTCCGGGTTGCGGCCGCCGCGTTCGATCATTTCGGCGGTCACTTCGCTCATGGAAACCGTTGCTCGCCACCGCTCGACTGCAGGCGCGAGAGTGGCTTGGAAACCTTAACGCGCGGCTCACGATGTTGTTAAAATGAGCGGCGATGCCCCCCGTGAGGATGGTCCATGCTCGGCGAAGCCGATGACACCCCTGGTGCGACGTGCCGCCAAAGCGCGACGGGAGCCGACGGTCGTGCCGACAGGTCCGCGAGCGAATCGGCCGGTCCCACGCCCGATTCGCTTTTGCGGCCGCGCGGCCCGTCCACCGGCGATGCCGCCGAAGTCCTTCAGCGCGTGGTCTCTGCGTGCCGCATCTGCCGGGACGCGCCGCGCGCATCGGCCCTGCCGCACGAGCCGCGTCCGATCCTGAGATTGTCCTCGACCGCGCGGCTGTTGATCGCGAGCCAGGCGCCAGGCCTGCGGGCGCACGATAGCGGCATTCCCTTCGAGGACCCTTCGGGGGATCGGCTCCGATCGTGGCTCGGGGTGGACAGAGGCGTGTTCCACGATGCCTCGCGCATCGCGATCGTGCCGATGGGGTTCTGCTTTCCCGGCCACGACAAGGCGAAGGGCGACTTGCCGCCGCGCCGGGAATGCCTGCCGGCGTGGCACCATCGGCTCTTCCCCAGCATGCCGCAGGTCGAGACGGTGGTCGCCGTCGGCCTCCACGCGATCCGCTTCCATACCGCCCGTCTCGCGCCCGAACGCCCGGCCCCCGTCAGCCTCGATGGCGCCGTCAGGGCTTGGCGCGCGAGTTTCGACCGACCCGCGCCTCGCCTTCTGCCCATGCCGCATCCATCCTGGCGCAACAGTGCCTGGATCAAGCGTAACCCTTGGTTCGAGGACGAACTGCTTCCCGTGCTGCGGGCCGAAGTGCGGCGGCTCGTGCGCTGACGGGAGGGAAACCGTTCAGGCATGGTTCAACGGCTGCGGCGCGATGCTATGGTCGCCAAAATTGGCCTGCGCGGAGGGCGTTATGGGACCGGTCGTCGGACGCGTTCTCGTCGCATTGTTCGCCCTAGCGGCGGCGGCTTGGCTACCCGCCCGCGCCCAGTCGGACGCGGGCGTCCGCCTCGCCCTCGTCATCGGCAACGGCGCGTATCGGGAGGCGCCCCTGCCCACGGCGGCCAACGACGCGGGCCTCGTGGCGCAAACGCTCGCCGCGGCCGGCTTCGACGTCACGGGAGCGCGGGATCTCGGCGGCGACGACCTCCGGGCGGCGTTCCGCGATTTCCTCGGCAAGGCCGGCGCTTCGGGCCCGGACGGGATCGCGGTCGTCTACCTCGCCGGGCGCGCGGTGCAGGTCGATGGCGAAAACTATTTCGTTCCGGTCGACGCCAAGATCGCGCACGAAGCGGACGTTCCGATCGAAACGCTGAGGCTGGCAGACTTCAACCGCGCCCTCGCGGCCCTGCCGATCCGGGCCAAAGTGGTGTTGATCGACGGCGCCTACGCCGACGCGGCGGCGCCTGGCCCGCTGGCTGCGGGGCTCGCGCTCATGGAGGCGGAGCAGGGCGAACTGTTGGCGTTCAACGCCGCGCCGGGCACTGCCGCGCCGATTCCGTCGCAAAGCTACGGCATTTACGCGCAGACGCTCACGCAGTTCATGAAGCAGGGCGGCGTGCCGGTCGAAGAAATCTTCGATCGCGTGAGGATGGCGGTCAACGAGGCGACCCGCGGCGCGGTGGTGCCCTGGGATTCGGCCAAGCTGACGCGTTCCTTCCTGTTCTTCGAACGTTCGCCCGATGCGCCGCTCGTCGACAGTGCCCAGATCCCGTTCGCCGCGCTCCGGTCGCGCCCGCTCCGGACATTCCCGGCGGACCAGGCCTACGATGTCGCGATAGCGCGCGACAGCCTCGACGGCTACCAGGAATTCGTCGCGACGTTCCCGACCGATCCGCAGGTTCGGCGCGTACGCGTCCTGCTCGCCCTTCGGCGCGAAGCCTTCTTCTGGCGCGACGCCGTCCGGCGCGGCGCGCCCGCGGCGTTCTGGACCTATCTGACGCGCTATCCGCGCGGCCCGCACGCGGCGGAAGCCCGTCGCCGTCTCGCAAGGGCGGCCGCCGCCGACGCGCCGCCGCCGAACTTCGCCCCGCTCGCCTTCGACGTGCCGCCACCGCCCGAGACGGAATACGTGATCTTCGAGCAGCCGATCCTGCTCGAAGACCCGGACGTGCCGCCGCCCCCGCCGCCACTGTTCCTGCTGCCGCCGATGGAGCGTTTCGTTCCGCCCCCGCCGGTCGCCGCTCTCGCGCCCATGCTTCTGCCGATCCCGATGCCGCTGCCCATCGCCCATGTCCGCGCCCTGGCCGAGCCCGGCCAGATCCTCCCGTTCCGCGGCGCGTCGCGCGGTTACCTGCAGCCGCGGCCCTACACGGCCGGTGCCGGTGGGAACGGCCTCGCCGTCCAGGCGCAGCCACCGCAGGCGCCGGAGCCTCCGCCGGGCCCGCCTCCGGGAGGGCGCCCCGCCGGCCCCGTGCCGCCGCCAGGCGTCGTCGCCTTCCCGACCGGCAACCCGCCCCGTCCGGAACGCAACCCGCCAGGTTTGCCGGCACCCGTCGCGGTCCCCATCGTGCCGGGGCCGCCGGGTGCGGCCGGGCTCCCCGTCCCCCCCGGGAAGGTCGTCAAGCCACCGGCGGGCGTCAGCCTGCCGCCCGGCATCCCACCCCGTCCGGAGCGCAATCCCATTCCGTTGCCGGCACCCGTCGCGGCTCCTATCGTGCCACGGTCGCCGGGCACGCCGGGGATCCACGTCCCCCCCACGAAGGTCGTCAGGCCGCCCGTCTTTGTGCCTTCCCCGGGCGCGCTCCCCGTCGGGGGTTCGAATCAACCCGGCCGGGCACCGCCCTTTGGCCGGCCGGCCTCGCGGTTGCCGCCGCCCGGCGATGTCCCGACAAAGCTGAGGGTGCCGGGCAGTCCACCATTCCCCGGAAGACCTTCGCGGTCGCCCGTTGTGCCCCCGCGACCGCCGTTCACGCCATCGGGACCCGGCAGCGACACGCGCTTTCCGGTTTTCCGGCCGCCGGGCCGTCCGCCTGTCGGCGCCCCGTCCCGGTTCGACACCCCACCCCGGGGGCCAGGCGGCACCTCCATGCAAGCGCAGCCGTTCCGGCCGGCGGCCGGCGGACCGTCCCGGTTCGACGCCCCGCCCCGGGGCTCAGGCGGCCCCTTCATGCAAGGGCAGCCGTTCCGGCCGGCGGCCGGCGGACCGTCCCGGTTCGACGCCCCACCGAGGTCTCCTGGGATGGGTTTTCCGGTCATGCACGCGCAGCCCGGCTTGCCGTTCAGGCCCGCGGACGGGCCCCGGCCGGGCGGAGGTCGCGGGCCTGGTCCGGGCAGGCCGCCGGGACCGGGCTTCCAGCAGGGCGGTGGCCGCCACGGCTGCGAAAACCCGGGTCAGCCTTGCCGGTAGCCGACCGGGCCGCGTGTGTGGCTCCGGCCGCGTGTGCGGCTCCGGCCGCGCGTGCGGCTCCGCCCAGGGGCGGCGGTCAACGCTCGAGGCGCGCGACGAGGCTCGAGGTGTCCCAGCGCGCGCCGCCCATGGCCTGCACGTCGGAATAGAACTGGTCGACCAGCGCCGTGACGGGCAGGTGGGCGCCGATCACCCGGCCCTGGTCGAGGCAGATGCCGAGATCCTTGCGCATCCAGTCGACCGCGAAGCCGAAGTCGAACCGGTTCTCGCCCATGCTACGGCCCCGGTTTTCCATCTGCCAGGACTGGGCGGCACCCTTGGAAATGACGGCCAGGACGGCGTCGAGGTCGAGACCCGCGCGTTTGGCGAAGTGCACGCCTTCGGCGAGACCCTGGACGATGCCGGCGACGCAGATCTGGTTGACCATCTTGGTCAACTGGCCCGAGCCGGCGGGACCCATGAGACGGCAGGCGCGCGCGTAGCTCGCGATGACGGGTTCGACCATCGCAAAGGCGCTTTCCCGGCCCCCGCACATGACCGTGAGGGTGCCGCCCTCGGCGCCGGCCTGACCCCCGGACACGGGGGCGTCGAGGAAGCCGACGCCGGTCGCGACGCAGACGTCGGCAAGTTCGCGCGCGACGGCGGCCGAGGCGGTCGTATGGTCGACGAGCACCCCGCCCGCGGCCATTCCCGCCAAGGCGCCCCGCGGCCCGAGGACCACGGAACGCAGATCGTCGTCATTGCCGACGCAGCTGAACACGACCTCGCGGTCCGCCGCGGCCTCCCGGGGGGTCGCCGCCGAGCGTCCCCCGAACGCGGCAACCCAGGCAGCCGCCTTGGACGCCGTCCGGTTATAGACCACGACGTCGTGGCCGCCCTTCTTCGCGAGATGCCCCGCCATGGGGAAACCCATGACGCCGAGGCCGAGGAATGCGACGCGTGCCATGGGGCCGATCCTTCGTTGCGCCGGCGCGGCGGGCCGGATGATCAGTGGGGAAAGCGCGCGCGGATCTTCGCCGCCTGGGCGGCGAGGGCCTGGGGCTCCGCGATGGGACCCCCCGGGGGCCGCAGCGCGATCCCCGCCCAGCGCGGGAGCACGTGGAAGTGCAGGTGGAACACCTCCTGGCCCCCCGCGGCCTCGTTGAACTGCTGCAAGGTGAAGCCTTCGGCGCCCATTGCGCTGACCGTCGCGGCGGCGACGGCCTGCACGCGGCGGATGAGATCGGCGAGATCGTCCGGCGCGAGATCGAGGAGCGTGCGCGCGGCCTTCTTGGGAATGACGAGCACGTGCCCGTCGGCCCGGGGCATGATGTCCATCAAGGCGAGCGCGACGGTGTCTTCGAACACCCGCTGGCACGGGATGTCGCCGCGCAGGATCCTGGCGAAGATATTGTCGGGGTCGTAAGCCGTCATGGGGTGCCGATCCGGCGGGCCGTGGCCGCCAACCTCGCTATCATCGCCGCGGGCGCCGCCGCAAGGCGCGGGCCTAGCGCTCGCTGATCGGCACGTAATCGCGCTCCGGGGCGCCGGTGTAGAGTTGCCGCGGCCGGCCGATCTTCTGCCCCGGGTCCTCGATCATCTCCTTCCACTGGGCGATCCATCCCACCGTCCGCGCGATCGCGAACAGGACGGTGAACATCGATACGGGGAAGCCGAGCGCCTTCAGCGTGATGCCCGAATAGAAGTCCACGTTCGGGTACAGGCGCTTTTCGATGAAATACTCGTCCGACAACGCGATCCGCTCAAGCTCCAGGGCGATGTCGAGCATCGGATCGTCCTTGATGCCGAGCTCGCTGAGCACCTCGTGGCAGGTCTTCTGCATGATCTTGGCGCGCGGGTCGTAATTCTTGTAGACGCGATGACCGAAGCCCATCAGCCGGAACGAATCGTTCTTGTCCTTGGCGCGGTTGACGAAATGGGGAATGCGGTCGACCGTGCCGATCTCGGCCAGCATCTTCAGCGCCGCTTCGTTGGCGCCCCCGTGCGCCGGCCCCCACAGGCACGCGATGCCGGCCGCGATGCAGGCGAAGGGGTTCGCGCCCGACGATCCGGCCAGGCGCACGGTCGAGGTCGACGCGTTCTGTTCGTGGTCCGCGTGAAGGATGAAAATCCGGTCGAGCGCGCGCGACAAGACCGGGTTGATCTTGTACTCCTCGCACGGCACCGCATAGCACATCCGCAGGAAGTTGGACGTGTAATCGAGGCTGTTGTTGGGATAGACGAACGGCTGGCCAACCGTATACTTGTACGCCATGGCGGCAAGCGTCGGCATCTTGGCGATCATGCGCATGGAGGCGACCATGCGCTGGGTCGGATCGGAAATATCGGTCGAATCGTGGTAGAAGGCCGAGAGCGCGCCGACGCAGCCGACCATGACGGCCATCGGGTGGGCGTCGCGTCGGAAACCCTGGAAGAAGCGCGCCATCTGCTCGTGCACCATCGTGTGCCGGGTGACGCGGTAATCGAAGTCGGCCTTTTGGGCCTTGCTCGGCAGTTCGCCGTAAAGCAGCAGATAGCAGGTTTCCAGGAAGTCGCCGTGCTCGGCCAATTGTTCGATCGGGAAACCCCGGTAAAGCAGCACCCCCTCGTCACCGTCGATGTAGGTGATCTTCGACTCGCAACTCGCCGTCGAGGTGAACCCCGGATCGTAGGTGAACATGCCCGACTGCGCGTAGAGCTTGCCGATATCGACGACGTTCGGCCCGATCGTCCCGTCGCGCACCGGGAGCTCGATGGACTTGTTGTCGACGATGAAGGTTCCGGAATGCGCGTTCATGGAACTGCCTCTACGGACGAAGCCCAATGCCGGAGCGGCGAAGCCGCCTCCGGGTCGACTTGTGCGCCGCAATAGCTAGCTGAACGGCTTCGCGCGTCAAGCCTGGCGGCCGGATGGCCAGGGCTTCGGCTCGCATTCGCGACTCGCCAAAGGGGCGACGGTGGCTGCCGGGAAGTCGGTCGCTGTCGTGCTACCGAGCGCCCCGCCTTCGCGCCGGCCGCTTGCGCCGGGCCGCCATGCCCTGCAGCCTCCAAACGCGGTTCGGGATCACTTCGGGAGTCATCGCGATGCGATGTGACCGCGGCGGCGGGATGGTCCGCTGCCAAGAAGCTCCGATCGGTTTTGTCACACGCGCGGCGGAGGATCCGCGGCCGCCGTTCACGCGCTCGACGTGGCGCCCGCCTGATCGGCGAGACGGGCGAGGCTTTCGTCGCGGCCGAGCACCGCCAGGACGTCGAAGATCCCCGGCGATGTCGTTCGGCCCGTCAGGGCCGCCCGCAGCGGCTGCGCCACCTGTCCGAGCTTCGTTCCGGTGTCCTCGGCATAGGCGCGCACCGCGCCCTCGACGGCGGCGGGCGTCCAGTCGACATCGCGCAAGCGCGCCAGAAGAGCCCGCACGTGATCGCGCCCGCCGCCATCGAGGAGTTCGGCTGCCTTGGCGTCGAGCGGCAAGGGCCGCTCCTCGATGAGGAACGATGCCCCATCCAGCAGCTCCGCCAGCGTCTTGGCGCGCTCCTTCAGGCCCGGCATCGCGAGCAGCAGTTGCGCCCGCAGCTTGTCGTCGAGGTGCGCGCGCATCCGCTCGCCGCCGGGCAGGTAGGGGAGTGTCTCGATCAAGGCGCGGCGCAGCGTCTCGTCCGCCATGTGCCGCAGGTACTGGCCATCGAGATGTTCGAGCTTGGCGAAATCGAAACGCGCCGGTGAGCGGCCTACGCCGGCGAGGTCGAAAGCCGCGATCATGTCGGCCGTCGAGAAGATCTCCGTGTCGCCATGGCTCCATCCGAGCCGCACGAGGTAGTTGCGCAACGCGTCCGGGAGAAAGCCCATCGCCCGATAGGCGTCGACGCCGAGCGCCCCATGGCGCTTGGACAGTTTCGCGCCGTCCGCGCCGTGGATCAGCGGGAGGTGCGCCATGTCGGGCACCGGCCAGCCGAGCGCCTCGTAGATCTGCTTCTGACTGGCGGTGTTGGTCAGGTGGTCGCCCCCGCGGATGATCTGCGTCACGCCCATGTCGTGGTCGTCGACCACGACCGACAGCATATAGGTCGGCGTCCCGTCCGAGCGCAGCAGCACGCGGTCGTCGAGGTCCTTGTTGGCCCAGGTCACGCTGCCCTGCACCTTGTCGTCGATCGTCGTGTGCCCGTCCTGCGGGGCGCGCAAGCGGATCACGGGGGCCGCGCCCGGGGGCGCGTCGGCGGGGTCGCGGTCGCGCCAGCGGCCGTCGTAGCGCGGCGGGCGGCCTTCGCGGCGCGCCTCCTCGCGCATGAGGTCGAGTTCCTCGGGCGTCGCGTAACAGCGGTAGGCGCGCCCGGCGGCGAGGAGCTCCCCGACGACCTCGCGATGGCGCTCCGCGCGGTGCGACTGGTAGACGACGTCGCCGTCCCAACCGAGCCCGAGCCAGGACAGGCCGTCGAGAATGGCCTCGATCGCGGCCGCGGTCGAGCGCTCCCGGTCGGTGTCCTCGATCCTGAGCAGCATCGTGCCGCCGAGCTTGCGCGCGTAGAGCCAGTTGAACAGCGCCGTCCTGGCCCCCCCGATATGGAGGTAGCCCGTCGGCGAGGGCGCGAAGCGCGTGATCACGGGCGCGGACATCTCGGCTCTCAGTATGGTGGCCGCCCTGGCACGGCGCGCGTTCGCGGCTTGCGCGGGGGGCGTCCGTCTACCATGAGTGTTCCCCTGCACAAAGGGCGGGGTGCCGCCGTGGCCGTCGGCTTGTCGAAAGGAGGGGTGGCCGGCGTCCTCGCCGAGGGGCGGGTTTCGCTCGCGGCTCGGCTGGCGGCCCTTCGCCCGGGCGCCGCGCTGGCCGGCGCGGTCGAGCGCGAGTGGGATGAGCGCCGGTTCTTCCTGTGGCTGCCCGTGGCCGCCGGGGCCGGGGTCTTCCTCTATCTCGCGGCGGACCGGGAACCTGTGCTCTGGCTGCCCCTCGCGCTCGCGGCCGCCGCCGCCGTAGCGGCCGTTCTCCTGCGCGACCGGCCGCGGGCTTTCGCCCCCGCCGTGGCGGCGCTCGCGCTCGCGCTGGGCTTCGTGTCGGCCGAACTCCGGGCGTGGCGCGTCGCGTCGCCGATGCTCGAGCGCGTCCGCATCGCGAAGCTCACGGGCTTCGTGGAGGAGCTCGACGCGCGGCCGAACGGCGCGCGGTTCATCCTGCGCGTCGCGGACGCGGCGGACATCGGCCCCGACCAGCGCCCGACGCGGGTGCGGCTGACGACGAAACGGGCGGACGGGCTCGAGGCGGGACGGTTCGTCGCGCTCACGGCGAGGCTCGTGCCACCTTCGGCGGCGGCGCTGCCGGGGGGCTACGACTTTTCGCGCGACGCCTTCTTCGCCGGAATCGGCGCGGTCGGAACCGCCCTCGGGCGGATCGTTCCGGCCGAGGCTCCGGTGGCTCCACCGCTCGGCAGCCGCGTGCTGATGGCGGTCGACCGGGGCCGGAACGCGCTCGCCGCCAGGGTGAACACCGTGGTGGGCGGCGGCGATGTCGGGGCGGTCGCGGCCGCGATGGTGACCGGCAAGCGGGACCTCCTGTCCCAGGACGGGCGCGACGTCATCCGTCAGGCCGGCATTTTCCACATCGTCACCATCGCGGGCGTGCAGATGACGCTCGTCGCCGCCATCCTGTTCGGCACGCTGCGCCGGATGCTCGCGTTGAGCCCGACGCTCGCGCTGCGCCACCCCATCAAGAAATGGGCGGCCCTGGCGGCGATCGCCGGCGCGGTCGTCTACGACATCGGCACGGGCTCGCGCATCGGCACGCAACGCGCCCTGTTCATGACGGCCATCATGCTCGGCGCGACGCTCGCGGACCGGCGCGGGCTGACGATGCGCAACCTCGCGCTGGCGGCGCTCCTCGTCGTGGCGGTCGAGCCTGAGGCCATCGCGGGGGCGAGCTTCCAGCTGTCGTTCGCCGCGGTGTCGGCGCTGATCGCCGTGCAGGAGGCCCGGCGGCGGCGTCCCGAGGGTGCCTTCGCCGAACCCGCCGCGCCGGCGCCGCCGCGCGCGAGCCGGCTCTGGCGCGGCGCGGGTCAGGTTCGCGAGAAGCTCGTCGCGCTCGGCTTGGCGACGATCGGCGCGACGCTCGCCACGGCGTCGTTCATGGCCGCCGCCTTCCACGAGCTCAGCCCCTACGTCTTCATCGGCAATCCCTTGACCCTCGCGGTCATCGAGGCGTTCGCGGTGCCCGGCGCCCTCCTCGGCACGGTGCTCTACCCGCTCGGCCTCGACGCGCCCGTGTGGCACTGGGTGGCGTTCGGCATCCGCTTCGTGTTCTGGTTCGCCCGTCACCTGGCCGAAACGCCCGGCGCAACGATCTTCGTGCGGGGGTTCGCTCCCTGGTCCCTGCCGTGCCTCGCCATGGCGCTGTTCAGCGTCGTGATATGGCGCACGGCGCTGTTGCGCGCGACCGCCGTCCCCTGGCTCCTGTTGGGCCTCTGCGGCGCCTCGCTCGGTCCCCGCTTCGACATGGTCGTGGCACCCGACGGGAGCGCGCTCGCGGTGCGCGACGACGCCGGCGCGCTCGGCGTCGTCGGACGCTCGAACGCGTTCACGATCGAGCAATGGCTGCGGGCCGACGGCGACGGCCGCGAGGTCGCGGGACGTGACCCGGCGACCTTTCTCGCGAAGGGCGCGCGGTGCGACCGGCTCGCGTGCGTGGCCCCGGCGCCGGGCGGCCAGATGCTGTCCGTCGTCGCGGACGCGGACGCCTTCGAGGAAGACTGCCGGCGCGCGGACATCATCGTCACGCCTTTGTTCGCACCCGAAAGCTGCGCCGCCGAACTGATCATCGACCGCGGCAGCCTGGAGGCGACCGGCGCCTTGGGCCTGGTGCGGCGCGACGGCGCCTGGCTCGTCGAGACCGCGCGCCGCGAGGGAGGGGACCGGCCCTGGTCGCGTGCCCCGAAGGCACGAGCCTTCCAGGCAAGAGCGCCGGTTCGCCCCGGCACGGACCCGCGCCGGACAGGGCAGGGCGAGGCGGACCTCGCGAAGGGACCTGACGAGGCCGAGCCGGTGCGCCTGCCGTGAGGTTCCGCCGCGGCTCTTCCTGGTCGATCGGGCGCTGATGATCGAGCAAGCAGGCCGGAAGGCGGACGAAATCGGTCGCGGTCGTCGCGCCCGGTAGGGCGAGACCACGAGACGGCGATATCGTCGGCGACGGAACTGTGCTTCACTGCCGTCACCCCTCACATCCCGGAGCGCGCAGATGTCCAAAGGCAACAAAGAGATCAAGAAGCCGAAGCAGGTCAAAGCCAAGGAGGCCCCTGCCGTTTCGCCGTTCGCAAAAGGTCAGGGTCAGGGCCAGGGCTTGACTGTCAAAAAAGCCAAGTGAACCGTCGGCGACGATGCGTGATCGATCCAGCATCGGGGCCAAGGCGGCCGCAGCGAACGCCCAGGACAGGGCCGGAACCCGGTCAAGGGCGCGCTTGGCGAGCGCCCGAAGGTATTCTGGTAGCGGAGGAGGGACTCGAACCCCCGACACGCGGATTATGATTCCGCTGCTCTAACCAGCTGAGCTACCCCGCCCCGGTCGGCGATCACCGACGATGCGGCGATATAGGTTGCGGGCGTGACGGGTGTCAATTGAATTGGGCCGCTCCGCTGCGGCCGGCCGGATGGCGCGCGATCGCGCTCTCGGCCGGAGCGCCGGACGCCGCGTGCGTCAGCGACGCCGCGTGCGTCAGCGTTGGCCCTTGAACCGCCGCGCGTTCGCCCGGTAAGGTCCCGCCGATCGAGGGAGGGGCGGCTACGCCGCCCTTCCGGCCGCCGCGACCGCCGCGCTTCAGGTTTGGGGAGGACAATGGCCCGCAGCAATTCGCGCATGACGGCCGTCGTGTGCCACGGTCCCGAGGATTACCGGGTCGAGGAGGTCGAGCGGCCGGTCGCCGGACCTCGCGAACTCGTCATCAGGATCACCGCCTGCGGCATCTGCGCCAGCGACTGCAAATGCTGGTCGGGCGCCAAGATGTTCTGGGGCGACGGCGGCCAGCCGGCGTGGGTCAAGGCGCCGGTCATCCCGGGGCACGAGTTCTTCGGCACCGTGGACGACGTCGGGGAGGGCGCCGCCCAGCATTTCGGCGTCAAGCACGGCGACCGCGTCATCGCGGAACAGATCGTGCCGTGCGAACGCTGCCGCTATTGCCGCTCCGGCAAATATTGGATGTGCGAGATCCACAACATCTTCGGCTTCCAGCGCGTCGTGGCCGACGGCGGCATGTCGGAGTACATGAAGCTTCCGGCCAACGCGCGGGTGCACACGATCCCGGCATCGATCTCGGTCGAGGACGCGGCCATCATCGAGCCCCTGGCCTGCGCCATCCACACGGTCAACCGCGGCGACATCCAGCTCGACGACGTGGTGGTGATCGCCGGCGCCGGGCCGCTCGGCCTGATGATGACCCAGGTCGCCCATCTCAAGACGCCCAAGAAGCTCGTCGTCGTCGACCTCGTCGAGGAGCGGCTGCGACTCGCCGGAAGTTTCGGGGCGGACGTCGTCGTCAACCCGACCAGGGGCAACGCGGCCGAGGTCGTGCGCGGGTTGACGGAAGGCTACGGCTGCGATGTCTACATCGAGACCACGGGCGCGCCGGCGGGCGTCACCCAAGGCCTCGACCTCATCCGCAAGCTCGGCCGGTTCGTCGAGTTTTCGGTGTTCGGCAAGGAAACGAGCGTCGACTGGTCGATCATCGGCGATCGCAAGGAGCTCGACATCCGTGGCTCCCACCTCGGGCCGTACTGCTACCCGATCGCGATCGACCTGCTGGAGCGCGGCCTCGTCACGTCGAAGGGCATCGTGACGCACGATTACGCGCTCGAAGATTGGGACACGGCGATCAAGGTCGCGAACTCGGTCCAGTCGATCAAAGTGCTCCTGAAGCCGGCCGCTCGAGGGAGGGCCGGCGCATGGACCACGTGATCGGCGTCGATATCGGAACGCAAAGCACCAAGGCCCTGCTGGTACGGGCCGACGGAACCATCGTCTCCCAGCACGCGATCGCCTACGCTCCGGATACGCCCCGGCCGTCCTGGGCCGAGCAATGGCCGCAGGTGTGGCTCGACGCGGTCGTCGGCTGCATCGCCGAATGCATGCGCGGGGCGCGGGAAATCAACGGCGCCGCGCCGCTCGCGCCCGCGCACGTCAAGGCGGTCTGCGTGTCGAGCCTTTACGGCGGCTCCGGCATTCCCGTCGACGCCGACATGCGGCCGCTGCACCCCTGCCTGATCTGGATGGATCGGCGCGCCGAAGCCCAGGTGGCTTGGGTGAAGGCCAACGTCGACGTCGATCGGCTTCATGCCGTCACGGGCAACGGCGTCGATTCCTACTACGGCTACACCAAGATGATGTGGCTGCGCGACAACCGCCCGGATGTCTGGGAGAAGACCGCCTACTTCCTGCCGCCGAACGCTTTCGTGGCCCACGCGCTGACGGGCGAGGTCGCGGTCGATCATTCGTCGGCCGGCAATATCGGCGGCGTCTACGATATGCATCGCCGCGCGTGGTCGCCGGACATGCTGGACACGCTGGGTATCCCGGCGCGCATGATGCCGCGGCGCCTGGTCGCCTGCACCGAAACCGTGGGGGCGCTGCGGTCGCACTGGAGCGGCGTCCTCGGGCTCGCGGCCGGCACGCCCGTGATCGCGGGCGGGGTCGACGCAGCGGTCGCCACCTATGCGGCGGGCGTGGTCGGCCCGGGGCAGCACGTCGCCATGATCGGCACCAGCATGTGCTGGGGTTTCATCGCGCCCGCGGCCGACGCCCGGCGCGGGCTGATCGCGATGCCCTACGTCACCAAGGCCCGGGACGACCTCTACGTGTTCGGCGGCGCCATCGCGGCGGGCGCCTCGGTGGCGTGGTATCGCGAACAGTTCTGCCAGGCCGAGGTCGAGGCCGGGCGTACGCTCGGCCGCGACCCGCACGCCCTCCTCGAGGATGCCGCGGAGGGGATACCGGCCGGCTCGGCCGGCGTCGTCTTCCTGCCCTACCTCATGGGCGAGCGCAGTCCCGTGTGGGACGGGCGGGCGAGCGGCGCGTTCGTGGGACTGAATTTGTTCCACACCCGCGCGCATCTCTACCGGGCCGTGCTCGAGGGCGTGACCTTCGCGCTGCGCCACAACATGGAAGCCGGGCAGCCGGGCGCGGCGTCGCTCGACCGCCGGCTCATCGTCGTCGGCGGCGCGGCCTCTTCCGACCTGTGGATGCGGATCATCGCCGACACGACCGGCTATCCGGTCTTCACGATCAAGGAAAACGTCGAAGCCGCGCTGGGCGCCGCGCGGCTGGCGGCGCTCGGCGTCGGGCTCATCGAGCGCGACTCGGCCGACAAGTGGATCACCCTCGTGGCGCGCGCGACGCCCGATCCCGAACGCAAGCGCGTCTACGACGCCGCGTTCGCGATCTACAAGGACCTTTACCCCGCGCTGCGCCCGTCGATGCACGCCTTGAACGCTCTGCGATGAGCGCCCGATGGTTGCGGGCATCGGCTTCGCCGCGAACGGTCGCGAACCGTTAACCCAGACGACGATTACTGGCCGGGCGTAGGCATGGGTTAGGAAAGCGCGCGCCATCGTGCCCGTAAAGGCGGGGGTGCATGATGGTCAAGGCTGCTTGTGGCGCCGTGTTCGCGACGGCCCTGGCGATCGCTTCGCCGCTCGGGGCCGCCGACCTCGCGGGGCGCGCCGTCCATATCGGCCAGCCGCTCTACGCTTATCACCTGCCGCGGAGGATATTCGCGCACGGCGCGCCGTGCCGGATCGGCGATTACCCGCGCAGCACGACGACCGCCCAGCCGCTGCGGGTCCTCTACAACATGCCGGCGAGCTGCCTGGGGTTTCCACTCGCCGGGATCGAGCTGATGCGATTGCCACACGTCCCGGCGTCGACGGTGCAAGGTGCCTACCCGATCGGCTACTGAAGCTCGATCCGGGCACGTCGGGACTGCCGCGCGCCAGGCCGCGCTTCGCACACCGCCCTTGAAGCCTTGCTCGTCGCGTGCCAGCCGCTAGGTCCGAGCGCCCAGGAGATCGGCGAGCCAGCCGCGTGCGGCTGCGAGGTCCTGCCAGGGGACCTCGCCCAGGGGGAACCGCGCCCCCATGACGACGCTGATCACCGCGTTCAGCGTGTCGAACGCGTGAGCGTCCGCTTCGGGCGCCCCCCGCCTGGGTTCCGCGCGAAGGGCATCGCGGAACGCGCAGAGCCGCTCCAGGGCGGCGTCGAGACCGTGCCCGTCCTTCGCGGGCTTGGCCGCCAAGACCTCGTCGATCCGGGCAAGAGCGTCGCGCCCGGGGTCAGCGGGCATGGCGAACGCCTCGGCCCGCGGGCAGGCGACCGGCCCGCAACGCGCAGGTCAGCGCCTTGGTGGTGTGAATGGACGTGTTCGGGTCGCCGGTGATGGCGAGAAGCACGTTCGCGACGGCGCCGCGCGCGTAGCCCAGCCTGCCGAACACCCAGGGCATGCCGATCTGGTGCACCGTGCGGCCGTCGATCGTGAACGGGCGTATCCGCTCCGTCACCATGGCCCGGACCTCGATCTCGCCGCGCAGCGTCGAGACCACGGTCCATCCCATATGGGCGATGCCGAGTTCGCGCGCGAGCTCCGGCGAGAGCTCGATGAAAGCCTCCGGCTGGAGTTCGGCCGTGTGCGGCATGACGCGGGTCGAAATGCCGCCGCAATGCAGCTCCGTCAGCCGAAAGGTGGTGAACACGTAAGGGAAGCGCGGGTCGGCGGGCGGGTGCAGCCGATTGTCTGGACGATCCCAAACCTTCGCGGCCGGGTTGGCCTGCCGGCCATGCAGAACGTTGAGCACGGGGCTTTCCATCGGCTCGTAGTGCGTCGGCAGGGGTCCGTCCTTGAGGCCGGAGGGCACGAACAGCATGCAACGCCCGTCGGGTTCCATGATGAACGGCGCGTCGCCCCCGAGCGCGTCCATGCCGTGCGGGCGCTTGGACCAGTCCGGGCGCTCGCCGGGGCGCTTGGTTTCGACGAAATCGGGCACGTCGTCGCCGATCCATTTCTCGAGCGATGCGTCCCACCAGATCATGCGCTTGCGTTCGGACCACGGCTTGCCGCCGGGATCGGCGGAAGCGCGGTTGTAGAGCGTGCGCCGGTTCGACGGCCACGCGTAAGCCCAGTCGGCATGGCTTCCGGGGCCGCCCGGGCCGTCGGGCTTGCGCGAGCGGGCGCGGTTGCGGCCGTGTTCGGGGAAGACGCCCGAATACATCCAGCCGCCGCAGGCCGTGGAACCGTCGTCCTTGAGGGCCTTGTAATCGGCGACCTGCCGCCCGTCGGCAACCGTGTAGCCGTTGATCTCGCGCAGCACCGCCTCGGCGTCGGGCTCTTCGCGGGCGCCGCGCAGCGGATAGTCCCACGTGAGCGCTTTGAGCGCCTGGTCGCGCCGGGCCGTGCTCGCGGCGTAGAGCCGTTTCAGCCGCGCGCCGAGGTGGTAGACGAACCACAGGTCCGACCGGCTGTCGCCCGGCGCGTCGCACACGGCGTCGTGCCATTGCACGAGGCGGCTCGTGTTGGTCACGGAGCCGTCCTTCTCGCCGGGCATCGCCGCCGGGAGGAAGAAAACCTCCGTGCCGATGTCGGCGGGCGTTCGCTCGCCGTGTTCGATCAATCGCCCGCCGCGCCAGAATTCCGCCGACTCGACCATGGCCATGTCGCGGACCACCAACCAGTCGAGTTTGCCGAGGTTGCGCTCGACGACATCCGCGTTGACGGCGCCGACGAGCGGGTTCTGCCCGAAGATGATCTGCCCCTTGATGACGCCCCCGCCCATCGCGAGCGTCATCACCTGCTGGGACGCGTCGCC
Source organism: uncultured Lichenihabitans sp. (assembly GCA_964244255.1). GTDB lineage: Bacteria > Pseudomonadota > Alphaproteobacteria > Rhizobiales > Beijerinckiaceae > Lichenihabitans. The sequence continues at coordinate 43,874 of CAXTIC010000015.1, read as the reverse complement.
GAGCAATTTCGGCAGGAAACCGTAGCCCCATTCGTTGTCCGCCGCCGCGTCCGTGCCGTACCAGGCCTTGAGCAGGCTCACGACGTATTTGGGGAAGTTGTTCCACCATCCCGTCGGCGGGGTCTCGAGCTCGAGGTAGCTCTTCAGAGTCGCGTGGCCGCGCAGCCCGTTCGGCTGCGGCAGGTAGGTCGGCAGCATGTTGTAGAGCGTCGGGATATCGGTCGAGCCCTGGATGCTCGCGTGTCCGCGCAGCGCCATGATGCCGCCGCCCGGCCGGCCCACGTTGCCGAGCAGGCCCTGGATGATGCTCGCGGCGCGGATGATCTGCACGCCGGTCGTATGGTGGGTCCACCCCACGGCATAGCAGAAGGCGCCGGTGCGCTCCCGGCCGGAATTCCTCGCGAGCGCGTCCGCGACCTTCAGGAACACGCCGCGCGGACAGCCGGTGACGCGCTCGACCATCTCGGGCGTGTAGCGGGCGAAATGCCGCCGCATGATCCGGTAGACGCAGTTCGGGTGCGCGAGCGTTTCGTCGCGCTCGGGCGGGCTCTCCGCCATGGACTCGGTGTCGCCCTTCTCGCCGACCCTCCCGTCCACGCGTTGCTCGGCGGGGGAGGAGGGCACCGTCTTGCCCGCGTACTGCCAGCTCGTCTCGTCGTAGGTGCCGCTCGACGCGTCGAAGCCTGAGAACACCCCTCCGTTATCCTCGGTGTCGGTGTACGCGTCCTCGATGATGTGCGCGAGGTTGGTGTAGGCCAGCGCCCATTCGCGGAACCACAGGTCGTTTTCCAGGATGTGGCGGATGATCCCGCCGAGGAACGCGATGTCGGTACCCGAGCGGATCGGGGCGTGGATGTCGGCAAGCGCCGACGTGCGCGTGAAGCGCGGGTCGACGTGTACGACGGTCGCTCCACGGCGCTGCGCCTCGACCACGAACCGGAAGGCGACGGGGTGGTTTTCGGCCATGTTCGAGCCCATCACCACGACGCAATCGGCGTTCTCCAAGTCCCACAGGGACATGGTGGCGGCCCCCCTCCCGAACGACGTTCCCAGACTGGGCACCGACGAGGAGTGTCAGATCCTGGCTTGGTTCTCGACGTTGACGATTCCCAAGCCGCCGCCGAACAGTTTCTTGATGAGGTAGTTTTCCTCGTTGTCCATGGTGGCGCCGCCGAGCGTGCCGAGCCCCATGGTGTGGTTGACCAGGCGCCCGTCGGGCAGGCGTTCGACGAAGGTTTCGTCGCGGGTCCGCTTCACCCTGTCGGCGATGCGGTCCATCGCCCAGGCGAGGGGCCTTCGCTCCCAATGGTCGGCGTAAGGCGCGCGGTAAAGCACCGTGGTGATGCGTTCCGGAGAAAGCAGCAGCCCCAGCGTACCCGCGCCCTTCGGGCAGAGCGTGCCCTGGTTCACGGGTGAGCGCGGATCGCCCTCGACGTGAATGGGCCTGCCGTCCTTGCTGTAGATGAGCTGCGCGCAACCCACGGCGCAGAACGGACAGATGCCGGTGCCGACCCGGTCGGCCTCCTCGATCCGGGGCCGCAGCCGCCGCGACGCCGCGCTTTCGGCCGCCTTCCCCCGCACGCTTTCGCCCGCCATCTGACGAGGCAGCGACCAGTCCTTGAGAAATCGCGTGAAGTGATCGCCCGGTCCCCGCTTCAGCTTCTTCATAGCCCGCCCCCGCCCCGCCGTTCCTGCCAATGCGCGCCCGCGTGTCCGGTTCCTGGGTGCGGCCGATCGTGCTGAGGCAACCGGCTTTCGTCGAACACGTTAGTCGTGAACGCAGGCTCGGACGGCGGGGCGGAGATGAGGGTCATCGAGGGTCGGATCACAGTGGTGCAGGAGAGCCGCTTCCAGCTCGTCGACGACGGCGGGGTCGGCCATTCCTTCACCCTCGGCCCGAACGCCGCGGCGGAGCCCGATCAGCTCGAGCCCCTCGCGCGGTCGCAAGTCCGCGTGCGCGTGCACGCGTCGACCGGGGACGGGATCCTTGGTGCGATCGCGCACCGTATCGACGTCTGAAGCGGGGCGCGCGGCGTGAACTTCCATCCGAGGACGCTCGATTATTCCATGTCCGATCTCGATCGGGTGATCCCGAACGAGTCCGAACTCACCGCGGGGGTCAGGATCGAGCCGGGAAGGTCCTACGGTTTCTTCACGGACACGACCGTGTGCATCGGCTGCAAGGCCTGCGAGGTGGCCTGCAAGGAGTGGAACGACCTGCCGGCCGACACCATCGGACTGACGGGGCAGAGCTACGACAACACCGGCGCGCTGTCGGCCAACACCTGGCGGCACGTGGCTTTCCTCGAAAAGGGTGGTTCCGGCTGCGGCGGCGTGCGCGAAACGAGCGAAGCGCCGTTCCAGAGCGGCTGGCTGATGATGAGCGACGTGTGCAAGCATTGCCATAACGCGCCGTGCCTCGAAGCCTGCCCCACGGGCGCGCTGTTCAAGACCGAGTTCGACACGGTCGTGGTGCAGCAGGACATCTGCAACGGCTGCGGCTATTGCGTGCCGGCCTGCCCGTTCGGGGTCATCGAGGTCGGTGCCAATGACGGCAAGGCGCACAAGTGCACGCTCTGCTACGATCGCCTGAAGGGCGGGCTCGAGCCTGCCTGCGCCAAGGCGTGTCCGACCGATTCGATCCAGTTCGGCGAACTTCACGTGCTCCAAGAGCGCGCGCGGGAGCGTGTCGACCATCTGCACGGCCGGGGCGTCGGCAGCGCCTATCTGTACGGGACGCCCGGCGCACCGGGCGCCACCGGCGGGCTCGGGTACCTCAACGCCTTCTTCCTGCTGACGGAGCGGCCCGAGGTCTACAATCTTCCCGTGGCCCCGACCCGGCCCGCGCATCGCGTCGCGCCGGCTCTGTTCACGGGACTGGTCGCCATGGCGGGCCTCGCGCTGGCCGCCACGGCGCTGTTGCAGCCGCGCGACGGACGGGGCTGACCGTGGGCGGGCGGCTTCCCCTTGGCACGGAAGGCGGCGGTATTCCGGCCGCCGAACCGCGCCCGCCCGGACATCTCGAAGCCTGGGACGGCACCACCTACTACGGGCGCGCGCAGCTCAAGGCGGCCCCTTTCGACAACGTCGTTGTGGGCGGCTACATCTTCCTCGCCGGCTTGTCCGGATCGGCCGCGATCCTGGCGTCGCTGGCCGAGGCTTCCGGCCGGCCCGACCTCGACGGGATCGTGCGGCGGGGGCGGCTGCTGTCGCTCCTCGCACCGACGGTCGGCTCGGCGCTCCTGATCTACGACCTCCACACGCCGAAGCGCTTCTACAACATGCTGAGGGTCGCCAAGGCGACGTCGCCCATGTCGATCGGCACCTGGATCCTGATGGGGTTCACCGTTTCGGCGACCGTCGCGGCGGCGGCGCGCCTGGCTGCCGACCGCTGGCCGTCGCTGGTGGCCGCGAGAACGGTCGGCAGGGCGGCCGGCGTTTCCGCCGCCGTCCTCGGCGCGGGCCTGTCGACCTATACGGCGGCGCTGCTGGCCGCGACCTCGACGCCGCTGTGGGCGGCCGCTCCGCGCAGCCTCGCCATCCGCTTCGGCGCTTCGGCCATGGCCAGCGCGGCTTCGGCGCTGTCGCTCGGGGAAGCCCACGCCCCCGCGCGCGCGGCCCTCGGCGGCATCGCGGCGATAGCGCTCGCGACGGAACTCGGGGCGACCCGCGCGGCGGGGCTGGCCTATGCCGCCGCTGGCGTCGACGACGCGCTGCGCGGCCCGGCAGGGGTCGTGGAGAAGGTGGGGGCGACCGGGATCGGCGTGCTGGTGCCGCTCGCCCTGCTCGCCTGGTCGGCGTTCGACAGGCGCCGGTCATCGCGGGCGCTCGACCTCGCCTGTGTCGCCATGCTCGCGGGAGGTGCCCTCATGCGCACCTCCATTCTCGCCGCCGGCGATCGCTCAGCCGAGCGGCCGGACATCGCGTTCCGCTTCAGCCACCCCCGGAACCTGCCCGCGCCGCGCCGGTAGCGGCATTCAGCGTGTTTATCGGTCCACGAGCCATTCCGACATGCGGGCGCGGAGATCTTGAGGGTCGCGGAACACCGCGTGCGCGCCGGCGGCGCGGATATCGGCCTCGGGGAAGCCGCCGCACAGGACGCCGATCACGCGGATGCCGGCCTTGCGCGCCGCTTCCGCGTCATAGGGCGTATCCCCGACGACCAGCGCCGCGCCGGGCGCGAGTGCGAGCTTTCCGAGGGCGGCCTCGAAAATGTCGGGGTGGGGCTTGGACCTCTCCGCGTCGTCCGACGAGGTTTCGATGTCGATCAGGTCGGCGATTGCGGCGATCTCCTCGTACGCGGCGAGATCATCCGCTTTCGCCGATGAGGCGAGCGCGACCCGTCGTCCGGCGGCGCGCACGTGCTGGAAGAGAGCCCGCGTGCCCGGGAAGGCGCGTATGCTTCCGAGGTATTCGCGGTTGAACAGGTCTTGCCGGAACCGTTCGATCTCTGGTCCCTGGCGCTCGATATCGTCCCGTGTGAGGAAAACCGGCATGAGTTGGTCGCCGCCCTTGCCGATCTGAGCGCGGATCGCGTCGAACTCGATCGTGCGGCCGAAGCGCGCGAACGCGCGCTGCCACGCCCGGGCATGCGCATCGACGCTGTCGACCAGCGTTCCGTCGACGTCGAAGATCACGGCTTCGATCACTGTCCCGCTCCTTGCGATTCCAAGGGCGAACGCGTGCGACCGCGCGGTGTTCCGGTACGCCCCCGGCGCCTATTCGCCGAAAGTCAGCGCGGGCGTGAAGTTGCGCTGCGCACCCGGCGGCGGCGGCGGGAAGGGACCGGCCGCACGCACGAGTTCGAGCGCCAGTCCGTCGAGCGCGGCATTGCCGCTCGATTGCACGATCGACAGGCCCGCGATCGCGCCGGCATCGTCGATCGAAAAAGCCACGACGGCCTGGCCGCGCAGGTGTTGAGCCCGCGCGCGCTCCATGATGTCGTGCGACCGGCCGAGCCTGCCGAACACAAGCCCCTTGTATTGCGGGCTGTCCTGGGCTCCCGCGGCCGAGAGCACGGCGCGGAAGCTCGCCGGGAGCGCGTCGAGGTTCGTCGGCAGGGCCGCGGCGAGGATCGCGCCCGGGTCGGGCTCGGGATTGGCCGCGGCGGCACGCGGCGGCGGCGGCTTGGGGCTGGGCTCGGCGCGCGGCGGCACTGCGAAAGCGTGTTCATCGTGCGTCGCGAGCACCTTCGGGGCGTCGGCCGGGGGCGGCTCGGCCCGTACCGGATCGGTGGTCGTCCGCTCCGGCTCGGTATTGGCGACGACGGGTTTTTCCGTTCGCGCCGCGGCGGGCGGCGGCTCCGGCGGCGGCGCGACGAGCGCGGGCGGGGGAGGCGCCGCGGCGGCCACGGGCGGCGGTTCGGCCGCCCCTGGAGCCGAAGGCGGCACTGGCGAGGGCAGCGGGGCCGCGGCGGCGGGGTTCGGCCCCGGTGCGCCCGGCATCCGCGTCGGAGAGGGGGGCGTGGCCTCCCCGGGCACGCGCGCCACGATCTCGACCGGGATTTCGTGGGGAGGTTCGAGCGTCCGCTCGCTCCACGTCACGACCACGACGAAGCCGGCGAGAAAAGCGGCGTGCAGAAGCGAAGCCAGGCTCGCTTCGGCCGCGGCGCGCCCAAGCCAGCCCTCGCGATATCGGGTGCGATCCGCGCGCGCCGGCGCGAAGTCGAGCCGCGCCCCGGGCGGCAGGTCGCCATCGCACCGCTGCAGATCCGACGCGCTCGGGCCCATGATCGCCGACAAAACCGCGCCCCCGCGCGGTTCTCTACGGCTCGGGACGGCGAAAGGAAAGCGCAAACCCGGCCGGCCGGGGCTCTCGGGCCGGTGGGTCCGGCGCCGCCGCGCCGGTGCGGTCGTCAGAAAACGTAGCCCAGCCGCGCACCGATATTGGAGATGCCCTCGTTGTGCTGGCACAAGCTCGCGTTCGACATGTGCTCGGCGGTCGCCATGATGTTCCAATGCTCGCTCAACCGGTAGCCGAGCGACACCGATTCGCGGAACAGTACGTTGCAGCCCACCCGGGAATTGCCGGCGGGGACGACCAGCCCCGCCTTCCCGTCATTGCCCGAACCGCCGAACGTGAGTTCCCCGAAGACGCGCTGATAGATCGGGAACTGCCACGTCAAGCCACCGTAAACGTCGCTGGTGTGGCCTCCCGTATCGAGGTCGCCGCCCACATGGAACTGCGGGATGAAGTAGTTCCAGAGCGGGTTGGCCACGGTGAAGGGCTTCACCGACAAGAGTTCACCGTTGAGGCCGACAGAGCCGTACTCCGCTGTCGCGACACCGTGGGCGAACACGCCGAAACGGGCCTCGGACAAGAAGCTGTACTGACGAACCGTGACCGGCGGCGGCGTCGGAACGAAGACGGGCGGGGGCGGAGGTGCCGTCAGATCCGCCGCGCGGACGGGACCGAGACAGACCGCGCTCACACTCGCCACGATCAAGCCCGTCAACCAGCCACGCATAGCCATGGAGAGTCCTTGCCGTTGAGTCGCGTCCGCGTCGACGCCGCGACGATCGGCGGCGTTGGACCGGCCGGCGTGTCCGTCTCCGACCCTACAGCATGTCGCGGCCGATCGAACACACGCGAAGCGCCAAAGGGCGAAGAATGGCGGAACTGATACTATTGTGTCACGACGCGCTTCCGCAGGCGCCCCGCCAGGTCGAGCGCGAACTGCCACGCGGTCCGGCCGGAGCGGCTGCCCCGCGTCGTCGCCCATTCGAGTGCCGCGGGCGTCACCGCATCGGGGGCGGCCGGCACGTCGAAGTGCCGGACATAAGCCCAGACCATGTCGAGGTACTCGTCCTGCGAGCATTTGTGGAAGCCGAGCCATAGGCCGAAGCGGTCGGACAAAGACACTTTTTCCTCGACCGCCTCGCCGGGGTTGATGGCGGTGGCGCGTTCGTTGTCCATCATGTCGCGCGGCAGGAGGTGGCGTCGGTTCGACGTGGCATAGAACAGCACGTTGTCGGGCCGCCCCTCGATGCCGCCTTCGAGCACGGCTTTCAGCGACTTGTAGCTCGTGTCGTCCGCGTCGAACGAGAGGTCGTCGCAGAACAGCAGGAAGGCCGGTGTCGCGCCGCGCAGCAGGCCGAGCAGGGAGGGCAGCGTGTCGATGTCCTCGCGATGGATCTCGACGAGCTTCAGCTTGCGGCCTCCCGCGCCGTCATCGTGCGCGTTCACGGCCGCGTGAACGGCCTTGACGAGCGAGGACTTTCCCATGCCCCGCGCGCCCCAGAGGAGCGCGTTGTTGGCCGGCAATCCTTGCGCGAAGCGCCGCGTATTGCCGAGCAGCAGGTCGCGCACGGAGTCGATCCCCCGCAACAGGCCGATGTCGACCCGGTTCACGCGTGCGACGGGAAGGAGCGCGCCCGCCCGGTTCCAGACGAACGCGTCGGCGGCGTCGAAGTCCGGCCGGGGCGGGGCGGGAGGCGCCAAGCGCTCGAGCGCATCGGCGATGCGCTCCAGGAGCGCGAGCGCGTTCGGCGAGGTCGGGGCGTGCGCGTTCACCGGAGACCGCCTGTATATGGATGGCTCGGGCCCTTATCCCGACCGGCTCCGTCGACTGTCAAGCCCGACGCGCCTCCCCTGGCCCTCGCATATAGGTAGGTGTCGGCAGGAAGGCGCTCGTTGGCGCACGAAGGGTCGTACCGGTGCGCCCTGCACCATGCCGCCCATGGTCCCCCCCGCCGCGCGGTGGAAACCGGGAGGCCGCATGCGCGTGAATCGATTCGAAGCGCTCACGCGCTCGCCCGCCGTCACCCCGAGGCGGGCTCCCTCGGCCTCGCGTGCGACGAACCTTCGCGGCATTGCTTTCGCGGACACACTTCGTATATGTCGGGCGTGTTCGTCCCGCAGGGCGGGCGGCGCGTGACCGACCCCCGGGGATCCCGTCGGTGGCGGAGGTGGGCCGCCCGTGCCGGATGCGGCCGGCTCCCGGAGTTCTCGTTTGTTCACCCCCGCTTTCGCCCAGTCCGTCGGTTCCCAAGGGGGCGGGATGGACATCGTGATGCAGATGGCGCCGTTCGGCGCCATCCTGGTCATCATGTATTTCCTCCTGCTGCGGCCCCAGCAGCGCAAGGCCAAGGCGCACCAGGACATGGTCTCGAACGTGCGCCGCGGCGACACCGTGGTCACGACGGGGGGTATCCTCGGCAAGGTGTCGAAGGCGGTCGACGCCGCGGAGGTCGAGCTTGAGATCGCGCCGAACGTGAAGGTCAGGCTGATGCGGCAGATGATTTCGGAGGTTCGCGCCAAAGGCGAGCCCGTCAAGGACGCCATCGCGAAGACCTGACCGCCCGGCCATCGCTTCCGTAGGATGTCCGCCGGCCGAGGTCGTGGACGTTCCTCACCCCCCTCCGGTCGCGCCGGCGCGGCACCGGTCGCGGCTCCAGAAGGTGAAGACTTGAACCGATGATGCGTTTCGCGACTTGGAAAGTCGTCTCGATCGTTCTCGGCACGCTGCTCGCCGTGCTGATCGTGGTGCCGAGCCTGTTGTCTCCGGGTCTGCGGGACTCGCTCGACCGTATCCTCCCGTCGCCCGCCCGCACCGTCGTGCTGGGGCTCGACCTTCAGGGCGGCGCGCATCTGCTGCTCGAGGTCGATTCGGCGTCCGTCACCAAGACGCAGGTCGAGAGCCTGCGCGACGATGTCCGCCGATCGCTCCGCGAGGACAACATCCGGCTGTCGGGCGGCATCGGTCTGCAGGCGCGCGGCGTGCAGTTGCGCGTGCCGGACGCCGCGGATCGCGCGAAGACCGTCGACCGCCTGCGCCGCCAAGCGACCTCGCTCGGCAGCGCGCTGACCGGCGCCATCACGGACTACACCGTAGCCGGAGGGGAGGACGGTCTCGTCCAGGTCGCGCTCACCGACGCCGGGATCAGCAACCGCGTGCAGCGCGCCGTCGCCCAGTCGATCGAGGTGCTGCGGCGCCGTATCGACGCGACCGGCACCAAGGAGCCGACCATCCAGCGGCAGGGCAACGACCGCATCCTCGTCGAGGTTCCCGGGCTGCAGGATACGCAGCGCTTGAAGGATTTGCTCGGCACGACCGCCAAGCTCGAATTCCGCCTGGTGGCCGACCCCGGAGAGAGCCCCGCCGATTTCGAGAGCCTGCCCTATTACAAGAACAGCGAGCCCGGCACCTTGTCCGTGGAAAAGCGGGTCATGGTGCAGGGCGAGGACCTCACCGATGCCCAGCCCGGCTTCGATTCCCGCACGAGCGAGCCCGTCGTCAACTTCCGTTTCAACATGCGCGGTGGCCAGCAGTTCGGCGTCGTGACGTCGGCCAACGTCGGCAAGCCGTTCGCCATCGTGCTCGACAACCAGGTGGTTTCGGCGCCCCGCATCATTTCGGCGATCACCGGCGGGTCGGGCCAGATCTCGGGCAATTACAACGTCTCGCAGGCGAACGATCTGTCCGTGCTGCTGCGCGCCGGCGCGCTGCCGGCCAAGCTCACCGTGGTCGAGGAGCGCACCGTCGGCCCCGGCCTCGGACAGGATTCGATCGACGCCGGCAAGCGCGCCGCCTACGTCGCCGCCGTGCTCGTGCTGGGCTACATGCTCGCGACCTACGGCATCTTCGGCGTCTTCGCCGACATCGCGCTGGCGGTCCACATCCTGCTCATCTTCGCCGCCATGGTGCTGCTCGGCGCCACGCTGACGCTGCCGGGCATCGCCGGGATCGTGCTGACCATCGGCTTCGCGGTCGACTCGAACGTGCTGATCTACGAGCGCATCCGCGAGGAGGCCCATCTCGGCCGCTCGATCATCTCGGCGCTCGACTCTGGCTTCAAGCGCGCGTTCGCCACGATCGTCGATTCGAACGTCACGATGTTCGTCGCGGCCGTCATCCTCTATCTGTTCGGGTCTGGGCCGGTGCGCGGCTTCGCGGTGTCGCTCGGCCTTGGAATCCTCACCTCCATCGTGACCTCCGTGACGATGACGCGCATGATGATCGCCCTGTGGTATCGCGCGAAGCGGCCGCAGCGGCTGCCGATCTGACGGCGGAGTTCGTTCGATGAAGCTCCTGCGCCTCGCACCGGAAAATACCAAGTTCGGGTTCATGCGCCTGCGGCGCTATTCCTACCCGTTCTCCGCCGTGCTCTCGATCGTATCGGTCATCGTCTTCGTGACGATCGGCATGAATTTCGGGATCGATTTCGCCGGCGGCACCCTGATGGAGGTCCGCGCCTCCTCGGGGACGGCGGATCTCGGCCGCTTGCGGTCGATCGGCGACCAGCTCAACCTCGGGCACGTCGAGGTTCAGGGCTTCGGCACCCCCGCCGACGCGACGCTTCGCTTCGGGCTCCAGCCCGGGGGCGACGCCGCGCAGCAGGTGGCTGTGCGGAAGATCGAAGCCGCGCTGGGGGACAATTATGAGTTCCGGCGCGTCGAGGTGGTCGGGCCGCGCGTCTCAGGGGAGCTCGTGCAATCGGGCACGCTCGGCGTCGTCGTCTCCATCTTCGCCGTGCTGATGTACCTGTGGTTCCGCTTCGAATGGCAGTTCGCCGTCGGCGCGGTGATCGCCACCATGCACGATCTGCTGCTCACGGTCGGGTTCTTTTCGGTCACCCAGCTCGAGTTCAACACCACCTCGATCGCCGCCATCCTGACGATCGTCGGCTATTCGCTGAACGAGGCCGTCGTCGTGCTCGACCGCATCCGCGAGGTGATGCGCAAGTACAAGCGCGTCACCACGGCCGATATGATCGACATGTCGATCAACGCCGTGCTGCCGCGCACCATCATGACCGCCACGACGGTGTTCCTGGCGCTGCTGGCGCTGGTGCTGTTCGGCGGCGAGGTGATCAAGTCGTTTTCGCTGGCGATGATGTGGGGCATCTTCGTCGGGACCTATTCGTCGGTGTTCATCTGCTCGCCGATCCTGATCTACCTCGGCGTGCGCAGCGACGTCCGCTCGGAAGCCGCGACCCCCATCGCGGCCGAGTAGGTTCGCGGAAAGGCGAGGCCGGCGTGAGCGAGCCGATGGAGGCCGGCGGCTTCGTTCCGGGCACGCACCCGATCGACGGCTACGGCGCCGGCGGATTCCGCTTCCGGGGCCTGTCGCATCGCGGCTCGATCATCGCGGTCCCGGCGGGCGTGCACGCGTGGGGGGCGTGCGAGCCGCGCGACATCACCGTGGACTCGCTCGAACCCGTGTTCGCGGCCGCGAAGGGCAGCGTCGAACTGCTGCTGCTCGGTACGGGCGCCGATCTCGTCCCCGTTCCCGGCGCGCTCCGGCGGAAGCTCAAGGCGGCGGGGATCGTCGTCGAGCCCATGGCGACGGGAGCGGCGGCGCGCACCTACAACATCCTGCTCGGCGAACGGCGGAGGGTGGCGGTGGCGCTGCTGGCCGTGCCCTGAGCGCGAGCGCGCCGGCGACGAGCCTGTCGGCCGCCTACGCGCATTGCGACGCCCTGGTGCGGGAGGGCGACCACGACAACTGGCTGGCGGCGCTGTTCGCGCCTTCGGATCGTCGCCCGGCCCTCCACGCCCTGCACGCGTTCGCGCTCGACATCGGCGGCGTACGCGACCGTGTCCGGCAGCCGCTCGCCGGCGAAATCCGCCTGCAATGGTGGCGCGACGCCATCGAAGGGGAAGCGCCTGGCGGCGTCGCGGGCCACCCGGTCGCGGCGGCGTTGCTCGATGCCATCGCGCGCCACGACCTGTCCCGCGGCGCCCTTCTCGATGTCGTCGAAGCGTTCCGCATCGACCTTTACGACGACCCGCTACCCGACATGGCGGCGCTCGAAGCGTTCTTCGACGCGACGCGCGGCAGCGTCATCCGGGCGGCGACGCGGGTGCTCGGAGGCGGCGTCGCGGATCCGGGCGAGGCCGCGCGCCACGCCGCCGTCGCGGAAGGGATCGCGGCGACCATCGCGGGCCTGCCGGATCGCTTGGACCATGGCGGACGCTTGCCGATCCCGGCCGACATCCTCGCCCGGCACGGGACGACGCCCGGCGAGCTTCGCGCCGGCATCCCCGCGCCGGTCGCGCGCGCCTTCCTCGACGACTTCCGGGCCGTTGCGCGCCAGCACCTCGCGGCGCTCGCCGCACGAAGGCGGGGGGTCGCCGACGCGGCCGCCCCCGTCTTTCTCGCGACAAGCCTCGTGGAGCCGCTTCTGCGAGCCTCCGAGCGGCGCGGGGTCGATCCGTTCAAAACCGGCGTCGCCGTTCCGCCGTGGAAGCGCCACTGGTTGCTATGGCGAGCGGCGCGGGGTGGCGCGATCCCCTGAATGGCCGTCGATCAGGCGCCGACCGCGACCGGCAGATCGGGGCGCCCGCCCCATTCGGCCCAGGAGCCGTCGTAGAGTGCCACATCGGTCTTGCCCAGGCTCGCGAGCGCCAAGGCGATCACGGCCGCCGTTACGCCGGAGCCGCAGGTGGCGATCGCCGGCTTTCCGAGGTCGACGCCATGGGTCGCGAGCGTCGCGCGGAGCGCTTCGGCGTCTTTCAGCGCGCCGCCCTCGATCAGGCTTTCGAAGGGCACGCTCAAGCTGCCGGGCATGTGCCCGGAACGCAAGCCGGGGCGCGGCTCAGGCACCTCTCCGCGGAACCGCGCCGCCGGGCGCGCGTCGAGCACCTGCGCGGCGCCGGTTTCCAGCGCCGCGCCGACAGCGCCGGCATCGGCCACCGCGCCCGCCGCCGGGCGCGCCGTGAACGCCGCGGTCCTCGGTGCCTCGTCGCCGGCCGCGAGCGGCAGGCCATCCGCGATCCAGCGCGGCAGGCCGCCGTCGAGGACCCGGACATCGCGGGCCCCGAAGGCCCGGAAGGTCCACCAGACGCGGGGCGCCGAAAACAGGCCGGCGCCGTCGTAGACCACGATGGCGTCGTCGTCCGCGATGCCGAGCGCGCCCACGGCGGCCCCAAAAGCGTCCGGTCGGGGCAGCATGTGCGGGAGCCCGCTCGCGGGATCGCCGATGGCGTCGATGTCGAAGAACACGGCGCCCGGAATGTGACCGGCCCGATGCTCGCCGCGCGCGTTCCGGTTCTGCGCGGGCAGGAACCAGGAAGCGTCCACCACCGCGAGGCCGGGTTCGCCGAGGCGTCCGGCAAGCGCGGCCGGAGCGACGAGGCAAGCGTCACGCCGGCTCATCGGGCGCATCGCGCGTGCTCAGGACCGGTCGCGCGCTTCGCGACGCGAACGCCGGGAGGCGGCGGCGTGGCCGCACGCTCCCGCTCGACGGAAGGGGCGGTCCGGTTCCGCCCCGGCCGACCGCGTGCCCTTGGCCGCTTTCGCGCGCGCGCCGGGTTCACGCCAGTCCTTCGGCCTTCAGCGCCTCGACAACCTTGGGACGGGCGCCGACGCGGGCCATGTAGTCCTGGATGATCGGCCATTTCGACAGGTCGAAGCTCACGTGACCCGCCCAGCTCAACACCGTGAACAGATAACCGTCGGCGACGCTGAACGTGTCGCCCATGAGATATCGCTTGCCGTCGAGTTGCTTCGAAAGCCAGTCGAAACGCTTGGACAGCGTGGATTTGGCGGCTTCCTTCCAATCGGCCGACTGGGCCGGGTTGAACATCGACCCCATTCCCTTGTGCAGTTCGGAGGTGATGAAGCTCAACCATTCCTGCAGCCGGTAGCGCTCCAGCGTGCCCGCGGCGGGGGCAAGGCCGGCGCTCGGTCTGCGGTCGGCGATGTATTGCACGATCGCGGGACCCTCGGTCAAAACCTGACCGTCGTCGAGTTCCAGCGCGGGGACGTATCCTTTGCCGTTGACGCCCTCGAGGTTGCCGCCGGATTGGATCGCCTTGGTCTTGAGGTCGACCCGTTCGAGGGTGAACGGGAGGCCAGCCTCGAGCAGCGCGATGTGCGCGGACAGCGAACACGCACCGGGGGAATAGAAAAGCTTCATCGAAAAACCTCCCGAAAACGGCGGCGACCGTGACCGATTGACCATGCCGGCCCGTGCGGCCCGTTTGCCAGCGCAGGGCTTCTGACACAAGACTTTCAAATAGGCAAGTATCCACCTTGCGGTAAGTTATGGGAGGTGATAATCGCGGCACATGCAGCAGCCAATCCCTGCGGACCTCGCCGCCGACGTGTTCAAGGCTGCCTGCCCTTCGCGCCGCGTCCTCGAAATTCTTGCCGAGACGTGGGCCTTGTTGCTGATCCACACCCTGGCGGATGGCCCGGCCCGGACCGCGCAACTGCGGCGGCGGGTCGACGGCATCTCGGACAAGATGCTGATCCAGACCTTGCGGCGGCTGCAGCGTAACGGCTTCGTCGCGCGCCGCGCCTTTCCGGAAGTGCCGCCGCGCGTGGAATATTCGCTGACACCGCTTGGCGTCTCGCTCAGCGAGCCGATCACGGCGCTCGATCGCTGGGTCGAGCGCAACCTCGCGGAGATCGCGGTCGCGCAGACGCGGTTCGACCAGGGTATGGCGGCGCAATAAACAGCGCGCGTGCGGGACGCGGGTCGCGCGCCGTCGGTGGGGATCGCTCCGGCGTTGCCATCGGTCGTCATGCCCGTGCTCGGTCGCGGCCACCCACGCGAACACCGGCCGGCGCCCGCTTTCGCCGGCCGTCGTCGTTGACGTGGATGGTCGCGAAGCCCGGCCAGGACGGAAAAACCGTTACCCATTAACCTCGAGGCAGCCCTGCCGGCGGTGCCGCGCCCATTCACCGATTTCGGCGATCATGCCACAGTACGGCCGGATCGGCGCGGCCGGAGAGGGCGCGCTCCGGGGGAGACCGCGCTTGGACGAGGATTTCATCAAGGCCGCGCTCGATTACCACCGCCTGCCCCGGCCGGGGAAGCTCGCCGTGGAACCCACCAAGCGCATGGCGACGCAGCGCGATTTGGCGCTCGCCTATTCGCCCGGCGTCGCCGCCGCCTGCGAGGCGATCGTGGCCGACCCCGAGGCCGCGCGGGACCTAACGGTTCGCGGCAACCTCGTGGCGGTTATCACGAACGGCACCGCCGTCCTGGGCCTCGGCAACATCGGAGCGCTGGCGTCCAAGCCCGTCATGGAAGGCAAGGCGGTGCTGTTCAAGAAGTTCGCCGGCATCGACGTGTTCGACATCGAGGTCGACGCCGCCGACCCCGAACGCTTCATCGACGTCGTCGCGGCGCTCGAGCCGACGTTCGGGGCCGTCAACCTGGAAGACATCAAGGCGCCCGAGTGCTTCGTCATCGAGCGGCGGCTGCGCGAACGCATGCGCATCCCGGTGTTCCACGACGACCAGCACGGCACCGCCATCGTGTGCGCCGCCGCCGTCCGCAACGGGCTGCTCGTGCAGGGCAAGCGCCTCGGGGAGGTGCGCCTCGTCAGCTCGGGGGCGGGCGCCGCCGCGCTCGCCTGCGTCGACCTCCTGGTCGCCATGGGCCTGCCCGTCGCCAACGTGACGCTGACCGACATCAAGGGCGTGGTGCGGGAGGGGCGCGGCGATCCCATGCCCCCCAACATGGCGCGCTACGCGCGGGCGACCGAGGCGCGCACCTTGGCCGATGTCCTGCCCGGCGCCGACATCTTCCTCGGCCTGTCGGCGCCGCGCGTGCTCAAGCCCGAATGGCTGGCCACCATGGCGCCGAAGCCGCTGATCCTGGCGCTGGCCAACCCCGAGCCGGAAATCACCCCCGAACTGGCCCGCGCCGCGCGGCCGGACGCCGTGATCGCCACCGGGCGCTCGGACTACCCGAACCAGGTCAACAACGTCCTTTGCTTCCCGTTCATCTTTCGTGGCGCGCTCGATGTCGGCGCCGTGGCGATCAACGAGGCCATGAAGCTGGCGGCGGCGGAAGCGATCGCGGAACTCGCCAGGGTCGAGGCGAGCGAGGTCGTGGCCATGGCCTATGGCGGGCAGGCGCCGGTGTTCGGCCCCGAGTACATCATCCCGAAGCCGTTCGACCCGAGGCTGATCCTCCAGGTGGCGCCGGCGGTGGCGCGGGCCGCCATGGCCTCCGGCGTGGCGCGCCGACCGATCCCGGATTTCGAGGTCTACGCGCGCGAGCTCGAACGGTTCGTGTTCCGCTCCGGCCAGCTCATGCGGCCCGTGTTCGAGGCGGCCAAGCGCGCGAAAATGCGGGTGGTCTACGCCGAGGGCGAGGACGAGCGCGTGCTGCGCGCCGTGCAGACCGTGCTCGACGACGGCCTCGCCGAGCCGATCCTCATCGGCCGGCGGGACGTGATCGCCGCGAAAGCCTCCGCCCTTGCGCTTCGCATGAAGCCCGGCGAAGGCCTGAGCGTTCTCGACCCGGCCACCGACGAGGCCACCTTCGCGCCGCTCGGGAGCGCCTACGCCGGCCTCGTCGAGCGTCGGGGCGTGCCGCCAGCCGCCGCCGTGCGTCGGATGGGTACGCGGCCCGGCATCGCCGCGGCCATGCTGCTGCACGCGGGCGCGGCCGACGCGGCGCTCTGCGGCGGCTTGGGCGATTGGTCGCGTCAATTGGCCTATATCCTGCCGATCGCGCGGGCCGAGGAAGGGGCGGGGAGGGTCTACGCGCTGACCGGACTCATCCTGCAAAGCGGGGCGTTGTTCATCTGCGACACCCACGTCAACCTCGACCCGAGCGCCGAGCAGGTGGCCGAGATGACGCTGCTCGCCGCCGAGGAGGTCCGCCGGTTCGGCGTGGCGCCCAAGGCGGCCTTGCTGTCGCATTCGAGCTTCGGCGCGTCCTCCTCGCCTTCCGCCCGCAAGATGCGGCGCGCGCTGGCGCTGATCCGCGAACGGGCGCCCAATCTCGAGGTCGACGGGGAGATGCACGCCGACGCGGCGCTGAGCGAGCCGCTGCGCGCCCGGCTCGTGGCGCGGAGCGCGCTCGAGGGCGCCGCGAACCTGCTCGTGATGCCGAACCTCGACGCCGCCAACATCGGCCTGACGATGCTCGCCGCGGCGGCCGGCGGCCTGCAGGTCGGCCCCATCCTGCTCGGCATGACGCGGCCCCTGCACGTGCTGGTCGGCAGCGTCACCGCGCGTGGCATCGTCAACATGACGGCGCTCGCCGCCGCGCAGGCGGCGGAGGGCCGTTGACCCCCTCCCGCCGGGCCGAGGCGGCGACGATACGCCTTCCCATGGCCGACGGCCGCGGTTACGCTGCCGGCACCATATGGGGAGGGAGGCCATGGGCGTCGACGTGGTGCCGTCGCAGGGCGTGAGGGCGACGCAGCCGCCCTGGTATCGCGTGCTCTACGTCCAGGTGCTCGCCGCCATCGCGATCGGCGTCGCGCTCGGCTATTTCGCGCCCGCGACCGGCACCGCCATGAAGCCGCTCGGCGACGCCTTCGTGGCCCTGATCAAGATGATGATCGCGCCCGTCATCTTCTGCACGGTGGTGCACGGGATCGCCACGATGGGCGACCTCAACCGGGTCGGTCGCGTCGGCCTCAAGGCGCTGGTCTATTTCGAGATCGTGTCGACCCTGGCGCTCGTGGTCGGCCTCGTCGTGGCGGAACTCGTGCACCCGGGCTCGGGCTTCAACATCGATCCGAAGACCCTCGATACGAAGGACGTCGCCGGTTTCATATCCGCCGCCAAGACCGACAGCGTGGTGGCCCATCTGCTGGCCATCATCCCCAACAGCTACGGGGACGTGTTCGCCAAGGGAGATCTCCTGCAGGTGCTTCTGGTCGCGATCCTCACCGGCGTCGTGGTGTCCCGCATGGGCGCGGCCGGCGGGCGTATCGCCTCAGCCATCGACCTGGCCGGCCGCATGTTCTTCCGCATCATCGGCATCATCGTCTATTTCGCCCCCATCGGCGCCTTCGGCGCCATCGCGTTCACGGTCGGCAAGTACGGCATAGCGAGCCTGTATTACCTCGGATGGCTGATCGGAACGTTCTATCTGACGAGCCTGCTCTTCGTCTTCGTCGTACTTGGGCTCATCGCCGCCGCGTGCGGGTTTTCGATCTGGCGCTTCATCGTCTACATCAAGGATGAATTGCTGATCGTGCTCGGCACCTCGTCCTCCGAAACGGTCCTGCCCAACATGATCCGCAAGATGCAGGCGCTGGGCGCGCCGCAATCCGTGGTCGGCCTCGTCATCCCGACGGGCTACAGTTTCAATCTCGACGGCACCAACATCTACATGACCCTGGCGGTGCTGTTTCTCGCGCAGGCCACCAATACGCATCTGTCGCTCGGGCAGGAGCTCTACATCCTGCTGATCGCGGCCTTGACGTCCAAGGGCGCCTCGGGCGTCACGGGAGCGGGCTTCATCACCCTCGCGGCGACGCTGCAGGTGGTGCCCGACATACCGGTCGCCTCGATCGCGATCATCTTCGGCATCGACAAGTTCATGAGCGAGTGCCGCGCCCTGACGAACCTCGTCGGCAACGGGGTGGCCACGCTCGTCATCAGTCGCTGGGAAGGCGAACTCGACCGCGTCAAGCTCGCGGCGGCGATGCGCGCGCCGCTTGCCGCGGGCGACCTGGCCGAAGTCCAGCCGGCCTGACGCGCCGCTTGGAAAGACCTCGAAGCGCTACGGAAAGCCATTCCCGCGCGCTCGGCGGTCGCGAGCCGTCCCGAAATTGACGCAACGGGCGAAAGGGGTCATTAGCACCCGACCTTCCGCCGGGCGCGTGCGCGTTCCGCGGGCCATGGACGACCCGGGAGACGGCGCCTGACCGACGATCACGTCCAGCAGCGAGGCTCCGAACCTTCCGCACCGGCTTCGCAGGACCCGCCGCGGAACGGCATCGCGTTCGGGCTGGAACGCATCGGGCTGATCCCGTTGCGCGCCCCGCTCGTGGCGGCGCTGATCCTCCTCGTTCTCGCGGTCGGCGCGGGGTTCGGCGTCACGCGCCTCAAGGTCGACGATTCGCTGAGCCAGTTGTTCCGGTCCGATACGCCCGAGTTCAAGCAGTTCGAGGAGGTCACGCGCCGCTTCCCCTCGAACGAGTTCGACGTGCTCGTCGTGATCGACGGAAAGTCGTTGCTCGAACGGGACTCCCTGGCAAAGCTCCGCGACCTCGTCACTGACCTGCAGCTGATCGAAGGCACCAAGGGGATCATCTCCCTGTTCTCGGCCCGGCAGGCGCCGGAGAACGGGCACATCCCTCCGGCCCTGTTCCCCGACCCGCTCCCCGAGGGCGCCGACTACGCCGCCCTGATCGGGAAGGTCCGCTCGAACGACATCATCCGCGGCAAGCTCCTGTCCGAGGACGGCGACCTCGCGCTCGTCGTGCTGGCGCTCGACCCGGAGGTGGCCGACAGCGGCCATTCCGCGAAGACGGTCGCCGAAATCCGCCGTCTCATGCACGACGACCTCGCGGGGACGGGGCTCAACGCGGAACTGTCGGGCGTCCCCGTGATGCAGCTCGAAATCCGCAACGCGGTCGAGCGCGACAGGCTGCTCTACAACGCGGTCGGCTTCCTGGCCGGCTGCCTGATCGCGATCCTGTTCTTCCGCCGCGTGTCCTTCATGATCATCGCGGCCGGGCCGCCTTTGATCGCGATCCTGCTGGCCCTCGGGGCGCTCGGCTGGATGGATTTCCGGCTGAACATGTTCCTGAACGTGATGACGCCGCTCATCATGGTCATCAGCTTTTCCGACAGCATGCAACTGACGTTCGCGGCGCGGGACCGCCTGCTCAATGGCGAAAGCAAGCTCGACGCCTTCCGCCACGCGATCATGGTGGTGGGGCCGGCGTGCGTGCTGACCCACATGACGGCGGCGCTGTCCTTCACGGCGCTGCTGTTCACCAAGTCGGACCTGATCCGAACCTTCGGCCAGGCCGGGCTGATGTCGACCGTGATCGCGCTGCTCGCGGTGCTGATGCTCTGCCCCCTGCTCGGCATCCTGTTGTCGCGCGAGGGCACTGTGCGCGCAGGTGCGGCGAAGAGCGCCGACCCGGGCGTCGACATGCTGCGCGCGTTCTGCGGTTGGATCGCGGCCCGCATGGTCAGTCATCCCGGCCTCTACAGCCTCATCGGCGTGGCGGTGGTGGCCGGGCTCGGGTTCGCCTACGGGCACCTCCAGCCGAGCTACCGCCTGGCCGACCAGGTGCCCGACAAGGAGCAAGCGGTCCAGGCCAGCGGCCGGCTCGACGCGAAGCTGACCGGAGCGAACCCGATCGACGTGCTCGTCGAATTCCCAGCGGGCAAGTCGATCTACGATCCCGAAAGCCTGCAGGTCATCGCCGACGTGCACGGCATCGTCGAGAAGCAGGCCGGGCTCGGCAACGTCTGGTCGCTCGAAACGCTGCGCCGCTGGCTGGCCGAGAAGGCGGGTCGGAAGGATGTCGAGACGCTGAAGCAATACGTCGACATCCTGCCGAAATACCTCACGCGCCGCTTCATCTCGGAGCAGGGCGACGCCGTCCTGGTGTCGGGGCGGATTCCCGACAAGGACTCGAGCCAGCTCCTTCCCGTGATCGATCAGCTCGACGCGAGTCTGAACGCCGTGCGGGCCCACTATCCGGGGTATACCGTCGCGGTGACCGGCCTCGCCGCCATAGGGGCTCGCAACAGCGCCGACATGATCGGCAAGCTGAACAGGGGGCTGACGCTGGAGTTCCTGTTCGTCGCGGCCTTCATCGGCCTCGCGTTCCGTTCCTTCGTGGTGATGTTCGCGAGCATCCTCCCTGGCATCTTCCCGGTGGTCGTATCGGGGACGCTGCTGTGGTTGCTGGGCGACGGACTGCAGTTCGTGAGCGTCGTCGCGCTCACCGTCTCTTTCGGGCTCGGCCTCAGCGCGACGATCCACTTCCTCAACCGCTTGCGTCAGGAAGAGCGTCCGGGCAACGACCCTTCGGTCGCGGTCGAGCGCGCGACCGTGCTCATGGGGCCGGCGCTGATCCTCACGTCTGTGGTGCTGGCCTGCGGCCTCGCCATCACCATCTTCTCGGATCTGCCGTCGCTGCGACTGTTCGGATGGCTCAGCGCCTTCGCCATGTTGTCGGCGCTCGTGGCCGATTTCCTCATCCTGCGGCCGACGATCACGTTCCTGAGCTTGCTTGCACGCCGCATACGCCCGGTGCCGCGCCCGGCGGAGTGAGAGGGCGGCGCACGATGCGCCCGCCCGCTCCGGTCGATCGCGTCAGCCTCGATGCAGCTCGATATTGACGTTCTGGACGTCGGTGCCCTGCGACGAGATCGCGACCGTCTGCCGGCTGCCGCGCGTCGATATCGAGAGCTGCGCGCTGAACCCGGTCCCGCCGAGGCTCGCCTGGACCTGGCCTCCGGGTTGGACCTTGCCCGTCACGTCGCCCTGCGCCTGGCGCGTCACTTCGCGCCACGTGCCGGACAGGTTGCCGCCGGCGTCAGCCACCACGTTGCTGATGACCTGGACCTTGTAGCTGTCGCTGGCGCAATTGAGTTCGATGTGCAGCTTTTCGGCGCTCGGGGGAACGGAATAGCTCGCTCTGCAGCGGATGCTTTCCTTCGACCCGTCCGTCATGTTGATCGAGCCGTTCCCGGCCCAAGCGCCGGTGAGACCGGCGAAGGGCCCGGAGCCCTGCGCTTGCGCCACCGGTGCGGCCAACAGGGCACCGGCGATGCCCAAGGCAGCTCCGAAGCCGCGCGTCCGCAAAAAACTGGATGTGACAACCATAAGATTGGATCTCCAACGAATCACGGCTTTCCGAGCCCTTGCTCGACCCCGCCCCGACCGGCGGGCCGGATCGCGAGTGTCCGATCCAAGCGCGCAGCGGGGACCAATCGCTTCGATTTCTGCGGAATGCAACAATAAATAAACGGCCATGCCTCATACGCGGGCTGACGCGCGCGGGCGGCGAAACGGGCCTCGTCTCAAACGTCGGTCGCGCGTCTGCGCGCTCGCGCCACCGTCTGGATCACCTCGAAACCTTCGAACTCCGGATGTCCCAGGTACAAGGGCTTATGCTGGCCGGTGCCGCCATGGGCCTTCCGGAACTGTTCGGACCGTGTCCAGGCGGCGAACGTGTCGGAGTCCGACCAGACCGTGTGGGAAGAATAGAGCGTGTGGTCGTCCCGTTCGGGGCCGCGCAGGAGGTGGAATTCCACGAACCCCGGCACCTGGTCGAGGTGCGTTTCCCGGGACAGCCATACGTGCTCGAAGCTCTTTTCCTCGCCTCTGATCACCTTGAACCGATTCATCGCGATGAACATGTCGAGCGGTTCCGGTTCGGGGTCGCACGCCGTTGGGGATGTCGTCGCGACCGCCTGGCTGCTCGCTACCGTGCCGTAGCATCCCGGCAGGGCTTGTCAACGGCGGCCCCCCCCGA
Source organism: uncultured Lichenihabitans sp. (assembly GCA_964244255.1). Taxonomy (GTDB): domain Bacteria; phylum Pseudomonadota; class Alphaproteobacteria; order Rhizobiales; family Beijerinckiaceae; genus Lichenihabitans. The sequence goes on along the minus strand of CAXTIC010000015.1, from coordinate 21,722 downwards.
TTCGTTCACCGGCGGCTCACGTCCGTTCGTCTAATGGTCCGACCGCGATATCCGCATTCGCGAGCGTTGGGACAAGTTGGCCTACAAGCAGTTGAAAGCGGCGGAAAAAAGCTCCCACGCTTGGGAACCATGCATCTGGTTTTTTCCACCCCCACGTTCGCGCGACCCGGAGCCCGAAGGGCCTATGCCGGCCAGGCGCGCGAAAGCAGAAATCGCGGCGGCGGCGGACGGTTGCCCATGGCGGCTGCGGGTATGAGATGATAGGGCAGCGGAGTCGTCGCGTTCGCGGGCCTTCGAGCGGGACCTCCGGCCGATGAACCGGCCGACTTCGCCTTCGGGAAAGAAGGGGCGTTGATGATGCAGAAGCCTTCCGTGGTGCTCATCGTCGAGGATGACGCACTTCTGGCCGAGATGGCCACGGAGATGATCGAGGAAGCCGGTCTGCCGGCGGTTGCCGTCGACTCTGTGGACGCGGCGCTGGACTACCTGAAGGAAAACGCCGGCAACGTCGCGGCGATGTTCTCGGACGTGCGGCTCAAGGGTCCGCTGAACGGGGTCGAACTCGCGGCTTTCGTGGCGGTGCGCTGGCCTCAGATCGCGATTTGCGTGACGTCGGGGGTCGCGCTCGAGCGCCCTTACCGTCTGCCGAAGAATGCGCGCTTCATGCCGAAACCGTGGAAAGCGCCCGATGTCATTTCCTTCGTGGAGCAGGCCGCCCGACCGCGATGAGGGTTCGCGCCGCGAACCGTGCTCGGCGTGAGCGGCGTTCCGTCGACCCGGCATCGGCGTCGCTTGGCGCGGGTGGTGACGTACCGCTACCCCGCGTCCGGGAGGTTCCCGCCTCCGATGAGGCTGCGAAGCGCGGCCTCGACATCCTCGATGTTGAACGGTTTCGGCAATGTCGGCCGATCCTGCCAGAACGGCGGCAGGCCGGTCGACCCGTAGCCGCTCGAAAACACCAGGGGAATCCCCCGTCTGGCCAGGATTTCCGCCACCGGGAAGATCGGATCGTTGTTGACGTTGACGTCGAGGATCGCGGCGTCGATCGCGGCGGTGTTCGCCAGTTCGGTCGCCTTACGGATATTGAGGGCCGGGCCCACGACCTCGCAGCCGAGTTCGCCGAGGACGTCCTCGAACAACATCGAAATCAGCGTCTCGTCTTCCACTACGAGGATTTTTCGCCCGTTCAGTTGGGGAAACACGCCGTTGTCCGCCATCCATCCGACCACAATGAGTCCTTGATCGACCCTCATCACGTCGCGCGGCGGCACGTCAAGGCCCGAACCGAACCGGTCACGCTTTTCCCGACCGGCATCTTGTCCCGCCCGGGCGCCGGCCGGCCCCCGGGCGGAATGCGACTCCCGGGGTTTTCGCGGGATGGTGTCCACCTGGCGGACAATGAGGCTTGACTCCCGCCCCCGTCGTGACGATCATTGTATCCGTGCCACCCTCGTAGTAGTCGCTACGGGGCCATTTGTCGTAGTTTAGCGGCAAGCGGCGGCAACAAAAAGGAGAGAACCATTCGGCGACCCATGAAAGCCGCACCGGTGCCGCAAAAGGACGGCCCGAGGACCAATCGCGAGATTCGCGCCCGCGAAGTGCAACTGATCGACGCGGAAGGTCAAAACCGGGGTGTGACCGAGGTCACGGAAGCGCAGCGGATCGCCGACGAGGCAGGCCTCGATCTTGTCGAGATCGTTCCGAACGCGACCCCTCCCGTCTGTAAGATCCTGGATTACGGCAAGTTTCGCTTTACCGAGCAGAAGAAGCAGGCTGAGGCCCGCAAACGCCAGAAGATCGTCGAGGTCAAGGAGATCAAGCTTCGTCCGGGCATCGACGAGCACGATTACGACGTGAAGATGAGGGCCGTGCGGCGCTTCTTCGAGGAGGGCGACAAGGTGAAGGTAACGTTGCGCTTCCGCGGGCGCGAGATGGCGCATCAGGACATCGGTTACCGCCTGCTCGACCGCGTGAAGACCGAAACGCTGACCTTCGCGAAAGTCGAGGCGGAGCCCTCCATGGAGGGCCGCCAGATGGTCATGGTGCTGGCCCCCCGCTGAGACCCGAGGTCTGCTCGCTTCCGCGGCGCGCGGACCGCATGCCGCCTCATCCCGGAGGGGGTTGGCCCGTCCCACCCCGCTTCAAGCCGACCTCGGCTCCCGCGGGCTGCACGGCGATCCCTCGCTCGGTCACGAACGACGCGGGCGGGGGGACGCGGGAACGGCGTCCTTTGCCGAACGTTGTCTCCTGGGAAGGAGCCACTCCCATGTCACGATCGCACCGCCTCGAGGTCGCGTCCGGTATGTTGGCGATGTTCGGTTTCCTTGCGACGGGTCCGGCCTTCGCGCAATCGCGACACGGCTACCGTCAGGTGCCGCGCGGCGACAATCCCACGTATTCCGGGGTGCCCAACGTTCCCGATGACCAAGGATGCGTGAAGTGGTGCTTCCGCGACCTCGGACCCTGCGACCCGCCGGAGTTCAAGCGCGCGGATGGTCGGTGTAACCTTTTCGATTAGGCGGTCGCGGTGGAGATTTCGCGTCGATCCCTTGAACGTGGCGTGCTCGGGGTCGCGTTGTCGTGTGGGATCGCTTTGCTCATCCTCGCGACGGCAGGCGCGCGAGCACAAGACCGGCCAACTTCTTTCTTCCGTCACGATCCCGTCGCGGGCAAGCGCGTCCGGCAAAATACCCCGGATTCAGGGGAATGCGCGAAGCTTTGCGAGTTCGACCTCAATCCTTGCGACCCGCCGCAGTACAAGAAGCTCGATGGCAGGTGCACCACTTCGCGGTAGCGGCCCCGACGGTGCGCCGAACGCGACCGGCTGGCGGCATCATGCGGGGTTTGCCGCGCCGCAACGTTCGAGCGCGCCCTGCATGTGGGCCGGGATCCGAGCTTCCGCCCCGATAGGGTCCTTGTTCGCGTAAAGCGGTATGGCGACGCGCCGGGAGAGGAGATGGAGCGGTGCCGGCCTGTCCGCCTCCGCGATGCCGTAGATCGGGTCGCCTTCGATGGGCCATCCCATGGCGGCGCAATGGACCCGCAACTGATGCGTCCGCCCCGTCAGCGGGGTGAGTTCGAGCCAGGTTTCGTCGACCGCACGGCCCAGGACCCGCCAGTTCGTCCGCGAGGGCGCGCCCTTGGCATCGACGGCCATCCACCAGCCCCGCGTCGCGTCCCGTCTCCCGAGGGGGAGGTCGATCGTGCCGATGTCATCGGCCGGGCCGCCGCGCGTCACCGCCCAGTAGGTCTTCTCGACGCGACCGGTCTTGAACAATTGTCCCAGCCTGGCGAGCGCCTTGCGGTGGCGGCCGAGAACGAGACATCCGGACGTGTCCCGGTCGAGACGATGGGCCAAGGCCGGCGGCCGCGGGAGGCCGAAGCGAAGCTGGTCGAAATATCGCTCCAGATCGTCGCCGCCCTTCGTCCCGCGGTGGACCGCGATCCCCGTCGGCTTGTCCACGATCAGCACGAGGGCGTCGCGATAGAGCAGGCGGGAGACGAGGTCGATGGGCTGCACGGGCGCTGCGCTCCTGTCATGAGACTGTGGGCGCCCCGTCGACGCGCCCTTGTTCGACGGCGTGCCGACGCCGAGGCCGGGATCCTTGCCGCACCACGGCGGCACCACGACCTATGGGGCGCGCAGCCGATCGATCGAGCGGAACGCGGTCGCCCACGAAGGAAAGCGTCATATCATGAGCGGCAGCGACGACCGCGACACGGAAGCCGGCAAGCCGGGCTTTCTTCGGCGGATGTTCGGCGGCGTCCTGCCCTTCGCGCCGGGCTCGTCGGAGATCGAACCGGGGCCGCCCGACGCCGATCTGCCGGAGGCAGCGTCGGAGCGCCTGTCCGAAACGGCGATCGAACAGGCGCCTGCCGAGGCCTCCGCGGAGGCGATGATACGCGAACCCTCGGGTCTGGCATCGTCGGACGGCCCGGAAACGGCGGTGCCCGGCGTCACGGGTTGGTGGACCAGGTTGAGGACGGGCCTGGCGCGATCGTCCTCGTCCATCAAGCGGGGCATTGCCGACGTTTTCAGCAAGCGCAAGCTCGACGCCACATCGCTCGAGGATCTCGAGGACGTGCTCATCCGAGCCGACCTGGGTATCGCCCTCGCGTCGCGGATCACCGCCGTCCTGGCGGGTGGTCGCTATGACAAAGGCATCGAGCCGTCGAGGGTTCAGGAGATCCTCGCGGGCGAGGTGGAAGCCGTGCTCAGGAAGGTCGCGGTCCCGCTTGCTGTCGACCCCGCCGTCAGGCCCTTCGTCATCCTCATGGTGGGCGTCAACGGTTCCGGCAAGACGACGACCATCGGCAAGCTCGCGGCCAAGCTGGTCGGGGAAGGGCGCAGCGTAACGCTCGGGGCCGGGGATACGTTTCGGGCGGCGGCGATCGAGCAGCTCAAGATCTGGGGTCAGCGGACCGGGTCGCCGGTCGTTTCCCGCGATCAGGGGTCGGATGCGGCCGGTCTGGTCTTCGACGCCGTTACCACCGCCAAGGCCAACGGTTCGGATGTGCTGCTCATCGACACGGCGGGGCGGCTGCAGAACCGCACGGAACTGATGGATGAACTCGGGAAGGTCATCCGCGTCATGCGCAAGGTCGACGCCTCGGCCCCGCATGCGGTGCTGCTCGTGCTCGACGCGACGGTGGGCCAGAATGCCTTGAGCCAGGTCGAGATCTTCTCGCGCGTCGCGGGCGTCACCGGGCTGGTCATGACCAAGCTCGACGGGACGGCGCGGGGCGGCATCCTGGTGGCCATCGCGGAAAGGTTCGGGCTGCCGGTCCACTTCATCGGCGTGGGGGAGGGCGTCGACGATCTCGAACCGTTCGAAGCCGCGGATTTCGCGCGCGCCATCGCGGGGCTCGACGGGGATTGAGCCGAAAAAGCGTCAACGCGCGTCGCTTGCCCCTTGAACGCCTTAACGCGGCGCTAAAAGGAATGGGACGAGGTTGCCGAAGCCACGAAAATCAGCCATGCGAACCGCCTCCAGGCGGTGGAGCGATTGAGCTCGAAAGATGAAATGACGACAACCGAACCCCGTCTTTCGCGCCCGGCACAGGGTCCCGCCCGGCGCACTCTCGACCCGACGCTGAAGCTCGTGCTGGAACTGGGGCCGCTCGCCTGCTTTTTCGCGGCCTCCTACAAGTTCAATCTCCAGGTCGCGACCGGGGTGCTGATGGTGGGCGTCCTGGTGGCGCTCGCGGCGTCCTACGCGCTCACGCGGCGCTTGCCCATCATGCCCGTGGTCACGGCCATCGCCGTCGTGGTGTTCGGTGGGCTGACCTTCTATTTCAACAATCCGGTCTTCATCAAAATGAAGCCGACGGTGATCAACGCCATCTTCGGCTCCGTTCTGCTGGGGGGCCTCGCGTTCGGCCGGCCGCTGCTGCCCGTCGTGCTCGACGCGGCCCTTCATCTCGATGCCGCCGGATGGCGCAAGCTGACCTTGCGGTGGGGAGTGTTCTTCTTCTTTCTCGCCGGGCTGAACGAAGCGGTATGGCGCACCCAAAGCGACGTGTTCTGGGCAGGGTTCAAGGTTTTCGGCACGATGCCGATCACGCTGATCTTCGCGCTGTTGCAGGTGCCCCTCATCATGAAGCACGAATCCAAGCCGAGCACGCCGCAAGAGGACCATTTTTAAGGCGGAGCGGGGCCGCCGCGCCACCCTAAGGGGTCGTACCGAATCCCGCCCCGCCGACGGCGGGGGTCCGTGCCGGCGACCCGCCGGCGCCACCCCGCACGACGTTCGCGCCGGTTCCCGTGGCGCCGCCCGTGATGCCGCCCGAGCCCCCGCCGGCGCCCGGCCGCCCGCGGCCACTCTGGTCTTCGAGGACCGTCGTCCCGAGTCCGGTTCCCGCGACGCCTCCGCCGCTTCGAGCGCCCTTTATCCTTGCCGAGCCCTGTGCCGCCGCGTCCGCGCAACCGAGGCAGAGGGCCAAGGCCGCCGCGCCGAGCCTCGCAGCCCCAAGCCGCCGATCGCTGACAACCATGACCTGCTCCCGCGCGCGTCGCGTCAACGCGACGGCAGAGACTTGCGTTGCGCCGGCACGAGCGTCGTGCGTCGATGCCTCGGCACCATCTTCTCGCATATCGCCGAGCTGCGTCACTTCGGCTGCCGCGTTCCCCTCAGGGCCGACGTTGGTCCGTGCCCGGGGACGCAAGCGCGTGCTCGTCGTCGAGCGCTCCGCGAAGCGACGCCACGCCGATGTCCGTCGGCAAGGTCGCGCCCGCATCATTGAGGAGGCCGACCAGGACGACGCAAGGCAGCAACGCCAACCCGGCCATCAGAGCCACGTTCATCGGCACCGCCGGCGACGGTCTTCGCCGTGCCCCACGCGCTCCAAGCACCCCGGCGCCGGACGCGACAAGCGACGCCGCATCGCCGACCGCCGGTCGGTCGAGTCGCGCAAACGTGAACGGGCTCCAGCGGCGCCTTTTCATTGCCCAGCCCTAGCGGGCGCGCGTTACGGAACCATGCGGACGTTGGCCGGGAAGGCGCGGCGTCCGGCGCCATCCCCCGACCGCGGGCCTCCCCTCAATTGTCGAGGAAGCTGCGCAGCTTACGGCTGCGGCTCGGGTGCTTGAGCTTGCGCAACGCCTTCGCCTCGATCTGGCGGATGCGCTCGCGCGTCACCGAGAACTGCTGGCCGACCTCCTCGAGCGTATGATCGGTGTTCATGCCGATCCCGAACCGCATGCGCAGGACGCGTTCCTCACGCGGCGTCAGCGAGGCGAGCACGCGCGTCGTCGTTTCCCTCAGATTGGACTGAATCGCGGCGTCGATCGGCAGGATCGCGTTCTTGTCCTCTATGAAATCGCCGAGATGCGAATCCTCCTCGTCGCCGATCGGTGTTTCGAGGCTGATCGGCTCCTTGGCGATCTTGAGGACCTTGCGGACCTTTTCGAGCGGCATCGCAAGCTTTTCCGCGAGTTCCTCCGGCGTCGGCTCCCGGCCGATCTCGTGCAGCATCTGCCGGGACGTGCGGACGATCTTGTTGATCGTCTCGATCATGTGCACGGGGATGCGGATCGTACGCGCCTGGTCGGCGATCGAACGGGTGATGGCCTGACGGATCCACCAGGTCGCATAGGTCGAGAACTTGTAGCCGCGACGATACTCGAACTTGTCGACCGCCTTCATCAGGCCGATGTTGCCCTCCTGGATGAGGTCGAGGAACTGCAGGCCGCGGTTCGTGTACTTCTTGGCGATGGAAATGACGAGCCGCAAGTTGGCCTCGACCATTTCCTTCTTGGCCTGCCGAGCTTCGCGCTCGCCCTTCTGGACGATGTGCACGATCTTCCGGAATTCCTGGATTTCCAGACCGGTTTCGCTCGACAGGTTGTGAATGTCGCTGCGCAGCGTGTGTATCTCATCCTTTTCGCGGGCGACGAAATCCTTCCATCCGTTGCCGCCGAGCTTCGACACCCGCAGCAGCCATTTCGGGTCGAGCTCCGAATTCTGATAGTTGCGCAGGAAGTCCTCACGCGAAACGCCGCAGCTTTCAGCAAGCCGCAACAGCTTCATCTCGCTGCCGATCAGCTTCTTGTTGATGTCGTAGAGCTGTTCGACGAGCGCGTCGATCCGGTTCTGGTTGAGCGACAACGACTTGACGTCGGTGACGACCTCCTTCTTCAAGCTCTTGTATTTCCGCTCCTGGGCGGGCGACAGCGTCTCGCTCCTGAGCTTGTTTTCGACGTTCTGGTCCTGCAAGCGGCGAAGCTTCTTATACGCGTCCGCGATCCGCTCGAAGGTTTCGAGGACCTTGGGCTTGAGTTCGCCCTCCATGGCCGACAGGGAGACGGAATTCTCCATGTCGTCGTCGTCGTCGAAAGCGTCCTCGGGGAGCGGCATGTCGCCGTCGAGCCCGGCCGGCGGGTGCCGGGGCGCCGTCGCGGGCGCTCCGGTGCGCGCGGCAAGCATTTCGGCGGCGCCGGGCGCCGTCATGTCGATCTTGGGGGTGTTCTTCCCGTCCGGTCCCGCGTAGGTCGCCTCGAGGTCGATGATCTCCCGCAGCAGCACCTTGCCGTCGATCAACTCTTCGCGCCAGATGATGATCGCCTGGAACGTCAGCGGGCTTTCGCAAAGCCCGGCGATCATGGCCTCGCGGCCGGCCTCGATCCGCTTGGCGATGGCGATCTCGCCTTCGCGCGACAACAGTTCGACCGACCCCATCTCGCGCAGGTACATGCGGACCGGATCGTCGGTCCGGTCGGCGGGCTCGCTCGAACGCGTCGTCACCGCTGTCTGGCGCGGCGCCTCGACGACCTCGCCGCCTTCCGGTTCCTCGTCGTCCGGCGCGGCTTCCTCGGGCTGCGCCGCCCCTTCCTCGGTCTCCTCGCTCTCGACCACGCTGATGCCCATCTCGCTCAGCATCGCGTAGATGTCCTCGATCTGGTCGGAGGTCACCTCCTCGGACGGAAGCACCGCGTTCAGTTCGTCATGCGTCACGAATCCCCGCCGCTTGGCGAGCTTGATCATGCGCTTGACGGCAGCGTCGGACAGATCGAGCAGGGGGCTGTCGACCACGGGTTCACTCACCGCGGCCTGACCCTCCGCCTTATCGGTATCCTTTTTTGCCATAATCCGCTCCGCCAGGCCGCGAAACCCCGCAAGGTCCGCGCCCGCCCCATATCCCATGCTCATGCCCCGACCCCGGCCATCGATGTTTCGCTTGGGGCAGCATCGGACAAGCGCGTGAATTGATCTTTAACCATGGCGAGGACGCGAGTCGCGGCGTCCTTCAACCCCCCTCCGCAACGTGACCCGACAATGAACCGTAACCCTCGACGATGGCCTCGGTTCCGTCAACCGCATGCAACTCGGCCTGCAAGGTGCAGATCTGGGCGAAATTGCCCTCGGAACCATCGTCGGCGAAGGCCTTCCGCGCCGTATCCAATTGTTTATGTAATTCACGAGTCTTGCGGTGCAAGGCCACGGCTTGCTTGAGCATATGTTCGGCGTCGGCTTCCGCCGCGGCGGGCGCCATGCACCAGTGCGGCAGCCGCGCCGCGGCGGCTTCGATCCGGCGCCGCACGTCGCCCTTGCCGGCAGCGTCGATCGCGCTCTTGAACGCGTCGTGACCGCCGTGCACATCCGCACCGAGCGTGACGACGAGATCACGAAATGCCGCCAGCTCGGCCTGCGCGACATCGAGGTGCGCCAAATCCTCGGCGTGTTTGTCGAGCAGTCCCGGATGGTTGAGGACCAGGACGAGGATCTCGACATCGCGCCGCGCGAAGCTCATCGGCGTGAGCACCGCCGTCCGCGCGAGACTTTCGCTCAAGGGGGGCGGCGCCGATCCGCGGTAGCCGCGCGGCGGCGGCGGCTCGAACCGACCGCGGTTGCCCGGTCTCGCGACGGCGACGGCGGGGCGCGATCGGCGCTTGCCGGGCGCGGCCGCGCCGATCGCGGCCAGTCTCGCGCGCATTTCGGAGCCGTAGTAGCGGCGCAACGCCTCGTCGCCGATGCCCCGGACGAGGTCGCCGAGGCGCTGTTCCAACCCCGCCCGACGCTCCGGCGTATCGAGCACGACGCCCTCGGTTTCCCGCGCCCAGAGCACGTCGACGAGCGGGCGGGCCTTCGCCAGAACGTCGGCTATGGCCTGTTCCCCCCCCGAGCGGGCGAGGTCGTCCGGATCCTGGCCCTCGGGAAGGAAGGCGAAACGCAACGTGCGGTTCGGGCCGAGCGCGGGCAGGACCGTGTCCACGGCGCGGAAGGCGGCCCGCCGCCCGGCACCGTCCCCGTCGAAGCACAGGATCGGTTCGGGCGCCATGCGCCACATCAGTTCGCATTGTTCGATCGTGAGGGCCGTGCCGAGCGGCGCGACGACGTTCGGGAAGCCCGCGCCGCTCATGGCGATGACGTCGACGTATCCCTCGACGGCGATCACGGTGCCCCGGTCGGCGGCGGCCTTGCGCGCCCGGTGGTGGTTGTAGAGGACGCCGCCCTTGTGGAAGAGCGGCGTTTCCGGCGAATTCAGGTATTTGGCCGGCGCCGTCGCGTCGAGCGCCCGCCCGCCGAAAGCGATGACCCGGCCGGAACGGTCGGCGATGGGGAACATCACGCGATCCCGGAAACGGTCGTACGGAACGGCGATGCCCTCTCCATGGACGAGCAGGCCCGCCTCGATCATCGCTTCCGCGCTCGCGCCCTTGGCGGCGAGATGGTCGCGCAAGGCGAAGCGTTCGGGCAAGGCCAAGCCAAGGCCGAACGTTCGCCGACTCTCGGCTCCGAGCTCGCGTTTGGAAAGGTAGTCGCGCCCGCGGGCGCCCGCGCGCCCGGCGAGGTTCGACGCGAAGGAAGCTGCGGCCCACTCGAGGATTTCCCACAGCCCGGCGCGCCTCTGCTCCCGGGCACTGTCCTCCGCCGTGCGCCGCGGCATGTCGAGCCCGGCCTCGGCCGCGAGGCGCTCGACCGCCTCCGGAAAGCTCATGCCCTCGGTCGCCATGAGGAAATCGAAGATGTTGCCGTTGCGCTGCGACGAGAAATCGAACCACGCCATCTTGGCGTCGTTGACGAAGAAGGACGGCGTCTTTTCCGCGTTGAAGGGCGAAAGGCCGCTCCATTCCCGGCCGGCCCGCTTCAGGCGGACCCGCTTGCCCACCACCTCGGACACGCTCAGCCTGGTCTTGATCTCGTCCAGGAACTCGGGGGTGAAGCGCATGATCAGAGATATAGGTCCGCGCGGGGAGGCCATCAATCGGCGGGCGCGATCGCGTGTTGCCCGGCCCCGCGCCGGCGCGTAAGGGACGCCGGGGAAGCGTGGGAGACCATGGGCATGAGTGCGACAGCGGCGTCGGCCGCGTTCCGTCAGGAACACGACAGTTTGGGCATGGTCGACGTTCCCGCGGACGCCTATTACGGCGCGCAAACGGTCCGCGCCGTGGCCAACTTCCCGATCAGCGGCGTGCCGATCTCGCACTACCCCACGCTGCTGACGGCCCTGGCGCGCGTGAAACAGGCCGCCGCGTCGGCCAACGCCCGACTCGGCAAGCTCGCTCCCGCCAAGCACGACGCCATCGCGGGCGCGGCTGAAGACGTTTGCGCGGGGGTCTTGCACGACCAGTTCCCCGTCGACGTCTTTCAGGGCGGCGCCGGCACGAGCACCAACATGAACATGAACGAGGTGCTCGCCAATCGCGGCCTCGAACGCATGGGCCGCGCACGCGGGGACTACGCCTTCCTGCACCCGAACGACGACGTCAACCTGTCGCAGAGCACCAACGACGTTTACCCGACCGCCGTGCGGGTCAGCGTGCTGCTCGCCTGTGGCGCGCTGACGGCGGCGCTCGACGGCTTGGCTCAGGCGTTCGAGCGGAAGGGGCGCGCCTTCGCGGGGATCGTGAAGCTCGGGCGCACGCAGTTGCAGGATGCCGTGCCGATGACGCTCGGCCAGGAACTCGGCGCCTACGCGGTGACGGTGCGGGAAGACCTGCAGCGGCTCGGCGAGGCGCAGCGCCTGCTGCACGAGATCAACCTCGGCGGCACCGCCATCGGCACCCGCATCAACGCCGACCCGGCCTACGCGCCGGCCGCCATCGCGGAACTGTCGCGGCTGACCGGGTTCCCGCTGGTGCCCAGCACGAACCTCGTCGAGGCGAGCTGGGACATGGGCGGCTTCGTGATGTTCAGCGGCGTGCTCAAGCGCATCGCCGTCAAGCTCGGCAAGATCGCCAACGACCTGCGCCTGCTCGGCAGCGGGCCGCGCGGCGGGTTCGGGGAGATCATCCTGCCAGCCGTTCAGCCCGGCAGTTCCATCATGCCGGGCAAGATCAACCCGGTGATCGCGGAAGCGCTGAACCTCGTGTGCTTCCAGGTCATCGGCAACGACCTCGCGGTGACCCTGGCGGCCGAGGGCGGACAATTGCAGCTGAACGCGTTCGAGCCGCTCATCGCCCACAACGTCCTCGGCTCGCTGGGCCTTCTCGCCAACACCGTCGGGATCTTCACCGAACGGCTCGTCGACGGCATCGAGGCGAACGAGGAGAACTGCACGCGCCACCTCGAGGCGAGCGTCGGCGCCGCGACCGCGCTCGTGCCGCTCGTCGGCTACGAGATCGCCGCCGAGATCGCCAAGGAAGCCCTGCGATCCGGCCGGACGGTGCGCGAGCTCGCGCAAACGATCGGCGGCCTGACCGCCGCCGACGTAACCGACATCCTGAACCCGAACCGGCTCGCGCAGGCCGACCGCGAGGAATGGCGCGCGGCGCTCGAGCGCGCGCCGGGCGCGCCGGCCGCCACGCCGCCGGCGCACGCCTCCCTCGACGGCGGCCCCGAACGCGGCGCCGGGCGCCCTTGACGCGGGGCCGTCCCGGATCGCCGGCGGGCGGCCGGCACGGCCGGCACGGCCGGCACGGCCGGCACGGCCTGCCGGACACGCTCGCCATCGATTCCGCGACACGTCGGGTGCGGCTTTCGCCCTCGGACCCCGCGTTCTTCCGCGACCCTTACCCGGCCTATCGCGCCATCCGCGACGCGTGCCCGGTCTTCTTCTGGGAGGACTACGGCTTCTGGTGCTTCGCCCGCCACGCCGATGTCGGCGCCCTGTTCCGCGACCGCCGCTTCGGCCGCGAGGTCACGCAGGTGGCGAGCCGCGCGGTGCTGGGCTGGCCGGACCCGCCGGAACACGTGAAGCCGTTCTACGACTTCGAGGCGCGCTCGATGCTCGAGCGCGAGCCGCCTGCCCATACGCGGCTGCGGCGGCTCGTGAACCGCGCCTTCGTGTCGCGCAGCATCGAACGATTGCGGCCGCGGATCGAAGCGCTCGCGCACGACCTCGTGGACCGCTTCGAAGGGCGCGGCGCCGTCGACCTGCTGCCCGCCTTTGCCGAGCCGATCCCGGTGGCCATCATCGCCGCGCTGCTGGGCGTGCCGGCCGACATGGCGCCGCGACTGCTCGCCTGGTCGCACCGGATGGTCGCGATGTACCAGTTCGGCCGCACGGTCGCGACCGAACACGCGGCCGTCGAGGCGACGGCGCAGTTCGGCGCCTACATCCGCGCCACGCTCGCCGAGCGGCGCCGGCATCCGGGCGAGGACATCCTCACGCTCCTGCTGCGGGCGGAAGCCTCGGGCGACGCGCTCACGGAGGACGAACTCGTCACCAACGCCATCCTGCTGCTCAACGCCGGCCACGAGGCGACGGTCCATGCCATCGGCAACGGCACGGCGGCGACGCTTGCGGCGGGCCTGTCCCCCCGGGAACTGTTCGCCACGCCGGAGCGGACGGCCGCGACGGTGGAGGAGCTGCTGCGCTTCGACCCGCCCCTGCATCTGTTCACGCGCTACGCGCTGGAACGGGTCGACATCGCGGGCGCCACCCTCGACGTCGGCGATCGGGTCGGCCTGTTGATCGGCGCCGCCGCCCGCGATCCGGACACCTATCCGGACCCCGACCGGCTCGATCCGGGACGCGCTTCCCCCGCGCCTCACGTGGCGTTCGGGGCCGGCATCCATTTCTGCGTCGGCGCGCCGCTCGCCCGTCTCGAACTCGAGGCGGCGCTGCCGATCCTGTTCGCCCGCCTGCCGAACCTGCGCCTCCTCGAGCCGCCGCGCTTCGCCGACCGCTATCATTTCCACGGGCTCGAAAGCTTGCGCGTGGCGTTCTGACAGCGCTCAGCCGAAACGCCGCAGGAGTCGCAGCGCGCGGCCGACCCACGGGTCGCCGGCCCGCGCCGCCCCCGCCCCCGCCGCCACGCGCCGGGAAAGGTCGGACAAGCTCGTGCCGGGCAGGGCAAGTGCGGCGATGTCGCTGACCTTGAGGCGCTGCGCGCAGGCGAGGCACCAGAGCCCGATCAACTCGGGCGCTTCCGCGCCGACGATGCCGACGCCGAGCACGCGGTCGTCAGCCCCGGTGATGACCTTGATATGTCCGCTCGTCATGCCCTCGGCGCGCGCGCGGGCGTTGTCCCGGTAGGGCCAGCGCAGCACACGGATGCGGCCCGCGCGGCCCCGCGCTTCGTCCTCGGTCAGACCGACGACGGCCAACGGCGGCACGCTGCGGAGCACGCGCGGCACGCCGGCCCGGTCGAAGGCCACGGGTTGCCGGAACAGCGCCGCGCGGAGCACCACGGCCGCTTGCGCTTGCGCCGATTGCGGCGAATGCCCGAGCCCGGTGACGTCGCCGGCCGCGTAGACGCGACGGTTGCCGGTGAGACCGTTCGCCCGTACCGCGACGCCCGTGGTGGTGCAGGCGATGCCGGCGAGGTCCGGGCGCCATTCGGCGATGGCCGGTGACCAACCGGCGGCGAGCAGCAGGTGCGAACCCTCGACCGTTTCGCGTCGCAGCGGATCGCGGTCCAGGTCCGCCGGTGCGAGGTGCAGCGTGACGCCCGTGCCGGACGGCTCGACGCTTTCGGCTCGCGCGTCGACGCGGACATCGACACCCGCGGCGGCGAGTCCGGCCCGCACGGGCGCGGACAGTTCGCGGTCGAATTCGGGAAGGAACGCTCCCCCGCCGATGACCACCACCTCGGCGCCGAACGCGCGCAACGCTTGCGCGGCCTCGATGCCGAACGGGCTCGCGCCGATGACGAGCACGCGGCGGGGCAGGGCTGCGAGGTCGAGGATCGTGTCGGCGGTGAGGTAGGGAACCGTGTCGAGCCCGGGGATGGGCGGGACGGCGGCCACGCTTCCTGTCGCGATCACGAAGCGGCGGGCGCGGATGGCGCGGTCGCCGGCCACGACCGTCCGCGGATTCTGGAAGCGGGCCGTGGCGCGAATCACCGTCACGCCGAGGGCGCCGAGCCGTTCCGCGCTGCTTTCGGGCATCGTCGATCGCGCCGCGGCATGGGCGGCCGCGCGCCCCGCTTCCCAGCCGGCCGTGCCGGTCCCGCTCGCGTGCCGGCGCGCCTCGGCCAGCAGCGCTTCCCAGGCGATGTCGCCCGCCCGGGGCAGGGGATCGGACAAGTGCGTCTTGTCGACCAGGACCGTCGGGACGCCAAGGCCGCCCGCCGCGAACGCGACGGCGTAACCCGCCGCTCCCCCGCCGATCACGCACAGATCCGGCAGGGCGAGGGGCGGTCGAGGGTCGGGCATAATGTGCAACTCGCGGAATTTGGGGCGCTTGGCGATCGCGCCCCGGTCCCATATCAGAAACAAGGTTCAGGGAAGTACCCGCCCGCACGCGGCGGCGGCCGGCCCGCCGGCCTCCGATGCGGCACGCGCGGCGGTTCGCGTCGACGAGAACGGAAGACCGATGCGCCGCGCCCCCCGCACGCCTGCGCACCTCATGCTGAAGCGCAGGCTCCTGGCCGAGCCGGTCACCCCCGCCGCGGACTGGTGCCGCCGGTCGGCGGCGTTCGCGCTGCTGCTCGCGGCTTTCGCCATCCTGCTGGGCCGTGCCGGAGCGGTCGACGGCCGAGCGGCGGTCGCGGTCCTGGGGGCGGCGCTCGTTTTCGCGGTCCTCTCGCTCCTGCTCGCCGTCGTGTCCGCCGTCGCGGTGTGGCGGACGGGCCATCGCGGCGCCGGCCGCGCCCTGGCGGGCGTCGTGCTCGCAAGCCTCATGCTCGCCTATCCGGTGTATCTGGCGGTTCGCGCCACGCAACTGCCGTTCCTCAACGACGTCACGACGGACCTCGCCAATCCACCGGGCTTTTCCGCCTCCCCCGCGGTTCGGGCGGCGCGGGGCGGCGGCGCGCACGCCGACATTTCGCCGGACAAGCGCGACGCCCAGCGGCGCGCCTACCCCGACCTCGCGCCCGTGGTTCTCGACCTCGGCGCGGAGGACGCCTTCGCGCTCGTCGTGAAGACGGTCGCCGGGCGGCGGTGGCGCGTCCTTGAATCCGTGCCGCCGCGGGGCAAGTTCGGGATCGGTCGCGTCGATGCCGTCGCACGCTCGCGCGTCATGGGCCTGCCGGAGGACGTGACCATCAGGCTCCGCCCGCTCGCGGGGCAGACGCGCGTCGACCTGCGCGCCGCGTCCCGTGTCGAGCCGCACGATCTCGGCAGCAACGCCGCGCTGATCGCGGCCTTCGCGGAGGATTTGCGCAACGCTGAATGAGCGGCTCAAGCGGGCGCGTAGCGCCCTTTCAACGTCACCGGACCATCCGCGACGGCGACGCCGCGGACCACCAGCTCCTCCAAATGGGCCAGGACCGACATGGCCGCGGCCCCGCGCAGCGCGGGCGCGAGGCCGCGGTACACATGGGCCGCGATGGTCGCGACCGTCGCGTCGCCCGCGACGATGCGTGCCAGGATGGCGGCCTCGCGCTGGCGCCGGTGCAGCGCAAGCGCCCGGACGTAGCGGCGCGGCTCGCGTACCGGCCCCCCATGGCCCGGCCAATAGGTGTCGTCGTCCCGGCCGAGCAGCTTGTGGAGGGAGGCCCTGTAGTCCCTCATCGAGCCGTCGGGCGGCGCCACGACCGTGGTCGACCACGCCATCACGTGATCGCCGGACAGGAGGCTGCGTTCCTGGGGCAGCGCGAAGGCGAGGTGGCCGGACGTGTGACCCGGTGTCTCGACGGTGACGAGATCGTAACCGGGGCCGCTGACGCGATCGCCCTCGACGAGGACCGTGTCAGGCACGTAATCGCCGTCGGGCGGCGTGTCGAGGCTGACGCCGTCGCGCGCGCCAGCCTCCTCGCGATGCGGCCGGCAGCCCAGCAGGACGGCGCCCGTCGCGGCCCGGAGCGCGGCCGCCCCGGGAGCATGGTCGCGGTGCGCGTGGGTCACCAGAATGTGGCGGACGGTCTCGTCCCGCACGGCGTCGAGCAGCGCGTCGCGATGGCGCGCGTCGGCCGGGCCCGGGTCGATGATCGCGACATCGCCGTCTCCGATGATGTAGGAACACGTGCCCGTGAACGTGAACGGCCCCCCGTTGTTGGCGATGACCCGGCGGACGAGCGGCGACACGCGTTGCACCGCCTCGGGCTTCGCCGCGAGCGATCGGTCGAACGGGATCGCCTCGGAGGAAGGGGAGGACATGGGGCGGACATCCGTGCCATACCCGAAGCGGGTCGGCCGCCCGAGGAAGCTTGTCCGGCTTGCCCTCGTTTGAACGGCCTTCTATGACCGAAGCTAGCGCGTCGCACCGGCCGTCGTAAAGTCGTGCCGCGACCAGGGACACCGACCATGAGCGACCTGCGCCTGCCCGTCCCAACGACGCTCGCGGGTGCGGTCTGGCCCGAGCGGGCGTCGCGGCCGGCGCGGGTTCTGCGGGCCGTCGTCCTCGCCGTCCTCGGAACCGCGATCCTGACGTTCGCGGCACGGGTGCAGGTTCCGGTCCCGCCGGTTCCGTTCACTTTGCAGAGCCTGGCGGTCCTGCTCATCGGCGCGGTCTACGGCGGCCGCCTCGGCTCGGCCGCCGTCGCGCTTTACCTCCTCGAAGGCGCGGTCGGGCTGCCGGTGTTCGCCGGGACGCCCGAGCATGGCATCGGCATCGCCTATATGATGGGGCGGACCGGCGGCTTCTTGTTGGGTTTCCTCGTTGCCGCCGCCCTCGTCGGCACCTTCGCCGAGCGCGGGGCGGACCGGTCGAGCGTGAAGCTCCTCGCAGCGATGGCGGGGGGTCAAGCGGCCATCTTCCTGCTCGGCTTCGCTTGGCTTGCGACCTTCGTGGGGCGGACGAAGGCCTACGCGCTCGGCGTCGAGCCGTTCCTTCCCGTCACGGCGGTCGAACTCGCGCTCGGCTCGCTCCTCGTCCCCGCGGCGTGGAACCTGCTGCCCGGGCGGCGGTGAGCGGACACGACCGGCGCGCGGCGAGGTCTGAGCCGGATCATGGGAAGACTTTCCGCGGCCTGAGGGTTCCGGATCGGCGTGGGCGGGCGGTACGTCGCCTGCAAAACTTGGCGGCGAGCGGGCCAGATCCGATCCGTCTTGTGCAAGTATGACGCACGTCTTTGGAAGCGCATCGGCGCGTGGTTCGCCCCCTGGCGACGGGTCGGAGACCCGGCTGCCGCTTCCCGACCGGCCTGGCGAATCGCCTTGACTCTTTCGACGCGACTCGGAATCTAGGAGAACAAATAGGGAACATAAACGCGACGCGACCGGTGATCGGGCGCGTGATCGTCCGTTCCCGCTTGCCCGGGAAGGCTTCGATCATGCTGCGCCAGGATGGGCCGGAACAGGTGGAAGGATCGCGGCGGACCTTGCGGCGCATCGAGGGCCGCGCGGTCGAAGCCCGCGACCGCCAAAGCCCGACGATCGCCCTCGGCCGCGGCGGTTTGGACCTCGACGACCGCCTCGGCGGCGGCCTCCGGCGCGGCGCGCTGCACGAGGTCGTGGCGGCCGCGCCCGGCGACGGCGCCGCGGCCGCGGGCTTCGCGGCGGTCCTGGCGCTGCGCTGCGCGGGCCGGGGACCGCTCGTCTGGATCGTGGAAGATTGCGCCACGCACGAAACGGGCGCGCCCTACCGGCCGGGTCTCGCCGCCCATGGCTTCGATCCCGATCGCCTCGTCCTGGTGCGGACGCGCGACGGCCGGGCGACCTTGTGGGCCTGCGAGGAAGCGTTGCGCGCGCAGGCGCCCGTCGTCCTGACGGAACTCTGGAGCGCCAAACATTACGGCCTCGCGGCCTCACGGCGCCTCCTTCTGGCCGCGCGGGCGGGCGGCGGCACGGCGCTGCTCCTCCACGCGGGCCTTTGCGGCAAGGGGGAAATCCTGTCGAGCGCGGCCGAAACGCGGTTCGGCGTGGCGGCGCACCCGAGCCCCCGCCTGGCGCCGGCGGGCGGCGGCCTGCCCATTCCCGGGGAGGCCGCCTTCGCGGTGCGCGTCCTCAAGCTGCGGCTACGCGCCGAAAGCGCGGCCATCGACCGCGACCGCGTCCACGCCCTCGTCTGGAACCCCGCACAAAGGTGCTTCGATGACCACCCGCTACGCGTCGGTGTTTCTGCCCACCTTGCCGACCGACAGGCTGCGTCGTTCGGCCGGCGCGCGCGGGCCTGACGGGGCCGAGAGTCACGGCGCCGACCCGCTCGTCGCCGTCGCCAAGGTCAAGGGCGCGCAGCGCGTCGCCGCCCTCGATCGGGGCGCCGCCGCGGCGGGCATCAGACCCGGCATGGCGCTGGCCGACGCGCGCGCCATTCGCCCCCATCTGCGCGTGGCCGAAGCGGACCTCGGGGCCGACCGGGCGGCGGCCGGGGCCATCCTCGATTGGTGCCGAAGGTTCACGCCGCTGGTGGCGCCCGATGGCCCCGACGGCATCCTGCTCGACACGGGCGGGGTTTCCCACCTGTTCGGCGGGGAAGCCCGGCTCGTGACCAGCCTGGAGGAGGGGCTCGCGCGGCAGGGTTTCGCGGCCCGCGCCGCGATCGCGGGCTCGCCCGAAGCCGCCTGGGCCCTGGCGCGGTTCGGCACATGCCAGGTCGCGCCCGCCCCTGGGGACGTGGACTTCGAACGCATCGTCGCCGACCTGCCGCTCGCGGCCCTGAAGCTCGATGCCGAAACCGTGGCGGACCTGGCCCGGGCGGGCCTGCGCCGCCTGGGCGACCTCCTGATGCGCCCGCGCGCCCCGGTCGCGGCCCGGTTCGGTTCCGGTGTCTTCGCGCGTCTCGACGGGGTGATGGGACGGGTCCGATCCCCCATATCGCCGTGCTTCGAGGCGCCGGCCTATTCGGCCGAACGACGCTTCGCGAGCGGCATCGCGCGCCACGTGGACCTGGAACGGGCGATCGGGCCGCTGGCCCATCACCTTTGCGCGCTCCTGTCCCGTGCGGGCGAGGGCGCGCGCGGGATGGAGGCCACTTTGTTCAGGGTCGACGGCGCGGTGACGCGGATCGCGGTCGGCACGAGCCGTCCTCTGCGCGACCCGGGACGCATGATGGGGCTGTTGCGGGAAAAGATCGCGGCGTTGGGCGAGGACGGCCTCGATACGGGCTACGGCTTCGACCTGATCCGCCTGGGGGTCGTGGCCGCCGAACCTTTGCCGTCCCGCCAGGATGGCCTGCCGGTCGGCGCGGACAAGGACAGGGACAGGGACAGGGGGGACGAGGGAGGGCACGATCTCGCCGATTTGGCCGACAAACTCGGCGCGCGTCTCGGGCTCGCGCGCGTCCTGCGTCTCCACGACGGGGCGAGCCACATCCCCGAATGCGCCGTGGTGGCCCTGCCGGTTTCGCACGCCGACCCGGCACCGGCACCGGCCGCCTCGGAAACGATCACCGGCGCCGGGGACGTTCCTTGCCGGCCGATCCGCTTGTTCGAACGCCCGGAGCCGATCGACACGATCGCGGCCGTGCCCGACGGCCCGCCGGTGCGCTTCCGGTGGCGGCGCGTCTCCCACGACATCGTCGCCATCGAGGGTCCGGAACGGATCGCCCCCGAATGGTGGCGGGGCCAGGGTCTCACGCGCGATTATTTCCGGGCCGAGGATCGCGACGGCCGCGGCTTCTGGCTGTTCCGCGAAGGCCTGTTCAACCGCGAGGTCCCGCACGCGCGATGGTTCCTGCACGGCCTGTTCGGGTGAGGGCATCGCCCTTGGAGCACGCGCTGCCGCTCATCCCGCCGCAAGCCGGAACCCAGTCCCCGAGGCTTGGCCCGAAGTTCCTCGATCCCGGCTTTCGCCGGGATGAGCGGGTGGGAAAGCCGCGCCTGGCCTATCTGCCGGGCGCTCGAGCGTGACCTCCCGCTTCGCCGAACTCTGCGTCGCCACCAACTTCTCCTTCCTGCGCGGCGCCTCGCATCCGGAGGAACTGGTGGCGCAGGCGCGCGCGCTCGGGCTTGCGGGCCTCGGCATCGCCGACCGGAACTCGCTCGCGGGCGTGGTCCGCGCCCATGCTTTCGCGAAGGCGAACATCCCGCCCGGGACGGGGTTCCGCCTGGCCGTCGGGGCCCGGCTCGTCTTCGTCGACGGCACGCCGGACGTATTCGCCTATCCGCAGGACCGCGCGGCCTACGGTCGGCTGACGCGCCTTCTGACCGAGGGCAATCGCCACGCCAAGAAGGGAACCTGCATCCTGACCCTGGACCATCCGCTGCGGCACGCCGAGGGCATGCGGTTCATCGTGGCCGAATCCTGTTCGCACGAGGCCCCCGCCGCCGTGCCGCCCCCCGATGCCCCGCACAGGCTCGCCGAGGCCGCGCCGGGCCGGGTTTGGCTCGCCGCCACGCGGGACTACGGCCCCGGGATGCGGCGCCGGCTCGCGGAACGCGCGAGTCTCGCGCGGCGCTCGGGCCTGCCCCTTCTCGCCACCAACGACGCCGCGATGCACGTTCCGGAGCGCAGGCCGCTGGCCGACGTGCTGTTCTGCATCCGCGAAGGGACGACGCTCGACGCCGCCGGACGCAAACTCGCCGCCAACGCGGAACGCCACCTCAAGGACGGCGCCGAAATGGCGCGGCTCTTCGCCGAAACCCCGGACGCCGTGGCCGAAACGCTCCGCTTCCTCGACGGGCTCTCGTTCTCGCTCGACGAACTGCGCTACGACTACCCGGAAGAGGGCCGGGAAGGCTTCGACAGCGAGGACGAGGCGCTCGCGAACTTCGCCGAGGCGGGCCTGCATTGGCGCTATCCGGGCGGCGTGCCCGCCAAGGTCAGGCAGGGGCTCGCGCACGAACTCGCGATCGTCACCGACCTCAAATACGCGCCCTATTTCCTGACGGTGCACGAGATCGTGCGCTTCGCCCGTTCGCGGGGCATCCTGTGCCAGGGGCGGGGCTCGGCCGCCAATTCGACGTTGTGCTACTGCCTCGGCATCACCGACGTCGACCCCGTCCACCACGACCTCTTGTTCGAGCGGTTCATCTCGCCCGAGCGCAACGAGCCGCCCGACATCGACGTCGA
>CAXTIC010000014.1:0-76997 GCA_964244255.1 uncultured Lichenihabitans sp. | reverse complement strand
CTGGCAAAGCTCATCACGTCGGCCCACCCGTTAACCTGAGGCGATTCCCCTGCGGTGAAACGCAGGGCGGCGAACTCGGGTTGACGACCAGGGGAATCGCATTTGGATTTTTCGTGCGCCCATCGCGGGGTGCTGTCCGGCGCCGACATGGCGGGTTGGTCGGCCACGGTCGAGGCCCCGATCGGCTACGACTACGGGCGCTATCGCGTGCTGAAGCCCGGGCCCTGGTGCCAGGGCCTGGCCACCCTGCAGCAGCTCGCGCTGCTGAAGGGGTTCGCTTTCGACGGACTGGATCCGACGGGCCCCGATTTCATTCACTGGCGGGTCGAGGCGGCCAAGCTCGCCTTTGCGGACCGCGATACCTTTTATGGCGACCCCGCTTTCGTCGAGGTGCGGTCGAGACCTTGCTGTCCGATCGCTACAACGACGCCCGTCGCGCGCTCATCGGCGGGCGCGCCTCCTTCGAACAGCGGCCCGGCACCATCCCGGGTTTCGGCAAGGCCCTGGAGGCCAGGCGGGCGGCCGGCGGGCCGGCGGCGGTCGGGGCCGGCGGCGCGGGCGAGCCGACGGTCGGCAGCCTGGGGGAGTCCAAGGGCGACACCGTCCACCTCGACATCATCGACCGCTTCGGGAACATGGTGGCCGCGACCCCGCCTGGCGGCTGGCTGCAATCCTCGCCCACCATCCCCGAGCTCGGGTTCTGCCTCGGCACCCGCGCCCAGATGTTCGTGATGGACGACGAGCACCCCGCCTGCCTCGCGCCCGGAAAGCACCCGCGCTCGACGCTTTCGCCCACCATGGCGCTACGGGACGGCGAGCCCTATCTCGCGTGGGGGCACGCCGGACGGCGACCAGCAGGATCAATGGATCACGCAGTTTTTCCTCCGGCACGTCCATGCGGGTTTGAACCTGCAGGAAGCCATCGACGCGCCGCCTGGCACACCGAGCATTTCCCGTCGTCCTTCTGGCCCCGTGCCGCCCGCCCCGGCGTGCTCGTCGTCGAGGACCGGGTGCCGGCCGCGACGATGGCGGAGCTGCGGCGGCGTGGCCACGCCGTCGAGGTCGGCCCGGACTGGTCGGAGGGACGGCTCGTCGCCGCGTCCCGCGACAAGGACCGCGTGAAGGCGGCCGCCAATCCACGGGGCATGCAAGGCTACGCGGCCGGACGCTGATGGGGGCGATGGCCCACCCCGCCGCGTCGCGAATCCGAGGCGGGCGTCCGCTTGGCGAGGGAGGAACTTCCGCCCTACATGTCCGTTGCCGACGACACCGGGGAGAACACACGGATGAGCGACCGACCGACCAAAATCGAGAAGACCGACGCGCGCCAGGCCAAGAGCGGGCTTGGGGTGCGCTACGTTCTGATCGGCGGATTGGTGCTCGTGGTCGTTATTTTCGTGGCTCTGTTCTTCGTCCTGCGCGGTAGCTGATCAAACGCCCAGGTCAACCCGCGCATCGGGCTTCGGCCGGGAGCGTCGGCACCAAGGCCTGCCGGGCCGTCCCGACGCGGCTCCTGACCGCCGCATGGAACCAGGCCGGGACGCGATGGGCCTCGTCGAGGACCGCCACCAGCGCCGCGAAGCCCGTCCGGGTTGCCGCGCGATCGGCGCAGCCGATGAGCCATGCCGCTTGCGCCGCATCGACGACACCCGTCGGCCGGGACGCCCAGACGACGTGGTCGGCGACGCTCGCGATGAAGAAGGCGTCCCAGGCGTCGTCGCGATGGCGAAGCGCGGCGTCGGCCGCGAACAGCGCCTCGACATCGCCGTCGGCGAGGAGCGGACCCGCTTCGGCAGATCGTCGAAGGCGGCTCACGTCCGCTTCCTCCACATGCGCCTCGCCCGCCATCCCCGCGAGGAGGAGCCGGAAGGGTCGGCACGGCTCGTTTTCGGCATCGTATTCATGGGTCATCGGCGCGCCCCCTTCTGTGTAAACCAGGATGTCCGACGCGAATTGCGGGTTTATGAAGACGACGCGCTTCCAGAAAGCAAGGTTAAGCGGCACGGAACGAACAAAGTTTCAGCTTTATTGCCGACGATCGAGATGATCGGTCGTCCACCGTCCGGGCTTGCGGGCCAGCCCGCTCAACCGATGGCCGCGGCGAGCCGGGCGGCGGCCTGCAGTTCGCGCCAACGTTGGTCGCGGCGCCGTTGCGCGTCGGCGTCGACACCCCAGTGCGCCTCCTGGTAGGCTTCGTCGACGTGGGCCGCCGCCCACGCGGCCGCGCGGGACAGGCGGCCGCGCATGAGCGCCAAGGCAAGCAGGGCCGAGCCGGTGAGCGTCGTCGCGACGTGGAGCGCGGCGATGCGGAACGGGGCGCCCGCGTCCGCGCCAGCGCGAGCCTCCGTCGCGCGCGCCAGCACCTTCAAGGTTTCCGGAGGTTGCGCCACGAACATCACGCCCTCCGCGAGGCGGAAACGCACGCCGAACTCCCTCGTGTAATCGCGCAGGACGGGGTCCCAGGCCTCCGCTTGCGCGGTCGCGAGCGCAGGCGGGTCGCCGGCGCGGTAGTACAGGAGGTCCGACCCGAAGTAGCCCTTCACCTCTTCGAGCGTCGCGTTGCCATGGCGGACCACGCCATCGATCGCGGCGTTCGCGATCCGGGTCATCGGCATGGTGAGCGGGTCGACGAACGCGCCCTGCAGGTTCCATTCGGCGGCGACCGCGCGGGCGGCGGCCGCGGTGGGCAGGAGCACCGGGTGCCGGGCGGGCGTCCTCGCGGCCTTGCCGTCGAGAAGCAGCAGGTGGCCGCCGTCGCGGGCTTCGGCGTCCGCCGTTTCGTAGAACCGTTTGAGCCGCGTCGGCGCGCCATCGCGCCGCACCGCGAGCAGCGGATCGATGCCGTCGTGGCGCGTCATTCCCGGGCGCGCCCCGGGGTCTGCCGCCGGTACGGGCTCACGCGTCCGGGGCTTCCTCGATCGGATCGAACTGCTTGGCGTCGAATCCGAACAGATCCCAGGTGTTCCGCATGTGGGGCGGCAGCGGTGCCGTCACGTCGATCGTCCCGCCGCGCGGATGCGGCAGAACGAGGCGCCGGGCGAGCAGATGAAGCTTGCGCTCGACCTCGCGCGGCAGACTCCGCGCCGGATCATGGTCGCGTTCGCCGCCGGACGCCACGACGTTGTACTTCGGATCGCCGACGATGGGATGCCCGATCGCCTCGGCGTGGGCGCGCAATTGGTGCGTGCGCCCGGTGATGGGCTTCATCGACAGCCAGGCGAGGCGCGGCGGCACGCGATCCACGGTGGCGTAGAGCGTCACGGAATGCTGGGCGTCGTCCTCGCCGTGGCGGGCGACCCGCATGCGTTCGAGGGGCGCCCGGTCGCCGCCCGTCCGTCGCCGCTCGCCCCTGGCGCCCCCCATCCCGTCGCCCTTGGCGAGGAACAGCGAGATGCGGCCCTGGGCGGGCTTCGGCACGCCTTCGACGAGCGCCCAATAGGTTTTGCGGGCCTGCCGCGAGCGGAACGCCTCGCCGAGATCGGCCGCCATCCGGCGCGAACGTGCCACGAGCAGCACGCCCGAGGTGTCGCGGTCGATACGATGCACGAGCACGGGGCGGCTCCCGTCCGCATCGGCCCAGCTTTCGAGCATGCCGTCGACGTGGCGGGTCGTCCCCGAGCCGCCCTGGACCGCGAGCCCGAACGGCTTGTTGAGGACGACGAGGTCGCGGTCCTCGTAGAGCACCATGTCCCGCAAGGCGCGCGCGTCGTCCTCTGACGGCGGGCGCCGTTGCGGGGCCGGACGCGATGGCTCGCCGAGGCGGGGCGGCGGCACGCGGACCGTCTGGCCCGCAGCGAGCCGGGTCGAGTTCTTGACCCTGGCACCATCGACGCGGACCTGCCCGGTCCTGACAATCTTCTGCAGATGGGCAAGGGGCAGCTCCGGCTGCCGACGCCTGATCCAACGGTCGAGCCGCATGCCGTCCTCGTCGACCGCGACCGTGAGGGCTTCGATGGGCATGGCAGGCGTGCCGGACGCGCCGTGGGGCCTATCCGCCGTCCTTCGTATCCGCGGCGGTCGCGGCCGGCTTCTCGTCGGGCAGCCCATGCGCGATCTTGTTCAGGATGTTCGGCAGGTCTTCCGGGTCGGGCTTGAGGTCGCGCGCGTGGTTCCACTGGAACTGGGCCTCGAGCTTGCGGCCGACGCGCCAGTATGTGTCGCCCAGATGGTCGTTGATGGTCGGGTCCGAGGGCTTGAGCTCGATGGCGCGTTCGAGCTGCTTCATGGCCTCGTCGTATTCGCCAAGCTTGAAATGCGCCCAGCCCAGGCTGTCGACGATGAAGCCGTCCTCTGGGCGCAGCGCCACCGCGCGCCGCAGCATCTTGAACGCCTCGTCGAGATGAATGCCTTGATCGACCCAAGAATAGCCAAGGTAGTTCAACACCGAGGGCTGTTCGGGAAAAAGTTCGAGCGCGTGTTTGAAATCCGCCTCGGCCGCCGGCCATTGCTTGGCGCGCTCGTAGGCGATGCCGCGAAAATACAACAAGCCCCAGGCGAATTTGTCGGTCGGAGGCAGTTTGGCCAGGGCCTCGGTGTAGCTCTTGATCGCATCGACGTAGTGTTTCTGCTCGCGCTGGATGTTGCCGAGCGTGGTCAGCGCCTCGGTGTCCTCGGGGTGGTCGGTGACGATCCCCAGCAGGTACTTCTGCGCGTCCTCCGGGCGTCCGAGCACGTCGAGCGTCAAGCCGGTCTGGACGTCCGCGTTGTCCTTGAGCGGGCTCGCTTCCGGCACGAGGCCGTACACGTCGATGGCCTGCTCGTTCTGCTTCAGCCGGGCGTAGAGATCGGCGAGCGTGATGAGCGCCAGGCCATTCTGCGGCGCGAGATAGAGCGAGAGCCGCAGATAGATCATGGCGGCGAGTTCGTCGCCCTGGCGCCCGCCCGCCGCACCGAGCCCGTAAAGGACCTCGGCGGCGCCTTCCTGCGCGCTCTTGACGAGCGGGGGCAGTGGCTTGCCGGCCTTGAGGGCGGCCAGTCCCGCCGCCACGACGGGGTGATGGGGAAGCACCTGCTCGTAGGCTTCGTAAGCGCGCCGCGCCTCGTCGACCGCGCCGTGCCGCGCCTCGAAACGGGCATAGGCGTCGACGAGTCGCAGGATCGTCTTGTCGGCCGCGTACGCGCTCTTGAAGCGCTTGGTCGCTTCGGGGAGATCGTTCGCGAGGTCGGCAATCAATGCCGCGTGGTAGTCGCGGAACACGCCGAAGCCGCTGTCGCGCAAGCCGTCGACGACGGCCAGCGCCTTCTTCTCCTCGCCCTGGCCCGCGAGCGCCCAGGCGGTCAGCAAAGTCGCCGTCACGTCGTGCTCGCGCCCGGCCCCGCCCCCGACCACCAGCTGGCGGCGCGCCGCGATCCAATGACCCTCCCTCAGTTGCCCCACACCGAGCGCGAGGCGCGCGAGGCTGTCCTTGCCGTTCCGGTCCACGAGCTTTCGCCCGAGGTCGAGCGCCTCGCCGACGTCGCCATTCGACAGGGCCGAGACGAAGGTTCGCTCGATGAGCTCGGGATTGCGCGGATCGGCCCGCAGAGCCTCGCGGAAGAAGGTGGAGGCCGCGGCGGTGTCGCGATCCGAGCCGGCGACGAGGGCCGCGAGGTAGTTTCCGGTCTGGCTGCCGCCGACATCGTAGGGCGCGGCGGCCACCACGGCTTCGCGCGCCTCGAGGGAGGCCGAGCCGTTCGTCGCGAACAGGACAGCGACCGCCAGGGCGGCCGCGTGGCGCTTCGAGAACGAGGGCGACCGGCGGGGCGTCACGGACGGGTAATCTGACACGGGCGGATCGATCCGATGTTTGGTGGATGAGGAACGGCGACGCAGGGTCTCGACCGCCAGCCTCGACCGTGGGGGCCGAACATGTCCTTTTTGTGCGGAGGCCGCAAGCACATGCGGGGAGAGCGCGGGCCCGGTCGCGCGTCGAATCCCCACGTTCTGGCGACGCTCGTCGCCGCCGTTCACGAGAGCGGGACGCCGGCGGGAGGGGATAACGCCGGGTCGGACCGTGTGGACCCGGGTGCCCGTGACACGCGCGGGCATGATGGGCCGGGCATCTCGCGCCAATCCACGCATCACCCCGCACGTCGTGGGCGCTCGTCGCGGCCGTCCGCGCGAGCGCGACGTCAGCGGGGAGCAGCGCCGCCGATGCCGCCTTGACTTCGGGCGGGCGGGCGCGCTAACCGCTGGCGCGGCGACCGGGCGGTTAGCTCAGCGGGAGAGCACACGCTTCACACGCGTGGGGTCACAGGTTCAATCCCTGTACCGCCCACCACGACCCGCGATCCCGATCAGGGTATGAGGGGCGACAGCAGGGCGTCGACGGCCTCGTCCAGCGCATCGAAATGCCCGATCACGCGATCCGGGCCGAGTTCGGCGACCGGCCGGTCGCTATAGCCGAAATCGACCGCGATCACGGCAACGCCGGCGGCCTTCGCGGTCGCGATGTCGGTGATCGAGTCGCCGACCATGACGGCCCGCCGGGGCGATCCGCCCGCGCGCGCTATGGTGGCGGCGAGGGCGCGCGGATCCGGCTTGGAGACCGCGAACGTATCCTGGCCGCAGATGGCGCGAAATCGCCCGGCGACGCCGAGCGCGCGCAGCAGTTTCCTTGAGGTCGCCTCGAGCTTGTTGGTGCAGATCGCGAGTTCGAAGCCGCGGCCATGGAGGCGGTCCAAGGCGGCGAGCGCGCCCGGAAACAGGCGGCTGTGGTCGGCGATATGGCCCTCGTAATGGGCAAGAAACAGCCGGAACAGGTCTTCGAGCCTCGGCTTTTCCAGCGCCCGACCGGCCGCGGCGTAACCCCGCTCGATCAAGGCCCGCCCGCCCGCACCGAGCAGCACGCGGGCCTGATCGACGGGGAGCGGCGCGATGCCGTCGCGCGCCAAAACGGCGTTCAACGCGTTCATGAGGTCGGCGGCCGTGTCCGCCAACGTCCCGTCGAGATCGAACACCACCAGCGGCGATACGGTCATGCGCGTTTCCGATCTTCAGCGAGCGGCCACTCTTCAGCGAGCGGCCGCGTGCGGTTCGCGGCGCGGTCCGTCCCGCAACGTCGCAAGGGCGCGCGGGTTCGGGCGGAATTGAATGCGGGCGGCGCTTGGTGGATGATCCTGGCCCGATTCGGGGCGCTCCGGAGAGGTGGCATGAGCGGTTCCCGCAAGCGTATCATTCTCGGGCTCCTGGTCTCATGCGTGTCCGCGGCGGGCGCGCGGGCCGCGACCTACGAGTTCCTCGCCGCCCCTGAAACGGACCTGAACCGGGTGTACCGCCTCGACAAGGCGACGGGCGAGATGGGGGCCTGCCAGTACGGCCTTTCCGAAGGCACGATCGGCGTCACGCTCTGTTATCCGCCGGGGGAAGGGGGAGGCCCGCAATCGCAAAGCGAATATGCGCTCGTCGCGTCCCGTCACGACCGGGAGGGCGGCGTGTTTCGCGTCGACGTGCGGACGGGGACCATGTCGGTCTGCTACGTCCTCAACAACACGGTCGTGTGCACGCCGCTTGCGAAATGATACCGTACGCGGCCCGGGCGGCCTCCGCTTGGCCACGAGGACGTGCGAAGACCCTCCGGTGGGGCGCGAACCGGAGGGTCTCGCCGGAAATGCCCGAGATGACTCGCGGCATCGCCAAGCACTCGGACAGCCTCGATCGCGGCGCAACCGCGAAGCGGCGCGTGGCAACGAACCTGCCCGGCTATCGGGGATCGAAGCGGGTCCCGCGAAGGCGGACCCGCCTCAGGGTGCCAATGGCTTCAGCACACCCGGATCGGACGGTAGCCGGCGAAATTGCCGTAGCCGTCGTAAACGGGGCGGCGGCGCAGGCAGGGTGCGGGGCCGTAGCCGTAAGCAGGCCCATAACCATAGGGCCGGGCCGCGCCGGCGATGATGGCGCCCGCCGCAAGGCCGCTGATGACACCGGCCGCGACGGGCGCGCCGAAACCGTACCGCCACCACGCGGCGGCGGGGGTGCTGGTCGCGATCGTGGCGGTGCCGAGCGTCAGGGCGGCAACGCCCGCCGCGATGGTCTTCTGGAGAACAGACATGGAAAGCTCCTTCTTGGAAGCGGCGGAGACCCGCGGGAACACGCCGCCGGTCATCGCTGATACGCTTGCGACGTTCGATGGTACATAAGCGGCTCCAACTGAACGGAAGGTGAAGCGTTCGCGCGCCCTCGTTCATCCTCCAACCCCCGGTCGAGGTCGCGCGCGAGCGGCATCGGTTTGCGTTTTCGCGGTGAAGCGGATAGGTCTCGCCGGCCCGCGAAGGCTGGGCGCCCGGGCCACCGCGCGGCCGCGTTCCACGAGCTTCCCCTCAATCGATGGCCGATCCCGAGCAAGACCGACAAAAGCGCCAGGCGGCGGCGCGCGCGCTGGACTTCGTCGAGCCTGGCATGCGGCTCGGGCTCGGGACGGGAACGACCGCGCGCGTCTTCGTCGAACTGCTGGCCGAGCGCATCCGGGACGGGTTGAAGGTCGTTTGCGTTCCGACATCCGAGCGCACGCGCGACCAGGCGGCGGCGGCCTCGATCCCGCTGGCGACCCTCGATACGATGCCCGAACTCGACCTGACGATCGACGGAGCGGACGAGTTCGACCCCGAGCTGCGGCTGATCAAGGGCGGCGGGGGGGCCTTGCTGCGGGAGAAGATCGTGGCCGCCGCCTCGTCCCGGATGATCGTGATCGCCGATGCGCATAAGCAGGTGGACCGTCTCGGACGGTTCCCCTTGCCGGTGGAGGTCAATCTGTTCGGCCTCGGGTCGACCCGCAGGCTGCTCGAACGAGCCGCCGCCGACGCGGGGCTCGAAGGCGCGATCGCGCTCCGCACCACCCCGGCCGGCGAGCCTTTCGTGACCGACGGCGGACATAACCTGCTTGACTGCCGCTTCGGCTCGATACCCGATCCCGAAGGCCTCGCGGCGCGCCTCGTCGCCATCCCGGGCGTCGTCGAGCACGGGCTTTTCATCGGCTACGCTTCCGCCGTCGTCACCGCGGACCAAGGAGGGCCGCGGGTGATCGGCCGGCGAAGCGCCTCCAGTCTTTAAGGGAACGTTCATGATGCATGTTGGTCCGCGCGCGCTCGCCGTCGGTTTGTTATCGGTCCTGGCCCAAGGCGGCGCATTGGCCCAACAGGCTCCGGCTCCGCCCCTTCCGGTGCAGCAACAGCCGGTTCTGCAATCGCCCACGGGCGGCGCCGCGCCGCCCCTCGCGGCGGTGCCGCCCGTGCCCGCCATCCCGCCGTCCCAGTTGGCGGCCGCGCGCGACTTGGTGAACGCGTCCGGAATAACACGCTCGTTCCAGCCGATGGTGCCCCAGCTGCGCGAGCAGATCGTGCCGATGCTGACCCGCACGCGCCCCGACCTGACGCAGGACCTCGGCATCGTGATCAAGCAGCTTTCGCCGGAGTTCGACAAGAAGATCGACGACATGATCGACATCGCCGCAGGCATTTACGCGCGGCAGATGAGCGAGGCGGAAATGAAGGAGGCCGCGGCGTTCTTCAACAGTCCGGTCGGAAAGAAGTACGTGACCGTGCAGCCGCTTATGCTCGACGACCTGGTCGTGGCGATGCAGGCCTGGACGCAAACCATCTCGAGCTTCATGATGACGCGCATCCGCGACGAGATGATCAAGAAGGGGCATCAGTTCTGAGATGTCCGACCGCGCGGACGCGAATGCCCGCGTGATGGACGACGCGGTGGACTTCTTCGTTATCGGCGCCGGCTCCGGCGGGGTTCGGGCGGGCCGGATCGCGGCAGGTCACGGGGCCAGGGTCATGGTCGCCGAAGATCACCGCGTCGGCGGGACCTGCGTAGTGCGCGGCTGCATTCCGAAGAAGCTCTATGTATACGCGAGTCGCTTCGCCGATGAGTTCGCCGACGCGGCGGGCTACGGCTGGACGCTCGGGGCCGCGCGTTTCGATTGGCCGGACCTCGTCAAGGCCAAGGACAAGGAGATCGCGAGGCTGTCCGGCCTTTACCGCTCGGCGCTGCAGGGCGCCGGGGTCGGGATCGTCGAGTCCCGCGCGCGGGTCGCGGGGCCCAACACGGTCGTCCTCGGCGATGGCCGCCGCATCTCCGCCGGGCACATCCTCGTCGCCACCGGATCCAAGCCGGAACTCCATCCAGAGATCCCGGGCCTCGAACACGCGGTCACGTCCAACGAGATCTTCGACCTCCGCGAATTTCCGCACCGGTTGTTCATCGTCGGCGCCGGCTACATCGCGGTGGAGTTCGCCTCGCTTTTCGCCCGGCTCGGCGCCGAGGTAACGATCGCGTTCCGCGCCGACAAGCTGCTCACCGGGTTCGACGACGACATGCGCGACGGTTTGGGCCACGCGTTGTCGGCTGCCGGCGTCACGCTCCTGCCGCAAACCCTGCCGCTCGGCCTCGGCCGTTCGGGATCGGCGATCGACGTGGTCCTCCCCCAGGGCCGCGTCGTCACGGCGGACCAGGTGCTCGTCGCCACGGGCCGGCGGCCGGCCACGCGCGACCTCGGTCTCGAGGCGGCGGGCGTCGCCATCGACGCGCGGGGCGCGGTCGAGGTCGACGCGTTCTCGTGCAGCCGCGTGCCTTCGATCCACGCGGTGGGCGACGTCACCAACCGCATCAATCTCACGCCCGTCGCGGTGCGCGAAGGTCACGCGCTCGCCGACACGCTGTTCGGCGGCAGGCGCACGGCGGTGCACCATGACGACGTGCCGGCCGCGGTCTTCACAACGCCGGAGGTCGGTACCGTCGGCATGACGGAGGCCAAGGCGCGGGAGCGGTGCGACGTTGTGGACGTGTACAAGGCGTCGTTCCGGCCCCTGAAGGCGGTCCTGTCCGGCCGTCAGGAGCGGACGCTCTACAAGCTGGTGGTCGACGGCGTGACCGACCGCGTCGTCGGCGCCCACATCCTCGGGCATGACGCCGGCGAGATGATCCAATTGGTCGCCATCGCGGTGCGGATGGGGGCGACGAAGGCCGATTTCGACGCCACCATGGCGGTCCACCCGACGGCGGCCGAAGAGATCGTGACCATGCGGACGCGTACGGCCCAATACGTCAAGCCGTCCGGCGCGCACGGCTATTGAGCGGCGGCGACGGCGGAGATATCGCGCCGAAGAGGCGGAAGCGCGCGGCCGTCGCCACCGCGGCCAGCGTAAGATGGATGGCCGCGTTCTGGGCGAAGAGCGCGCCGGCACCCCACCAGGCCATCAGGCATGACGCCACGAGGGGCGCGACGATCGCCCCCGCGCAATACGCGAACAGGAGGCCCGACGATACCGCGACGGCATGATGCGGCGGCGCGCGGTCGTTGGCGTGCGAGATCGCCAGCATGTAGAGCACCATCGTCGAGGCGCCGAGCGCGACGCCGAGCGCGGCGACGACGGGGAACGGAAGCGTGCCCGCGACGACCAGCGCGCATTCGATGGCCGCCCCGGCGAGCGCGAACCACGCGAGGAGCGTGCGGCGGTCGTGTCCGTCGGACAAGCGTCCGACGGGGTAGAGCGACACGGCCGTGCCGACGATGACGGCCGTCAGGAACGTCGCGGCCCGGGCCGGCGACAAGCCGATACCGATGCCGAAAACG
Source organism: uncultured Lichenihabitans sp. (assembly GCA_964244255.1). Lineage (GTDB taxonomy): Bacteria > Pseudomonadota > Alphaproteobacteria > Rhizobiales > Beijerinckiaceae > Lichenihabitans. Next base: position 65,439 of record CAXTIC010000014.1, on the reverse strand, counting down.
GGCGCGAGCGACCAGAAGCCGCCGTTCGCCGCGCCGACGCAGAACGCCGCGAAGACGGCGGTCGGCAGGGTTCGCACGAGCCAGCCGAACCGGGGCCTGAGCGTGCGCGGCGGGGCCGAGGGCTCGGCGCGCGACAAGGCCAACGGCAGCACCGCCAAGGCGAAGGCGCCCGCCGCGATCGAGAACAGAATGTCCGATCTCGGGTCGATCCAGGCCAGGATCTGCTGGCCCGCCGCGGTGCCGGCGAAGGTGCACATCTGATAGAGCGCGTATGAGCGGCCCCGATTGGTGTCATCCGATCGCAGGCTCAGCCACGCCTCGATCACGGCGTAGAAGCCCGAGAAAACGAAGCCGATCGCGTAGCGGAGGCCGACCCAGGCGGCGGGCGTTCCGGCAACCGGGAACGCGAGCGCGATGACCACGGCCGAGGCGGCCAAAACCACAAAGGCGCGCACGAAGCCGCAACGCGCGATCAGCGCGGGGGCCGCGAGCGTGCCGGCCAACATCCCGGCGAAATAGGCCGAGCCGAGCAGCCCGATGGCGACATCCGAGAAGCCCTCGAGCTTGCCACGCATCGGCAGCAAGGCGTTGAGGATGCCGTTGCCCGCGATCAAAACGGCGACCGACAGCAGGAGCGCGGACAAGGACGAGCGGGGCGGCATGGGCCTGGCACAAGGGAGGGGGCGGGCGGCGATGCGAACGGCGCAAAGCGCGAGGGGCCGAATCGGCGCTGTCGGGGCGAGCGATGAAGCGACCCCAAGGCGGCGAAAGCATGGTCGACCCGATGTCGCGCGCCCACGCGCCGGCATTGGTCGGGTGCGGCTCAGCATGGCGCCGCCGCCGTGGCTCCCTTGTGGACGCTCTCCCGCCTTCGTGTATAACCCGCACCGCGCCGCCGCGCCCAGGAGGGCTTGTGGCGCGCCCGGGGGCCGCGGGCGGGAGCAAGGTACGATGGCACAGAATCGCAGATCGGGGGATCGCGCATCGGCGCCGACCCGCGCCGCCGCGCCGTGGAGCCCGTCGTCCTGGCGGTCGAAGACCATAGAGCAGGCGCCCGACTACCCGGACCTCGCCGCCCTTGCGGCGGTGGAGCGGCAGATCGCGGGCTTCCCGCCGCTCGTGTTCGCCGGGGAAGCGCGCAAGCTCAAGCGCGCCTTGGGCGACGTCGCCCACCGCAAGGCGTTCCTGCTTCAGGGCGGGGACTGTGCCGAAGCCTTCGCCGAACACGCGGCCGACACCATCCGGGACTCGTTCCGCGTGTTCTTGCAGATGGCGATCGTGTTGACCTTCGCGGCCGCCTCCCCCGTGGTGAAGATCGGCCGCATCGCTGGCCAGTTCGCGAAACCCCGCTCGGCGCCGATGGAGTCGATCGACGGCGTCGAACTGCCGAGTTATCGGGGCGACATCGTCAACGGCATCGAATTCGACGCGAAATCCCGCACGCCCGACCCAGGCCGCCAACTCGACGCCTATCGTCAGTCGGCCGCGACCTTGAACCTGCTGCGCGCCTTCGCGACCGGCGGCTACGCCAATCTGGAGAACGCGCATCGCTGGATGCTGGGTTTCGTCAAGGACAGCCCGCAATCGAGCCGCTACGAGGCGGTGGCCGACCGGCTGACCGAGACGCTGGGTTTCATGCGCGCCATCGGGCTCGACACGGAAAGCCACCACGAACTGCGGCAGACCGATTTCTACACGTCGCACGAGGCGCTGCTGCTCGGCTACGAGCAGGCCATGACCCGGATCGACTCGACGAGCGGCGACCCTTACGCCACGTCGGGGCACATGATCTGGATCGGCGACCGCACGCGGCAGCCGGAAGGCGCCCACGTCGAGTTCTTCCGCGGCATCGAGAACCCGATCGGGCTGAAATGCGGGCCGAGCTTGACCGCCGATGGGCTGCTGCGGCTTATCGATCTCCTGAACCCGGCCGACGAAGCGGGCCGGCTGACCTTGATCTGCCGCTTCGGCGCCGACAAGGTCGGCGATCACCTGCCGGGGCTGATCCGCGCCGTGGCCCGTGAGGGACGGACCGTCGTGTGGTCGTGCGATCCCATGCACGGCAACACGATCAAGACCGCCAGCGGCTACAAGACCCGGCCCTTCGACCGCATCATGGCGGAGATCAAGGCGTTCTTCGCCGTTCACGCGGCCGAGGGGACCTACGCGGGCGGCGTCCACCTCGAAATGACGGGCAAGAACGTGACGGAATGCACGGGCGGTGCCCGTGCCATCTCGGAGGGGGATCTGCGCGACCGCTATCACACCTATTGCGACCCGCGCCTCAACGCCGACCAGGCGATCGAGGTGGCGTTCCTCGTCGCCGAACTGCTCAAGGCGGAGCGCGTCGGCGCCGAACCCGCCTGGCACGCCACCGCGGCGGAATGATCCGGGACCGATCCGGCAACGATCACCGGCCGAGCGAATTGCCGCCGGCCGGGAGCGAAGACGGTTCGCCCGCCGGTCCGAGGCAGCCCGTCGCAGCCGAATATCCGGGCGCGCGAGGAACGCGGAGGTAGGCTGTCGATTGACACGCGCCACCGGAGTGCGGTAGTTCGCCGGGCATCAGGTCATTAGACGCCGACCGGCCCGGTCCGGAGGCGCACGTCCGACGGCGCCGAGCGCTCTCGGGCGCGATGTCGTTTGAACGAACGGATACGCTCATGTTCGAGGGTTTGACCGAGCGCCTCTCCGGCATCTTCGACGGGCTGACGCGGCGCGGCGCGCTGACCGAGAACGACGTGACGGCCGCGATGCGCGAAGTGCGGCGCGCGTTGCTCGAAGCGGATGTCGCGCTCGATGTCGTGCGGTCCTTCACCGACAAGGTGCGCGACCGTGCGGTTGGGGCCAGCGTCGTGAAATCCGTCACGCCGGGCCAGATGGTCGTCAAGATCGTCAACGACGTGCTGGTCGAGACCCTGGGCTCGGACGCGGACCCGATCAACCTCGATGCGGCACCGCCCGTCGCCATCATGATGATCGGCCTGCAAGGCGCGGGCAAAACGACGACCACCGCCAAGATAGCGAAACGCCTCAACGAGCGCGTGAGGAAACGCGTGCTGATGGCCTCGCTCGACGTGAAGCGGCCGGCCGCGCAGGAGCAGCTCGCGGTGCTCGGCCGGCAGATCGGGGTCGACACGCTGCCCGTCGTCGCCGGCCAGACCCCTGTCCAGATCGCCCGGCGGGCGGAGCAGGCCGCTCGGCTCGGCGGCTACGACGTCGTGATGTTCGACACCGCGGGCCGGACGCACATCGACGAGCCCCTCATGGCCGAGATGGCAGAGATTAAGGCCGCCGCGCACCCCCATGAGATACTGCTCGTGGCCGACAGCCTCACGGGCCAGGACGCCGTCAACCTCGCCAAGAGCTTCGACGAACGCGTCGGCATCACCGGGATCGTGCTGACGCGGGTCGACGGCGACGGCCGCGGCGGTGCGGCGCTCTCGATGCGCGCCGTCACGGGCAAACCCATCAAGCTGATCGGCGTCGGCGAGAAGATGGACGCGCTCGAGGATTTCCATCCCGCGCGCATCGCCAACCGCATCCTCGGCATGGGCGACATCGTTTCGCTGGTCGAGCGGGCGGCCGAAACGATCGACGCCGAAAAGGCGATGCGCATCGCCGAGAAGATGCGCAGGGGCAAGTTCGACCTCGAGGACCTGAGCGACCAGTTGGCGCAGGTCGAGAAGCTCGGCGGCATGGGCGGCGTCATGGGCATGCTGCCCGGCATGGCCAAGCTCAAGGACCAGGTAGCGTCGGCCAACCTCGGCGAGACATTCATAAAGCGGCAGCGCGCCATGATCGCGTCGATGACGCGGGGCGAACGCCGCAACCCGGACATCCTCAAGGCGTCGCGCAAGAAGCGGATCGCGTCCGGCTCTGGAACGAAGGTCGAGGACGTCAATCGCCTGCTCAAGCAGCACCGGCAGATGGCCGACCTGATGAAATCGCTCGGCGGCGGCAAACGCGGCGCGCTGGGCAAGATGGCTTCGGCCTTGGGGCTCGGCGGGGGCGGCATGCCGGAGCCCACGCCGGAGGAACTGGAAGCGTTCCAGCGGCAGATGGGGGGCGGCGCGGGGCGCGGAGCGGGCGGCGTGACGGGCTTGCCCGCGGCGCCACCCGCGGCGGCCTTCGGTGGCGGCGCCGGCAAGGCGGCGAGCCCGTCACGCGGGCTTCCAGGTCTTGGAGGTCCGCGCTTGCCCGGCCTGGGAGGCGGCGCGATCGGCGGCTTCGATCCGTTCGGAGCCAAGAAGAAATGAGCTCGGCCTCGCCATCGAAAATGCTCGACGTGTTCAACGCGCTGCGCGAGCGCCTGGCCGCGACCGACCTCAGCTACACATCGACGGCCTACCGTGACGACGCCATGTCGCTGCTCGTCAACGAGCCGGGTCGCTACTGGGAAATCGACGTGCTCGAGGACGGCTCCATCGACGTCGAAGTGTACACGTCACAGGGTCTCGAGGATGACCCCTGGGGCGCGATCGATATCCTCGTCCATCGCAATCTCGATAATCCACCTTCGGAAGGGAACTGAAATGTCGCTGAAAATCCGCCTGTCCCGCTGGGGCGCCAAGAAGCGCCCGTTCTACCGCATCGTCGTGGCCGACGCCCGGGCGCCGCGCGACGGCCGTTTCGTGGAGAAGATCGGCACGTTCGACCCCTTGAAGCCGCGCGAGGACGCCGCCCGCCTCGTGCTCGACGCCGACAAGGCCAAGACCTGGATCAGCAAGGGCGCACAGCCCACGGAACGCGTGCTGAAGCTGCTGGCGTCCATCGGCGTCGGGGAGGCCCCCGTGCGCAACAATCCGCAAAAGGCGCAGCCGAAGAAAAAGGCCCAGGAACGCGCCGCCGCCGCGAGCGCGGCGGCCTGACGCCAGGGTTGCCGGCAGTCGGAAAGGGGTTCCGACGGCACGGAACCTGGTGTGATCGGCCCCGGCTTCAGAGCGCGCCGGGGCGGAGCCCGCGCTCGACGAACGATTTGGCTCGGCTTGAACGCCGGATCTCGGCGTTGAGCGACACGCGCGGTCACCCGGCCGCTTCGTCTCGCATTGGGCAGCGACGCGGCGGGTCCAAGCTCGCCACCGATCGAACCGCCTTCGTGACCCGGCCTCCCGGCGGGGGCGTCAGCTTCCCATGCGCGACAAGCCGTCCGACGCGAGCCGGTTGGCCGGGTCGATGGCTTTCGCGTGCGAATAGGATTCCCGAGCCTTGATCGGGTTGCCGCTCTTCTCGTAGGCCATGCCGAGATTGGCCCAAGCCTCGGCGTTCTTCGTGTCGACGTTCAGCGCGGCGTTGAGATCCTCGATCGCCTGCGGGTACTTCCCCTGCGCCATCAGGCTTTGCGCGCGCGCCTGGTACGGCGCGGCCGCGAACGGATCGCGGTCGATCGCGTTGTCGAAATCCGCGATCGCGCGCACGTGATCGCCCTGCCGCTGGTGAATGAGGCCGCGCGCGTGGAACGCCTGCGCACCCTGCCCCCCTTCGGGGTTGAGCTTGATGGCCTGGTCGAGGTCGGCCATCGCCTCCGCGTAGTTGCCCTGGCCGCGGAGCAGGTTGGCGCGCCCGAGATACGCGGGCGCGTGATTCGGGTTGCTTTCCAAGGCGCGGTTGAAGTCCGCGAGGGCCAAATCGTTGTGGTTCGTTTGCCGGTAGGCCAAGGCGCGGTTGGTGTAGGCCGAGGCGCTTTTGGGATCGATCTGCACGGCCTTCGAGAAATCCCCGATCGCGTCGTCGAAATTGCCCGTCCGCGCATAGGCGGCACCCCGGGTATTGTAGGCCTCCGCATCCCTGGGGTTGCGGGACACGACGTCCGAGAGCGACGCGATGTTGGTCGAGGTTTCCCTGGTGGCCGGCGTGACTTCCGCGACGCCGAGGCCAACCGCGCCCATGCCTCCCGTGCTCTCGCAGCCCGCGAGCGCCAGCGCCGACAGGGCGATCAGCGCCGCCGCGACCGCCCGCACGAGTCGCGCGTCGGGGCGGACGAGGGACGCATCCCCGCCGCACGTACCGTTCGTTGTCACGTTGTTCGCTCCGTCCGCGGGACCCGGCTGGGCAAGAGAGACTGGCTCGATCCCATCGGACCGATCCAATCCTTCTACGTTTGATGTTCGTGACGGGTTCACTGTCCGAACGGCACCGGGCGCAATCGGACCGGCACCAAGCTCTTCGGCTTCCATCGAGGCCGCGCCTTGGCGCAGCATTGCGCCAACATTGAGTCGGAACTTGGTGTGGTCGCGTGAACCGGCGCGAAAGACGAACGCCGGCATGTCGGCCCCAACCCCTCCCGCCGCGGCGGCCGTCCCGATCCACCGGCGAAATTCATCGCGCGCCGGACGCCCGGCGCACGCCCGACAGCCGACTAGTTTGGTCGGCACGGGGTCCCGCCTATTGCCCCGCGCCGCCCCGCCAGCGCCCGCATCGAGGCATTAACGTCCCCTTCATCAGGTTCGTTTACCACGATGGTGTCCGGCGTCGCCGGGCCGCGACGCACGCGACGTGCTTGGCGCCCGCTTCGTCCGACGCCTCCCCTGTTGAACTTCGCAGCCGCCCGTCCAGGCGGCTCTCTTTTTGCCCGCCGATTAACCTTACCAAGCGGTTAACGACCATCCTTAACGACCTGGTGCTAATCTTGCCGGGAAAGGCCGGTTGAGGGGAAGCTGTATTGTCCCGGGACAGCTTGGGCCTGACGCGAAAGACGGGTGAGCGTCGGACAGCGAGGATAAAAGATGGCAGGAGCTCACTTCGGGGTCAGCGGGGGCAACACCGTGTCGTTCGCGCGAAAGCTCGCGGAATCGCCGCGTTTCAAGAGCCTGTTCCGGGACGGCATGGGCTTGGTCGAGGAAGTCGCGGCCTATCTCGACGGGCCGGGACGGGAGGAAGCCAAGGGGCTCGCACGTCCCATCGCGCTGGCCTACGCCGCCGAAAGCATGCGTTTGACGACCCGTCTCATGCAGGCGGCTTCCTGGCTGCTGCTGCAGCGCGCCGTCAACGAGGGGGAGATGACGCAATCTCAGGCCGAAACGGAAAAACACCGCGTGAAACTGTCGATCCAGGAGGCGGCTTCCGGGCAGAGCCTGTTCGCTCAGTTGCCGAGCCGCATGCAGGACCTCACGGCGCGGTCCTTGCGGCTGCAAGCGCGGATCCTCCACGTCGACCGCTCCATTCGGTCATCGAGTGAAAGCCCCGCCCCGCCAATGGCGAGCCGGGAACTCAACCTGCAATGGGAACGGCTGAGGATCGCCTTCCGCGCCCCCTGACCCCGTCGGCCGGGAGCCGACCACGGCCGAGATCCCCTGTGCCGCCGCTTACTTCTTGCCGAAGCTCAACCCCGAGAAGCGGGAGTTGAAGCGCGAAAGACGCCCGCCGCGGTCGAGCAATTGCTGCGAACCGCCGGTCCACGCCGGGTGGGTGTTCGGGTCGATGTCGAGGTTCAGCGTATCGCCGTCGCGGCCCATCGTCGAGCGCGTCGTGAACTCGGTACCATCCGTCATCACGACCTTGATGAAATGATAATTCGGATGCACGTCGGTCTTCATCGTCGGTCCTCGGTTGGGGCGCACGACGGCCAGGCACGGTAGCCTCGTCACGATCGCGCTGATGTCCGGAGGGCGCAAGCCTATATCGCAGCCCGTTCCCGAACACAATTCGCCATCTACGTTCGCTGTCGGCGTTCGATGCGGCGGTCTTGAGGCCGGCCGCGGAGAATGTTCGGCAAACGACGGGTCGCGGCCTTATATTGGCCGAAGGTCCTTGCCCCGGGTAACCGATCCGGAAAGGACGCGCCGGCGCCCCAGACCGGGACGACCGACCGGCCTTGTTCAGCATCGGAGCGCGCGGAACCGACATGTTTCGGAAATCGTCGAAGACCGGCGGGGACGTTTCCCTGCGCGCCCTGGTGCCGCTGCTACCCTATGTCCGCCGCTATTCCGGACGCGTCGCGGCGGCCTTCGCGGCATTGGTCCTCGCGTCAGCCGCCACCCTGACCGTGCCCGAGGCGGTGAGGCGCATGATCGATTTCGGCTTTTCGGCCGAGAAGGCGGCTTTGATCAACGCTTATTTCGGGGCCCTTCTCGTCGTCGTCGCCGTGCTCGCGGTCTCGTCCGGCGCCCGGTACGCGCTCGTGATCACCTTGGGCGAGCGCGTGGTGGCGGACCTGCGATCGGACCTGTTCCGACGTCTCGTGCACCTCGATGCGGCGTTCTACGATTCAGCCCGCACGGGCGAGCTCATCTCGCGTCTCACGGCCGACACGACGCAGCTCAAGGCGACATTCGGCTCCTCGGCCTCGGTCGTCCTGCGCAACCTGTTTCTGTTCCTGGGCGCCGTGGTCATGATGGTGGTGTCGAGCCCGAAACTGTCGGGCGTCGTGCTGCTCGCCATTCCCGTGATCGTGCTGCCGATCGTGGTGTCCGGCCGCGGCGTCGGGCGCCGCTCGCGCGCCGCGCAAGACAGGCTGGCCGACGCCACCGCGCTCGCGGCCGAGAACCTCGGCGCGATCAGGACGATCCAGGCCTTCAACGCCGAGCGCGGCGCGGTGGACGGGTTCGCCGGCGCCGTCCGGGAAGCGTTCCTGGCGGCGCAAACCGCCGCGCGGGCGCGCGGCATCCTGACCGCAGTGGCGCTTTTCCTCGCTTTCGGCAGCGTGGTGGGCGTGTTGTGGCTCGGCGCGCACGACGTCATGGCGGGACGCATGAGCGGCGGCCTGCTAGGCCAGTTCGTCCTCTACGCGGTGTTCGGCGCGGGTGCCCTCGGCCAGTTGAGCGAGGTCGGCAACGAGCTTTCGGCCGCCGCGGGCGCGGCCGGACGCCTCGCGGAGATTCTCGCGTTGCAGCCCGCCATCGCGGCGCCGCCCGCCCCGATGATTCTGCCGACCCCGGCGCGCGGACGCATCGGCTTCGAGCGCGTGAGCTTCTCCTACCCCGCGCGTGCCGGCACCCCCGTGCTGCACGACATCGATGTCACGGTTCGGCCCGGAGAGCGGGTCGCGATCGTCGGACCGTCCGGCGCCGGCAAGTCGACGATCTTTCAATTGCTGATGCGCTTCTACGACCCGTCGAGCGGTCGGGTGACGCTCGACGGCGTCGACCTCCGCGACACCGACCCGGAGGCCGTGCGCGCCAGGATCGCCCTCGTCGCCCAGGAGCCGGCGATCTTCTCGACCAGCGCCGCCGAGAACATCCGCTTCGGCCGGCCTGACGCGACGGATGCCGAAGTGCGGGCCGCGGCCGAGCGCGCCGCCGCGTGGGGCTTCGTCGCGGCGCTCCCGGAAGGCGGGGCCACGTTGCTCGGTGAGCGGGGCGTGACACTGTCGGGCGGTCAGCGCCAGCGCATCGCCATCGCGCGCGCGATCCTCAAGGACGCGCCCGTCCTGCTGCTCGACGAGGCGACGTCGGCACTCGACGCCGAGAACGAAACCCTCGTGCAGGACGCCCTCGATCGGCTCATGACGGGGCGCACCACCCTCGTCATCGCGCACCGACTGGCGACGGTGGTGACGGCCGACCGCATCCTCGTCATGGACGAGGGGCACATCGTCGAGGACGGGAACCACTCGGCTTTGATCAAGCAAAACGGCCTCTACGCCCGGCTCGCCCGCATGCAGTTCGACACCGGGCGGGCGGCGGCGCGGGCGGCGGAGTGACCGGGAGGTCGGTGTTGCAACCACTCACCCGTCAGCCTTGGAACCCTGATCCCGGTCCGAAGCCTACACGCTCCCTATCCTCGCCCGCGGCTGCTCACGTCAGCGGTATGAAAGATCGGCACCCCCGGCGGGAGTACGCCCTGCTCACACCTTCCGGCGGCGCGACTTGGCGTAGGTGTCGAAGGCCACCGCGAGCACGATGATGAGGCCGATGATGATCTGCTGGATGTAGGACGACACGTTGAGCAGGACGAGGCCGTTGAGCAGCACGCCGATCAGCACGGCGCCGATCACCGTGCCGAAGATCGAGCCGATGCCGCCGAACAAGCTCGTGCCGCCGATCACCACGGATGCGATCACGGTAAGTTCATAGCCCATGCCGGCCACGGCCTCCGCGGAGTTCAGGCGCGCCGCCAGCACGAAGCCACCAAGCCCCGAGAAAAAGCCCATGATGATGTAGACGCCGAGGAGGATGCGGCCGACCTTGAGGCCGCTGAGCCGGGCGGCTTCCGGGTTGCCGCCGACGGCGTAGACCTGTCGGCCGAAGCGGGTGTAGCGGAGCACGAGGTGCGCCAGCACGGCGAAACCGAGGAAGATCAGAACGGGGGTCGGAACGCCGAAGATCCTGCCCTGCCCCCAAAACCGGAACCCCTCGTCGAACCCGCTGATCGGGCCGCCGCCGGACAGCAGAAGCGCGGCGCCGCGAAACACCGACATGCCGCCGAGCGTCACCACGAAGGGCGGAACCTTGGCGCGCGTGACGGCGGTGCCCTGAATGGCGCCGCCGACGATCCCGATGGCGATCGCCGCGAGCGCCGCCGCCCCCCAGCCGAAGCCGGGCGTAGACCCGCCGGCGCCGAGCGCGAAATTGCCGGTCGTGCTGCCCTTGGCGACGATGGCGGCGGCCAGGCCGCAGAACGCGAGCAGCGAGCCGACCGACAGATCGATGCCGGCCGTCAGGATGACGAACGTCATCCCGATCGCGAGCAGACCCGAAATGGAGACCTGCCGCAACACGTTGAGCAGGTTGATCGTCGACAGGAAGCGCGGCTCGGCGATGGCGAACCCGGCCATGAGAACGAGCAGGAACAGCAACGGCGCGACGCGTGCGAGCAGGCCGAACAGGTCGAGCTCACGCTTCGGGGGCACCGCCGTCCGGGCGTCATTGGCTGTCATCCGATGTCCCTCAAGCCGCCGCACGGCGGGTCATGGCCCGCATCAGGATTTCCTCGTTGGCTTCGGCACGGGAGAACTCGCCCGTGAGCCGGCCCTCGCACAACGTGACGATGCGGTCGGAGATGGCCAGCACTTCGGGCAGTTCGGACGAAATCGCCACGACCGCGATGCCGTCCCGCGCGAGGCGCCCGAGCAATTGGTGCACCTCCGCCTTGGCGGCGACGTCGATGCCGCGCGTCGGCTCGTCCACGATCAGTACCTTCGGCTTCAGCGCGAGCCAGCGGGCGAGCACCACTTTTTGCTGGTTGCCGCCCGACAGGTTGGCGATCCGCTGGTCGGGGCTCGCCATACGGATGCCGAGCGCCCGGCGATAGTCTTCGACGAGGTCGCGCTCCCAATCGTCCGACACGTAGCCGAACACCGCCCGCAGCCGCCCCATGGCGGCGACCGCGAGATTGGAACGGATCGCGAGAGAGAGGAACAGGGCCTGCTGCTTGCGATCCTCGGGCACGAGCCCGATGCCGAGCGCGATGGCATCGGCGGGCGAGCGGATCGCGACCGGCGCGTCGTCGATGAACACGGTGCCGGCGGCGAACGGGTCGGCCCCGAAGATGGCGCGCGCCAGTTCCGTCCGCCCCGCGCCCACGAGTCCGGCGATGCCCAGCACCTCCCCCGGCTGCACCGACAACGAAATATCCGTGAGCGTGGTCGCGTGCGGGTCGAGCGCCGACACGTCCGTGCCGAGTTTCTCGACGCGCAGCGCCGATGGGCCGGCGCGGGCCGACCCGCCTTCGATGCGCGCGAGCGCGCCGAGATCGCGCCCCACCATCATGCGCACGACGGCGTCCATGGTGAGATCGGCGACCTTCGCGGTCCCGACGCGCTTGCCGTCGCGCAGCACCGTCGCGCGGTCGCACACCGCCATCACCTCGTCCAAGCGGTGCGTGACGTAGATGACGCCGAGATTGCGCGCCCTCAATTGCCGGACGATGCCGAGCAGGCGGTCGACTTCCTTGGAGCTCAGCGCCGACGTCGGCTCGTCCATCACGATCAGCCGCGACTCGATCGAAAGGGCGCGGGCGATCTCGACCATCTGCTGGTCGGCGACGCTGAGGTCGCGCACGAGCCGGCGCGGATCGACCGCGAGCCCGATCGCCTGCAGCGCCGAGCGCGCCTGTGCCATCATCGCCCGCCAGTCGACGAAACCCGCGCGGCCCGGCTCGCGGCCGATCAGGATGTTTTCCGCGACGGTCAGCGTCGGGATCAGGTTGAACTCCTGATAGATCGTGGTGATGCCTTCGGCCTGCGCCGCGAAGGGCGCCGCGAACGCGACCTCCCGCCCGGCGAAGAGGATCGTCCCGGCATCCGGGCACTGCGCCCCGGACAGGATCTTGAGGAGGGTCGACTTTCCGGCCCCGTTCTCGCCCAGAAGCGCGTGGACCTCCCCGGCCTCGACCTCGAGGTCCACGCCGTCGAGCGCGACCACGCCGGGGAACCGCTTGCCGATCCCGGACATACGAAGCAGCGGAGGAATCAAGTTCGAGCCTCGAGCAAATCGCAAGCAGGACGCCGGGTCGGATCGCTCCGGGTGCGGGTCAAGGTCGTCGCGAGCCGAAGGCGGAGCGAACCGACGGCTTGCGCCCGCGACCGGATCGCTTCGCTCGCAATGCGGATCGGCGGGAGCTACTTCACCTCTTTCAGCCGCTCGGCCTTGTCGAGGTTCGCCTTGGTCAGCATGATCGGCGTCAGCAGGATCAGATCCTTCTCCGGCTTCTTGCCGTCCTTGAGGAAATCCGTCAGCACGTCGACCGCCTTGCGGCTTTGCCCGCCGGGGAACTGCTCGACCGTTCCGGCCAGGCCGCCGTCGCGCACGGAGCCGAGCGCCTCGGGCAGGGCGTCGAACCCGACGATCCTGATCTTGGACGCGAGATTGCGGCCCTTCACGGCTTCGAGGGCGCCAAGTGCCATGTCGTCGTTCGCCGCCACAATCACGTCGGGCGGCGACGCTTGCGAGGCCAACAGCGATTCCGTGACGCTGAGGCCCTGGTCGCGCGCGAAATTGGCGGTCTGCTCGGCCACGAACTTGTACTTGTCCTTATGGGCATCGAGCACGTTGTGCAGGCCCTTGTTGCGGTCGATAGCCGGGCTCGCGCCGGGCTGGCCTTGCAGGTTGATGAGGTTGGCCCCGTTCGGGTAGGCGTCCATGATCCAGTGCCCCTGGGCCTCGCCGCCGAGCACGTTGTCGGCGCCGACATGGGCCAGGATCCCCGACACGCCCGTCACCCGGCGATCGATGGTCACCACGGGAACCTTGGCGTCGACGGCCTCCGTCAAGGCGGGTGCCATGGCATTCACGTCGATCGGGCTGATAACGATACCGTCGACGCCCTTGGTCAGCGCGGCTTCGACATCGGCGGTCTGTTTCGGCGCGTTGTTCTGCCCGTCCGATTCGAGCGGGCTCGCGCCGAGCCGGGTCACCTCGGCCTTCATCTCGTCCATCATGTGCACGAAGAACGGGAAATTGAGGCCCGGCACCGACGTCAAAATCGTCAGGGTCTTGGCCGAGGCCGGCGAAAAGGGGGCGGCCAAGGCCAATGCCATCGCCGTACCGAAAAGAACGCGCCTGGTCGCACGCATGATGGTCCTCCCTTCGGCATTTTTTATGGCCCGTGCCGTTCGGGTACGCGACGATGTCGCGACCGGACCTTCGTTCAAGCTCCGGAGCCGCGTCAAGGCGAAAGGCTTCCCCGCACATCCTTCATCCGGCGTCTGGACGGCCGGACGTCTCCGGCCGAGCGAGAGCAAGCAGGAGACCTCGACCGCGTCCGCGCTCCCGCCCCGGTTAGGCTATGGGCGATGGTTCCCTTCGGGGATCGAAAGGGAACGCGGTGGGGCGTTCCGCCCAACGCCGCGGCTGGCCCCCGACTGTAAGCGGAGAGTCGCGCTCGGCGCCTATGGACGGGCGTTCGACAAGCCGATCCGCAAGCTTTACGACAACATGACGATCACGGCCGTGTCCGTGATCGTGACCGTGCTGATCGCGCAAGGTCTGGGAAGCACCGAAGGTGATCGGAGCCGCGCCACTTCGATCGACATGGGGAACCGCAGGCGCGGTGTTCCTGGCCTATGCGCTGGTGCTGCACGGCGTCTTCGCCGGGACCGCGTCCGCATCTCGCGGAGTTCCGGCGGTCGCCGCCGCCTATCTCTGCCGAACGATGGTCGGCGTCGGCGGCACGACCCCCGGCGCCCCCGACCAGAGCCGCCACGACCACGCCGCTTGCGCCCTCTGCGGCACCGGGCATTGCGGGATGGCCTTGCCGGCCGAAGGGCAGCGTCCGCGGCCTCCATCTTTCGCCGCCGTCGCCGACATCGGAGCGGTCGACCCGGGCGTCGCTCCGCCCTCGCGGCGCGGGGTCGCGGCGCGGCCGAGAGGCCCTCCCGCCCCGGCCTGATCGCGACGGACGTTCGCGATCGTTAGCGTGTTTCCGCACGGATTTCTTTCCCTTCCCCTCGGAGCGCCGCACAGGCTCGACGCCGCGTCGCGTTCCCGCATGGAGTTTACGATGACACGCGAAGCAGTACGCACCCTTTTAGTTCTGTCGTCCCTCTCGGCCTTGGCCTCGCTCGGCGCGACGAGCGCGGCTCTTGCCCACGCCCATTTGCAGGCCGAAACGCCGGCCGCGAACAGCAAAGGCGCTTCCCCTCAGCAACTGAGGCTGAAGTTTTCAGAAGCGCTGGAGCTCAAGTTCACGACCGTCAAGGTCACGGGTCCGGACGGCAAGGCGGCGGCGACCGGCAGCCCGACGCTCGACCCCGCCGACGACACGTCCTTGATCGTGCCCGTCACGGTCATGCTGCCCGCCGGCAAGTACAAGGTCGATTGGCACGCGACCGCCACCGACACCCACAAGACGCAGGGCGTCTACACGTTCACCGTCATCCCCTAGCGCGGCACAATGTTCGCGGCCCTGGTCGTCTGCCGATGGCTCGATTATGGGCTGGCGATGTTCATGTTCGGCGCGAGCACGTTCCTCTGGGGGCTCGCGCCCCGTCGTTTGGCGGGAGCGTTGCACCCCTTGGCGCGGTGGCTCACCCTCGCGGCCGGGCTGACGCTGGCGACGGCGTCGGCCTGGCTGTTCCTGGAAGCGGGCACGATGGGGGACGGCTGGGCCGACATGGTTCGTCCCGAAACGGTCGGCGCGGTGTTGTTCGAGACGACGTTCGGTCACGCCTGGCGGATCCATGAGGCGCTGCTCCTCTGCGTCCTCGCGGCGCTCGCCGTTGGGCGCGGCGATCTGGCGTGGCCCGCGTCGTCGGCGGCCCTGGCCAGTCTCGGGCTGATCGGTCACGCCGCCACGCAGTCGGGACCGATCGGCTGGCTGCACCGCGCGACCCTCGCGGTCCACCTTCTCGCCGGCGGGTTCTGGCTCGGCGCCCTCGTCCCGCTCGTGCCGACGATCCGGCACCTTGGCGACCCCGCGATGCGGCACGACGCCATCGTGGCGCTTCGCCGGTTCTCCCGCTGCGGGAGCTGGGCCGTCGTGGGCGTGGTTGCCACGGGCCTCGGCAACACGCTCGCGGTTCTCGGCCGCACACGAATCGACGTGTCCGCCCCCTATCAGGCGCTGCTAGCCGCGAAGGTCGCGCTTGTTGTGGCGATGATCGGGCTCGCCCTGGTCAATCGCTACCGGCTGGTGCCGCTCCTGCGCGATCGGCCCGACACCGCCCGCGCCCTGGCCCGAAACAGCTTGGCCGCATTGATCATGGGCGGTGTCGTCGTCGCGCTCGTCAGCGCGTTGGGCTTGCTCGAACCGCAGCCGACGTGAGGGCTGCGTCCGCGCCTCCCGGCATCGGCGCCCGCGGGCGAACCTTTTTCGCGCACGGCGGACGGCCGCGCTTCGGTCCCCGGTCCCGCTTTCGCCATGGTCGTGGGCGATGCTGTTACGCTCGTCGAAGCCCATGCGGAACCCCGATGTCCGACCCGCGTACGCGGCTCTTCCTGGTCACGCCACCACTCGGGGCGCCGTCCGACATCCCTCATCTCGATTCGGCGCTTCGTGCGGGCGATGTCGCCTGCCTGCTGTTGCGGCTGCGCGCCATGGGCGAGCGGAGCGCGACCGATCTCGTCAAGGCGATCGCCCCGCTCGTTCAGGACGCCGGGATCGCGTTGCTCGTGGAGGACGCCCGCATGGCGACCCGTGCGGGTGCGGACGGGGTCCATATCGACGGCGCGGGCCAGGAACTCGCCGACGCGCTCCAAAGCCTCAAGCCCGAGCGCATCGTCGGCGCGGGCGGGTTCGCCTCGCGCGACGACGCCATGCGTGCCGGCGAGACCGGGGTCGACTACCTGATGTTCGGCGACCCCGACGGCGACGTGGACCCCGCCGACACGCTCGAGCGGGTCGCCTGGTGGGCGGAGATCTTCAACGTACCGTGCGTGGGCCACGCTCGGGCACTCGACCATGTCGCGGCGCTGGCCAAGGCCGGCGCCGACTTCGTCGCCCTTGGCGAGGCGGTCTGGGGCGACCCCCGTGGCGCTGCCGCCGCGGTCGCTGAGGCGCAGGCCGCTCTCGCGGCCGCGTCCCTGCCGCTGACCGAAAGGACCCCGGCGTGAGCGGTCCGCGCAAGGCACGCGGAACCGGGCTCATCGCCACGCTGCTGCCCCTGGTCCTGATCGGCCCCGCCCTCGCGGAACCCGCTCCGGCCTCGCCGACGGCGATCCTGCCCGGGGCCGCGACGTTCGCGCTTCCGACGGGTGCGGCCGTGCCCAACCTCCCGGTGCCGACACAACCCTTGTCGGCCGGCGCGCTCGGCGACGGGAGCGCGCCGGACCTCGCCTTCGGAGCATTCCAACGCGGCTTCTTCGCGACCGCGTTCCTCGAGGCCACGCGCCGTCTCGAAGCCGACCCCGGCGACGGCGCCGCCATGACGCTGATCGGGGAAACCTACGCGCAGGGGCTCGCGGTCAAGCGCGACGAGGCGGAAGCCGCGCGCTGGTTCAAACTCGCGAGCGAACGCGGCAACCGCGAAGGCACGTTCGCCTACGGCCTCGCCCTCCTCAGGGGTACGGGCGTGGCCAAGGACGTCGAGGCGGCCCGCCCCTACCTCGAGAAGGCGGCCGCGGCCGGGCACCCCGGGGCCATGTACAACCTCGGGGTCCTGGCGCTGGGGGCCGACCTCAAATCGCGCGACTACGGCAGCGCGGCCGAGCAGTTCCGCCGCGCCGCGGACGCGGGCGACATCGACGCGCTTTTCGCCCTCGGTAGTCTCTACAAGGCCGGAGAGGGCGTCGCTCGCGACCTCGCCCAGGCTGCCGCCCTTTTCAAGACCGCCGCCGACGCCAAGGACCCCGCCGCCCAGGTCGAGTTCGCCATCATGGCCTTCAACGGCGAGGGCGTCCCGAAGGACGAGGCGCTCGCCGCCGGTTATTTCCTGCGCGCCGCCTTGCTCGGCAATCCGGTCGCGGCCAACCGGCTCGCCCGGCTTTACGCGGCGGGCCGGGGCGTGCCCAAGAGCGGCGTCGAAGCGGCCCATTGGCATCTCCTCGCGCGCGCGTCCGGGGTTTCCGACCCATGGCTCGACGGCGCCCTCAACGCGCTGTCGCCCGCCGACAAGGGCAAGGTCGCGGAACTGCTGCGCAAGACGCTGGGCAATTGAGCGCCGACCGCGGGGTGCCGCTTTCGCCGCGCGCGGGGTTGTCCGCCGGACGGTTTGGGTCCAAGCCCGGTAACCGGGCCGCCGTTCGCCGCCTTGCCCCAGGTTACCCGACATGATCCGCTCCGCCCTCATGACCGTGATGACCGCGGCCGTCCTCAAAGCCGGTCGCGGCCTCAAGCGCGACTTCGGAGAGGTCGAGAATTTGCAGGTGTCCGTGAAGGGCCCCGGCGACTTCGTCAGCGCGGCGGACCGCCGCTCGGAAAAGGTCCTGTTCGAGGAACTGAGCCGGGCGCGCCCGGGCTATGGCTTCGTCATGGAGGAGAGCGGCATCGTCGAAGGCCCCGACAAGAGCCACACGTGGCACATCGACCCGCTCGACGGCACCACGAACTTCCTCCACGGCCTGCCGGTGTTCGCGGTCTCGGTAGGGCTCGAACGGGACGGCGTGCTCATGGCCGGCGTCGTCCACAATCCCGCGACGGACGACCTGTTCTTCGCCGAGCGGGGCCAGGGCGCCTGGCACAACAATCGACGATTGCGCGTTTCGGCCCGCCACCACCTCGACGAGGCGCTCGTCGGGTGCGGCATCCCGGCGCTCGGCCGCGCGTCCGACCACCCCCGTTTCAAGGCGGAACTCGCCCAGGTCCTGGCCCGCGCTGGCGTGCTGCGCCGGCTGGGGGCGGCCGCCCTGGACCTATGCTACGTCGCCTCGGGCTCCTACGATGCCTATTGGGAGCGCGGGGTGAAATCCTGGGACGTCGCGGCCGGCGCCGTCATCGTGCGGGAAGCGGGCGGGTCCGTTTCCGACGCGGACGGCGCCGACGCCCTGATCGGGGCCGGTTCCGTCCTGGCGGGAAACGGATCGATTCATCGCCAGCTCCTCGAGGTTCTGCGGCTCGCGCGCTGAACGGACGCGATCTGCATCGGGACCGCGACCGCACCGCAAAATTCTCGCATGACCACCCCGGAAACTGCTACGATGGGCCGACATTCCACGTCGCGCATCGGGGTCGCGGGTTCGTGCGTCGAATTGCATCCGCCGCGCGTTCGTCGGTTGATCCGCGTCGATCGGCGAACGGCCGGCGTTGTTCCGAATGGACGACACGCTTCCATGGCGACACGCAACGACCCTTTCCGGCTATCGTCTCCGCGCATCGTCCTCGTGCGCATGGTGGTCTTCCTCGTCCTCGCGGGCTTCATCGCGCTGATCCTCAATCGGCAGATCGCGACGGCCTTCCTGGCCAATCCCCCGCTGAACGCCCTCATTCTCGGCGTTCTGTTCATCGGCATCATGCTCGGACTTCGACAGGTGTTCCGGCTGTTCCCGGAAATCCGCTGGGCGAACAGCCTGAACACGCCGGACTCTTTCTCGGTCAAGCCGCCCGTTCTGCTGGCCCCGATGGCGACGATCTTGGGCACGGCGCGGGACGGGGTCGTGCGGCCGGTCTCGACCTTGACGATGCGTGCGGTCCTCGAATCGGTCGGCACGCGGCTCGACGAGTCGCGAGAGGTCGCCCGCTACCTGACGGGACTGCTGATCTTCCTCGGCCTGCTCGGTACCTTCTGGGGCCTGCTCGAGACCGTGGGGGCCATCTCGGGCGTCATCAAGTCCATGCAGACCGGCGGCGACACCTCCGTGATGTTCGACGACCTCAAGAACGGCCTGGCGGCGCCGATCAGCGGCATGAGCGTGTCGTTCACGTCGTCGCTGTTCGGGCTCGCGGGCTCGCTGGTGCTGGGCTTCCTCGACCTCCAGGCCGGGCAGGCGCAGAATCGCTTCTACAACGAGCTTGAGGACAAGCTGTCGCACATCACGGCGGAGAACCCGGCCGATGCCGCCAACGGGCGCGCCGCGGCGGTTCCCGTGGAACTCCGGGCGGCGCTCGACAAGATAGCGGCCGGGGCCGATCAGGCGGGCGCCCGGGCTTCCACGGCGGCGATGGCCAACCTTGCCGAGGGTATCCAGGCGCTCGTCCAGCACATGCGCTCCGAGCAACAGCTGATCCGCGACTGGGTGGAAGCGCAGGCGGACCAGAACAAGGAGACCCGGCGTTTGCTCGAGCGGCTGTCGCGCGAGCGGGAGCTGCGCTGAACTGTGGCACTCGCGCGCACCCGCCGCCCGCAACGCGGCATCGATTATTGGCCCGGCTTCGTCGACGCGCTGTCGACGATGCTTCTCGTCATCACCTTCCTGTTATCCGTTTTCATGTTGTCCCAGTTCTTTCTGTCCCGGCAATTGTCGGGAAAGGACACGGTCCTGACACGACTCAACCGGCAGATCGAGGAACTCACCTCCCTTCTGGCACTGGAGCGGGCCGGCAAGGGCGACGCGCAATCCGGCCTGTCGTCGCTGCAAGCGACGCTCGACTTGGCCGAAAAGGAAAAGACCGATCTGCAGGGCATCGTGGACCGGAATGCCGCTGGGGCGAGCGCGGTCGGCACCCAGGTCGCCGAGACAAGCCGCGCGCTGGAGAACCAGAAGGACGTAACGACGGCGGCACTGGCGCGGGTCGACATCCTCAACCAGCAGATCTCGGCGCTGCGGCGGCAATTGTCGGCCATCGAGACCGCACTCGAGGCGTCCGAATCGCGCGACAAGGACGCTCAGATCAGGATCGCGGATCTCGGCTCGCGCTTGAACGTGGCGCTCGCCCAGAAGGTCCAGGAACTCACGCGCTACCGGTCCGACTTCTTCGGCCGCCTGCGCGAGATTCTCGGCAGCCGTCCGGGGATTCGCGTGGTCGGCGACCGGTTCGTGTTCCAGTCCCAGATCCTGTTCGATGGAGGTCAGGCCGTCGTCAAGCCCGAGGGCTCCGGGGAGCTCGACAAGCTCGCCGCGGCCGTCATCGACCTCGAACGCGAGATCCCGCCCGAAATCGGGTGGGTCATGCGCGTCGACGGTCACACGGACAGACGACCCATCCAGTCGCCGCAGTTCAAATCGAACTGGGAGCTGTCGGCCGCACGCGCGATCGCGGTCGTCCAGTATCTCGTGGCCAAGGGCGTGGACCCGCAGCGGCTCGTGGCGGCGGGCTTCGGCGAGTTCCAGCCGGTCGACCCCGGCGACGCCGAGGACGCGCTGAGCCGCAACCGCCGCATCGAGCTGAAATTGACCGAGCGGTGAACACCTGCGCGGTGCGCCGTGTCGCCACCATGGCCGACGCCCACCGCCTGATCGACCTTTGGGTCGAGGCTTGGACGGCGGCGATACCGGACATCGACTTTCCGGCGCGTCGTCCCTGGTTCCGCGACTATCTCCGAGGCCTCGAGGAAGCGGGGGCGGTCACCGTCGCGGCGTGGGACCCGCAAGGCTCTCCGTCAGGGTTCGTCACCTTCCGTCCGGCTATCGGCGTCATCGACCAGCTCGTCGTGGCCACGGCCCTGCAAGGCCGGGGGTTGGGCGCATGCCTGCTCGCCGATGTGGCGGCCCGCGCGCCCGGCCCGCTATCGCTCACGGTCAATCAAGCCAACCGCCGTGCGGTCCGGTTCTACGAGCGGCAAGGCTTCGTCATCGTCGGTTCGGACACGAACGCACGGTCGGGACTGCGCGTGTGGCGCATGACGCGACAGGCTGCCCTCGCCAACGAGGTCCCGCCGGGCTAAACAGCGTCGAGCCTAGCCGACGCGCAGGCAGCCAGGCCAATCGCCGAATCGGGTCGCGAGCTTGGCGCGACATTACCGCGGCCCGGCAGGCCGCAACCGACGCCGTTTCGCGGGGGCGCGCAACCATCTCGCAGTCTCGCCACAGATCTGGTGTTCTGGTTCGTCAGGTCAGGCTTCGTTTCCAACGACGCGCATTCGGAGACTCGGTTGCTTTTCGTCGTCGCGAACCCGCCTCGCCGGTCGACACGTCGACCCGAATGCAGCGGAGCGGCGGCTCCGGGAGATGGTCAATGGTGACACGATCCATTCTTGGCCGCATTGTCGTGATCGGCATCCTCGTCGCGTCCCTCGCGGTGATCGGGCATGCCACCCTCCTCTGGAGCGGCCGCAAGCCGGTCAAGGCGCAGGCGGCAATGTCGACAGAGGAAACCACCCTCAACAAGGGCGAGGCGACGCCGGTGCGGGTGGTCTACCCTGGTCCGGGCACCGCGTCCGACGACGTGAGACCCAAGGTTACAGGGCAGCTGCCGCCAACGCCTTTCCCCGATCCCAAAGCCAGGACGCTCGACGCGCAAGCGGAGCCGCCCGTGCAGGGAACCCCTCCGAACGCGGCCTCCCCGCCGCCCGGGCCGACCGCCGTCCCTCCCCCCGATCCGGCAACGCCTCCGGCGAGAACGCCCGATCCGCGGGGGCTCGGGCCGAAGACGGCTATCCTCGACCCGGCGCTCGACGACGGCCTGACCGGGCCCAGCGCGGGACATGACGCCGCCCCGTCGCCGCGCGGCAAGCCGCCGGCGGGAGGCTTGAACATCAACAGAGCCTCGGTGGAAGCGCTGAATCGCCTCGAGGGCGGACGCATCGGCGAAACCATCGCGCGCCACCGCCCCTACGCGTCGATCGAGGATCTCGTGAGGAAGCGCGTGTTGCGGCGGAGCGTGTTCGACAGGATCAAGGCAAAGATCGCGGCGGAATGACCGCCGCGCGGCGGCTCCGAACCTCGTGCGCGAACGCGCGCCGTTCGCCTCACTGCCGACGCTGCGAGCCCACGATGGCCGCCTCGGCATCTTGCGGCGCAAGCCACCTGAACCCCCTCAATTGATGACGTGCGAACGTGAGCTGGCGCTTCGCATAGGCGCGGGTTTGCGCCTTCGCCGACGCCATCGCCTCCTCCAGCGGAACGCGATCCCGCAGATGCGCGAGGAGCGGCGGGACTCCGAGCGCCCGCATGACGGGCAGCGCCGGGTCGAGCCCCCGGGTCGCCAGCGCTTCGACCTCGCCGAGAGCGCCTCGCGCCATCATGGCATCGAAACGTCGGTCGATGGCCCGCATCGACGTGAGGCGATCGGGGGCCAGCACTGTTCCGGTGACATGCTCTTCGGCCAACAAGGGCGGGCCGCGCCGCGCCTGGAACATGGCGAGTGGACGCCCGGTTTCCTCGAACACCTCCAAGGCGCGCAGGATCCGCTGCGGGTCGGTCGGCCGCAGCCGCGCCGCGGTTTCGGGATCGCGCCGGGCGAGCGCCAGGTGCAGGGCTTCCGGCGGCAGGTTTCGGGCTTCCGCCTTGACGCGCGCGCGGACGGCTTCCGAAACGGCGGGGATTTCGGACAGGCCCTGCGTCAGGGCCTGGAAGTAGAGGCCCGTGCCGCCCACCAGGATCGGCAGGCGCCCGGCCGCCCACGCGTCGCGCAACACGGGTTCGACATCGGCGAGCCAGCGCCCGACGGAATAGCGTTCGGCGCCGTCGATGGCGCCGAATAGCGCGTGCGGTGCGCGCCGCAGATCGACCTCGCCAGGGCGGCCGGTGAGGATGCGCAGATCGCGATAGACCGCCATGGCGTCGGCGTTGACGACGATGCCGCCGGTTCGCTCCGCGAGGCGGATCGCCAGCTCGGACTTGCCGGCCGCGGTCGGGCCTGCGATGAGGACCGCCCGCCCCTCGCCCGTCGCCCGCGCCCCGGATGCCGCCATTGCGTGAAACCTATGTCGCGACCCTGATCGCCGACCCGGAGCGGGCCGAGATCGGCCCGGCGCTGCTCAGGGAGGTTCAGGAACGCCTGCCGGACGCGGACGCGCCGCGGCACCTCGCGCGCGGCCGTGCCGTCGACATCCGGTTCGCCGCCGCGCCCCCCGCGCTGCGGTCGATCACCGACACGCTTTTGGCCGCGACCGCGGGTGCCGCGATCGACGTCGTGGTGCAGGCGGAAGACGGTCGGCGCAAGTCGCTTCTGATCGCCGATATGGATTCGACCATGATCGGGCAGGAGTGCATCGACGAACTCGCCGATTTCGTGGGCCTGAAGGCGAAGGTCGCGGCCATCACGGAACGCGCCATGCGGGGCGAGATCGCCTTCGAACCCGCGCTTCGCGAGCGGGTGGCCCTGCTAAAGGGTCTCCCCGTCGCGGCCATCGACCGCGTGCTGGCGGAGAGGATCACGATGACACCCGGGGCGTCGACGCTCGTCGCGACGATGCGGGCCAACGGCGCGTATTGCGCGCTGGTTTCGGGCGGGTTCACCGCCTTTACGGCTGCGGTCGCGGATCGGCTCGGCTTCGACGAGCATCGCGCCAACACGCTGGTGGCGGAGGCCGATGTCATCCACGGCACCGTGGCGGAGCCCATCCTAGGGCGGGCCGCCAAGCTCGAACGACTCGTCGCGCTGCGCGCGCGTCTCGGGCTTGCCAGTGCCGCCACCCTGGCGGTCGGCGACGGCGCCAACGACCTCGCCATGCTGGCCGAGGCGGGTCTCGGCGTCGCCTTCCACGCCAAGCCGCGCGTCGCCGCCGCCGCCCACGCCCGCATCGATCACAACGACCTCACCGCGCTGCTCTACATCCAGGGATATGCGCAGGACGGGTTCGCCCGTTGAGGACGACGCGACCTGAACGAGCCGACAGGCCCCGAAACCCGCCTAATCCAGCGCGACCGACACGAAGCGCGTCACGCCTTGGCCGTTCGAGACCAGGAACAAGGCGTTCTTCTTTCCGGAATCCCTCAATTCCTTCAGCTTCTCCGCGATGTCGTCCGGTTCGCTGACCGCGTTCCGGTTGACCTCCATCACGACTTCGCCCGACTTGATCCTTTCGCCGACGATCGAGTTGGGATCGACGGCGGTCACCAGCACGCCCTGCACCGAATCCTTGACACCGTATTTCTTCCGCGCCTCGTCGGAGAGAAGGGTGAAGCTCATGCCGAGGGCGGTCGGCACCACCTTCGGTGCCTCCGCCGGCGGCGGCTTGTCGAGGGAGGCGAGCTTCGCGGGGTCGTCGAGGCGGCCGAGGGTTACCTGGATCTGCAGATCCTTGCCGTCGCGCACGATGCCGACCGTCACCTCCTTGCCCACCAGGGTCGCGGCCACGAGCTTCGGCAGTTCGCGCGATTCCTTCACGTCCTTGCCGTCGAAGGTGACGATGACGTCGCCAGCCTTGAGCCCCGCCGGCTTGGCCGGGCCGTTATCGTCGATCCCGGCGACCAGCGCGCCGCGCGGGGCGCCGAGCTTCAGGCTTTCCGCGATGCTGTCGTCGACGCTTTGGATGCGCACGCCGAGCCACCCGCGGCGCACTTCGTGAAACTGGCGCAACTGATCGATGATCGGCAGGACGGTGTTCGACGGCGTGGCGAAACCGATGCCGATCGAGCCGCCGGACGGCGACAGGATGGCGGTGTTGATCCCGATAACCTCGCCCGCCATGTCGAACAGCGGACCGCCCGAATTGCCCTTGTTGATGGAAGCGTCGGTCTGGATGTAGTTGTCGTAGGGGCCGCTGTCGATATTCCGGTTGCGGGCCGACACGATGCCGGCCGTCACCGTTCCGCCGAGTCCGAAGGGGTTGCCGACGGCCATCACGGGATCGCCGACCCGCATCCGGTCGCTGTCGCCGAACGGCACGGCTTTGAGCGGGTGATCGGTATTCACCTTCAGCACCGCCACGTCGACCTTCGGGTCCGTGCCGACCAGCTCGGCCTTGAGCTTCTGCCCATCGGTGAGGATGACGGTGATGTCGTTGGCGCCTTCGATGACGTGATTGTTGGTGATCACGAAGCCCGACGCATCGACGATGAATCCGGAGCCGAGCGAGTTCGTGCGGCGGCTCTTGGGCGCCTCGTCCTCACCCCCGCCGCCGCCATGGCGCTGCAACTGCCGCTTGAAGAACTCCTCGAAGAGATCGTCGAACGGCGTGCCGGGCGGCACTTTCGGAACGTTGCCCGCCAGCTTCTGTTCTACGGTTTGGGACGCCGAGATGTTGACCACGGCGTCTGTGACGCTGGCCGCGAGATCGGCCAGCGAATCGAGCCCCTTGGCTTCCGCCGGCGGACCCCCGAACGGCGGCGGGCCGGGCGGGACGGCGATGAAGGCGCAGCCGAGGAGCGTCGCCGCGAGCGTATGCGCCCGCCGCGCGCGACGCGGGTCGGCACGGCGCAGTTCGAGGGAGGTCGCGACCGTCATGGACAGGTTCCGTCAGGCGAGCGAAGCCGCGCCAGGCTCCGGAAGAGATCGGTCGGCATCATACACGCCGCCACGCACCCCGCAATTCGAGCGCGAAGGCCGAAGGTCGCACGCACGCGGGACAGCCCCTAGGGTCCCCCGCCCCTCAGGGCGAGGCCGGCGGTGGTGCGGTGGCCGGCTGCCGTGCCGGCAGGGCGGTTCCGGACGGGCTCGCGAAGAAGCGGAAGAAATCGGAGTCGGGCGACAGCACGAAGCGGGTCCGATCGGGCTTGAGACCCGTCACGTAGGCCTGCATGGACCGGTAGAAGGCGAAGAAGTCCGGATCCTTGTTGTAGGCTTCGGCGAAGATGCGATTGCGGTCGGCGTCGCCGGCGCCGCGCAATTGATCCGCCTGGCGCTGCGCGTCGGCCCTGACCACGACGACGTCGCGATCCGCCTTGGCGGTGATCGTCTGTGCCTGTTCCGAGCCCTGCGCGCGATATTCGGCGGCTTCGCGCGCGCGCTCGGATTGCATGCGGCTGTAGATCTTCTCCGCGAGCTCACGCGGCAAGTCGGCGCGACGGATGCGCACGTCGTTGACCGCCACGCCGAGCCGTGCCCCCTCGCCGTTCACGAGGTCGCGGATCTTCACCATCAGTTCGGCGCGTTGGTCGCGCACGATCTGGGGCAGAGTCGCCTCGCCGAGGACCCGCCGCAAGGCCGAACTGAGGACCGAGCCGAGCTGGTTGTTGGCCCGCTGCACCGTGCCGACCGTCTGATAGAACTTCAGCGGATCGACGATGTGGTAGCGCAGGAAGGCGTCGACGAGGATGCGCTGGTTGTCGGACGCGAGCACCTCCTGCTGCGAGGTTTCGTCGTCGATGATACGGTTGTCGATGGGGACGACGCTCTGCAGGAAGGGAACCTTCACGTGCAGCCCCGGCGCGGTGATGACCGCCACGGGTTCCCCGAACTGGAGCACCAGCGCCTGCTCCACCTGGTCGACCGTGTAGAACGCCCCGCTCGCGACGACGAGCACGATGATGACGATGGCGGCCGCGATGTAACTGCCGATCCTCATGGCCGGGCCCCCCCCTGCCCCGGTGCGAGCGGGTTGGTGCCGCCGAGCGGAAGGAAGGGCAACACGCCCGCCCCCTTGTTGTCGATGACGGTCTTGTCGGCACCGGCCAGCACGGCCTCCATGGTTTCGAGGTAGATGCGCCGCCGCGTGATGTCGGGCGCGTTCTTGTACTGTGCGAAAACCTGATCGAAGCGGGACGCCTGCCCCTGCGCTTCCTGCACGGTCTGTTCCTTGTAGCCTTCGGCTTCCTGGATGATGCGCTGCGCCGTGCCCCGCGCCTCGGGGACGACGCGATTGGCGTAGGACTCAGCCTCGTTGCGCTGCCGCTGCAGATCCTGCTGCGCCGCCGTCACGTCGCGGAACGCGGCGATCACCTGGGCCGGCGGGTCGACGGAGAGGAGCTGCACCTGCAGGATCAGCACGCCGGCGCGGTAATCGTTCAGCACCTTCTGGATCAGGTCCTGCACGGCCGGTTCGATGATCCTGCGGTCGGTCGTCAGCAGCTTGAGCAGCTGCGATCGGCCGATCACCTCGCGCATCGCGCTTTCCGACACGGCCTTCACGGTTTCGTTCGGGTTGCGGATGTTGAACGCGTAATATTCGGGGTGTTCGGGATCGATCTGCCAGATCACCCGGAACTTGACGTCGCCGATGTTCTCGTCGCCGGTCAGCATCAGGCTTTCTTCGGGGACATCGGAGCCGACCTGCACGCCGGTGCGGCGCGGGTCCTCGCGCGAAATCGAGCCGACGTCGATCGCGTTGCGGTCGGTGACCGCGAGCTTCATGACTTCGCCGACCGGATAGGGGAGGTTGTAGTGCCAGCCGGACTGCGTCTTGCCGACGTAACGGCCGAAGATGATGTTGATCCCGACCTCGTTCGGCCGCACCGTGTAGAAGCCGCTCGCGACCCAGAGCAGGATCATGACCAATGCGGCGATGAGGATGCCGAGGCCGCCCAGGCCGCCGCGCGGCACGAGGCCCCGAAGCCGCTCCTGCGACTTGCGGAGGAAGTCCTCGAGATCGGGCGGCGTCGGCGCGTTGCCCCCCTGCCCCCACGGGCCCTGGTTCGAGGGCTTCCACGGTCCCCCGCCACTTTGATTGGTCCAGGGCATCGTTGTCCTCTTGATGGGCCGGCCGGTCGTGAGCGACATATAGGAGACCGCGCCCTGGCCCGCAATCGAGGGGCCGGTGGGCGGCTTAGCGCCGACGCGCGTAATCGACGAAGGTGAAGGCGGCGTCGTCGCCGCGCCCGGCGTGACACGCCTCGCGGCGAACCTCTCTCCAGGTGTCGGCCGCGATGGCGGGAAAAAACGTGTCGGCCTCGGGCGAAAGGTCGACCTCGGTTATATGAAGTCGGTCCGCGCGCGCCATCAAGGCCCGATACAACGTGCCGCCGCCGGCGACCATGACCGCGTCCGCGTTTCGCTCGGCCGCGATCTCGCCCGCCCTGGCGATCGCTTCGTCGAGCGTCCCGCGCCGTTCCACCCCTTCGGGCGGTGAAAAGTCCGGGCCGGCCGAGACGACCACCACGGCGCGCCCCGGCAGCGGCCTGCCGATCGATTCGAAGGTGCGGCGGCCCATGACCACGGGCTTGCCCATGGTCAGCGCCCTGAAGTGCCGCAGGTCGCTCGACAGCCGCCAAGGAAGACGGTTGCCGGAACCGATGGCGCCGTTGCGGCCGACGGCCGCGACCATCGCGAGTTTCGTCATCCGCGGGGGTGCACGCTTGCAAGTGCCGGCCCGGTCGCGCCGAGGCGCGCCAGGGCGTCGTGTTCCAGGCGGCAGGTCGTCCAATCGTCCTGCAACTCGGCGCCTCGTCCCCGATAGAAGGCGATCGCCGGCGCGTTCCAGTCGAGAACCGCCCACTCGAGCCGCGCCAGGTTCTCCTCCGCGCAGCGTCTGGCGAGGCCGGCGAGCAGCATCCTGCCGAGCCCGTTCCCACGGAAGGCGGGACGCACGAACAGATCCTCGAGATAGATGCCGTGGCGTCCGCGGAACGTGGAAAAATTGTAGAACCAAAGGGCGAGGCCCGCCGGCTCGCCCGACCATTCGGCGATGTCGCAGAACGTTCTAGGCCGAGGGCAGAACAGCGCCGCGGCCAGCATGGCGGGCGTGCAATCGACCGCGTCGGACAGCCTCTCGTAAGCCGCGAGTTCGCGGACGAGATCGAAGATCAGCGGCGCGTCCCCGGGCGCGGCGGGGCGGATGCGGGCGGCGCTCACGATACGGTTGCCCTCGTCATGCCGTTCGGTTCCGGGCCGCGTCAGGCGGCGCCGAGGCGGGCGCCCGCCCCGGCGCTCGAAGATGCCGCGACCGCGGCCCCGGACGATGCGGTCGCGCGCGCGACCGTCCGCAGCACGAAGCAGAACACCGCCGCCAGAACGGGGGCGGCCAGCGATCGGTCGAGCCCGATCAAATCGCAAAAAATCCCGAGGGTCTGCGACAGGGCGACGCCGCCAAGGAGGAAGCCGTACCGCCGCGTCGGAAGGGCCGCGGACAGCGCGGGCGCGACGAGCGCCACGCCCACGCCGAACACCGTCAGATCGTAATCGTAGAAGTATGGGCTCACGAATACGGTGCTCATCAGCGCGAGGCCGATCCGGGTTCGCGGCGCTTCGGCGCGCAGGATAGCCCGGCACGTCCACGCGAGGAAACCGGTCGCGACGGTGCCGTGCACGGCGACGGCGGGAAAACTCGGCACGCCGAAGCTCAGCAGGCAGGTGTAGACGGAACTCATGCGGTGCATGGGGTAGGCGCCCCGCGCCATGAACCGCCCGACCTCGGCGAGACCGCCGAGGAAGGCCCGGAAAACGTCCGATCCCAGCACGGCGACGCTGATCCCGGTGAGCAGCGCCGCGCCGGCCGCCGCCACGATGATCGCGAGCCATTGCCGCTGGACGAGGAGAAGCATCGGTACCGCCAGCGCGAGATGGGGCTTGATCGCCAGGCAGGCGACGGCGGCCCCGGCCCGGCCCGGCTTGCGCGCGAGCAGGAACAGGGCCGCGAGCCCCAGCAGGCCCGCCGTGAGCAGGCCGTTCTGCCCGGACCGGAGGTTGATGAACACGGAGGGCAGCGTGGCCATCAGCACCGGCCAGAACGCGTCCCCGCCGAGCCGCCGCAGGACCGCGAGGAACAGCGACAGGCTCAGGCCCGCGAACAGAACGAAGGCAGCGCCGAGCGGCAGCGCCGCCAAGGGTGCCATCAGAAGCCCGAACAGAGGAGGATAGGACCAGGGCATGAAGCTGTCTTGCCCGCTCAGCGCGTGTTCGAGCGGATACATCGTCTTGATGGCGTAGGCCTGGTCGAGCGTGCCGGCCCAAACCATCCGGCCCGCCAGCATGAACACGTTGAAATCGTCGATGTCGGGACGGCCGGGATCGTGCCCTTCCGCCGCCAGATTGCACCTGAGACCGACCGCGAGCGAGGCCGCCAGCACGCCGGCCAGCACGAGTTTCGTGGTCTTGGACACCCGCAACGGTTCGGTCATGACGGCTCCGTCCCCCGCAGGTTTCAGCTTCAGACCGCGACCGCGGCCTTGATGGCCGGCCACGGCGCGTAGCCTTCGAACGCGATGTCGCCGAAGGTGTAGTCGAACAGCGAGGCGACCGCGCCGTTCAGCACCAGGCGGGGTAGGGGCCGCGGTTCACGGGCGAGCTGAAGGCGCGCCGCGTCGACGTGATTCGCGTAGAGATGGGCGTCGCCCATGGTGTGGACGAACACGCCCGGCTCGTAGCCGCTGACCCGCGCCACCATCGCGAGGAGCAGGGCGTAGGAGGCGATGTTGAACGGCACGCCGAGGAACATGTCGGCGGAGCGCTGGTAAAGCTGGCAGGACAGGCGTCGGCCCCCGGCGCGTTCCGGTTCGACGTAGAACTGGAACAGGCAGTGGCAGGGCGCGAGGCGCATGCGCGCGAGCTCGCCGACATTCCACGCCGATACGACCAGGCGCCGGCTGTCGGGGTTGCGCTTGACCTCGTCGAGAACGAACGCGAGCTGGTCGTGGACGTGGCCGTCGACGCCCACCCAGGCCCGCCATTGCCGACCGTATATCGGCCCGAGGTCCCCGTCGGGGCCGGCCCATTCGTCCCAGATCGTGACGCCGTGCCGGTGCAGCGCGGCGACGTTCGTGTCGCCGCTAATGAACCACAGCAGTTCGTGCACGATCGATTTCAGGTGAAGCTTCTTGGTGGTGACCAGCGGAAACCCCTCGGCGAGGTCGAACCGCATCTGCGGGCCGAACAGCGAGCGCGTGCCGGTGCCGGTGCGGTCCGATTTCGGGCCGCCCTCGTCGAGAACCCGGCGGAGAAGATCGAGGTAGGCCTGCATGGGAAAGAAGCCCCGGCGCGAATCGGTGACGCGGATCGCCGCGAAACGGGATCAGGAAGGCTCGAGGATGTCGAGCCTCGTGCCCGGCGGCAACGATCGGCCGAAGCGCGCGAGCGAGTGCCCGAGCCGCCCGTCGCGATCCGGCCGCGTCGCGTAGAACGTGACCGCGGCCTCATCGGCCGCGAAGGAAGGTTGCTCGAGGCTCAGCCGGGCCACCGCGCGCCAGCCGGCCGGCAGACGCTCGAACCAGGACGTGTAGATCATCGCCAATCCCACGTCGTGCCGGCGCGCGAGGTCGTCCATCCAGCGGCCGGAGGGATCGCCGGCCCGGGCGGCCCGGGCCTCCTCCGATCCCAAGCCCCACAGGTCGAGGACGTAATGGGGATTGCGGTAGGACACCCAACCGAGATCGTTCACCGCCACGGGAGCGGCGTAGAAATCGGCCGCGAAGCGGTGCAACTGGAAGTGCTGGCCATGGACGTCGCCGGCGGCGGCGAACGACCGCAACGACGTCTGGACGTAGACCGACATCAGCGCCATGGGAAGCAGCGCCGCGATGACCACGCGCGCCGGGGTGGCGTACCTCAGCCCGCTGGCGATCGACGGCCCGAAGCTCCAAACGAGCACGCAGGCGTCGAGCGCCAGTACGTAGATCTCGTAGCGGCACAACCAGCCGAATCGGCCAAGCACGCCATGCGCCGCGCTCACGAACAGCGCGAAGCAGGCGAGCTGCAGCCTGGCGCGGTGCCGCCGCGGTTCGCCGTCGAGCCTGAGGGCCGCCGCCAGGACGAGCAGGACGCCGAACAGCGCCAGACGCGCGCCGCCGTAGGATGACAGGTTCATCCGCACCGCCTCGAGGACCTGCCCCACGAGGCCCGCCGCCCACGGCGACGCGTCGCCCAACGTCACCGTGCTTTTCACCAGGACGGAACTCGGCAGCAAGGGCAACCCGAGACGGTGGAGGAACAGCGAGAATCCGCCGAGCAGTGCCGCGCCCGCGGCGAGCAGCGCGAAACCCGCGGCGAAGCGGCCCCCGCAGAGCAGCAGCCCTACGGTGGCGAACCACACGCTCGCGCCTTCGAAACGGATTGCCGGCTCCGCGAACGCGCAGAGCCACCACCAGGGCGCGACCGTCCCGTCCCGAAGGAAACGGATCGCCCCCAACACGCAGGCGAGCGTCACGGCCACGTGCAGCGAATGTTCGAGGCCGGTGAATTGCAGGCCGATGAGGTTGAGGCTCAACGAAAACGAGACCGCGAGGCCGGCGGCGGGCAAGAACGGCCAGCGCAGGCCGGGCGCGGCGTCGCGGACGATCGCGCAAAGCAGCAGGCCGCTCGCCGCCGTCGCGACCACGCCGACGACGAGCGGGCCGAACTCCCCGAAACCGAAGATCGACAACCCCGCGAGAAGGAAGGGATAGACGATCGAGGAGGACGGCGCCGCCGCCTCCCCCGGGTTGAGCCCGTAATGCCCCTGGGCGATCTGGTCGGCCAGGGCCAGATGGATGTAGGGATCGTCGAGCGTGTAGGAAAACGCCCCGCCGAGCCGAGACCGCACCAGCAGGTACTCCAGGAGGGTCAGGAGTCCGAGGCTGACGAGCATCGCGCAGGCGAGCCGGTTCTCCGGTCGCTGTCGGGACGAGGCGGGAAGCAGGGTCAAGGGGATCGTGGTCCGGGCCGAAAGCCGAAGCGTCACCGAACCCTACCGGCCGGGAATGAACGGAGCCTCAAGGCCGATGACGACGGCGCCTTGAACCGCCCTTCCTTCCGCACCGATCATGACCTATATTGCTCATGCCGCCTCACGGCGGCTATGGCGATAAACTGGCTCCGTAATAAACCATTCGGACCCGGGGGCGGTACCCGGCGCCTCCACCCGAGCCTGTCGGTCGAACGACCGGGCTGGCTTCGGTGGGGGCGAAATAGGATCGACGAGGGTGTAAAGGGTGTTCTTTTGCCCGGCATTGTACCGCCGTTATCGGGCTAATCTTATAGTTGCCAATGACAACTATGCTCCGGTGGCCGTCGCCGCGTAATGCGGTGCAGGTACTGGGAAACAAGTCCTAGGGGGTAGCACTTCTAGGCGGGGTTCGGAGGCACCTGGCAACAGAAGCCTCCACTCGACTTCCGCGCTGATGGTGGATCGCGATCGATGGCCGACCTCATCCGTTACGACCTGCTCGTCCAGGACGCGTTGCGCGGTGTCGTCCGGCTGGTGTTGACGGAGGTCGCGAAGAACGGCCTGCAGGGCGACCACCACTTCTTCATCACCTTCAAGACCGCGACGCCTGGTCTGCGGCTCTCGAACCGCATGCGCGAGCGTTACCCTGACGAGATGACGGTCATCCTCCAGCATCAATTCTGGGGCTTGTCGGTGACCGACGCCGGGTTCGAGGTCGGCTTGTCGTTCAACAACAACCCGGAGCGGCTCTTCGTACCCTTCGCGGCCATCACCATGTTCCAGGATCCGTCGGTGACGTTCGGGCTCAAGTTCGACGTCCGCGAGGAGCCGGATGCCGCCGTCGAAGCGCCGGCCGAGCCGCCGAAAGCGCTTCCGGCGAAGCGTGCGCTGGCGACGGTGGACAACGACAAGGGCGTGACCCAGGCGCGGACGGAAGCCCGCGCGCCGGCCGCGGTCGAGACCAAGTCCAAGGGGGAGAAGCCGATGCCCGCGGCCGACAAGCCGAAGCCGGTGCTGGCCAAGGTGACGTCGAAGGCCGCCGACGCTCAGGATGACGCGAAGGGCGGCCCCAAAGTCGTTTCGATCGACGCGTTCCGCAAGAAGCCTTGACGAAGCGACGTGGGCGAGATCGTCAACCTCAGAAGGGTCCGCAAGGCGAAGCGGCGGGACGACGCCGCGGCCGCGGCGGGCCGGAACCGCGCCTCCTTCGGGCGCGGCAAGGCGCAGCGCGCCGCGGACGCGGACGCCGTCGAGCGGCGCGACCGTCACCTCGATGGGCACGCGCGCCGCAGCGACGCGCGGGAGCCCGACGGGGACGGTGGCCGGTAGCGCGGGTGCACCCCCGGCCGGCGTGATCAAACGTTCTTTGACCATCGCCGGCCATCGCACGAGCGTGTCGCTCGAACAGGGTTTTTGGGACGGCTTGCGCGACATCGCCCGCCGGCGCGGGCAATCCGTCGCCAAGCTCGTGGCCGAGATCGACCGGGGGCGTGGCGCCGGCAATCTGTCCTCCGCGATACGGATGTTCGTTCTCGACCAAGCGCGCGCCTCTCCGCGCGGCTGACCGGGGCCTACATCCCCTCGACCGCCCGAGGACGCGACGCGCGCGCCGGTGTCACCGCATCGTGTCCTGGCGGGGGGCGCGCACGTTGGCCAGCGCGCCCTCGGCCGCCGCGACCCCGGTCGCGAAACAGGCTTGCAGGAGGTAGCCCCCGGTCGGAGCCTCCCAATCGAGCATCTCGCCCGCGACGAAAGTGCCGGGGCGGCAACGCAGCATGAAAGCGTCGTCGATCGCGGCGAACCGCACGCCGCCGGCGGTCGATATCGCGCGGGCCGTGGGCGCCACGCCGACCACCCGGACCGGTACCGAGCGCACGAGATCCGCGAGTTCCGCGGGGGTCCGCGTCCCGAGCGTCCGCCCCGCGCCGAGCGAGGCTTCATGCAGCAGAGCCACCGCCACCGGCGGCAGCTTCAGCGCCTTGCGCAGGACGGTCGACAGCGAATGTTTGCCGCGCGGGGCTTCGAGGCGCGCCCGAATGGCTGCGACACCGAGGTCGGGGCGCAGGTCGAGGCTGAGCGCCGTCTCGCCGTGCGCGACCGCGTCCCGCAGCGGCGCGCTGAGGGCGTAGACGGCGCCCCCTTCGAGGCCCGAGCGCGTGACGACGACGTCCCCGCGCGCCCCCTGCCCCTCGAACGACAGGCGCGCGGACTTGAGCGCCACCCCTTCGAAGCGGTCGCGGAACAGGTCCGACCAGGGCACGAGGACGCCGCAATTGCTCGGCCGCAACGGCGCGAGGGCGACGCCCGCCGCCGCCAGCGGCTCGACCCAGCCCGCATCCGACCCGAGCCTCGGCCAGCTCGCGCCCCCGAGCGCGAGGACCGTCGCGTCCGCCCGAACCATGGCGGGACCGTCCGGCCCATCGAACCGCAGGCGTCCATCCCCCGTCCAGCCGTCCCACCGATGGCGAAGGCGGAACGCGACGCCCATCGCGGCGAGCCGCGCGAGCCAAGCGCGGAGCAGCGGCGAGGTCTTGAACGACGCGGGGAACACGCGCCCGCTCGAGCCGACGAAGGTCGGCTGGCCGAGGCCCTCGCACCAGGACCGCAAGGCCGCCGGGGGGAAGGCTTCGATGGCGGCACGCAAGCGCGGTCCGCCGTCGCGGTACCGGGCGAGAAGCACCGCGAGGTCCTCGCCGTGCGTCAGGTTGAGCCCGCCCCGGCCGGCGAGCAGGAACTTGCGCCCGACCGACGGCATGCGGTCGTAGACCGTCACCACCGCGCCGCCGCGCGCCAGGACCTCGGCGGCCATCAGGCCCGCCGGCCCGCCCCCGACCACCGCGACAACGGGCGCGGCGGCCACCGGGAATTCGTTCGCCTCGCATCGGATCGCGCTCATGATGCCGCCCCGCCGTGTTCACGGGGATGGCGGCGACAAGCGCCTCCGTGGCGGCTCGGGGGTCGGCCTCGCGATGCCGCGAAGGAAAGCGCGACGAATCGTCCGGGACGATGCCGTTCCGTCATGGCCGCGCTCGCCGCCGCCGTCCACGTGAACGCAAGCGGGGTCCGGTAAGTGCCGCGCTTCGTGCGCCGACCATCCCTTGCCCGACGAGGCTTGGCGCATTCGGGCCCGCCGTCCACCACCGGCGTGCCCTCGCGGCCGGGAACGCCGGGGCGCTCACCGCATCGCCTCGTGAAGGATCGCGAGGTAATCGTCGCGCGACACCGGGCGCGGGTTGCTCGCGGTCG
Source organism: uncultured Lichenihabitans sp. (assembly GCA_964244255.1). GTDB lineage: Bacteria > Pseudomonadota > Alphaproteobacteria > Rhizobiales > Beijerinckiaceae > Lichenihabitans. The sequence continues at coordinate 29,606 of CAXTIC010000014.1, read as the reverse complement.
AATGGTCGAGGACGGCGCCCTCGGCCGCCGCCGGCAGCATCGCGGCGGTCACCCCCATGGCGCGGAGCGACCCGGGAAGGCCGAGCCGCGCGACGAAGCGGGCGATGTCCGCCGCGAGGTCGGCGTCGGGCGGCAGCCCGAGCGTCGTGCGCAGCCGAGCGTACTTCGCCACCGCGGCTGGCGCATTGAAGCTGAGCACGGCCGGCAGCAGCACCGCGTTGAGCGTTCCGTGGTGGAGCACCGGATCGCGCGAGCCGCCGAGCGCGTGCGACAGGGCGTGGACGGCCCCGAGCCCCTTCTGGAACGTCAACCCGCCCTCGAGCGCGGCCATCATCATTTCCGAGCGGGCCTGGCGGTCGGCCCCGTCCGCGACGGCGCGCGGCAGGTGGAGCCAGGCGCGCGCGGCGCCGTCGAGCGCGATGGCGTCGGCGGGAGGGTTCACGGCGGGGGACAGGAACGTCTCGATGCAATGGGTCAGGGCGTCCATCCCCGTGGCGGCGGTCAGCGCGGGCGGAAGGCCCCACGTCAGTTCGGGGTCGCAGATCACCTGCTTGGGAATGAGGTGGGGCGAGATGAAGCCGAGCTTTCGCCCGTCGTCGAGCGTGAGGAGCGCGGCGCGGCCGACCTCGCTTCCGGTTCCCGCGGTCGTCGGCACCGCGACCATCGGGGCGGCCCGGGCCGTTATGCGTCCGATGCCGCCGGCGATCGCCGCGTAGGCGGCGAGCGGCCCCGGGTGGGTGGCGAGGAGCGCGACGCCTTTGGCGAGGTCGAGGCTCGACCCGCCGCCGATCCCGACCACGCCGTCGCAGCCTTGCGCGGTGAACAGCGCGGCCGCGCGGCGGGTCGCGGTCTCGGTCGGGTTCGGCGGGGTTTCGTCGAAGACCGGGGCGCCGGGCGGCAAATGGCTCAAGGCGCGCTCGAGCGGACCGGCGCGCCTGAGACCCGCATCGGTGACCACCAAGGGCCTGGCGATCCCCGCGGCGGCGAGCGCTTCGCCGAGCTGGCGGACGGCGGCGTCATCGAAGCGGACCGTGGCCAGGTAAGTGATGATCGCCATAGGCCTCTCGGGCTCGGAAACGGGTGGTGCCCGCGCTTCGCGAGCCGAGCGGGAACTCAGAGGCACCGCAGCTTTTTTATGCGACAAGACCATCTTTTCGACATAGCTGCCTTGATTTTTCGCGGGCCATGCGGTTTAAGACGGTGAGTGAAGGCGGGCTTCCACTCCCATCCTTCCTGTCCCGCTTGCTTTGTCGCCACCAAGAGCGAAGCCGCGTCGGACAAAAAAAGACCGCCCCGAAGGGCGGCCCAAGTCTAGGGAGGAAACGCCCAAGGAGGGCATGTGACGTGATAAACGTCACGACTCACAGGATATGTTGTTCTGTCGGGCACGCAAGGCCGGTTCCCGTCCGCGCGGCGGTAAGCCCATGGGTGTGCTTAACGCGCATCACGTCTCAATGCTCGCCAGCGTCGGCGGCACCGGCGATGCCCCCCGACACCCCTCAGGTCAGCGTTCTTCGAACCCCCGCAAGCCTCGCCACCGCGGCGCTACACGGCGATCGGATGGGCGACGCGCCCGGCGGAACCGAAAACCCGGAGGTAGCGCTCGACGGCCGCGGGGTCGCCGATGGCCTTCATGGGATTGTCCGAAAGCTTCACCGCGGGCCTCCCCTCGGCTTCGGTGACCTTGCAGACCAGCGAAATCGCCTTGAGGGTTCCGTTCGGCTGCGGCGCGCATCCACGGAAATCGTTGGTCAAATTCGTACCCCACCCGAAGCTCATCCGCACCTTGCCCTGAAAGTGGCGGTAGGCCTCCTCGATCGTATCGACGTCGAGGGCATCCGAGAAGATCAGCAATTTTTCGCGCGGATCGCGGCCCTTGGCGCGCAACCAGGCCAGGATGGCTTCCCCGCCCTCGATGGCGGGCGCCGAATCGGGCCTGAACCCGGTCCAATCGGCGACCCAGTCGGGCGCGTCGCGCAGGAAGGGCCGGGTCCCGAACGTGTCGGGAAGCACGATCAGCAGATTGCCGCCGTAATATTTGCGCCAGTCCTGCAGCACCTGGTAGGGCGCACGCTGAAGGGCTTCGTCCGAGTCGGCGAGGGCACCCAGCACCATCGGAAGCTCGTGGGCGTTGGTGCCGAGGGCTTCGAGGTCCGTGTCCATCGCCAGCAGCACGTTGCTCGTGCCCGTGAAGGCCTGATCGAGGCCCTCCTTCAAGGCCTCGACGCACCATCTCTGCCACAGGAAGCTGTGCCGCCGCCGTGTCCCGAAGTCGGAAATACGGAGCTCGGGCAGCGTGCGCAGGCGTTCGACCTTGCTCCAGAGCTTGGCCTTGGCGCGCGCGTAGATCACGTCGAGCGCGAAGCGTCCGAGGTTCTTCAAGGCCGCCCGCGACCGCAACTCGTTGATGATCGCGAGGGCCGGGATTTCCCACAGGGTCACGTCGAGCCAAGTGCCCGAGAAGTGCAGCTCGAACTGCCCGTCGACCTTGCGCAAATCGTAGGGCGGCAGCTTGTAGTCGGCGAGCCAGGACAGGAAGGCCGGCTCGAAAATGTGGGCGCGGCCATAGAAGCTGTTGCCGGCGAGCCAGATCAATTCCTTCTTGCTCAGGCGCACGTCGCGCGCGTGGTCGAGTTGCGCGCGGAGCTCGCTTTCCTCGATCTCGTCGGCGAGGCGAACGGCCGTCGAGCGGTTGACCAGCGAGAAGGTGACGTGAACGTCCGGGTAGAGGCCCCAGATCATCTGCAGCATCAGCAGTTTGTAGAAGTCCGTGTCGAGCACGCTGCGAATGATCGGATCGAGTTTCCACGTGTGGTCGTAGACGCGCTTGGCGAGATCGATCGTAGCCATGGTGCCTGCGGAACGAGCGGCGAGCTTGCGGTTGCGGCGCACGTCCTAGCACGCCCGATGGAGATGGGCGAAGCGCGGGCGCGCGTATCGTGCTCGAGCCGGAGTGATTTCGCCCGGAAGCGATCGCGCTCGGGCAAAATCGCGCCCACGGTCGGCGTTCCGGCGTTTCCCCCGCGCGCCAGCCGGGTATCGTGCCGGCTCGGCCCCGTGAGGGATGGCGCTCCACCAAGGTCTGCCCGCCCGTCGCGCGCGGCCGTTCCGCAGGCGTGGCCGGCGATGGAACCTGGGACTTCGCGCTCCGGTCGAGGGCACTGTCGCGCTCGCCCAAGCCGCCACAACGGGGATCATCCATGGCGACGTTCAAGGCCATCGTCATCGAGCGTGCCGAAGGCGGGCAGAAGACCGAGCTCGCGTCCTTCGACGAAGCCGACCTGATGGAGGGCGACGTCACGGTTCGGGTGACGCATTCGACGGTCAACTACAAGGACGGCCTCGCCATCACGGGCCGGTCGCCGGTGGTGCGTCGCTTTCCGATGATTCCCGGCGTCGATTTCGCCGGCGTCGTCGAGCGATCGTCCCATCCCCTCTATCAGACGGGCGACGCCGTGATCCTCAATGGCTGGGGCGTGGGGGAAACCCACCTCGGCGCCTACGCCGAACGCGCGCGTGTCAACGGCGATTGGCTGATACCGCTGCCGTCAGGCTTCGGTCCCGCCGAGGCTATGGCCATCGGCACGGCCGGCTACACGGCCATGCTGGCGGTTCTCGCGCTCGAAGCGCACGGTCTCGCGCCCCGGGACGGCCCGGCCGTCGTCACGGGCGCGGCGGGCGGCGTCGGGTCCGTCGCGATCGCGCTGCTGTCCCGCCTCGGCTGGCACGTCGTCGCCTCCACCGGCCGGCCGCGGGAGGGCGACTTCCTGAGGGCGCTCGGGGCCGCCGAGGTCGTCGCGCGCGACCAGCTGTCCGCGCCCGGCAAGCCGCTCGGCAAGGAGCGTTGGGCGGCCGGGATCGACGCCGTTGGCTCCCGCACGCTCGTCAACCTGCTCGCGCAGACGAAGCGCGGCGGGGCGATCGCGGCCTGCGGGCTCGCGGGGGGCACGGACCTGCCGGGTTCCGTCATGCCGTTCATCCTGCGCGGCGTGGCCCTGCTCGGCATCGATAGCGTAATGGCGCCGCGCGACCTGCGGCTCAGGGCGTGGGGCCGCCTCGCGCGCGACCTCGACCGCGACAAGCTCGCGAGCCTGACGCGCACGATCGGCTTCGACGCCATCATCCCGACCGCCGAGGCGATCCTCGACGGCGGCATTCGCGGGCGCGTGGTGGTGGAGATCGGTTGAACATCACCCCGCGCTATCGCGCCGCCGCGCGTGCCAGCCGGTCGTTGATCGCCTCGCCGAGGTCGCGGGCGGGCACGGGCGCGACCGCGATGGCGTCCGCCTCCGCATCGAGCAATCGCAGAAAGCCGAACAGGTTCGTGGCGGCCTCGCGCAGGTCGCCGCGCGGGGACAGGTCACGATAAGCACCGGCCGCGGTGCCCCGCAACCGGCCGCCGAAGTCGAGCGCCCCTTCCCCTGCCCCCACGTGCGTCGCCGCGAGGCGGAGCGACGCGCGCGGCGCGTAGTGCGAGGCCAGCATGCCGGGGGCCAGGACCCGGTCGTCACGCGCCGGCACCGCCAGCGACGCGCCCAGCACCGCCTCGATGGCGCTTCGGGCGATGCCGCCCGGCCGCAGCAGCGTGGGAAGGCCGAGGCACGACACGATGGTCGATTCGAGCCCGACCGTCGTGGGGCCGCCGTCGAGCACGAGGTCGATGCGGCCGGCGAGGTCGGCCAGCACATCGGCGGCGCTCGTCGGGCTGATCCGCCCCGAGCGGTTGGCGGACGGCGCCGCCACCGGAACGTCGGCGGCCGCGATGAGCGCGCGGGCGTTCGGGTGCGCGGGCACGCGCAGGGCCACGCTCGCGAGCCCGGCGCGGGCGAGATCGCTGACCCGGCACGTCGGCGCGGCGGGCACGACGAGCGTCAGCGGCCCGGGCCAGAACGCCGACGCGAGCGCGGCCGCCTCGGCGCCGAAAGAGCCTTCTTCACGCGCCCGTTCCGTGTCGAGCACGTGGGCGATCAGGGGATTGAAGCTCGGCCGGCCCTTGGCGCGGTAGATGCCGGCAACCGCCGTGCCGGAGGTTGCGTCGGCGCCGAGACCGTAGACCGTCTCGGTCGGGAAGGCGACGAGACCCCCGCCCCGCAGCACCGCGGCCGCCTCGGCGATGGACGACGCGTCCGCCGCGAGGCAGCGGAAGGGTCGCGGCGCTTGTGGAAAAACCGGCGGCGGCATGGCAGTCCTGGCGTCCTCGAAACCCGGCCCGGGGCAGCCATCGCGACCTTAGATCAGGATCGTGCGCCGGGCACGGCAAAGCCCGCGCGTCGCCTCGTTCGTCCGGATCCCCATGACCTACAGCGCCCCCGTGTCCGACATCCTGCGCGCCATGGGGCCGATGCCCGGCACGGAGGCGGAGGAAGCCCACGCGGTTCTGAGCGAGGCCGCGCGTTTCGCCGCCGCCGTTTTGCTGCCGCTCGACCGGACCGGCGACGAACAGGGACCCGGCTTCCGCGAAGGGCGCGTGACGATGCCGGCGGGATGGCGCCAAGCCTACCGACGCTGGGTCGCGGCCGGCTGGAACGGGCTCGCGGCACCCCCGGCATACGGCGGCCAGGGGCTGGGCCGCGCGCTTCAGGCCGGCTGCGCCGAAATCTGGAGCGCCGCCAACCTGTCCTTCGGCCTGTGCCCAATGCTGACGGCGAGCGCGGTCGAGGCCCTGGCGGCGCACGGCTCGGCCGCGCTCAAGGATGCCTATCTCCCCAAGCTCGTTTCCGGCGCGTGGACCGGAACGATGAACCTCACCGAGCCGCAGGCGGGCTCGGATCTTTCCACCCTCGGCACGCGGGCGGAGCGGGCGGGCGACGGCGCGTATCGCGTGACGGGGCAGAAGATCTACATCAGCTACGGCGAACACGACCTCGCCGAAAACATCGTCCACCTCGTCCTGGCGCGGCTTCCGGATGCGGCGCCGGGCACGCGCGGCATCTCGCTCTTTCTCGTGCCCAAGCTTCTCGCGGCGAGCGACGGCACGCTCGGCATCCGCAACGGCGTGATCTGCACGGGCATCGAACGCAAGCTCGGCATGCACGCCGCGCCGACCTGCACGATGAGCTTCGAGGGAGCCACGGCCTCCCTCGTCGGCGCGGAAGGTCGCGGACTCAACGCCATGTTCACGATGATGAACCGCGCGCGCCTGGCCGTCGGCCTCCAGGGGGTCGGCGCGGCCGAGCGGGCGGCGCAGCAGGCGATCCGCTACGCGCGCGAACGCCGCCAAGGTCGCGCGCCGGGCGAACCGACGGGCGGCGCGAGCCCGATCCTGCGCCACCCCGACGTGGCCCGCATGGCCATGACCATGAGGGCGCTGACGGCCGCGGCCCGCGCGCTCTGCCATCTCGCGGCAGCGGCCCTCGACCCGGCGGAACCCGCGCAGCCCGTCGCCACGGCGCGCGCGGCCCTGCTCACGCCCGTCGCGAAGGCCTTCGCCACCGAAGCCGCCAACGAGGTCGCTTCCCTGAACATCCAGGTTCACGGCGGGCTCGGCTATATCGAGGACTCGGGCGCGGGGCAGATCGCGCGGGACGTCCGCATCCTGCCGATCTACGAGGGGACGAACGGCATCCAGGCGCTCGACCTCGTGACACGGCGGCTCGATTCCGGGGCGGGCAACGCGCTCGACGCGGAATTCGCCGCCATGAGGGCGGGGCTCGAGAGGCTTCCGGCGAGCGGCGACGCCGTCTTTGGCAACAGCCGGACGCGGCTCCGCGAGGCCCTGGCCGCCCTCGAGGAGGCTTCCCGGTTTTTGCGCGGCACGCGCGACACGGCCGAGGCGCTCGCCGGCGCCACGGCCTATCTTCGCCTGTTCGCGATCACGCGCGGCGGCATCGCGCTGTTCGACGATGTCGTCGGCACCGACGGCGCCGGTTCCTCTTCGGCGATCATGATCGCGCGCTTTTTCGCCGAGCACGTGGCGGTGGCCGCCCCAGGGCTGGCGGCCGCGATCACGGATGGCGGCGGATCGGTCGACCAATGGCCCATGTCGCTCGGCGCAGGCCCCTGACCGCGCGAGACCTTCCGCACCGTTCGTTCAAACCTGCAGGGTCGCCCTCAACTCGCGCAACTGGTCCAACTTTTCCCGCGCCAGCCGGCGCAGTTCGCCGTCGGGCGCCGCTTCGACCTCGCCCTGCGCCAAATCGACTTCCGCCTCGAGCCGGCCGGCGTCCACCTCCTCCAAAGGCAGCGCGGTGTCGGCCAGGATCGTCAGGCCCGTCGGGGCGACGTCCGCGAAGCCGCCGCGCACGAACAGCCGGGTGCGCTTGCCGCTCGATTCGCCGATCGACACGACCCCGGGCTTCAGAGTCGACATCAGCGGCGCGTGATCGGCGAGAACGGTGAATTCCCCCTCCGTCCCGGGCACGACGACATCTTCGACGTCGCCCGCGAACAGGAGCCGCTCCGGCGAAACGAGTTCCAACGTGAACGTGGCCATGACCTGGTTCCTCGGCTCCCTCACCCAGCACGCCGACCGTCATCGCGAGCAGCGCAGCGACGAAGCAACCCGGAAAGCCTGGACCGCTTCGCTGCGCTCGCGACGACGACATCCGGACGTTGCCGCCCCGTCTCACACATCCGACGGCGGCGGGGGCTTCCCCCGAAGCCGTGCCGTACACGCCTTGAAAGCGGGCGCGGTTACGCCGCCTTGGCGAGCTTCTGCGCCTTTTCGATCGCTTCCTCGATGGTGCCGACCATGTAGAAAGCGGCTTCCGGCAAATGATCGTACTTGCCCTCCACGAGGCCCTTGAAGCCCTTGATCGTGTCGGCCAGCGACACCAGCGTGCCGGGCGAACCGGTGAACACCTCCGCCACGTGGAACGGCTGGCTCAGGAAGCGCTCGATCTTGCGGGCGCGGGCGACCGCGACCTTGTCCTCCTCGGACAGTTCGTCCATGCCGAGGATCGCGATGATGTCCTGCAGCGCCTTGTAGCGCTGCAGGACCTGCTGCACCTGGCGCGCGACGCCGTAATGCTCCTCGCCGACGACCAGGGGGGACAACATGCGCGAGGTCGAGTCGAGCGGGTCGACCGCCGGATAGATGCCCTTCTCGGCGATCGAGCGCGACAAGGTCGTCGTGGCATCGAGATGGGCGAAGGACGTGGCGGGTGCCGGATCGGTCAGGTCGTCCGCCGGCACGTAGATGGCCTGCACGGACGTGATCGATCCCTTGGTGGTGGTGGTGATGCGCTCCTGAAGCTGGCCCATGTCGGTGGCGAGCGTCGGCTGGTAGCCCACCGCCGAGGGGATACGGCCCAGAAGCGCCGACATTTCCGAGCCGGCCTGCGTGAAACGGAAGATATTGTCGATGAAGAACAGCACGTCCTGACCTTCGTCGCGGAAATGCTCGGCCACGGTGAGGCCGGTCAGGGCCACGCGGGCGCGGGCGCCCGGCGGCTCGTTCATCTGGCCATACACGAGGGCGCATTTCGAGCCCTTCGCGGTGCCGGACTCGTGCGGGTCGACGTTGACCTTCGACTCGATCATCTCGTGGTAGAGGTCGTTGCCCTCCCGGGTGCGTTCGCCGACCCCCGCGAAAACGGAATAGCCGCCGTGCCCCTTGGCGATGTTGTTGATCAGCTCCATGATCAGCACCGTCTTGCCGACGCCCGCGCCGCCGAACAGGCCGATCTTGCCGCCTTTCGCATAGGGCGCCAGCAGGTCGACCACCTTGATGCCGGTTTCGAGGATTTGCGCGTCGGTCGACTGGTCGGCGTAGCTCGGCGCCGGCTGGTGGATCGGGCGCATGATCCGGGTGTCGAGCGGTCCCGCTTCGTCGACCGGCTCGCCGATCACGTTCATGATCCGGCCGAGCGTCCCCTCCCCCACCGGCACGCGGATGGGCGCGCCCGTATCCGTGACACTCTGCCCGCGCGTCAGCCCCTCGGAAATATCCATGGCGATGCAGCGGACCGAGTTCTCGCCGAGATGCTGCGCGACTTCAAGCACCAGGCGGCTGCCGCCGTTCATGGTCTCGAGCGCGTTAAGGATCTGGGGCAGATGCCCCTCGAACTTCACGTCGACCACCGGGCCGATGACCTGCGTGACGTGACCGGGCGACCGGTTGGTCCCGTCATCGACGGTTGCGGCCAGGATGTCGGTGTCCTGGTTGGCGCTGTTGGCAAAGGTGAAGTCGGACATGTGCTCCCTCGAACTCTCGTCGCGCGCCGAAGCGAGCGTTCATCAAATCTCGACAAGGCCCAATCGCCGCTCGATCCGGGTCGGACGCTCCTCAACGAGGTCGGCTTCCATGCGATGGCGACATGCCCGGATCCGCCGCAACCGCTCCGGAACGAGGCCGCCCGTGCTTTCGGGCGTGATATCGACGTCGTCTCGAAAACCTCACAACGCCTCCGCTCCCGAAATGATCTCGATCAGCTCTTTGGTGATCATCGCCTGACGCGAGCGGTTGTAGACCTGCGTCTGCTTCTTGATCATCTCGCCGGCGTTGCGGGTGGCGTTGTCCATGGCGCTCATGCGCGCACCCTGCTCGGACGCGGCATTCTCGAGCAAAGCCCGGAACACCTGGACGGAAATGTTGCGCGGCAACAGGGTCGCGAGGATTTCGTCCTCCCCCGGCTCGTATTCGTAGGCCGCCGCGCTCGCCGGTGCGGCGTCGCCCTGCGGGATTTCGGCCGGGATCAAGCTCAGGGCGGTCGGCACCTGGGTGATGACGGAGCGGAAACGCGAAAAGAACAGCGTGCAGCGGTCGAACTCGCCCGCGTTGAACATGGCGATGATCTTGCGGCCGATCGGGTCCGCGTTCACGAAGCCGAGCTGCTTGACGGAGCGGAGGTCGATGACGTCGACGACGCTGTCCTGGTACTGGCGGCGCAGCTGGTCGAAACCCTTCTTCCCCACGCACAGGATCTTGACCACCTTGCCGTCACGCAGCAGCGCGCCGGCATGCTCGCGCGCGAGCCGAACGATGGAGGCGTTGAACGCGCCGCAGAGCCCCCGTTCCGCCGTGCAAACGACGAGGAGGTGGGTGCCGTCGCGGCCGTTGCCGGCGAGGAGCGGCGGCGCCTGCGTTCCCGCGCCGATGCCGCGGGCCAGGCCGGCCAGCACTTTCTCCATGCGCTCGGCATAGGGGCGCGCGGCTTCCGCCGCCATCTGCGCCCGGCGCAGCTTGGCGGCGGCCACCATCTGCATCGCCTTGGTGATCTTCTGCGTCGACTTGACGGAGGAAATCCGGTTCCGCAGGTCCTTCAGCGACGGCATAGGTCGGGCTCGATCTCGCTAGCGGGCTGGGGTCAGGCGAAGCTTTTGGCGTAGCTTTCGACGACGCCCTTGAGGGTCGCCGCGGTCGCGTCGCCGAGATCCTTCGACGTGCGGATCGTGTCGAGCACGTCCGCGTGGCTCGTGCGCAAAAGCGCGAGAAGGCCGTCCTCGAATGCCCGCACCCGGTTCACCGGCAGCGGGTCGAGGTAGCCGTTCACCCCGGCGTAGATCACGGCGACCTGCTCTTCCATCTTCAAGGGCGAGAACTGCGGCTGCTTCAACAATTCCGTCAGGCGCGAGCCGCGGTTGAGCAGGCGCTGCGTCGTGGCGTCGAGGTCGGACCCGAACTGGGCGAAGGCCGCCATCTCGCGGTACTGCGCGAGCTCGCCCTTGATGCGTCCCGCGACCTTCTTCATCGCCTTGGTCTGGGCCGACGAGCCGACGCGCGACACCGACAGGCCCACGTTCACCGCCGGGCGGATGCCCTGATAGAACAGGTCGGTTTCGAGGAAGATCTGCCCGTCGGTGATCGAGATCACGTTCGTCGGGATGTAGGCGGAAACGTCGTTGGCCTGGGTTTCGATGACGGGCAGCGCCGTAAGCGATCCGTTGCCGCGCGCGTCGTTCAGCTTGGCCGCGCGCTCGAGCAGGCGGGAATGGAGATAGAACACGTCGCCGGGGTAGGCCTCGCGACCCGGCGGGCGGCGCAGCAGCAGAGACATCTGGCGGTAGGCCACCGCCTGTTTCGACAGGTCATCGTAGATGATCAGCGCGTGCATGCCGTTGTCGCGGAAATATTCGCCCATCGCGCAGCCCGAGAAGGGCGCGAGGAACTGCATGGGCGCCGGATCGGACGCCGTCGCGGCGACCACGATCGTATAGTCGAGGGCGCCATGTTCCTCGAGCACCTTGACGAACTGCGCCACGGTCGAACGCTTCTGGCCGATGGCGACATAGACGCAATAGAGCTTCTGGCTTTCGTCGGTGCCCTGGTTGAGCGACTTCTGGTTCAGGATCGCGTCGAGGACGACCGCCGTCTTCCCGGTCTGCCGGTCGCCGATGATCAGTTCGCGCTGGCCGCGGCCGATCGGGATCAAGGCGTCGACGGCCTTGAGGCCCGTGGCCATGGGCTCGTGCACGGACTTGCGGGGAATGATGCCCGGCGCCTTCACGTCGACCCGCGCGCGGCGTTCGGCCCGGACGGGTCCCTTGCCGTCGATCGGGTTGCCGAGCGCGTCGACGACCCGCCCGAGCAGCTCCTTGCCGACCGGGACATCCACGATGGCACCCGTCCGCTTGACGGTCTGCCCTTCGCCGATGTCGCGGTCCGTGCCGAAAATCACGATGCCGACGTTGTCGGCCTCGAGATTCAGCGCCATGCCGCGTACGCCGCCCTCGAATTCGACCATCTCGCCGGCCTGGACGTTGTCGAGGCCGTACACGCGCGCGATGCCGTCGCCGACCGACAGCACCTGACCGACCTCCGTCACCTCGGCCTCCTTGCCGAAGTTCTGGATCTCCCTTCTCAGGATATCGGAGATTTCAGCGGCGCGGATGTCCATCAACCGACCTCTTTCATGCGCGTACGGATGGAGTTGAGCTTGGTTCTCAGCGAGCCGTCCACCATGCGGCTGCCGAACCGCACGACGAGCCCACCGATGATGGCCGGGTCGACTTTCACGGCGACCTCCACCGTCTTGCCCCCGGCGCCCTCGCCAAGCGCCTGTTTCAAGGCTTCGGCGTCGCCGGGGCTCAACGGCTCGGCGACCGTCACCGCGGCGCGCTTGATGCCCCGCGACGCGTCGTTGAGGGCGTTGAAGTCGGCGATCATGCGGTTGACGCCGAAGAGCCGCCGCTTGAACGCCACCAGTTGCAGGAACTTGGCCGCCAGCCCGCCGATGCCGACCGCTTCGAGGATCTTGCCCAACGCGCGGGTCTGGTCCTCGGTGGAAAACGCGGGGCTGCGAACGAGCAGCCGAAGGTTGGGGTCACCCGCCACGAGGTCGGCGAACCGCTTCAGATCGGCGGCGACGGACTCGGTAGAATCATTATCCTCGGCAAGCGCGAAAAGGGCGGCGGCATAACGGCCCGCCATCCCGGAAACGATGTTGTCGGCATCGGCCACGGCGTTTCAACCCTCGAACATGCGCGCATCGGCTCGATACCCGAGAGACGCTCGGCACGCGTCCCGGCTCGGACCGACCGTCCCGCCGCCGCGTTTCGGCCTTCGTCGCATGGCAGCGCCGCCGCGAGCCGAGGTAACATAGCGGTTTCGGGCGTGCAAGCGCACGGCGGCCGCCATTGCGCGACCGGGCTTCGGCCGCGCCGCCGCGCCCGGCACCGCTAAGGACGGCCCGTCCTCACACCTTCGCTTCGCCCCGTCATACGCCGGACCGCCGCGCGCTTCCTCCATGCCGCCAAGAGGCTTTTCAGCCAGGCACGGGCGCGCCGGCGCAGACGTTCGCGCGCGATCAGGGCTTCGAAGGCCCGGGCGCCGCCGGGCCGCACGGCCAGGGCCAGGTCGGCGATGGTCAGACGGTCGGCCCACACCCTGTCGATCATCGGGTGATCGGGCATGGCGCAGGAATCGGTGGCGTCGACGCCGCGGCGTTGCTGCTGAACCCGCGTCAGGTCGAGCGTGAACTGCACGCCCGGCGACAAGGCGGCCCATGCCTCGTCGAAGGCCGTCTTCCAGAAGAAGTCGCGGCCGCCGCTCGACAGGATGACGCCCATCGCCACGGGCTCGTCGCCCAGCATGAGCGCGTCGACCCTGCATTTGCCCTCCAGAGCGAGGGTTTGGGTCATGTCGCGGACAAAGGCCGCACGCGCGGCGTCGCTGAGCAGGGCGGTCCCGCGCCTTCCCTTCCAGCCTTTCGCTTCCAGGGCCAGGAAGGCTTCCATGGCGCCGAGGAGCGGCTCGCCGGCGTCGGCGCCCACGTAGCTCAGCGCCCCGTGGGATCCGAGCTTTCGGCGTTGCCGCCGGAGTTCCTTGGCCCGTCCGGAGGATAGCTCCGCCGGCCGGGCGGCGTCGGCGACGCCGGTGTGGCGCAGGAACGCGCGGGCGCGCACGTCGAGGGTCGCGAACGACCGGCCCGTCGCCGCCGCGACGGCGCGGACCGCCTCGCGGGTCGGGCCGTCGACCGGCACCGCCGACATCACCAACGCCCGGCAGCGCGGAACCCGCTGCGCCATCCAGGCCAGGATGGCCTGCAACGCCGGTTGCGCCAACCGGGCGTCGAGCAGCGGCGCACCGAGCGCCGCGAGATCGTGGAACCAAACGGCGAGCGCCCGCGGGAACCCCAACCGTGGCATCGCGAGCGGACACAAGGCGACGAGCTCTGGCCCCCCCGGCGCCTTCCCCGCCCAGACAAGGACGAAGATCGGCGCCCGCTTCGGCGCGAGCAGGCGCGCCGCGGGGACGGCGAAACCGGGCTCGAGAAACACGTTGGGTTCGAGCGCCCTCCCGACGAGATCGACCCAGGCCGTGCGATGGCGCGCGACCGCCTCGGCGCCGAGGGCTTCGACCAGAAGGGCGCCATGCGAAGCGGAGGCAACCGTGAGCGCGTCGGGAAGACGCCCGAGCCGACGCACGGGCGGGCGGGCGCGCTGCCGTCCACCGGCGGCGGAAACGTCGGGCGGCCGAGCGGGGTTCGCCCGGAATGAGAGGGACATGATGATGCCTCGTTCGGCAAACCGGCGACGAAGCGCCCGCGCGACCCTGAGTCTCAACCGATCACGATTTCCTCAAGGCCAGGTTTCCGCGCCCGCGGAAAGGCGATGAGCGCCGGCCTGGGGGCACGTCGAGGTCGGCGCCCGGCCGGCGGCGAAGAAAATTCGTCGGGTCGCACGGCTTTGATCTAATGTCGTCCCATGCCCGCGGAACCGACCCTCCTCGAACGCAAACGCTCCGATGTTCGGCGACGCCGCGACCGGGACGGCGGTTTCCGGCGCCGCCCCGAGGCCGGCGCCATCCGACGTGCGACGTGCTTCGGGGGCGCCACCGTGGATCGGCTCTACCAGGCGCTCGTCCCGGTCAGGCCGGGCACGTCGAACCCGGTCGCGCGCAGCGAGGCCTTCGGCGGCGTCGCCCACAACGTCGCGCAGAACCTCGCCCGGCTCGGGTTGCCGCCGCGTCTCGTGTCGATCGTCGGCGACGACGCCAATGGCCGGGCGCTGCTCAGGCACCTGCGGCGCTCGGGCATCGCGGCCGACGGCGTCGCGGTCTCGCGGGAACGCGGCACCGCCGAATATATCGCCGTCATCGGCCCGGATCGCGACCTCGCCTTCGGCATGGCCGACATGGCGGTTTTCGACGACCTCACGATCGACCACGTGTCGAAGTTCTGGCCGGACGGCGCCGGAGCGGCCTGGGCGTTCGCGGACTGCAACGTCCCCGAATCCGTCATGCGCCACCTCATCGCGCGGCGGCGCGCGACGGGGGTCAGGCTCGCCATCGATGGCGTTTCGGTCGCGAAGGTCGGCAAGCTGCCCCGCGACCTGTCGGGTGTCGACCTCCTGTTCCTCAACGCCGACGAGGGCGCGGCCCTCGCCGGCGCGTCGCGCGGCTCCCCCGACGCCATCGTCGAACGCCTGTGCGAGCGCGGTGCGGAAAGCGTCGTGCTGACGCTCGGAGCGGATGGCCTGCTCGTTCGCGGACGCGACGGCGCACGCACGTGCCGCCTCCCGGCCGTGCCGTCCGAGCCGGTCGACGCCACGGGCGCGGGCGATGCGCTCGTCGCGGCGACGATCCACGGCCTGGCGACGGGCGTCGATGTGTTCGCGGCGGTGCGCCGGGGAACCCTGGCGGCGGCGCTGACGATCGAGCGCGCGGGAAGCGTGCGCTCGGACATGAGCACGACCCTTCTCGCCGCGAACGAGCGCCGCTTCGGCGACGTGAGGCTCGGCGGGAGCGCTGCCGGACCGTGATGGCCGGCCCGCCCCTCGACCTCGCGCCCGAAGTCGCCGACGCGCTCGCGGCAGGACGGGCCGTCGTGGCGCTCGAATCGACCATCGTCACCCATGGCATGCCGTACCCGGCGAACGTCGAGACCGCCCGCGCGGTCGAGGCCGTCGTTCGCGAGGCCGGTGCGGTTCCGGCGACCATCGTCGTGCTGGGCGGCCGCATCCGGGTGGGGCTCGACCCGGCCACCCTCGATCGGCTCGGCACCGCGCGGGGCTTCCTGAAGCTCAGCCGCGCCGACCTCCCCTACGCCGTCTCGGCCGGGCGCGACGGTTCGACCACGGTCGCGGCCACCATGATCTGCGCGAGCCTCGCGGGCATCGGCGTGTTCGCCACCGGCGGTATCGGGGGCGTGCATCGCGGCGTCGAGGCCACGATGGACATCTCGGCCGATCTCGACGAACTGGCGCGGACGGCCGTCACGGTCGTGTGCGCCGGGGGCAAGGCCCTGCTCGACCTGCCGCGCACGCTGGAATATCTCGAAACCCGGGGCGTGCCCGTGGTCGGCTACCGGACGGACCAGTTCCCCGCCTTCTGGAGCCGCGACAGCGGGCTGCCGGCGCCGATCCGGCTCGACGATGCGCCGGCGATCGCGGCTCTCGTGCGCGCCAAGCGCCGGCTCGGCCTCGGCGGCGGCGTGCTCGTGGCCAATCCCGTTCCAAGGTCGGACGAAATCCCGGCCGCGGAGATGGCCGGGTACATCGACACCGCGGTCGCCGAAGCCCGCGCGTCGGGCGTGGCGGGCAAGGCCGTCACCCCGTTCATCCTGTCGCGGATGCTCGAACTCACGGGCGGGCGCAGCCTCGCCACCAACATCGCGCTCGTCAAGGACAACGCGGCGCTCGCGGCCGCGATCGCCTTGGCGCTGATGGGGGCCGGCCGTGGCGGTTCAGCCGAACAGGCCCTGCCGGCCGCGGTCCCCGGCCGATAACGCGGCGGCGTCGGGGCGACCGATCATCGGCGGGCCGAAGAAATCAAGCCACAGGTCGCGCACGCTTCCCGGGCGCAGCCCTTCGGTGATGACCACGAGCCGGGTGCCCCGGTCGGCGTCGGGCCAGGCCGCGAGGCAAGAAACGGGGTGGAGCATGTGCCGCACCATCTGTATCACGCGCGGCCGTCCGGGCTCATCGGTCAGGGCCGCGAAGCCTTTAAGGCGCAGGATGAAAGGGCCGTGGCGCTCGCGCAGCACGGCCAGGAAGGCTTCGAGCGGCCCGGCATCGATCACGCCGGCGCGAAGCACGTCGGAATCGATCGCGGCGTGACGCGCCGCGCCCGCCTCTATGACGGCGCGGCCCGCGCGGGGTCGATCGGCCAGCCGCGGCACCGAGGAGGAGGCATCGGGGGCGAGCAGCGCGGCGGGGTCCGCCCGCGCCTCGCGCACGTCGAGAATGGGCGCCCGCGGATTGAGGTCGCGGACGCGCGTTTCGAGGCCTTCCGGAATGGGGCGGTCCCCCGGTCCCAGGAGATCGGTTTTGGTGAGAACGATCCGGTCCGCCATCGCGACCTGCCGCGTCGCGTCCACGCTTCGGTCGAGAACGGCCGTCG
This sequence comes from uncultured Lichenihabitans sp., assembly GCA_964244255.1. Lineage (GTDB taxonomy): Bacteria > Pseudomonadota > Alphaproteobacteria > Rhizobiales > Beijerinckiaceae > Lichenihabitans. The sequence goes on along the minus strand of CAXTIC010000014.1, from coordinate 12,886 downwards.
CGTCGCGCACGTCGACCAACGTCACCAGCGGCCCGAGGCGGCACAGCGGCCACAATTCGGGGTCGAGCAGCGGCGCGTTGAGGATCGGGCCGGGATCGGCGAGGCCGGTGGTTTCCACGAGGATGCGGTCGAACGCGCGTTCGCCAAGCGCGCGTTGCCGAAGCAAGCCTCGCAGCGCCTCGGTGAAGTCCCCCCGCGCCGCGCAGCACAGGCAGCCGCCCGTGAGCACCAGCAGGTCGCCCTCGATCCGTTCGATGAGGTGATGGTCGATGCCGACCGCGCCGAACTCGTTGACGATGACGGCCGTGGCGCCGAGGGCCGGGTGGCGAAGCAGAGCGTTCAGGAGCGTCGTCTTGCCGGCGCCGAGGAACCCGGTCAGAACCGCGACCGGGGTCGGGATCGCGGCCGCGAGCCCGTCAGGCATCATCGCGCCCGGGCTTTGCCGGACGCCTTCTTCGGGGCCGTTTTCTTCTTCACGGCCGGCGTGGACACGGGCCTTCCCTTGCCGGCCGACGGCTTGTGATCGCGCGCGGCGACCCTCGGCGGGAGATGGCCTTTGCGCTTGACGGCCCTGTTCGCCGCGGCGAGAGCGGCGGGGGCCGGAACCGCGCCCGCGAGCGCCATCGGCACGCCCCCGCCGAGGTCGCCGGCGGCGGCCGCCGGGAGCGACGGCTCGGCCTTGTCGGGAGCGGCGAAAGGCGGCCGCGCCGGGTTGCCGCGCTTGCCTGGTCCGGGTGCGGCGGCCTCGATGGGTCCGTTGGGCGTTCCCTTCCAGCCGGGTGCCGGCCCGATATACACGCGCACGGGATCGAACGGGGTTCGCGCGTGCAGCAGTTCGAACCCGCCCGAGGGTCCGAGGCTCGGCGCGGGCATGCCGGCCGGGGCGACTCCGCCCGCCATGCCGATGATCTGGGCGCGCTCGGGACCGCCGCCGAACAGCGGCCCGCCCGGCGCGAGCGGAACCAGCGCGTCCTCGACCTCGGCTTCCATGATGGCGTTGCGGCGCCCCGGGCCGCACACCTGCCCCCGCATGTCGGGCGGCAGCACGATATCGCTCGGCGGCAGGGCCGCGACGTCAGCCGAGCCGCCCCCGGACGTCGCGAAGAAGCGCTCGAACAGCGACGTCACGCGCCGGCTTCGCTCCCCGAGCGACACCGCGCCCATGACGACCGCGATGAGGTGCTTGTCGCCGCGCTGCGCACTCGCCACGATGTTGTAGCCGGCCGAACAGGTGTACCCCGTCTTCATGCCGTCGACGCCATCGTAGCGCCCGAGAAGACCGTTGTGATTGTTGATGATGCGGCCGTTGAAGCTGAGGGCGCCGATGCCGAACAAGGCGCGCTGTTCGGGGAAGTCGCGCAGCAGCGCGCGGCCGATCATGGCCATGTCGCGGGCGGAACTCACGTGATGTTCGTTCGGCAGCCCGTTGGGATTTACGAAATGGGACTCACGCAGCCCGAGGTGGAACGCGTAGGCGTTCATCTCGTCGGCGAACGCCTCGACCGATCCGGACACACCCTCGGCGACCGTGACGGCGACGTCGTTCGGCGACTTGACCATGAGCATCTTGAGCGCGTTGTCGAGCGTGACCAACGTGCCCGGGCGGAACCCCATCTTGGAGGGCGCCATGGCGGCGGCCCGCGCCGAGACGCGCAGGGGCGTGTCGAGCGACAACTTGCCCTCGCGCACCTTGCTCAGGGCCACATAGGTCGTCATGAGCTTGGTCAGGGAGGCGGGATACCACGGCGCGGTGCCCATGTCGTCGAAGAGCACCGCGCCGGTCTCGACGTCGACCACCAGCGCCGGGCTCGCCCACGCGCCTTCCCCCAGGCCGAAGAGGGCCGCGACGACCGTGAAAAGCATCGCTTGCCAGTTCGCGCGAAGCGCCATCGTGCGGATTCCGTGGGCTCGTTCCGACTCGTACCGGAGGTCCCGGCGGGAGGTTTATGCGGCTGTCCTAGCGATCCGGCGAACCGTTGGAAAGGCGCTTGATCGATGAACACCGGCCCGGACCTCGCCGGCATCGGGTCGACCCGCCCGGTCCTGGCCGGAGCCGCAAGGGTCCTGCGCCTGCTCGGCCGGGCGGCGATCGACGCCGTGTTCCCCCCCGCCTGCATCGCCTGCGGCAAGGCGGTCGATCGTTCGATGGGGCTCTGCGCGTCGTGCTGGCGGGCGCTCGCCTTCATCGAGCGGCCGTATTGCGAGCGGCTGGGCATCCCCTTCGCCCAGGATCTCGGTGCGGGGCTGCTGTCCGCGGAGGCGCTGTCGCGGCCCCCGGTTTGCGAGCGCATCCGCGCCGCCGTGCGATTCGAGGACGGACCCGCCCGCATCCTCGTTCACCGGCTGAAATACGGCGATCGCCTCGAACTCGCCCGCCCGCTCGGGTCGTGGATGGCGCGCGCGGGCCGCGAACTCCTGGAGGAGGCCGACGTGATCGTGCCGATCCCCCTGCATCGCGGACGCTTGTTCACGCGCCAGTTCAATCAGGCGGCGCTCCTCGCCGCGCAGGTCTCGCGGCTGTCCGGCAGGCCCTGGGACCCGTTGCTGCTCCGCCGGGTCAAGAACACGCCGAGCCAGGTCGGCATGACGCGCGCGCAGCGCCTCGACAACCTCCAAGGCGCCTTCCGTGCCGCGGCCGATCGCGGCATCGGCCTAGCCGACAGGCGCGTGCTCCTGATCGACGACGTCCTCACCACCGGCGCCACCTTGAACGCGGCGGCGAGGGCCGTGCTGCGCGGGGGCGCGGCGGCCGTGGACGCGCTCGTTTTCGCGCGGGTTGTCACAATCGCCTGAAGGCCCATATTGAAGAAGGTGGGGACGTCTGATCGAGGTCGGGGTTCCGGGAACGCTTCGATGCCGCTTGTGACGATCTACACCACGCGCTTCTGCCCGTTTTGTTCAGCCGCCAAGGATCTGCTGCGCCGCAAGCAGGCGACGCTGTCCGAGATCGACGTGACCGGAGACCGCGCGGGGCGCGCCGAGATGACGGCGCGGGCGAACGGGCGAACGAGCGTGCCGCAGATCTTCATCGGCGAAGCACATGTCGGCGGATGCGACGACCTGCACGCGCTCGATGCCGCGGGCCGGCTCGATGCCCTGCTCGCCGCCTGACGCTGCATGATCCGATACGCCCTGGTTTGCGACCGCGAGCATGCGTTCGACGCCTGGTTCCGCGACAGCGCCGCCTTCGAGGCTCAGAGCGCCGACGGGGATATCCATTGCGCGCTTTGCGGGTCCCCGATGGTCCGCAAGGCCGTCATGGCGCCGGCCGTGAAGCGCACCGGCGGCGCTCGGGACATCATAGCCGCCCCGGCAGCGGCGGCCACCGAAGCGGCGGCGGTACCGGGCGATGCGCCCCTCGACGAGAACCGCTTCAGCGCCGCGCGGGCGATGATCCGCGACCTGCACCGCCGGCTGAAGAAGGATGCCGACGACGTGGGGCCTCGATTTCCCGCCGAAGCGCGGAAGATTCACGAGGGCGACAGCCCGTCGCGCAGCATCTATGGGACCGCGACGGGCGAAGAAGCCCGTTCGCTGCTCGAGGATGGCATCGGCGTCCTTCCGATTCCGGCGCTGCCGGATGAGTGGAATTGACGCTGCGCCGAAGCGGATCACGCCTTGGGAACAGCCCCCGCGCCGCCCCCGCTTGGCCATCCGGCGGTGGCGCTCCGGGGAACTCGCACTTCGCTTCCGTGTTGTCGCGCCAGACGAGGACAGGAGGAGCACCCTGATGGACCGCAACGACCAGGCCGCGAAGGACAAGGTGATCGAGATCATCAAGGACATTCACATCGCCATGCTGGCCACGCGCGGCCCGGACGGCAAGTTCCACAGCCGCCCGATGGCGGCGAGCGACGCCACCTTCGACGGCACGCTGTTCTTTCTCACCGAAATCGAATCCGGCAAGGTGCACGACCTCGAGAGCGATCGCGAAAGCCTGATCACGTTCTCCGATCCCGGCAAGCGGACGTATGTGTCGTTGCGCGGAACCGGCGCGATCATCCGCGACAAGTCGGAGATCAAGAAGCATTTAACCGCGGAAGCGCGTGCCTGGTTTCCGAAGGGAGTCGAGGACCCGGGCATCGCGCTGATCGAGGTGGATATCGAGGAAGCCGAATATTGGGACGCCCCCTCGGGGAAGATGGTCGTGCTCTACGCCTACGCGAAGGCCATGGTGACCGGGCAAAAGGCGGGCAACGTCGGCGAGCACGAACGCGTATCGATGCGCTGACCGTCAGTGTCCCCGTGCGGCGCGGGCTGAACGCACCGGAGCCTACCGGTGCAGCCGACCCTCGTGACCCGACGGGGCGCCCGGACGGGCCCCGTCTGCCCGCGGCGGAATGACCGGCCCCGCCGAATCGGCAAACAGCCGTTCGGGCGCACCGGCCCGCGCATCCGCCGTGCCCCAAAGCCGGCCGCTCATGCGGGCCTCAGCACCGAAGATCGGCCCTGCCCACCCGGAAAACGGATGCGCCCGTCCAGGCCGACCAGTGATGGCGCGGGATGTTGGCCTCCACAAGCTCTTCCTCGCCGAAGAGGTTTCGCAACTCGTACGTCTCGGGAATGCGGAAGATCATCCCGAGCGTCCGCTGGATCACGTCGCTGCCGAAGCGGCGGACGTGCAGCATGGGCCCGAATCGGCGCAACTTCTCGTCCCGCGTGGCCTCGATCAGTTCGTCGGCGTAGCCGCCGGGCAGGATCGGCATGCTGAACAACATCGTGCCACGTGCAGAGAGCGTGCGGGCGAGGCGGACGAGCACCACGGAATAATTGCACTCGAGGTGTTCGAGCACGTGATTGTGGAGGATGAGGTCGGCCGCGCCCGCCTCGAGAGCGAACACGTCCCTGCAGAGGTCGAAGGGTTCGACGTCGAGGCCCGGGTAGCGGTCCGGTGCGATGTCGAGGGCGCGATAGTTCGTCCCGCCGATGTCGCGCAACAGCGCCGCGAGGCCGCGCTCGGGTGCGAAATGGAGGATGCGAGCGCCCCGAGCGAGCTCGATATGCCGCGCGATATGGAGGGCCGCGACGCGGGTCCGTTCAAGCGAGCCGCACGCCGCGCAGCGGACGCGCGGCCGCTTCGGCATGTCGACGAAATCGGTGCCGCCGCAGATGTTGCATCGCATCCCGCACCGTTGCCGCGAGGGGAACCCAAGTCAAGGATAGCGGCACGGAGGGTAGGGCCTGGAATCCGAGCCGACGCGTCCTCGTCGCGGACGGTTTGTGCAGCGGGGACATACCCTGACCCGTCACTCTGCATGCGCAGCCCTGGAGGCACGGCGGGGCGCCCGCATCTGCCCCCTTTCCGCGGTTCCTCGGCACGGCGGCGTCACCGCGCCTCGACCTTAGGCGCTTCGTCCCGCGATGAGCATCGAGAACGAAGCCCGGTTCGACCACGATAATTCCGGAGCGGGAGGCGCCCAGGCGCCGCCCGCTCCACCCACCCCTGGGCCGCGCGCGTTTCCGCCCCACCTTTTATTGGGTTGTTTCGGTCGACCTCGGAGTAGGTAAAGCGTCTGTTCGTTCGGAAGGGGCCGGATCGCATGTCGCAGCTCGCTTACCGTCCCTGCGTCGGCATCACGTTGTTCAACCGCCAGGGGCTCGTCTTCATCGGTCGGCGGCGGTCGAAACGCGTTCCCGACGTCGCGGCGCAGGGCTACGAATGGCAGATGCCGCAAGGCGGGATCGACACCGGGGAGCCGCCGCGCGCGGCGGCGCTGCGCGAGTTGCGGGAAGAGACCGGCATCACGACGGTGACGTTTCTGGCCGAAGCACCCCGATGGCTGAGCTACGACCTGCCCCGCGATCTGTCGAAACGGTCCTGGAAGGGGCGCTTCAAGGGGCAGACGCAGAAGTGGTTCGCGTTCCGGTTCGAGGGGGACGAAGCGGAAATCGACATCGGTTCGCCGGGGGGGCACAAGCCCGAGTTCGACGCGTGGCGATGGGAGCCGATCGAAAACCTCCCTGGGTTGATCATTCCGTTCAAGCGGCACGTCTATGAATCCGTCGTCGAAACCTTCAAGCCGCTGGCGGCCGGGATGCCGCCCGCCGATGGCTAACGATTCGTTCAACTTCGAATGGGAACATCCGCCCGGAATGGCACGACGGGGGGACCGACGCATGCGCCTCATCCTGGCCGGCCTCATCGGCTGGTGCGTCTTCCTGGCCCCGGGCGGAGCCAGCGCCCAGGAACGGGGCACCCTCGAGCCGAAGCCGCTGCCCCCGCTCGCCGACCCGAACGATCCTCAGCTCCCGGCGAAGCAATTGTTCGGGCGCGTGCTCGATCCCGCGAACCTCCAGGCGCATTCAATCGGCTTCTACGCGCGCGGGTGCCTCGCGGGCGCGAAGGCGCTGCCCATCAATGGCCCGGCATGGCAAGTCATGCGCCTGTCGCGGAACCGCAACTGGGGTCACCCGGCGCTGATCGCCTTCCTGGAAAAATTCGCGAAGAGCGTGCCGGCCATCACCGGCTGGCCGGGCCTGCTCGTCGGAGACATCTCGCAGCCGCGTGGCGGGCCGATGCTGACCGGCCACGCGTCCCATCAGATCGGACTGGATGCCGACATCTGGCTCTCCCCGATGCCCGGGCACGAACTGTCCCGCGCTGACCGGGAGACCATGTCGGCCACCAACGTCGTCCGGGAGGACGGCAAGGACATCGACCCGAAAGCTTGGACGCCCGCGCATCTCGCCCTGATCCGGGCCGCCGCGCGACAGCCCGAAGTCGAGCGCATCTTCGTCAACGCGGCGATCAAGAAGGCCATCTGCCGGGATGCGACGGGCGACCGCTCATGGCTCAGCAAGGTGCGGCCGATGTGGGGCCACAACTATCACTTCCACGTTCGCATCGTCTGCCCGGAAGGGGAGGCCGCGTGCCAGGATCAGGACCCGGTGCCGGGCGGCGACGGTTGCGACGCGTCCCTCGCCTGGTGGTTCCGCGACGCGGTCCTGCATCCGCAGATCGATCCGAACGCCAAGCCGAAGCCCGGCATCACCCTGGCGCAGCTTCCCCCGGCATGCCGGGAAGTGCTGGTGGCGCGGTAGCCCGCGGTCCCGCGGGGCGTGCGTGAGAAGACCGGCCGTCAAAACAGCGAGCCTTGCGGGCCCTGGCGCGGACCCGCACCCTTGACTTTGCGCCCGGGCCGCGTCGCGCCGGCGGTCGCCTCGCCGTTGGTGACTTCCGCCGGGAGCGAGCCGTCCGCGAGTTCGATCACGAGACGCGCGCCCGAGGCGACCCCCGCGGCGCTCCACAGGGGATGCCCCGCCTCGTCCCGCACGAGCGCGAAGCCTCGCCCGAGCACGTTGCGGTAGCTCAGCGTGGCGAGCAGCTGCCCCAAGGCCAGCGAGCGCGCCGCCCGGCGCTCGACGGCCGCGGCCACGGAGGTGCGGAGCCGTCCAGATAAGGTTTCCAGCCGCGCACGCGACGCGCGAAGCTCGCCCCCGGCGAGACGCAGCCGCGCCCCGAAGGCGATCGTCAGCCGGCTGCCGACCACTGCGACCCGGTGGTCGCGGCGCTCCTTCGCGAGCGGCGCCGTCCGCCATAGGCGGGCGCCGAGGGCGGCCAGGCGCTCGCGGTCCCGCGCCACGTGAGCACGCGGCGAGCGCGCGACGAGGCGCGCGCCCAAACGGGCGAGCGCGAGGCGTTGACGGTCGGCATTGAGCCGGAGACCCGCAGGCAGCCGCGCGCCGGCGTGATCGAGGCGCTGCCGCGGCGCCGCGAGCAGGTCCGAGCCGGACGGAAGCGCCCGCGTGACGGCGCGCAAGGCTTCGTTGCCGCGCTCGATCAGCCGCAAAGCGGCGGCGGCGTGCCGGCCCGCGACCCGGTCGAGCGCCGCCGCGAGGTCCTGGCGCACCGGTACGGACAGTTCGGCCGCGCCGGTCGGGGTCGGGGCGCGCACGTCCGCGACATGATCGAGCAGCGTCCAATCGGTTTCGTGGCCGACGGCCGAGATGATGGGGATCAGGCTCTCGGCGGCGGCGCGGACGACCGCTTCGTCGTTGAAGCCCCACAAGTCTTCGAGCGAGCCGCCGCCGCGCGCGACGATCAGGATGTGCGGCGCGTGGCCCGCCCCGGCCTCGGCCAGGAGGTTGAACCCGCGAATGGCCCGGGACACTTCCCCGGCGCTGCCCTCGCCCTGAACGCGCACCGGCCACACGATCACACGGCGGGGAAATCGCGCCTCGATCCGCTGCAATATGTCGCGGATGACCGCGCCCGTGGGGGAAGTGACGACCCCGATCGAGTGCGGGAGGAACGGGAGCGGCTGCTTGCGCGCCGCCTCGAACAGGCCCTCGGCCGCAAGCCGACGCCGACGCTCCTCGACCATGGCCATGAGGGCGCCGATGCCGGCGGGCTCGAGACTTTCGATGACGATCTGGTAGGAGGACTTGCCGGGAAAGGTCGTGATGCGGCCCGTGGCCCACACCTCCATGCCCTCTTCGGGCTTGATGCGCAGGCGGGCGAAGGCGGTCCGCCACACCACCGCGTCGATGCGGGCGCCCTCGTCCTTCAAACAGAAATACGCGTGCCCGGACGAATGCGGGCCCCGGTAGTTCGACACTTCGCCGCGCAGACGCACGGAGCCGAACCGGTCCTCGACGGTCCGTTTCAGCGCCCCCGCCAGCTCGGTCACCGTATAATCCGGAACGTTGGTCAACTTCGAGCCGGGCGCTTGCGGAAGCGCGGTCGCGTCGGACATGGTGGTTCTCGAAACCGGCTGGGGTTCTGGGCGCGCTCACAGCATAGCAGAAGCGGAACCCTCGATGGCGACATCCCCGGATGGGTCGCAAGAGCCCTTGCGCGTCCTCCTCCTCGGCTCGGGCGGCCGAGAACACGCACTCGCGGCGGGTCTCGCCCGGAGTCCGCGCGTTTCGACCCTGGTGGTGGCGCCGGGCAATCCCGGGACCGCGGCGGTGGCCCGCAACGTGACGGTCGACCTCGACGATCACGCGGCCGTCCTAGCCCTCGCGCGCGCCGAGCGCGCGAACCTCGTCGTCGTCGGGCCGGAGGCGCCGCTCGTCTCGGGCCTTGTCGACGCGCTGACCGAGGCCGCGATCCCGACCTTCGGGCCGAGGCGCGCGGCCGCACGCCTCGAAGGCTCCAAGGGATTCACGAAGGACCTGTGCCGCGCCCGCGGGATCCCGACCGCGGCCTACGCGCGCTTCGACGACCTCGACAAGGCCCTGGCCCACCTCGAAACGGCCGCGCTTCCCTTGGTGGTCAAGGCGGACGGGCTTGCGGCCGGCAAGGGGGTCGTCGTCGCCCGCTCGCGGGCTGAAGCCCGATCGGCGGTCGAATTCATGTTCGGCGGCGGCTTCGGCGCGGCGGGCGCCTCGGTGGTCATCGAGAACTTCCTCGTAGGGGAGGAAATCTCGTTCTTCGCGCTCTGCGACGGCGAAGGCGCCGTCCCACTGGGGTCGGCGCGGGATTACAAGCGGGTGGGCGACGACGATACGGGGCCGAACACCGGGGGCATGGGTGCGGTGTCGCCGGCACCCGCCATGACGGAGGCCCTCGAAGCCCGCATCATGGCCGAGATCGTGCGCCCGACACTGACGGAACTGCGCGAGCGAGGAACGCCCTTCCGGGGCGTGCTGTTCGCCGGTTTGATGCTGACCGAAGAGGGACCCCAGCTCATCGAGTATAACGTGCGGTTCGGCGATCCCGAAGCGCAGGCGATCCTGCCCCGGCTGGACGACGACCTCGCGGCACTGCTCCATGCCACCGCGACGGGCCGCTTGCGCGACACGCCGCCTCGGTTCCGCCCGGACGTGGCCGTCGCCGTGGTTCTGGCCGCGAACGGCTATCCGGAGGCCCCGGTGAAGGCGACCACGCTGCGCGGCGTCGAGGACGCCGCTGCGCGGCCCGACGTCACGGTGTTCCATGCCGGGACGCGGCACCTCGGCGACAAGCTCGTGGCCGACGCCGGTCGCGTGCTGACCGTCACGGCGCTCGGCCGCGATGCCGCGGAGGCCCGAGGGCGGGTCTACGCGGCCGTCGACGCCATCGATTGGCCCGGCGGCTTCTGCCGCCGCGACATCGGCGCGCCCTCGGCCACGTCTCGAAACAGCGGCGGTGGGTGAGCCGCGAGCGGTTTCCAAACCGTTCCGTGACCGCGACCCCGCGCCGCTTGTTGCCCGGGAGCCCATAGGCGAAGGTCGCGCTCGCCGTCGAGGACCGATCCCTTGCCCGATCTCGCAGACCTGTTTCCCGGCTTCGCCTCCCGCTACGTCGGCACGGAAGGCGGCCGCATCTTCGCGCGCATCGGCGGTTCGGGGCCGCCGCTCGCGCTGCTGCACGGATTTCCCGAGACGCACGCCATGTGGCACCGCATCGCGCCGGCGCTGGCGGAACGGCACACGGTGGTGGCCTTGGACCTGCGCGGCTACGGGTGGTCGTCCGCCCCCCTCAGCCACGGCGGGGAAGCCTATACCAAGCGATTCATGGGCCGGGATGTGGTCGCCGTGATGGCCGATCTCGGCCACGCCACATTCGCGCTTGCCGGGCACGATCGCGGCGCGCGCGTGGGCTACCGCCTCGCCCTCGACGAGCCGGGCCGGATCGGCAAGCTCGCGCTGCTCGACATCCTGCCGACGATGGCCGTCTGGCAGGCGATCGAGAGCGGAGCCGAGACATCGCCGCACTGGCCGTTCCTCGCGGAGGCGGAGCCCGGGCCGGAGCGCGACATCGCCGACGGCCCAGACCGCTATTTCGAGACGCTGATGCGGAAGTGGTCGAAGGCGAAGTCGCTCGCCGCTTTCGATCCCCGCGCGCTCGCGCACTACCGCGCGGGCTGGAACGAACCGTCCCGCATCCACGCGTTCTGCGAGGATTACCGAGCGGGGGCCGACCAGGACCGCCGGCAGGACGAGGCCGATCTGGCGGCGGGCAAGACGATCGACGCCCCGGTTCTCGTGCTGGTCGGCGACGGCTACCTCGTCACGGGCGACGGACCGACGCCGCTCGACGTTTGGCGCAGGACCTTCGCGCCGCGAGCGACCGGGGTGGGCATCGCGTCCGGTCATTTCCTCGCCGAGGAAAACGCGGCGGCGGCGCGCGACGCCCTGCTGGCCTTCTTGTGACGGCGAAGGACGGGATCGCCGTCGCGCTCGGGGCCGGCGGCGCGCGGGGCCTCGCCCACGTGGTGGTGCTCGAGGCGCTCGACGAGCTCGGGCTCAAGCCCGTCGCGATCGCGGGCACGTCGATGGGGGCCATCGTCGGCGCGGCCTACGCGGCGGGCGCCAGCGGTCGCGACCTGCGGGGCCACATCGCGCACGTGCTCAAGCGTCGCCACCGGGTGATGGCGCACATGCTCGAAGCCCGGGTCGGACGGTTCGTCGACCTGTTCACCGCCGGCCTGAGTAACCCGGTCCTGGTCGACGGCGAAAAAGTGCTCGGCATGTTCTGGCCCGCGCTCATGCCGGCGCGGATCGAGGACCTGCCCATCCCGCTGATCGTCGTCGCCACGGATTTCTTCGCCCGGGAGGAGGTCGCGATCGTCGACGGGCCGCTCATGAGCGCGGTCGCGGGCTCGATGGCGATCCCCGGCCTCGTCCGGCCGGTATCGCGCGGCGGACGCGCGCTGATCGACGGCGCCGCCGTCAACCCCCTGCCCTACGACCTGCTGTCGGGGATGGCCGATACCATCGTGGCGTGCGACGTGGTCAACGGACCTGTGTCGCTGTCGACCGGCGTGCCGAGCCCCTTCGAGGCCATGTTCGGCGCCGCCCAAATCATGCAGGGCGCGATCATCGCGCGCATGCTGCGGGCGCGGCCGCCCGACGTGCTGGTGCGCCCGCCCGTGGACGGGTTCAAGGCGCTCGACTTCTTTGCCGCCGCCCACATCCTGCGCGCCGCCGAAGCGGCGAAGGATGGCATCAAGCGCGATCTGGACCGGGTGCTGTCGCGGCCGCACGTCGCGCGGCCCGATCCGCAACGGCATCGGGCGATCGGCGCGACAACGCGTCGATGAGGGCCCGCAGGATCGCGACCGTCTCGGCGTCCACGACCCCATCGACACGCGACGGCCGGAAATGCCGCTGGAAGGCACGGACGACGGTGCCGAGCCCCGCGTCGCCGCCCTCGCTCGGGATGTCGTACCCGTAGCGCGCGAGATCGGCCGCAAAGCCGGCGACGATCGCATCATCGACGGCCGGTGCGCGGGCGACGCCGGCGTTCGGCTCGGCCCAATGCCCGACGCCCGCCCGGTGCAGGTGCGCCCAAGGGAACCGCTCGCCCGGATCCCGCTTGCGTGCCGGGGCGATATCCGAATGGGCGAGCACGCGCTCGGGTGCGATGGCGCGCCGCGCCCCGATGTCGCGGCAGAGCGCGATCACGGCGCCGATCTGCGCGTCGCGGAACGCCGGCAGACCGTAATCATGGCCGCCGTTGACGATCTCGATCCCGATCGAAGCGGAGTTCATGTCGGTTTCGCCGTGCCAGCACGAACGGCCTGCGTGCCAGGCGCGGCGACGTTCCGCGACAAGTTGGACCACTTCGCCCGATTCCTCGACGAGGTAGTGGCAGGACACCTGCGAGGCAGGGTTCCTCAACCAGTCCAGCGCGCTCGGCCCGTCCGCCATGCCGGTATAGTGAAGCACGACACAGTCGGGCGCCCGCGCGTCCCGACGTTCGCCGTGGTTCGGCGACGCCGCGACCCGGCCGACGAGCACGCTGTCGGCCTGCTCGTCGCCTTCGGTCAATAGCCGACGTAGCGCAGGCAGATTTGATTGCCCTCGGCATCGTAGCCGAAACGGGCGCAAGGCGGTGGCGGGGGCGGCAGCAGGCGCGGCCGCGGCGTGGCGGCGGCGCCCAGGAGGGCGCCCCCCGCGGCGCCGATCACGCCGCCCGCAAGCGTAGCATTGCGATTGCGGCGGAAGCGATGGCGAT
>CAXTIC010000013.1:5464-83978 GCA_964244255.1 uncultured Lichenihabitans sp. | reverse complement strand
GACAAAAGCGAACCGCAAAACCAACCCGTGGGTCAACCAATCGGAATCTGCTTAGAGTCACTGCACTAGAGTCACTGCACTAGCTAGCGGCCGAAGGCCGTGTCGATCGCGGCGGCCTGCGCCGGGCTTGCCGCGAACTTGCCGTCGAACCCGTCGCGCCACGACGCCGCGCATTCGTCGGCGAAGGCCACGGGTGCGGCATGGGACAGCGAGTCGATCGCGACGACGCCCGCGGCGCGGGCCGCCACGACGGTCAGCGCCCGCGCATGGGCGAGCGCCGCCGCCGGGGCCGGGCGGCCCGGAGCCAACTGCGCCGCGAGCGCGCCCGCGTCCCAGCCGACGCCGCAAAGCCGGGGACTCGCGTCGCGCAGGCTGCCCGCCGCGAGCAGCGCGGCGGCGGACCCCGCCACGGCAACGATCCGCATCGCGCCGTCGGGCATGCCCCGTTCCGCTTCGCGCACCGCGAGCTTGGCGCCGAGCCGCTGGACGTCGGCCGGCCCGCGGCAGTCGGCCAACACGATCCCGTCCGGCGCGGCCCGCATGATCGCGTCGAGCGCGCGGTCGGCCGGCCCGTCGTCCAAAGCCCCGAGCCGGGCGAACACCCGCCCCGACGCCATGCCTCGGCGCGCGACCGCGACGGCCCGCCGCACGCGATCCAGCAGTGCGGCGTCGAGATCCGCCGCGATGTCGAGGACCAGCGCGTCGGCCCTTGCCGGACCGTCCCGCCACGCGAAGCAGGCCGCCGGCGCCGCGACGAGCCAGGAGCGGATCGGTGCCGCCGCGCCCTCGCTTAAGCCTTCCTTTACCATGAAAGTCGAAGCTCTTCAGTACGTTGATCACGGCCGAGGTGCCGGCTGCGCGCCTTCGGGGCGCGCGCCCCTCGGGCGACTGAACTCTCAGGGGCGTCATGCTGATTCGACGATTTCTGGCCTGGATCGAGCGGGCGCCGCCGGGGGAGCGGGCGGAAGCCGCGACCGCGCTCGCCCACGCCTATCTTTATGCAGACCTCGACGCGCCCGAACAGGGGGAAGCCGAGCGCGCCCTCACGGGGCTGCTCGACGACCCTTCGCCGCTGGTGCGACGGGCGCTCGCCGAGGCCATCGCCGGGGCGATCGAGGCACCGCACCACCTCGTCGTAGCCCTCTCCGGAGACGTGCCGGAGATCGCGGCGATCGTCCTCGCGCGCTCGCCCATTCTGAGCGACGTCGAACTGATCGACGCCGTCGCGGTCGGCGGCGACCTCGCGCAGGCGGCGGTGGCCCGTCGCCCGCGGGTGTCCGGCGCCCTGGCGGGCGCGCTCGCGGACATCGCGGGGCGCGATGCCGTCATCGCCCTCTGCGACAATCACGACGCCGCCCTCGACGCCCGGACCTTTCACCGCATCCTCGCGCGGTTCGGCGGGGACGGCGCCGTACGGGAGGCCCTGAACCAGCGTCCGGATCTCGATCCGGGGCTCCGCCACGCGCTCGCGGCCGCCGCCGCCGACGCGCTGCGGTCGTTCGTGACGGGGCAGGGCTGGATGTCCGCCGAACGGGCCAGGCGCGCCACGGGCGAGGCGCGGGACCGGGCCACGATGACGATCGCCGCCGCGTCGCTCCGGGACGACGCGGACGATCTCGGCGGCTTCGTCGCCCACCTGCGGGACAGCGGCCACCTGACCCCGGCGCTCGTCCTGCGAGCGCTGCTGAGCGGGCAGTCCGGCCTGTTCGCGGCGGCCCTGAGCGAGCTCACGGGGAAATCGCCGCGCCAGGTGGCGGGCCTTCTGCACGGGCGCAGCGGGCTCGGCTTCGCGGCGCTCTACAAGAAATCGGGAATGCCCCCGTCGCTGCGGCCGGCGTTCAGCGCGGCGCTCGCCGGCTTGGCCGACCCGGGCGCCGATGCCTCGGCCGACCCGGGGCTTCGGCGCCGCATGGTGGCGTGCGTGCTCGCGCGTTGCCTGCGGCTCGAAGGGGAAGGCGCGGACGCGCTCGTGGCCCTGTTGCGGCGGTTCGAGGCCGAAGCGGCGCGCGACGAAGCGCGAGCCGCCGTGAAGGCGCGTCCGCAAGGAGCCTTCGCGCCCACGGCTTCGACGCGGCGCGCGGCGCTGCCGCACGCTCCACCGCCGCACCTTCTCGCGGCCGCGTGACTTCGAAATCACCGGCGATCAGTACCCGAACTGTTCCCGGACGATCCGTTCGTCGAGCGAGTGGCCCGGGTCGTGCAGGAGGACGAGGCCCGTCGCGTGGTCCATCGCCACCTCTATACGGGTCACGTTCTTGATCTCGACGTGGTCGGCCGTCGCCGCCACCGGGCGCTTGTCGGCTTCGAGGACCTCGACCACCACGCGGGCCTTGTCGGGGAGGAGCGCGCCCCGCCAGCGCCGGGGGCGGAACGCCGAGATCGGCGTCAGTGCCATGAGGGGCGCGTTGAGCGGCAGGATGGGGCCGTTGGCCGACAGGTTGTAGGCGGTCGAGCCCGCCGGCGTCGCGACGAGCAGCCCGTCGGCCACGAGCTCGCTCAGCCGTTCCCGGCCGTCGACCGAGATGCGAAGCTTGGCGGTCTGGTAGGATTGGCGCAGCAGCGCGACCTCGTTGATGGCGCGTGCCGTCGCGACCTCCCCCGCCTTGGTGGTCGCGCTCATGACCAGGGGGTGGACCATGGAGCGTTCGGCGGCGCCGAGCCGTTCGCGCAGGTCGTTTTCCGAATAGTCGTTCATGAGGAAGCCGACGGAACCGCGGTTCATGCCGTAGATCGGCTTTTCCGAGCCCATGAACCTATGCAGCACCTGGATCATCAGACCGTCGCCGCCGAGCGCGACGATGACGTCGGCCCTGTCGGGATCGCCGTTGCCGTAAACGAGGGTAAGTCGCGCCAGGGCGGCCTCGGCTTCCGGCGATCCCGAAGCCACGAAGGCGATCGTCGCGAAAGGCGGCGGGTTGCCGTTCGCCCGCGTCATGAAAGCCCCCCCGTGACCCGCCGGTGCCCGGCCGACGACGGCGACGTTAGGAGAAAACCCGGCGCTCGGCAAAGCGCCTGGCGCCGCGACGGTCGGCATTGGCGGCTCGCTCGAAGCGCCGCCTCGCGGGCTCGCGCGAAACGCCGGGTGTCGCGCGGCCCCGGCTCGTGCGGCACGGGCGCAGAACGCAGTTGTCATGGCGGCGGTTGTGCTGCGACAAAGCCGCACGAAGCGCGGCGGGGCCACGCGGGGCGGCTCAGGTCGGCGACATGCGGCAGAAACGGCTCATCGCCCTGTTGTTCCTCCTCGTCGGCGCGCTCGGCGCTTCGCTGGGGATCAGCAAGCCCGAGGCCCTCGACGACATCCGCAACTTCGTCTTCGACCGTTTCCAGCGCGTCTCCCCGCCCGCCTACGATCCCAGCGCCCCGGTTCGCATCCTGGCGATCGACGACGCGAGCCTCGTCGCCCTCGGCCAATGGCCATGGCCGCGAACGCGCCTGGCCGAGATCGTCAACGCCCTCGGGCAGGCGGGCGCGGCGGCCATCGTGTTCGACATCATCTTCGCCGAGCCCGACAGGACCAGCCTCGAGAACGTCGTGGCCGCCCTGGCCGAGGGGCCGCTGAAGGCCGACCTCGCCACGCGCATCGGCGCGGACGCGTCGAACGACGCGCTGTTCGCGCGGGCGGTCGGTTCGGGGCCGGTGGCGCTCGGCGCGACGCTGCAAACCCAGGGCGAAAAGCGCACCTGGCCCGCAAAGGCCGGCTTCGTCGTGGCCGGCGACGACGCCGAGGCCGACATCACCCCCTTCGCGAGCGCCGCCCTGCCGATCCCGGTGCTGCTCGACGCGACGACCGGGCTCGGGGCCACGAACTGGCTCGCCGACCACGACCAGATCGTACGCCGCGCGCCCCTCCTGGTGCGGACCGGAGACGCGATCATGCCGTCTTTGGCGCTCGAGGCGTTCCGCCTCGCGCTCGGCGGCACCGGCTACGTGCTGCGCGCCGCGAACGCGAGCGGCACGACATCGTTCGGCGCCCAGACGGGGCTGAACTCCATCGTCGTGACCGGCCCCGACGGCGGCCTCGCCGACATCGCGACCGACGGCAACGGCTTCGTCCGTCCGCGCTTCACGCGCTCCGCGCCGGAACGCTTCCTGTCGGCGGCGAGCCTGCTCGCCGGGCGCGTCGCGCCCGACGAGGTCCGGGGCCGCGTCGTCTTCGTGGGCGCCACCGCGATCGGGCTCGGCGACGTGCGCGCGACGCCGCTCGATCCGACGGTCCCGGGCGTCGAGGTCCATGCCCAGTTGCTCGAACAGTTGCGCACCGGCCGGCTGTTGTCGCGACCGGCCTGGGCGCTCGGCGCGGAACTGGCGACGACCCTGCTGTGCCTGCTCGTCGTCGCGCTCCTGCTGCCCCGCGCGCCCCCGCTCGTGGCGGCCCTCGCCACCGCGCTCGCCCTCGCGCTGCTGTTCGCCGGATCCTGGCTCGCGTTCGACCGGGCGAGCGTGCTCGTCGACGCGACCTTTCCCGCCCTGACGATAGCCTTCGCCTACCTGTCGGGCGCTTCCCTCCTGTGGCAAACCGAGCAGCGCGCCAAGCGGCAGGTGCGCCACGCCTTCGGCAAGTTCGTCTCGCCCGCCGTCGTGGCGCGGATCGCCGAGAACCCGAAACTCCTCGTGCTCAGCGGCGAAACGCGGGATCTGACGATCCTGTTCTCCGACCTGCGCAGCTTCTCGACGATCTCGGAAGGGCTCGACGCCCATGCCGTGGCGCGTTTCCTCAACGAGTACCTGACGCCGATGACCGACGTGATCCTGGCCCACGACGGCACGGTCGACAAATACATCGGCGACGCCATCGTGGCGTTCTGGAACGCGCCGCTCGACGTACCCGATCATACGCGCCGGGCGGTGGATGCGAGCCTGGCCATGCGCGAGGCCCTGGCCCGGTTCAACGCCCGGCCGGAGGGGGGCGCGGAGCCCTCGGCCGTGCGGGATGTGCGCATGGGCGTCGGCCTCAACTTCGGGGCGTGCAGCGTCGGCAACATGGGCTCGGCGCAGCGGTTCGACTATTCGGCCCTGGGTGACCCCGTCAACGTCGCGGCCCGTCTGGAGTCCTTGACGAAGTCTTACGCGGTCGACGTGCTCGCCTCGCTCGGGGTACGCGATCGCACGCCGGATTACGCGTGGCTCGAAGTCGACGAGGTGAGGGTCAAGGGCCGCTCGGCCGTGACCAGGCTGTTCGCCCTCGCGGGCAGCGAAGCCATGGCCCGCTCGCCGGCCTTCGAGAGCTGGGCCGGCCGCCACGGCGCCATGCTGCGTTCGGCGGGCGGCGGGCGTTTCGCGGAGGCCGAGACGGCCGCGCTCGCGCTTGCCGGGGAGGTCGCGCCCCATTGGCGTCCGCTCTACGAGGCGCTCGCGGGCCGCTATCGGGTGCAAGGGGATTCGAGCCGGGACGATGGCGAGGCGGTCACCTTGGCACCCATGCGGACGGCGGGTTAGGCCGTGGCGGAGGACGCGCCCGACATACCGCCGGTTCGGCCGCGACGAACCCTGAACGCGCTGCTCGACGGCGGCCTCGTCGGCGACTGGCGCGCGACGCTGCTCGACCGCGCCCTCATCGCGCTCGTCATCGTCAGCGTGGCCTGCATCGTCCTCGAAACCGTGCCGGACCTGCGCGAAAGCTACGGCACCGAATTCCGGTTGACCGAACTCGTGGCCATCGTCGTCTTCAGCATCGAATACGCGCTGAGGCTCTGGTGCGCCCCCGAACAGCCGCGGTACGCGGGCCTGTCGGGCGGCACGGCGCGGGTTCGCTATGCCCGCAGCCTGCCCGCGCTGATCGACCTCGCGTCGATCCTGCCGGCCTATCTCGGCTGGTTCACCGGCGGCGGCATCAAGATCCTGCTCCTGTTCCGGCTGGCCCGGTTCTTCAAGCTCGCGCGCTATTCCCCCGGCATGCGCTCCCTCGCGGCCGTGCTCCAGGCCGAGCGCAAGGCGCTGTTGGCGTCCGCCGTCGTGCTGCTCGGCATCGTGATCCTGGCCGCCGCCGCGATGTACGCGGCCGAAGCCGAAGCCCAGCCCGACAAGCTCGGCTCGATCCCGGCCGCGATGTGGTGGGCGGTCGTGACCCTGTCGACGGTGGGCTACGGCGACGTCTACCCGGTCACCGCCGGCGGCCGCATGGTCGCGAGCCTGACCATGGTGTTCGGGCTCATCACCTTCGCGCTGCCGGTCGGCATCGTGGCGACGGCCTTCGCCGAGGAGATCCACCGCCGCGACTTCGTCGTCACCTGGGGGATGGTGGCGCGTGTCCCCTTGTTCATCGGCTTGGATGCGAGCGAGATCGGCGAGATCACCAAGCTGCTGCACGCCCGCACCGTGACGGCGGGGGCCGCGGTGGTCCGCCAGGGCGAGGTGGCGGATGCGATGTACCTCATCACGTCGGGCGAGGTCGAAGTCGAACTCCCCGGCGGCGGCGTGCTGTTGCGGGAAGGCGACTTCTTCGGCGAGATGGCGCTGGTCCAGCAGCGGCCGCGTTCGGCGACCGTTCGCGCCCGGCAGGCGACCAAGCTCCTCGTGCTCGACGCCGTGTCGCTGAACGGCCTCATGGCCCGCAACACCGATATCCGCGACAGCATCCACGCGGCCGCGCGCGAGCGCGAACAGGCGAACCAGTGACGGGGGCGTCGGCGGCCGCGACGATCCCGGGCCGGGGCCTTCGACGACCCGCGTGTCGCCGATTCGGAACGAACCGCTCGCCGCCGGACCGCCAACGCGCGGCCGGGTCGCCCGGCCGGCTTCCAACCATCGTCGGGCTTCGAGCCACGACGTCCGCCAACCCGCTTGCGGGGCGCGGTCAAGCGGATCATTGTGGGCACGCTGGAGCGCGGTCTTCGGCGCATGACCGGACGGGAGCCCGCTCTGGCTCCTCGAGGACCGGCGCCGACACGAAGCTGCCCCGAGCGGGGAGGCAATGGGCCGTCGCATTCGGGCCGTTTCTTTTCTCTCGTCCCGAGCGAGTTGGCTCGTGTCCCGCGCCGGCGGAGCCGGCCAGGGGAGAGCGGACGGCACCCGCGAAGCGGGTGTGTCGACGGACGAGGGAGCGGCATCCGATCCTGTTCAACCCCGGTGCCTCGACACGAATGCCGCTGCATTCGGGCTGAGCGGGAGGATTGAAGACAGGTCGGTGCTCGAATGTGTCGCCCGGAACGGAGGGAACGGACATGAGCATTGCGCTGATCTTGTCGAACAAGGGCCGGGAGGTCGTGACCGCGGCGCCACATCGAACCCTGAGGGAGATCGTCACGATCCTGAACGACAAGGGCATCGGTGCCGTCGTGGTGTCGGACCCGCGCGGCAGCGTGTTGGGGATATTTTCCGAACGCGATCTGGTGCGCGCCTTGGGGCGCAGCGGCAGCGGGGTTCTCGATGAACCCGTGTCCCGTCACATGACCTCACGCGTCACGACCATCACCGAGGACTTGGGCGTGCTCGAAGCGATGGAGCGGATGACGGACGGTCGGTTCCGGCATCTTCCGGTCGTCGAGGGCGACAAGCTGGTCGGTCTCGTGTCGATCGGCGACGTCGTCAAGCACCGCATCGCCGAGATCGAGCACGAGCGGCAAGCCATGCTCGATTATATCGGCACGGCTTGACGGCGCTTCGCACGGGGCACCCGGCGCGGCGCGGCGCGGCGGTGATCGTGGTCGGCCTCGCGGGCGTCCTCATTCTCGTCGCGGCGCTGCAATTCCTGAACCCGTCCTACGGGTTCCCTCATGTCCCGCTCGATGAGCAGGGTCACTTCTCGTATACGCTGTACCTGCTCAAGACCGGGGCGTGGTGGCCGGACTTCGCGGCCTTTCCGTTGTACGACGCCGACGGCACCGATACGGGTGTGCCGAACTTCGTCAACCACCCGCCGATGTTCTATTGGCTGATGGCGGTCGTGCAGCGGCTGGTGCCGCTTCCGAGCGGAAGCGCACAGCTCTACCGCATCGTACCGCTCGGATTCTTCGTCGGCTCGGTCGCGGCGCTCGCCGGCGTCGCCATGGTGCTGCGCCTCGACCGCTTCGGCGCCCTGGCGATCATGCTGACGCCGCTGGCGCTGTCGGTGCCGCTGTTCGCGCCCTTCTACAGCAACGACACGCTGGCTTTGCTCGGCGGCAGCCTGACATGCCTCGGCACCGCTCTGTGGCTCGTCGACGAGCGACCCGCCGCGAGCCTGCTCCTCGTGGCCCTGGGCCTCGTTCTCGCGTCCACGAAGATGAACGCCCTGCTGTTGACGGGCGTTTACGCGGCCTGCGTGCTTCCCTGCGGGCGACAGGGGTTCCGAGCACGGCCGCGCCTCGCGGCCGTGCTCCTGTCGGCCGCCGCGGTCCTCGCCGGCGCACCCTTCGCCGTGTTCGCGCTCACGCAGGGGAGTCCGGTGCCGAACGGATCCGGGCAGGACGCGATGCTGCGGGCGGGCGCCGCCGCCAACGGGTGGCTCGACGCGCCGCGGCTCGAGGTCCCCGGCTATCTTTGGCGCGTCCTGCCGACCTTCGCCGAGCAAACCAATGGCGCGTCGCACGCGCTCGTCGCCTCGGGCCTCCTGGCCGTCGTGCTGGCGCTCGCCGGATCGTGGCTGCTGCCCGCACGGGGCGCGGAGCGGGCGCCGATCCTGATGGGGCGCGCGGCGGCGGTCGCGACCCTTCTCACGCTGGTTCCGCACCTCGCCTTCGCCTACGGCCGCTACCGGAGGTACGGCTGGCTCGGCGACATGTACCCGCGTTATTACTTTCCGCTCGTCGCGGCCTACGGCCTCGCCGTTGCCTGCGGGGCAAGGGCCGCTTGGGCGACCCTCGGCCGCCTCGTCGGCCGCGTGCGCCCGCCATGGACCACCGCGACGACCGTGGCATCCGACGGCGTCGGCGTGAAATCAGCTCCGGTCATCAGCCGGGCCGCGACGGACTCGACAGGTCCTCGAACAGTCCCCGGGCCTCGGAGGCAGGACCGCGCCGCGCGCCGGCCTCCACCACCTTGAGGACGCGAACCGTCCGTTCCAGGGCCACGGTCACGACATCGCCCGCCTTGACGCCCTTCGACGGCTGTTCGACCCGCGTCGCGTTGACGCGTACGTGACCGTCGGCCACGAGCCGCGCCGCCAAGGACCGCGTCTTGGCGACGCGCGCGAACCAAAGCCATTTGTCCAGCCGTTGCCGGTCCGGAGCGGCGGCGTCGGGATCTTGGCCGGTCGCCGACGTCTCAGGGCTCCTTCTTGCGCTCGAGTTCGAGCTTCAAGGCCATCAGTTTGGCGAAAGGGGAATTGGGGTCGGGCTGACGCTCCCGCGGCGCCGGCCGCTCGGAACTGAAATGTTGGGAGCGGCCGGCGTCCTCGCCGCGCCCGCCCTCGGGACGATCGTTGCGGCGCTCGCGGCGGCCCTCGAAACGCGCGCCGCCCTCGGCGCCTCCCGGCGCTTGCCTGCCATCAGGCGCCACGGTCCCGCTTTCAGGCCGGTTGCGGTTCCGGGAAAAGCCGCCGCCCGGGCCACGACCCTCGCCCGCGCCGGGGCGGCGTTCACGGTGGCGCTCACGCGCCGGGAAGGGGCCACGATGGTCGTCCCCAGCCTCGGCGGGCTGCGGTTGCGCTGGCGGAACGTCGCCTTCGGTCGCCGCGGCCGGGGCCGCGAACCGCGTCCTCGCGGGTCTCTGATTCGAACGTTCCGGCCGGCGCGCGGCGTGATGATGCGCGCGATGGGGCCGCCAAACATCGATCAGCGCGGGCGCCTCGGCCTCGGCCGAGGGCTCCGGGTCCACGCCGGCCGATGCCGTGGGCGCGGCCTCCATGGCCGGATCGGACGCGTGAGGGTCGACCGGCGCGGGCTCGGCCAAGGCTTCGGCGGCCCCCGACATCTCGACCGCCTCGTCCAGGTGCGCCGCCGCCGCGCCACCGTCCGCGACGCCACCTTCGGCGGCGTCGTCTGCCGCGACCGGCGTCTCGCTGCCGCCGACCGCCGTGTCCCCTTCGGTCGAAACCGCCTCGGCCGCGGGTCCGGGCTGCGCACCAACCTCGGAGGTGGCGGCCGAAGGCTCCTCGATCGCGCCCGCGTCACGGGTGGCGGCAGCCTCGGCCACGGGCGGGATTTCGGGCGCCTCGCCGATGTCTGACGTCGTGACCGAGCCGGTGTCCCGCGACACCGCGTCGGCAACGGTTCCGTCGCCGGCCGGGAAGGCGACCGAGCGGTCCGCCGCCTCTACCGCCGGCGGCACGTCGGGGGCGCCTCCGATATCGGATGTCGTGACCGGTTCGAGGCGCGTCGGCGAAGCGTCCGCGGTCGCGATGACCGGGGCGGGCGACCAGCTGCCGGTCTCCAGGCGATCGAGGTCGAACTCGGCGAAGTGGCCGCCCGGCGCGGGCGCGGGCGCGGTGGCTACGGAGGGCCCGCTGCCGTCCGGGCCGGGATCGGACGGGGAGGGCGCCGGCTCCGGCAGGATCGGCGTCAAGGGGACGACGGGCGCCGGGGCCACGAGGGGAACCGTGATCGCGGGGCCGGCGCGCCGATCGAGCACGTACCCCAGCGAACGCAGGATCGAGGCGAAGTCCTCGCCCGAACATCCGACGAGCGATGTCATGTGCACGGTCTGGACGAAACCGTCGTTGTCGGCCGTGCCGGGGGGCGGCGTACCGGCCGTCGTGCCTGGACGATACGCGATGGCCGGGCGGATGAGATCGGCGAGCCGTTCGAGGATGTCGACGCGCACCGCGCGCGTGCCGCACACCCGGAAACCGGCGGCGCGGTACAAGCCCTTGGGCACGTGCGGATCGGCCGGGAACGAGGTTCGGCCCGATGCCGCGAGGTGCGGCACCTCGTCGAACCCCTTGGCGGCCTCGTTGGCGCCGTGGCGCAGCGTCCAGAGCTGGGACGCCAGCGCGCGCGGCGCGGGCTTGATCAGCGCCGGCATGTAGAGGTGGTAGGCGCCGAAGCGCAGGCCCGCCTTGCGCAAGGCGCCGCGCGCCCCCTGATCGAGCCCCTTCAGCTCCTCGGCGACGCGCGAGCGTTCGAGCACCCCCAGCGCTTCCGCGACCTGGAAGCCGATGCCGCGCGCGATGCCTTCGAGGCCCGTCCCCTCCTCGAACTCCATCAACGGGCCGAGATGTTTCCTGACGTGCTGGGCAAGCCACAGATCGAGCCGCCGCTGCACGGTTTCGAGCGCCGGCCCGGCGAGGTGCTCGTCCGCGATGACGCGGGCGCGGGGCGCGAGCAGCTTGTCGCCCGCCGCGAGCTTGGCGACGGGATCGCCGAGCCAGCGGATCGCGCCGTCGTTGGCGAGCGCGAGGCTTTCGTCGACCGAGGCGCTGAACCGCTCCGCGCGGCTCTCGATTTCGCCGCCGAGCGCCTTCGACGCCGCGGCGTTCAGCGCGCGCGCGGCTTCTCCCGCGGCCAGCGGATCGGGCGTGAAACGGAAGCCATGGAGCTGGCCGACGTGCTGGCCTTCGACCATGACGTCGCCGTCGCCCGTGATCTCAGCTTCCATGGTGGCGTTCTCTCTCAACCGGCGCATCAGAACGCTCGTGCGCCTGTCGACGAAACGCTGCGCGAGCCGCTCGTGCAAAGCGTCCGACAGCCTGTCCTCTAGCTGACGTGTGACGCCCTGCCAATGCTCGGGATCGCGCAGCCAGTCCGGCCGGTTGGCGATATAGGTGAGGGTGCGCACCTGGGCGATGCGGCTCGACAGCGCGTCGATGTCGCCGTCGATGCGGTCGAGCGCCGCCTGCTGCGTGCCGAACCAGACATCCGGGATGTGGTTCGCGCGCACCACGAAGCCGAACAGCGTCAGCGCGAGGTCGGCATGGGCCGACGGCGACACCTTCCGGTAATCGGGGATCTGGCACACGTCCCACAGCCGGGCAACGTCGGCGCGGGTTTTCGCGGCCCTGCGCACTTGCGCGTCGCGCGCCGCGATGCCGAGGACCATCACGTCCTCGGCCAACGGCGCGCGGGTCAGGCCCGGCTCGGTCGGCACGCGCTCGAGGCTCGCCTGCAAATCCTCGATGGTGGATACGTCGAGATCGCTGTTGCGCCATTGCAGCACGGGGATCTGATCGAACGCGTGGTCTTCGAGCGCCTCGACGAGGTCCGCGTCGAACGGCGCGCACCGGCCGGTCGTCCCGAAGGTGCCGTCGCGAAGGTGGCGCCCGGCGCGCCCGGCGATCTGGCCCATTTCGGCCGGTGTCAGGCGCCGGTATTGATGACCGTCGAACTTGCGGTCGCCCGCGAAGGCGACGTGGTCGAGGTCGAGGTTCAGGCCCATGCCGATCGCGTCGGTGGCGACGAGATAGTCGACGTCGCCGTTCTGGTACATGGCGACCTGGGCGTTGCGCGTGCGCGGCGACAGCGCGCCCAAGACCACGGCGGCGCCGCCGCGCTGGCGGCGGATCAGTTCGGCGATGGCGTAAACCTCCTCCGCCGAGAAGGCGACGATCGCCGTCCGGGCGGGCAGGCGGGACAGTTTCTTCTCCCCCGCGAAGCTCAGCGTCGACAGCCGCGGACGCGACGCGATCGCCGCACCCGGGAGGAGCTGCTCGACCGCGCGCCGCATCGTCGTGGCGCCGATCACCAGGGTTTCGTCGCGCCCGCGTCGATTGAGCAGCCGATCGGTGAAGACGTGGCCGCGGTCGAGGGTCGCGGCGAGCTGGACCTCGTCCAGCGCCACGAAGGACACGTCGAGGTCGCGCGGCATGGCCTCGACGGTGGCGACCCAGAACCGCGGCTGCTTCGGCTTGATCTTCTCTTCCCCGGTGATCAGCGCGACCGCGGCAGGCCCGACCCGTTCGACGAGCCGGCCGTAGACTTCACGCGCCAGCAGGCGCAGCGGCAGGCCGATGATGCCCGTGGGGTGGGCCAGCATCCGCTCGATCGCGTAATGCGTCTTGCCGGTGTTGGTCGGGCCGAGGATCGCGGTCACGCCCGCCACGCCCGCCCTGCCGCGCCCGCCGAGGGCGGATCCTATCGCCGGTGGAGTGAGGAGCATCGGGTCCGGTCGGCACGCATTCGCTTTTCACGTCCGCGAGGGTCGACGCGCGCCGGCACCAGGCCCCTCACGCGCGGGCCCAAGCGGGCACGATGGATATCATCAGCGCGACGCGGCGCGTCAAGGCGGTGCCCCGCCCGCCCGCGATCGCATCTGGCCGGCCCCCCACCCGCCCGGGCGGCGGCGTCAGGGCGTCGCGGCCGCCGCCTTCGTCAAGGCGCTTACGCCGAACTCCGTGGCCTCGATCACCGTCGTGCCGATCATGGTCATCACGGAGATGCGGAACGGCATCACGAAACGTGTCCGGCCAACGGGCGCGAGCCAGACCTCCATCTCCTTGTTCTCCGTCATGAACTTGGTGGCGGGCCGCTCGGGCCGGTGACCCGCGACCGGCGTGTAGCGGGCGGCGCAAACCGCGACGGGACCGCCGTAGCCGGGCGCGCTCACCTGTCGCATGCCCGTGAAGCTCAGCGTGACGTTGAAGCGCACCCCGCCGTCGAAGATCGGCAGGTTGCGATTGCACGCCGCCGGGCCGATCGGGTCGCCCACCCCCGGCACCGCCATGACGAACGAACTCAAGGGATCGACGATGTCGCGCTTGTCGGCGTCCGACAAGGGAACTTGATCCGGCCTCGGCTCGAGCCGAGGCACGATCTCGACGCCCTTGGCGGCGCCGCCAGCCATGGCGATGCGGATCGTCAGCGTGTCGCGCGAGGTCGCGGCCGTGGCCGCGAAGGTGGCGGGGCTGACGCGCCCGCCCGCGAGACTGCCCGTGGCCGTCGCGGCGCCCCGCGACGTCAGCAGGACGCCCGCGAGCCCGGTGAGCCGGCCCGTCGCTTCGAGCCGATAGGCCGAGGGGCCGATCACCCCGTTCACCTGCGCGGTGCCGAGCGGCAGCCCGATCAGCGTGATCGCGTAGCGCAAATGCACCTGATCGGATTCGGTGGACACGCCCTTGCCGGGCGGCTTCCCCATCGCGGCGGACGAAGCGAACACGAGGACCGCAACCGCGGGCAGAAGTTTTTGCATGGTGCTCCCGAACGCGCTTAGGCCTTCGAACCCGATATCCCGTGATCGGGGCCGAATCAGACGCTTTCAAGACGGATCATGCCGCAACGCGCTCTGTCGCGGGCGGCGGCCTTGCGCCCGGGACCGGCGACCCATACTTCCGCCACGCAGGAGCCGCTCGCAGGTCGGCGGGGCGGGCATCGTCGCGCACGTGTCCGGGCCATGCGGCGGGTCCGTTCAGGGGTGACCTAGATATCATGAGCGATGGGCACGGGCCGCCGGCGCCGCTTCACGGCACCACCATCCTCCTCGTCAAGAAGGGCGGGCGCACGGTCATCGGCGGCGACGGGCAGGTGAGCTTCGGGCAGACCATCATGAAATCGACCGCCCGCAAGGTGCGGCGCCTCGCCAAGGGCGTCGTCATCGCGGGTTTCGCGGGGGCGACGGCCGATGCCTTCACGCTGTTCGAGCGGCTCGAGGGCAAGCTCGAACAATTCCCGGGCCAGCTCACGCGCGCCTGCGTCGAACTCGCCAAGGACTGGCGGACCGACCGCTACCTGCGGCGGCTCGAGGCCATGATGCTCGTCGCCGACCTTTCCACCGCGCTCGTGCTGACCGGCACCGGCGACGTGCTCGAGCCGGAAACGACCGGACATGGCTCCACGATGGCGATCGGCTCGGGCGGCAACTACGCCTTGGCGGCGGCGCGCGCGCTTCTCGACACGGAAGCCGACGCCGAGGCGATCGTGCGCAAGGGCATGGCGATCGCGGCGGAGATCTGCGTCTACACGAACAACAATCTCGTCATCGAAAGCGTCGGTGGGGGTTAGCTGCGGCAGGGGCATGGCCACGCCGTCGTTCCAGCGATGCGCGAGCCTCGCGCCCGGAACCTTCACGGCGTTCGTGCGCGTCTCGGGTTTCCGGGTTCGCCTTTGGCGGCCGGGAATGACAAAGGGGTGGCCGGCGCGCCGCGACCCCGGCTTTCAGGACAACGATCGATGACCGACTTTTCCCCGCGCGAGATCGTGTCCGAACTCGACCGGCACATCATCGGCCAGAACGACGCCAAGCGCGCGGTCGCGATCGCGCTGCGCAACCGTTGGCGCCGGTTGCAACTCACCGGTCCGATGCGGGACGAGGTTTTGCCGAAAAACATCCTGATGATCGGGCCGACCGGTTGCGGCAAGACGGAGATTTCGCGCCGCCTCGCCAAGCTCGCCAACGCGCCCTTCCTCAAGGTCGAGGCCACCAAATTCACCGAGGTCGGGTACGTCGGCCGCGATGTCGAGCAGATCGTGCGCGACCTCCTCGAAATCGGCATCGCGCTCGTCAAGGACGCCAAGCGCAAGGACGTCGAGGCCAAGGCGCACCTCGCCGCCGAAGAACGCCTGCTCGACGCGCTCGTCGGAACGAACGCGTCCGCGACCACGCGCGACAGTTTCCGGCGCAAGCTTCGGTCGGGCGAACTCGACGACAAGGAGGTCGAGATCGATCTTCAGCAGACCGGGCCCACGCTGCCCATGATGGAACTGCCGAACATGCCGGGAGCCTCCATCGGCGCGATCTCGATCGGCGACATCTTCGGCAAGATGGGGGGAGGGCGCACGAAAACGCGCCGCTTCGCGGTGCGCGACGCCCACGCGCCGTTGTTCAACGAGGAGAGCGAGAAGCTGCTCGATCCCGAGCAAGTGATCGCGCAGGCGATCCACGACGTCGAGAACAACGGTATCGTGTTCCTCGACGAGATCGACAAGATATGCGCCCGCGAGGGCCGGGGCGGCGGCGGGGAAATCTCCCGCGAGGGCGTGCAGCGCGACCTGCTGCCTCTGATCGAGGGCACGACGGTGCCGACCAAGCACGGCCCGGTGAAGACCGACCATATCCTGTTCATCGCCTCGGGGGCGTTCCACCTGTCGAAACCGTCCGACCTGTTGCCCGAGCTGCAAGGCCGGCTGCCGATCCGCGTCGAGCTGAGCGCGCTGACGGAGGACGATTTCCGACGCATCCTCACCGACACCGAAGCCTCGATCGTCAAGCAGTACGTGGCACTGATGAAGACCGAGGGGATCGACCTCGTCTTCAGCTCCGACGCCATCGACGAACTGGCGCGCGTCGCCGTCGAGGTGAACGGCAACGTGGAGAACATCGGCGCGCGCCGCCTTCAGACCGTGATGGAGCGCGTGCTCGACGACATCAGCTTCACCGCGCCGGACCGTTCGGGCGAGGCCGTGACCATCGACCGCGGCTATGTTCAAGGCACCGTGGGCGACCTCGCCAAGAACGCCGACCTGTCACGGTTCATCCTGTGACGACGCGGACTGGCGCTGGCACGGCCCGTCCGGCGAGCGCGTCGCGTGCCAAACGAGGCGCTCGAGGACCTCGGCGGTCCTCTCGACGGATCGGCTGAGGCTGTCGAGCATCGGGGGAAGATCGGCGGTGTCGATCCCGTCGGCGATCTCGAGCGCCGCCACCTGGGCGTTCTCGACCACCTTTGAAAGAAGCTGCTGGTACATCGGGTCGGCGACGCTGCCGAGCCTCGCGTTGCTGAAGCGTTGCGGCGCGACGATGTTGTCCTGAAATCGGCGGCGCGCCGCCTCGGCGGATTTGCGCCGGGAGACGTCCATGAACAGGACCACGAAACCCAGCACGCGCCCGGGCGACGAGAACACCGGGTCGGCACGCATCAGCAGCGGCATCCGGGTGGAGGCGCCGGTATCGAAGCAAGCTTCGCCGCGCCACGGGCGGCGGGCACGCTGCAATTCCCGCAAGCTCCGCCCCACCTTGTCGGGTTCCGAGAACAATCCAGCGAGATCGGTCAGTCGGGTCGGCGGCGGGCGAGGGCCGAGCAGCTTCTGGAAGGCGGCGTTCGTCAGCAGGACCTGGCCTTGGGCGTCCGCGATGACCACCGGCTGCCCGGACTGCTCCACCTGCCGGCTCGCGGTCGTCAGCTGGTTCTGGACGATGAGCATCCGAACCGTGCGGAACTGCAGCACCACGTCTGCCACGGTCTCGCCGATCAAACGACCCGTCGTGAGGTCGGCAGGGGTCCAGGGTTCGCATGTCCCTTCGACCAGTTCATGCCATTGGGCGAAGGACCGCCGCGGCGACAGCTCGGTCGGGTCGTTGCCCACCACGAAGGGCGCCAAGGGGTTGCCGCCCCAGGTCACGGTCTTGACCCGTTCCGGACGGAACCAGATCAGGTATTCCCCCGGGGAATCCGACACCGGCGACGCGAGCAGCCCGCCGACGTCGGGGATCAGGACCGACAGATCCGGGGCATCCGTCGCGAGCGACGCGCTCGCGACGACCGGCGCCCTGGGCCGCCCCTCGAGCCAGGCCCCGACGGCGCGGATCTGCGGCGTCGCGGGCACGTCGCCCGTGGAAAGGACCTGCCCGTCGAGCAGGAGCGCCGCGCCGGTCGCACCCACGGGCGACAGCAGCGCCCGCGATTGATCGAAGAGCGCCGCACGCCAGTCGCCGTCCCTTGAAATCGCGTCGACCATGCGCTGCTCGAGCCGGCGTACCGACACTTCCGCCTGTGCCTGCACGAAGGCGTCGAGCGCCGTGATCCGGGTCGCGACGGCTTCGGCCAGCAACTCGCACACCGCCCTGACTTCGAAGTGCACGAAGCGCGGCCGGTAGTGGTGACAGGCGACGAGGCCCCAGAGCTTCCCCCCGACCAGCAGGGAAATGACCAGCGTGGCGCCGACGCCCATGTTCTTGAGATACTGAATATGGAGCGGCGACATGCTGCGGAGAAAGCAGAGCGACATGTCGAGATCGCCGCCGCTGATGGGCGAAAGCTGCGGGACCAAAGGCGCCGGCGCGCAGCCGACGTCGACCAGCACGCGAACCCGGTTGCGCTCGTAAAGCCGCCGAGCCATCTGCGGAATGTCGGATGCCGGGTACCGGTTGCCGAGGAAGGGTTCGAGCGACGCCGCCTTGCACTCGGCAAAGATCTCGCCGTGCCCGTCCTGGTCGAAACGGTAGACCATGACGCGGTCGTAGCCGGTGAGGTCGCGCACGAGGCTCGCCGTGGCGTCGCCGAGCGTTTGCAGCGACGAGCAATCGATGACGGTTTTGAGGCCCCGCTCGACATGGCGCGACACGTCGACGGTCGGGCCCGCGGGTTCGAGTTCGATGACGAGGCCGCCGCCGGGCGGCCGATGCAGCAGGCCGTCGAACGCTGCGGCCGCCCCGCCGACCTTGCAGCGGACGCCCGCCGGTATATCCCCCAGCGGATCACCGAGGCTCGGACGGATACGCTCCAGGAGGTCGCCCTCGATCTCCTGGAGCTTGGTGCCGATGAGCGGCCCGTCCACGGTGAGGAACGTCGCCGCGTTGGCGCTCGCCTGCACGACCACGAAATCGTCTTCGCGCACGACGAGAAGCGCGCCGAACGGCTGGATCGAACCCGCCAGATGAATTTGCTCGCGCTCGCAATTCGACAGATCGGCTTTGCCGAAGGCCGGTGCCGACAGCGGGCGAGACGCCATGCATGACCCCCCTAGGACGTGTCTTCTTGTTCTGCTGCGTGCTGGACCTCGTGTTCCAGCCCGTAGCGGCTGAGTTTCATATAAAGGCTTTGTCGACTCAAGCCGAGAAGTTCGGACGCCGCGGTGCGGTTGCCTCCCGCTTGTTCCAGCGCGGCCTTGACATAATGCCGTTCGACGCCGTCGACCGTGGCCTTGATCAGCTGCCGCAAGGGTACGCGGCCCACCGGCTCGGCGATCGGATCCCTGGAGCCATTGACCAGGCCGGGTTCGCTGAACGGATCGAGCCTCCGGCCGATGTCGCGGACGAGGAGGCCGTAGTGCTCCGCATCCGCCTCGGGACCGCCGGCGGCCGAAATCTCGACCTCCGTGTCGGTGCCCAAGTGTCCGTGCACGTCCGTGGTGAAAAGCCGCACCACGCGGTGGGCTTTCAACATCGACAGCAGGGTGGGAACGTCGGCCCCCGGGCGCCCGAACCAGCGGTCGAGCCGCTCGCCGACGACCGACGCGACGGCGCCCATCTCGGTCAGGGCGACGAACGCGGGGTTGGCGCGGCGTACGAACCCCTGCCGATCGATGGCCGAGAACCCATCGGGCAGGGCCTGGACCAGATCGTCCAGCGCCGGGGCGTCCGCGGCGCCGCGGCCGGCCTTCCGGGCGGCCGCCGGCGTGAGCTGGAGGAGCAGCAGCGGTCCTGGCTCCGCCTTCATCAGCGAGGCGCGAAGCAGCCAGGGCTGCCGCCCGTCACCGAGATGAACCAGGGCGCCCGGCGCTTTTCCCTCCTCGCGAACGCGCAGGAACATCGCGGTCAGCGCCGCCCGCTCGTCGAGCGGGATCGCGGCCAGGAAATCTGCACCCGCCCCGCCGTCCGCGATCGCCGGCGCAAGCCCCAGGGCCGCGATGGCGGCGGGGTTGGCTTCGAAGACGCGCAGATTGCCCGATTTCAGGATGAGAACGGCCTCGCTCGACGAACTGAACAGCAGCCGATACCGGGTTTCGACGTCGCGCAGCTTCCAGTAATCGCGCTCCATCGTTTGCTGGGCCACGACGAGGCGGGACTGCAGCTCCGCGACCGCCTGCAAGCTCTTGCCGACCGCCAGGAGTCCGGCGCGGCCGCCGAGCAGCACGGTGGTGTACTCCATCGGCAGTTCCCGCCCGCTCGGGAAGCGCTGGGTGATCTGGCGGAACGCCGAGATGCCGCTTTCCCGCGCGTCCTCGACGATACGTCGGACCTTTTCGCCCGTGATCTCCGGCACCGTGTCGTCCCAGCACCGCCCGAGCCAAGCCGATACGCCATCTTCGGACAGCACGCTCGACACGGTCGCCTCGCGGATGACGCCGCCCATATCGAGCAGGAGCGTCACGTCGGGCTGGGCAAGATTGACGGCGGCCATCGGTCGTCCAGCCTCGTTCGCCGGCCGCCGCGTGGGTCCGGCGGGGCCACGCGTCGACACATAGGTCGAGGGGCCGATCGCTTCCAGCATCGGTTCCGGCCGGCTCCGGCCGCGGGGAAGCTGCCGGCGCCGCGCCGAGATGCGACGCCCTCGATCAGCCCACGACGGAGCCGTATCCGGGCGCCTTCGAGCGGTCAAGCGAACGCGGCGTGGCCTTCCTCGACCGCCGGAAGAGCGGAGGCCTGCCCACGACCGTCCCGTGCGCCGCCGCGACCCGGCCGACGCCCGTCCGCGCGCGTCACACGGGCACGAGGCCGGCCAGATGCGCCATGTTGTTGAGGAAGATGCGCAGGTAGGCCAGCGGACTCGCGCGGACACGCGCGAGCTCCTTGTTCATGTAGGAATCCCAGGTGAGCTTCTGCACGTCGACATCGCGGCACAGGCTGACGAAGAGTTCGCGGCGGCGGTCGCTGGCGTACCAGAAACCCTGCATCAACCCGAGGGCTCGGAAAACCTGGCCGTGCGTCTTGAGGAACCGCCTCCGGGCCGACCCGAGATGGCGTGCGTCGCCGGTTTCGCAAAAGGCGTGGACCGCCTCGGCCGCGAGCCGCCCGCCCAGCATCGCGTAATAGATGCCCTCGCCCGAGGCCGGCGCCACGACGCCCGCGGCATCCCCGGCCAGCACCACGTCACGGCCGTCGTCCCAGCGCGGCAGGGGTCGCAGCGGGATCGGCGCGCCTTCGCGTCGGATCGTTTTCGCGCCGCCGAGGCCGCTGGCCTGCCGCAGCGCGCCAACCGCGCGACGCAGCGGAAACCCCTTCCTGGCGGAGCCCGTGCCGACGCTCGTCGTTTCCCCGTGCGGGAAAATCCAACTGTAGAAATCCGGCGACAGCGCGCCGCGGTAGTAGATATCGCAGCGCGAGCCGTCGAAATCGGGGGCATCGGCCGGCGATTGGACGATCTCGTGGTAGGCGAACACGAACGACGCGCGCTCGGCCCCCGGCACGCATTGGCGGGCCACGGCCGAGATCGCGCCGTCGGCCCCGATCACCGCGCGGGTCCTGACCCGCTCTGGCGCCCCCTTCGACGCGCCGGCCGGATGATGGCAGACCAGCGCCGCGCCGTCGTGATCGCGCTCGATCCGCGCGAACGTGCCCGTGCGCCTCACCGCGCCGGCGCGGGCGGCCCGCTCGCGCAGCCATTCGTCGAACTCGGCGCGATCCACCATCCCGACGTAGCCCCCCTCGATCGGCATGTGGACGCGCTTGTCCTTCGGCGACACCATGCGGGCCGCGGTCGCGCGGGCCACGATGAGCGCGTCCGGCACGTCGAAGTCGCGGATCAGGCGGGGCGGGATGGCGCCGCCGCACGGCTTCACGCGCCCGGCGCGGTCGAGCAGGAGCACGGAGCGTCCGCGCTCGGCAAGGTCGGCGGCGGCGGTGGCGCCCGCCGGGCCGCCCCCGACCACGACGGCATCGAAGCTTTCTTCATGACTCATCGACGCGATCCCGAAAGGGCGGTGAAGGGAGGGTCGAGGCCGCTGTCGCGCCGCCGAGATGCGGAGATCGCGAACGCCCCGGCCGCGGCCATGGACGCCTGACGCGCCCGGGCCGGACGGTGCCTATCCATGCCGGCAGCCCGCTCACAACGCGGCCTTCATGGCGCGCCTCCCGAAGCGGCCGATCCCGAGCCGAAGCCTCGCGTCGACCCTGGGGGCGCCTCAACGCCCATCGTCGTCGCCGTCCTGCGCGGGATCGACGAGCCCGTAACGGCGCAGTTTCACGTAGAGGCTCTGGCGGCTCAGCCCGAGGAGATCGGCCGCCGCCGCACGGTTGTCGCTCGTCATCTGCAGCGCGGTCTCGATCGACAGCCGCTCGATCACGTCGGTCGCCTCGCGCACCAGGTCCTTCAGAGAGACGCGGCCGACGAGCTCGGTCAGTTGCGCGACCGACCGGGGCAGGGGAGGCCCGGTCCGCCCGTCCGACCTCGGGCGTCGCCCGACGTTGCGGACGGCGAAGCCGAAACACGGCCGCTCGCTGTTCATCACCGAAGCCGCCGAGACTTCCACCTCGACCGTGCTCCCGAACTCCCCCTGGACGATCGTCGCGAACAGGCGCACCGCGCCGTGTTGACGGAGGTTCGCCATCAGTACGTCGAGATCGACGCCGGGGCGCCCGAGCCAGCGGTCGAGTTTCTCGCTCAGCGCCTGCCGGTCGCTCGCCAACTGCGCCATTTCGAGGAACGCCGCGTTGGCCGAGACGATCCGCCCGTCGGCGTCGCTGACGACGAAACCGTCGGGCGCGTTCTCGATCAGCTTCAGCAGCTTCCAGGTCATCTTCGGGACCACGCCCGGCGACGACTCGGTTCTCGTCCGCGACAAGCGCACCAGGAACAGCGAGGCGTTCTCCTGGCGGAAGAAGAACGCCGAAACGAGCATTTCCTCCTGGCCGTGGTTCAGCCTGGCCCGGACGTCGTCGGCGCGGCCCGCCGTCCGCACCATCGACAACAGCGCTTGCAGCGGCGGTCCCGACGGGGCGTCGAAGGCGTCCACGAACGGCTTGCCGAGAATGGCGGAAAGCGATTCGCCGAACATCTCGACGGCGGCCGGATTGGCCTCCACGACCTTCTGGGTTCCGACATCGACGATCAGCACCGGCTCCGAGGAGACGCGGAACAGCAGCCGGTAGCGCGTCTCCACCTGCCGCAGGCGCGAATAGTCGCGCTCCATCGACTGCTGCGCCTCGACGAGGCGCCGCTGCAGCACCGAGAACTGCTGGAGGTTGCGGCCGAAAGCGACGATCCGCCCTTCGTTGCCCGCGCTCACGGCCGAATACAGGATCGGCACATCGGCCCGCGCGCCGGAGGGATAGTTGATGTGACGGGACTTGCCGGGACCGTCGGCTACGGCCTCCTTGAGCAGCGCCTGGATCTTGGCGCGGCTGTCCGCCGCGACCGTCTCGACCCAAGGCCGCCCGATCCAGCTCCCGTGCCCGACGATTTCCGCCGACAGCTCCTCGTTGTTGAAAGCCATGTCGCGGATGATGCCGTCGCGGTCCACGACGAGCGAGATGTCGGCGGCCGCCGCGATCAATGCCGCGGCCGTCGCCGGGTCGATCTGGCCCAAGGACTGCGACGGGGCGCTGAAATGTTTCACGGAATGACGGCTCCATGGCCGGCAGGACGCCGCCTCCCCCTTGTCGTTTCCCCTTCGAGATCGTTCATCGCCCCGCCGCTCGACTGGCGAAACGCTCGGCCTCGTGTAAGGCTTGGCGGGCGTCGAGGCCCGTCATGTCGGCGCCGACCCGCGCCGCACGGTCCGGGCGGTCGACGAAGGCCGCGCCGCCGACCAGGATTCCCACGGCGCCGTTGCAGGAATGGCGGCGTACGACCCTGATCGTGGCGGCGAGTTCATCGAGCCTGTCCTCGGAACTCACCGAGAACCCGACCACCGTGAACCAGGTATCGCTCAGGGCGTCACCGAGCTCCTCGCGGCTCGCGAACGGCGTGGTCCACACGCTCCAAGCGGACCGGCGGAAAAACTCCGCGACGATGGACAGCCCGAACGTGTGGTGATCCCCCGGAAGCGGCACGAGCAGGGCCTGACGCCCCGCGTCGAACCGGTGCGCCTCTTTCTGGAAGTCCCGGCTGAGGTCGCGCACCAGCCGTTGCAGCACGCCGAGCGCCAGGGTCACGTCCACGAACGAGCAAGCGTCGGCCTGCCAAAGATCGCCGATGTGGCGCGCCGCCGGCTGGAACAGACGCAGGAAAACATCCTCGACGGACGCGCCCCGCTCGCGGACGCCTTCCACGAAAACCGAGGCGGCCGCCTCGCTCCCGTGCCGTAGCAGGATGTCCGCGAAGGGAAGCACACGAGCGTCGTCCGGTCGAGGTTCGGACGCGGCGCCGGCGAGTTCGGCTCGGGGGTTCCCGCGGCCCGCCCGCCTGGCCAAGACCACACGGGGGATGATGTCCGCCTCGACGGCGCGCAGGACGTCCGCGACGCGCCGCATCGCGCGTTCGTGCCGCGAGTCCTGGGGCGCGTCGTCGTCGGACCGGGAATCGCCGACGGCGAAACGCTCCGGTGCATGCCAGTGGCCAGCGGCGGTGACGTGCTGGTTCAACCGGGCCATCCCCTCCGCCATGTCGTCCTCCCCGGATTATAGATCCCGACCATTCCGGCGCGTCAATCTAAATTTACGTCAATGCACGTTGACACATCGTTGGAGCCGACCTAGCCTTCCGTCGTCGGTGCCCGCAGACGCTGGCGGACCCGGTTCGACAAGCATCGGATCGTTCCAAGCGAGTGTTGTCAAGACATGTTTACAGGGTCGGAAACCTTGTCGCCCGGGCGTGAAAGCCCGCTGCGGTCGACGCGAACCGGTCCGGATCGGGGGCGGTCCGCGACGGGCCTCTACACCGCCGAGGAGCGTATCCGGCGCGACCGGTCCCCGTGGACGCTCGTGCAAGGCATCCTGGCCCCGGTCCAGTTCGCGATCTGCCTCGCAAGCCTCTGCCTGATCCTCCGCTGCCTTGTAACGGGCGAGGGCTTGTGGCTGGCGACCGCCTCGGTGGTGGTCAAAACCCTGGCGCTCTACGCCATCATGGTCACGGGCTGCATCTGGGAACGCGAGGTTTTCGGCCGCTACCTGTTCGCCCGGGCGTTCTTCTGGGAGGACGTGGTGAGCATGCTGGTGCTGGCCCTGCACACCGCCTATCTCGCGGCCCTGGTCACCGGCGCCCTCGAACCGCGCCTCCTCCTGGTCCTGGCGCTCGCCGCCTACGCGTCCTACGCGGTCAACGCCACCCAGTTCGTTCTGAAGCTCCGCGCCGCCCGCGCCGAGGTGTCCCGATGAACCTTCGAGCCCCCTCCGGCGACCGCGGCGAGGCCCCGGTCCTGCGCGAGCGCGGGCAGCGCGAAGTGTTCTGCGGGCTCACGGGCATCGTGTGGCTGCACCGCAAGATCCAGGATGCGTTCTTCCTGGTCGTGGGGTCGCGCACGTGCGCGCACCTCATCCAGTCGGCGGCGGGCGTGATGATCTTCGCGGAGCCGCGTTTCGCGACCGCCATCATCGAGGAGCGCGACCTCGCCGGCCTCGCCGACGTCGACGCGGAGATCGACCGCGTCGTCGCGCGCCTGCTCGGACGCAGGCCGGACATCCGCCTCCTGTTCCTGGTCGGTTCCTGCCCGTCGGAAGTCATCAAGCTCGATCTGTCGCGGGCCGCGCTGCGGCTGTCGCGGACCCATGCGCCGCAGGTGCGGGTCCTCAACTATTCGGGCAGCGGCATCGAGACGACCTTCACGCAGGGGGAGGACGCCTGCCTCGCCGCGCTGGTGCCGTGCCTGCCGTCGACGGGGGCCGGGGCCGGCCCGTCGCTCCTCGTCGTCGGCGCCCTGGCGGACGTCGTCGAGGACCAATGGGTCCGGCTGTTCGACGAGCTCGGCATCGGGCCCGTGCGCTTCCTGCCGCCCCGGCGCGCGGCCGACCTGCCGCCCGTCGGCCCGCGAACCCGGCTGTTGCTGGCGCAGCCCTTCCTGGCCGAGACCGCGCGCATGCTGGGCGAGCGCGGCGCCACCCACATCGTGGCGCCGTTTCCCCTCGGCGCCGAGGGGACCACGCTCTGGCTCCGGGCCGCCGCCGACGCCTGGGGCGTCGATGCGGAGCGGTTCCGCCGCGTTACCGCGCCCGGCCGGGCGCGCGCCGAGCGCGCGCTTGGCCGCCACCGGGACCTGCTCGACGGCAAGACCGTGTTCTTCTTCCCCGATTCGCAGCTCGAACCGCCGCTGGCCCGCTTCCTCGCGCGGGAGCTGGGCATGCGCCCGGTCGAGGTCGGCACGCCCTACCTCCACCGTCAGCATCTCGCCGCCGAACTGCCGCTGCTGCCGCCCGGAACGCCGATCAGCGAGGGGCAGGATGTCGACCGGCAGCTCGACCGTTGCCGCGCGAGCCGCCCGGACATCGTCGTCTGCGGCCTCGGCCTCGCCAACCCGCTCGAAGCCGAGGGTTTCACCACGAAATGGGCGATCGAGCTGATCTTCACGCCGATCCAGGGCTACGAACAGGCCGGGGATCTGGCCGAGCTGTTCTCACGTCCGCTCGTGCGGCGAACCCGGCTGGCGGCCTGAGACCATGCAGCTCACGGTCTGGACCTACGAAGGCCCCCCCCACGTCGGCGCCATGCGGATCGCGACCGCCATGGAAGGCGTCCACTACGTGCTGCATGCGCCGCAGGGCGACACCTACGCCGACCTGCTCTTCACCATGATCGAGCGCCGCAACAAGCGCCCGCCCGTGACCTACACGACGTTCCAGGCGCGCGACCTCGGCACCGATACGGCCCAACTGTTCCAGACCGCGGTGCGCGACGCGTTCGAGCGCTTCCGGCCGCAGGCGCTCCTCGTCGGCGCCTCCTGCACGGCCGAACTCATCCAGGACGATCCCGGCGGTCTCGCGCGGGCCCTCGACCTGCCCGTGCCCGTCGTTGCGCTCGAACTGCCGTCCTATCAGCGCAAGGAAAACTGGGGCGCCTCCGAGACCTTCTACCAGCTCGTCCGCGCCATGGCCGGCCCCACGGCCACGGCCCCCGGCACGCCTCGGCCGTGGCGCGAGACGGGCGCCCCGGCCCGCTGCAACATCCTCGGGCCGACGGCGCTGGGCTTCCGCCACCGCGACGACGTGGCCGAGGTTCGGCGCCTCCTGGGCGCGCTCGGCATCGATGTCGCCGTCGTGGCGCCGCTCGGCGCCACCCCCGCCGACCTCGCGGGGCTCGGCGCGGCCGACTTCAACGTGCTGCTTTATCCCGAGATCGGCGCGAGCGCGGCCAAATGGCTCGAACGGACATTCGGCCAGCCGTTCACGACCGTGGTGCCGATCGGCGTCGCGGCCACCCGCGAGTTCATCGCCGAAGCGGCGCGGCTCGCGGGGCGCGAGGCGTCGCCGGGCTGCGGCGAGGAGGCCTTGCGCCTGCCCTGGTACGCCCGCTCGGTCGATTCCACCTATCTGACGGGCAAGCGGGTTTTCGTCTTCGGCGACGCGACGCACGCGGTCGCGGCCGCCCGCGTCGCCGCCGACGAACTCGGCTTCACCGTCGTCGGGATCGGCACCTACGCCCGCGAGTTCGCCCGCGACATCCGCGAGGCCGCCAAGCGCTACGACGTCGAAGCGCTGATCACCGACGACTATCTCGACGTGGAAGCGAAGCTCGTCGAGCTGCGGCCCGACCTCGTGCTCGGCACGCAGATGGAGCGCCACATCGCCAAGCGGCTCGGCATCCCGTGCGCCGTCATCTCGGCCCCGACGCACGTCCAGGACTTTCCCGCGCGCTACGCGCCGCAGATGGGCTTCGAGGGCGCCAACGTCATCTTCGATACCTGGGTCCATCCGCTGATGATGGGCCTGGAGGAACATCTCCTCGGCATGTTCCGCGACGACGCCGAGTTCCACGCCGGCGCGATGCCCTCCCATCTCGGTGCCGGTTCGCTCGTCGCGCCCGCCCCCGCACCCTTCGAGACGCCGTCTGCCGAGGCTCCCCGGGGGCGGGTCGGCGAGGCGACGGCAGGGCTTTCGCTCGCCGCCGCCGCGGAGACGGGGAGCCCCGCGCCGAGGCCCCCGGCGGCCGCCGGCATCGTCTGGGCGCCGGAGGCCGAAAAGGAAGTCGGCAAGATCCCGTTCTTCGTGCGCGCCAAGGCCCGGCGCAACACGGAAACCTACGCCGTCGGCAGCGGCATCGCCGTCATCACCGTCGAGACCTTGTACGATGCCAAAGCGCATTTCGGTCGCTGACACGACACCCATCCGCGTCGTCATCGTGACGATGGACAGCCATCTCGCGAGCGCGGTCGGCCGTGCGCGGATCGCGCTTCGATCCGAGCTGCCCGGGCTCGACCTCGTCGTCCACGCGGCCGACGAATGGGGCAACGACGACGCCGCCCTGGAGCGATGCCGCGAGGACATCGCGCGGGGCGACATCGTCGTGGCCACCATGCTGTTCCTCGAAGACCACATCCGTGCGGTCGAGCCGGCCCTCGCGGCGCGGCGGGACGGCTGCGACGCCATGCTGTGCGCCATGTCGGCCGGCGAGGTCATGCGCCTGACCCGGTTGGGCAGGTTCAGCATGTCGGCCTCCTCGTCCGGCGCCATCGGCCTTTTGAAGCGCTTGCGCGGCGCCAAGAAGGGCAGCGGCTCGAGCGGTCAGGGCCAGATGAAGATGCTGAAGCGGCTGCCGCGCATGCTGCGCTTCATCCCCGGCACGGCGCAGGACGTCCGCACCTACTTCCTGGCGCTGCAATACTGGCTCGCTGGCTCCGAGGAAAACCTGGCGAACCTCGTGCG
This sequence comes from uncultured Lichenihabitans sp., assembly GCA_964244255.1. Classification (GTDB taxonomy): domain Bacteria; phylum Pseudomonadota; class Alphaproteobacteria; order Rhizobiales; family Beijerinckiaceae; genus Lichenihabitans. The sequence goes on along the minus strand of CAXTIC010000013.1, from coordinate 55,805 downwards.
CATGCTGGTCACCCGCTACGCCGCGGGACCGCGTCGGCCGTTGCTCGGCACGCTGCGGGCAGCCCCTCCGCAGAACTATGCCGATGTCGGGCTCTACCACCCCCGGGCCGAGGGCCGCATCGTCGAGCGGCTCGAGCGCCTGAAGGCCGTCGGCGCGGCCGGCACCGTCGGGCTGGTGATCATGCGGTCCTATGTGCTCGGCGGCAACGCGGCCCATTACGACGGCGTCATCGCGGCGCTCGAAGCCAAGAACCTGCGCGTGATCCCGGCCTTCGCCAGCGGTCTCGACGCGCGCCCGGCCATCGAGGCCTATTTCCTGCGCAACGGCGTCGCGACCATCGACGCGCTCGTTTCGCTCACCGGCTTCTCGCTGGTCGGCGGCCCCGCCTACAACGACGCCTCGGCGGCGGCCGACATCCTGGCGAAGCTCGACGTTCCCTACGTGGCGGCGCATCCGGTCGAGTTCCAGACGATCGAGCAATGGCAGGCCGATCCGCGCGGCCTCACGCCCGTCGAAGCCACCATGATGGTGGCGATCCCCGAACTCGACGGCGCCATCTGGCCGATGACCTTCGGCGGCCGGTCGTCGGGCGCGGCGGAAGGCGGGCGGCGCGACATGGTGGTCCACGAGGAGCGCGCCGCCATGCTGGCCGCGCGCGTCGCGAGGCTCGTCAAGCTGCGCAAGACGCCCCGCGCCGAACGCAAGCTCGCGGTGGTCCTTTTCAGCTTTCCGCCGAATGCCGGCAGCGTCGGCACGGCCGCCTATCTCGCGGTCTATGTGTCGCTGCACAACACGCTGCTCGCCGCCAAGGCGGCGGGTTACACCGTCGACGTGCCGGGCACCGCGGAGGAGCTGCGGCTGCGCGTCGTGGAGGGCAACGCGACCCGCTACGGCACGCACGCCAACGTGGCGACCCGCATCCCGGTCGACGATCACGTGCGGCGAGAGCGCTGGCTCGGCGAGATCGAGGCGCACTGGGGTCCGGCGCCAGGCCGTCAGCAGAGCGACGGCGCCGGCTTGTTCGTGCTCGGCGCCCATTTCGGCAACGTCTTCATCGGCGTGCAGCCGGCCTTCGGCGTCGAGGGCGACCCGATGCGGCTGCTGTTCGAGAGTTCGTTCGCGCCGACGCACGCCTTTTCGGCCTTCTACCGCTACCTCGACCAGGACTTCGGCGCGCACGCGGTGCTGCATTTCGGCACCCACGGCGCGCTCGAATTCATGCCCGGCAAGCAGGCCGGGCTTTCCGGCCGCTGCTGGGCCGACCGGCTGATCGGCGACATGCCGAACGTCTATCTCTACGCCTCGAACAATCCGTCCGAGGGGGCGCTCGCCAAGCGGCGGATCGGCGCGACGCTGATCAGCTACCTCACCCCGCCGGTCGCCCACGCGGGTCTCTACCGCGGCCTCGTCGACCTCAAGGCGTCCCTCGACCGCTGGCGGGGGCTCGATCCGGAGCGGGACATCGAGCAGCGCGCCGCGCTTGCCGGGCTCGTCCAGGCGCAGGCCGCCGCCGTCGAACTCGCCGGCGCCGAGCCGCCCTGGGGCGGCGACGTCACGGCCGAGATCGACCGGCTGCGGGGCGCCCTCCTCGACCTCGAATACACGCTGATCCCGCACGGCTTCCACGTCGTGGGCGAACCGCCCTCGGCCGCCGCGCGGACCGACCTGCTCGACGCGGCCGGCGTGACCGACCCCCGGCGCCGGGCGGAGATGGACGCCTTGCTGAGCGTCGATCACGAGATCCCCGCCATGCTGCACGCGCTCGACGGCGGCTATACCCGGCCGGCGCCGGGCGGCGACCTCCTGCGCAACTGGGACGTGCTGCCGACGGGGCGCAACCTGCACGGGTTCGACCCCTTCCGCATACCCAGCGCCTTCGCGGTGGCGGACGGCGCCCGGCAGGCCGACAGGCTGCTCGCCCGGCACGCGGCGGACGGGCAGGCGCTGCCCGAAACGGTCGCCATGGTGCTATGGGGCACCGACAACCTGAAAACCGAGGGTGGGCCGCTCGCCCAGGTGCTGTGGCTGCTCGGCGCGGAGCCGCGGCGGGACGCCTACGGCCGCCTTTGCGGGGCCGACCTGATCCCGCTCGAACGGCTCGGGCGGCCGCGGGTGGATGTCATCGTCACGCTGTCCGGAATCTTCCGCGATCTGCTGCCGCTGCAAACCAAGCTGCTGGCCGAGGCGGCCCTGCTCGCGGCCGGCGCCGACGAGCCCGTCGCGATGAACTTCGTCCGTAAGCACGCGCTCGCGTTCCAGGCGGTCCACGGCGGCGATCTGGCCCAGGCGGCGCTGCGGGTGTTCGGCAACGCCGACGGCGCTTACGGGGCCAACGTCAACCAGCTCGTCGACAGCGGCGTGTGGAACGACGAGGACGAGCTGGCCGACGCCTATGTGCGTCGGAAGGGCTTCGCCTATGGCGTCGACGGCCGTCCCAGCAAGCAGGAAGCCGTCCTGTCCCACATCCTCGGCACCGTCGGGGTGGCCTACCAGAACCTCGACTCGATCGAGCTCGGCGTCACCACGGTCGACCATTACTTCGACACGCTGGGCGGCATCAGCCGGGCCGTGCGCCGGGCACGGGGCCAGGCCGCGACCGTCTACATCGGCGACCAGACGCGCGGCGACGGCATCGTGCGCACGCTCTCCGAGCAGGTGTCGCTCGAAACCCGGACGCGCGCCTTGAACCCCAAATGGTACGAGGCGCTGCTCGAACACGGCTACGAGGGCGTGCGGCAGATCGAGGCCCACGTCACCAACACGCTCGGCTGGTCGGCCACCACGGGCCAGGTGTCGCCCTGGATCTACCAGGAACTCGCGCAGACCTACGTGCTCGACCCCGACATGCGCGACCGGCTCGCGACGCTCAACCCGACCACGTCGGCCAAGCTCGCGAACCGGCTGATCGAGGCGCACGAGCGCAATTATTGGTCGCCCGATCCGGAAACCCTCGAAGCCCTCCGCCGCGCCGGCGAAGAGCTCGAGGACCGGCTCGAAGGCATCGTCGTCGAAAGGGTCGCCGCATGAACATCGCCGTCAGGCCGCCGATCGGGTGCGGCAGCGGATCGTCCTGCGCCGATGGCGAGGGCTCCGTTCAGGTCAAGATGGACTCGGCGCGCGCCACCGGCACCGCGAAGGTCTTCGCCGTCTACGGCAAGGGCGGCATCGGCAAGAGCACGACCTCCTCGAACCTGTCGGTCGCCTTCTCGAAGCTCGGCAAGCGCGTGCTGCAGATCGGCTGCGACCCCAAGCACGATTCGACCTTCACGCTCACCAAACGGCTCGTCCCGACCGTGATCGACGTGCTCGAGGGCGTCGACTTCCACGCCGAGGAGCTGCGCGCCGAGGACTTCGTCTTCGAGGGCTACAACGGCGTCATGTGCGTGGAGGCCGGCGGCCCGCCGGCGGGAACCGGGTGCGGCGGCTACGTGGTCGGCCAAACCGTCAAGCTCCTCAAGGAGCATCACCTGCTCGAGGACACCGACGTCGTCATCTTCGACGTTCTCGGCGACGTGGTCTGCGGCGGTTTCGCGGCGCCGCTCCAGCACGCCGACCGGGCGCTGATCGTGGCCGCCAACGATTTCGATTCGATCTTCGCCATGAACCGCATCGTGGCGGCCATCAAGGCCAAGGCGAAGAACTACGACGTGCGCCTCGCCGGCGTCATCACCAACCGCAGCGCCGCGACCGACCAGATCGACCGCTACACCGCCGCGACGGGGCTGAAGAACCTCGCGCATTTCAAGGATCTCGACGTCATCCGCCGCAGCCGCCTCAAGAAGGCGACCTTGTTCGAGATGGACGCCACGCCCGAGATCGTCGCCGTGCAGGCCGAATACCTGCGGCTGGCCGAGACGCTGTGGGGCGGCACCGAACCGCTGGCGCCGGAACCGCTGAAGGACCGCGAAATCTTCGATCTCCTCGGGTTCGACTGATGCAGACCCTGTCCTACCAGCGGCGCCGCGGGCAGCTCGAGACCTACTTCGACCGGACGGCGGCCGAGGCCTGGTCGCGCCTGACGTCGGACCTGCCCGTGGGCGGTATCCGGGCGACCGTCCGGGCGGGGCGGGAGCGCATGCGCGCGACGCTGCTCGACTGGCTCCCGGCCGATCTGCGGGGCGCGCGCCTGCTCGACGCCGGTTGCGGCACGGGGGCGCTGGCCGTCGAGGCGGCGCGCCGCGGCGCCGCCGTGGTGGCCATCGACCTCTCGCCGACGCTCGTCCGGCTGGCGGGGGAGCGGCTGCCGCGGGACCTCGGCGCCGGACGGGTCGAGTTCCGCGTCGGCGACATGCTCGACCCCGCGCTCGGGGGCTTCGATCACGTCGTCGCCATGGACTCGCTCATCCACTACGACGCCCCCGACATGGTGCGCATGATGGCCAGGCTCGCGGCGCGCGCCGGCCGCTCCGTGGTCACCACCTTCGCGCCCCGCACCCCGGCGCTCACGGCGATGCACGCGGTCGGGCGCCTGTTCCCGCGCCGCGACCGCGCCCCGGCCATCGCGCCGATCGGCGAACGCACGCTCCGCCGACGGATCGCGGCCGAGCGCGACCTCGCGGGCTGGCGCCCCGGCCGGACCGAGCGGGTCGCGGGCGGCTTCTATATCTCCCAGGCCTTCGAACTGGTGCGCGCATGAGCCGGCCGCGCCGCCTCCCCTGGGCTCCGATCCCCGTCAAGCCGCCCGTCGCGGAAAGGCTGGCCCGGCGCTGGCAGGGGGTCAGCCCCAGCCTGCTGCCCTTCGCCGACGCGGCGACGCCGGAACTGCCGATGGGGCGGCTGCTGCGGCTGTCGCTGTTCCAGGTGACGGTCGGCATGGCCGTCGTGCTGCTGATCGGCACGCTCAACCGGGTCATGATCGTCGAACTCGGCGTCCCGGCCTGGCTCGTCGCGGTCATGATATCGCTGCCGCTCGTCTTCGCGCCGGCGCGCGCCATGGTGGGGTTCCGCTCCGATACCCATCGCTCGGTGCTCGGGTGGCGGCGGGTTCCCTACCTCTGGTTCGGGACGCTGCTGCAATTCGGCGGCTTCGCCATCATGCCGTTCGCGTTGCTGGTTCTCTCGGGCGACGGCACCGGGCCGGTGATCGTCGGCGAGATCGGGGGCGGCCTGGCCTTCCTGCTGGTCGGTGCCGGCGTCCACACGACCCAGACCGTCGGCCTCGCGCTCGCCACCGATCTCGCTCCGAAGGAGGCGCGGCCCAAGGTCGTCGCCCTGCTGTGCGCGATGCTGATGGCCGGGATGGTGGCGAGCGCGCTCGTTTTCGGGGCGCTGCTCGCCGATTTCAGTCAGGTACGGCTGATCCAGGTGATCCAGGGCGCGGCCCTGGCGACCATGATCATCAACGTGATCGCGTTGTGGAAACAGGAAGCCCGGGTGCCGTCCCGGACCGCGCGGGAACTGCCCCGGCCGACCTTCGCGGAGGCCTGGCGGGAGTTCGGCGCGCAGGGCCACGCCGTGCGTCGGCTGGTGGCCGTCGGCCTCGGAACCGTCGGCTTCAGCATGCAGGACATCCTGCTCGAACCCTACGGCGGGCAGGTCCTGCACCTCTCGGTCGGCCAGACGACGGCGCTGACGGCGTTGCTCGCCCTCGGCGGCTTCGTGGGCTTCGGCCTCGCGGCCCGCTGGCTCGGGCGGGGCGTCGACCCGTACCGCGTCGCCGCCGCCGGTACGCTCGTCGGTCTCGCGGCCTTTTCCGCCCTCATCTTCTCCGCGCCGCTCGCGTCCGCGCCCCTGTTCGCGACGGGCGCGGGGCTGATCGGCTTCGGCGGTGGCCTGTTCGCGCATGCCACCCTGACGGCCGCCATGGCGATGGCGCGCAAGGGTCAGGTCGGGCTGGCGCTGGGCGTCTGGGGGGCGGTCCAAGCTTCCGCCGCGGGCTGCGCGATAGCAGCCGGCGGAATCCTCCGCGATGTCGTTTCAGGGATCGCCGCGACCGGCGCGCTCGGCGCCGCGCTGAACGATCCGTCGACGGGATACGGGGTCGTCTACCACGTCGAGCTCGCGATGCTGTTCGCGACGCTCGTCGCGATCGGACCGCTGGTGCGCGCCGACGGCGCGCACCACGCGCGCGGCGTGACCGACATCCCGCGGACCGGGGCGGCGAACTGGTCGGTCGTCGGACGAGGGAGGGAAGCATGATGCTGAAGGGCGCGATCACGGGCTACGTCGATGTGGCCCAACTGACGCTCTACGCGTTCCTGTTCTTCTTCGCCGGGGTGGTGCTCTACCTGCGGCGGGAAGACAAGCGGGAAGGCTACCCGCTCGAAGCCGACATGGGCCGCGGTGGCCCCAAGGAGGGTTTTCCCTTCGTGCCGAAGCCCAAGGTGTTCCGCCTGACCAACGGCGGTACCTATCTGGCGCCGGGCGGCAGCCCCGACCGGCGCCCCATCAAGGCAAAGAAGGTGGAACCTTGGCCGGGTTCGCCGCTGCGTCCCACGGGCGATCCGATGCTCGACGCGGTCGGCCCGGCCTCCTATGCGGAGCGCGCCGAAGTGCCCGAGCTGATGGACGACGGCACCCCGCTGATCCGGCCGATGCGCGTCGCCACGCAGACCTCCGTCGATGTCGAGGATGCCGACCCGCGCGGCATGACCGTCGTCGGTGCCGAAGGCAGACCGGCCGGCACGGTGAGCGACATCTGGGTCGATCTGGCCGAGCCGCAGATCCGCTACCTCGAAGTCGTCGTGACGGCCGCGGCGGGAGCCCGCACCGTGCTGCTGCCAATGGCATTCGCGAAGATCAGCGGCCGGCGCCGGCAGGTGAAGGTCACCTCGATCCTGGCCCGGCATTTCGCCACGGTGCCCGGGCTCGCCAACCCGGACCAGGTAACGAAGCGCGAGGAGGACCGCATCGCGGCCTACTACGCGTCAGGCCATCTTTATGCTACCCGTTCCCGCCTGGGTCCGATCCTATGAGCCACGACGATTTCGATTTCGAGCCGATCCGCGGTCTGCCCTCGCGTCTCGCGCCGGGCGAAAGCCTGCTCTGGCAGGGCGCGCCGGATGTCCGTGCCCTGGCCCTGCGCACATTCCACATCCGCAAGGTCGCGATCTATTTCGGGGCGCTGGTGGTCTGGCGATTGGCCACGGCCATCCTCGATGGCGGAACCCCGGCGTCGGTCGCGCGCGCGCCGTTGCCCTTGACGCTGCTCGGTCTCGCGGCCGTGGCGATCCTGGGCCTCCTCGCCTGGCTCGTCGCCAGGACCACGGTCTATTCGATCACGAGCCGCCGCGTCGTGATGCGGATCGGCGTCGCGCTCCCCATCACCTTCAACCTCCCGTTCGCGGTTCTGGACTCGGCCTCGCTGAAGCTCTACCCGGACGGCACGGGCAGCATCCCGCTCGCCTTGAAGGGCGGCAATCGGTTGGCTTTCCTCGTGCTCTGGCCGCACGTGAGGCCGTGGCGCGTGGCGCGGGCCGAGCCCACGCTGCGCTTCGTTCCGGACGCCGCGCAGGTGGCGCAGACCCTGGCGCAGGCGGTCGCGGCCTGGGCGCCAGGCACCACGCAGGCGGCGGCGCAAACGCCCGAGGGGCGACCCGCGACGGCTCCGGCTTCGTGGCCGATGGCACCGGCGGCGGCGTGAGGGGAAAGCCGACATGAGTGGACCGGGACGCGACCAATCCTTCCCGCGCGGGGCGCTGCTCGGCGCGGCGGCCCTGATCGGCTTCTCCATGGTGGCGGCGGCGGCCGCCAGGCTCACCAGCGAGGGACGGACCCGGCCGACGGGCGCCGTCGTCGCCGAGCGGGACCTGCGGTTCGAGGACCGCCCCGACGGCAGCATCGCGGTGTTCGATGCGCGCGACGGCGGGCCGATCGACAAGCTCGCGCCGGGGACGAACGGCTTCATCCGGGCCTCGCTGCGCAGCCTCGCGTCCCGCCGCCGGTTCAACCACGACAGCAACGACATCTGGCACGTGACCGCCTGGGCCGACGGGCGGCTGACCCTCGACGATCGGGAGTCGGGCGGTGTCATCGACCTCGAAGCCTTCGGTCAGACGAACGAGATGGCTTTCGCGCGGCTCCTCACGGCGGGGAAGGAAGGCCCATGACCGGCGTGCGCCGCCCGTTCGGCCGCAGGACCGTCGACGTGCCCTGCACGATCGAGATCGAGCACACGCCGGCGAGCCTGCACGCCCACGTCGACCTCGAGGGGATCGAGGTCGGTCCGGGCGATACGGTCCAGGTCCACGACGCGCCCCTCGACGTAGGCTTCGGCCAAAAGCTCGTCTGCCGGCGGCGCGCGACCGTGGTGACGGCCGGCTGGGCGCGACGGGTGTGGACGAAGGCCACGGCCTTCCTCGAACTCACGGACCTCTACGAGGTCAGCTTCACGCCGAGGAGGATGGTATGAACGCCCCCGTGCGCAATGTCGTCCCCAATGAATCCACCCGCCGGGCGCGGGAAGACACGGTGTTGAGCCCCCGGTTCTACACCACGGACTTCGACGCGATGGACCGCGTCGACGTCGATCGCGTCAGGGGCGAATGGGACGCGCTGATCGCCGAATTGCGGAGCGACCCGAACAGCCGTCATTTCGTCCGATCCGACGATTGGCACGCCGACATCGCGGGCCTTCCCGAAGGCCTTCGGCGCGAGTTCCTGGATTTCCTGATCAGTTCGGTCACGGCCGAGTTTTCCGGATGCGTGCTTTACGCCGAGATCAAGAAGCGCGTGAAGAACCAGGACATGCGCGACATCTTCACCTTCATGAGCCGCGACGAGGCCCGCCACGCCGGCTTCATCAACGAGGCCCTGAAGGAGTTAGGCGTCGGCGTCGACCTCGGCTTCCTGACCCGTGCCAAGAAGTACACGTTCTTTCAGCCGAAGTTCATCTTCTATGCGACTTACTTGTCCGAGAAGATCGGCTATGCCCGCTACATCACCATCTTCCGGCAGCTCGAGCGGCATCCCGAACGGCAGTTCCACCCGATCTTCCGTTGGTTCGAGAAATGGTGCAACGACGAGTTCCGTCATGGCGAGGCCTTCGCGCTGTTGATGCGCGCCAATCCGGCCGTGCTTGGCGGCCTGAACAAGCTTTGGATACGGTTTTTCCTCCTGGCGGTGTTCGCCACCATGTATGTGCGCGACCACGCCCGCCCCGAGTTCCACAAGGCGCTCGGACTCGATCCCACGGCCTACGATTTCGAAGTGTACCGGATCACATCGGAGATTTCGCGCCAGGTGTTCCCGATCACGCTCGACATCGGCCATCCCGTCTTCCGGGCCGGGCTCGAGCGGCTGCGCCGGATCACCGAGGCCGGGGCCGCCGCCCGAAAACAGGGTGGGGTGATGGGCGGGATGAAGCGGGCGGGCCTCCTCGCGGCGGGCGCCGCGACCTTCGCGCGGCTGTTCCTGCTCCGCCCGAAACCCAACGAACCGCCCGGCGTGGTCCGCTTGTCGCCGGCCTGGTGAGGGGTCCGTGTCCTTGACCGTCTTCGCCGTCCCCGCCCTTTACGCGCTGTTCGTCTGGTGGTTCAGCACGGGCGCGATCTTCTACCTCGACGGCCTGCCGCGGCGCAGTTTCCCGTGGAGCATGGCGGGGGCGAGCGTGTTCTTCGTCGCGGCGGTCTACGGCCTCCTTGCCAGCCGCGCCGATACCTCGACAACCGGGGCCTACATGGCCTTCACCAGCGGCCTGGTCGTTTGGGCGTGGCTCGAAATGACCTATTACATGGGCTACGTCATGGGGCCGCGGCGTAGCGCCTGCCCCGAGGGCTGCTCGGGCTGGCGGCACTTCGGCCATGCGGTCCAGGCGAGCCTCTACCACGAGCTCGCCACCCTCGTTCTGGCGGCGCTGATCCTCGCGGGGACGTGGCGGATGCCGAACCAGATCGGCTGCTGGACGTTCATGGTCCTTTGGATAATGCAGCTCAGCGCCAAGCTGAACGTGTTCCTCGGGGTGCCCAACCTCGGCGAGGAGTTTCTGCCCGAGCACCTGGCGCACCTGAAAAGCTTCCTCAACAGGAAGCCCATGAACCTGCTGTTTCCCGTCTCGGTCTCGGCCTCGGTCGTTCTCGCGACCCTGCTGGCGCAGAAGGCCTTTTCCGCGGCGGCGGCCCCCTTCGAAGCGACCGGGTTCACCTTTCTCGGCGTTCTCGCGAGCCTGGCGGTTCTCGAGCACTGGTTCCTCGTCGTGCCGCTGCCCTCCGCGGCGCTGTGGCGCTGGAGCCTGACCTCGCGCGACCCGGCGTCCGCCCCGACGCCGGGCGCGGGTCCGCCCGGCGTCGTCCACGTCGAAAGCGGCGATGGTTGCCCCGGTTGCGGGTCCGCCCGTGACGCTGGGCCGCGCGCCTCGGGGGTGCCGGGACGGCACTCCATGGACGACATCTTCCAGCGGAAGGCCACCATGGGCGTGCTCGCCGAGGCCGTCTTCCTCAACGCGACCCCCGCGGATGCCCGGAGGCAAGGATGAACTACGACGCTTTCTTCCGCGGCCAGCTCGACGGCCTTCGAAAGGAAGGCCGCTACCGCGTCTTCGCCGACCTCGAGCGACGGGCCGGCAGCTTCCCGCGTGCCACCTACCACAAGGACCGGTCGCGCTCGGAAGTGACGGTCTGGTGCTCCAACGACTATCTCGGCATGGGGCAGAACCCGACGGTGCTCGAGGCCATGCACGAGGCGATCGACCGCTGCGGCGCGGGCGCGGGCGGAACCCGCAACATTTCCGGTACGAGCCACTACCACGTGCTGCTCGAGGAAGAGTTGGCCGATCTGCACGGCAAGGAAGCCGCCCTGCTCTTCACATCGGGCTACGTGTCGAACTGGGCGGCGCTGAGCACGCTGGCCTCGCGCCTGCCCGGCTGCGTCGTCCTCTCGGACGCGTCCAATCACGCGTCCATGATCGAAGGCATCCGGCAAAGCGGGGCCGAGAAGCACATTTTCGCCCATAACGACGCGGCCGACCTCGACCGCAGGCTGTCGCAGCTCGAGCCGGACCGGCCCAAGCTCGTCGCCTTCGAATCCGTCTACTCCATGGACGGCGACATCGCCCCGATGGCCGACCTTTGCGACGTGGCCGAGAAACACGGCGCCATGACCTATCTCGACGAGGTCCACGCCGTCGGTCTCTACGGCCCGCGCGGCGGCGGCATCGCGGAGCGCGACGGGCTCAGCCATCGGGTCGACCTCATCGAGGGCACGCTGGGCAAGGCCTTCGGCACGGTCGGTGGCTATATCGCGGGATCGGCGGTCATGTGCGACTTCGTCCGCAGCTTCGCCTCGGGCTTCATTTTCACGACCTCGCTGCCGCCGGCGGTCGCGGCCGGAGCCAGGGCCAGCGTCCGCCATCTCAAGGCGAGTTCGCTCGAGCGCGAGCGCCATCAGGAACGTGTCGCCCGGGTTCGCGCCCGCTTCGATGCCGCCGGGATCCCGCACCTGCCCAACGGAAGTCACATCGTGCCGGTGATGGTCGGCGACCCCGTCCTGTGCAAGCAGATCAGCGACATCCTGCTCGACCATCATGGGATTTATGTGCAGCCCATCAACTACCCGACCGTGCCGCGCGGAACCGAGCGCCTCCGCGTGACGCCTTCGCCCCTCCATACGGACGCCGACATCGACCACCTCGTCGGCTCACTGTCCGCCATCTGGGAGGAGCTCGGGCTCTCCCAGGCGGCCTGAGGCGCGGGGTGCGGCGCCTTCAGGCCCGCGCTTCGGGTCTCGCGCGTCCTCGCGCCCTCGCAGCCGGCCATCGCCCGAGCGCTGGAACCCCGCCCATCGCGGCGAAGCCCTCGGGCGCCGCCGTCGGGTCGCCCGCGGCAAGGCGCCGATGAGGGTGGCGGTGCTGATCGGTCTCGTCTGCCTCGCCGGGCTGGTCGCCGGTGCCTGCTGGTTCTACACGCCCGATGCTTCCCGGGCGGCGCTGGAAGCTCGATATCGGGTGGCGCCCGAGGACTACCTTTCCGTCGCGGGCCTCCGCGTGCACGTCCGCGACAGCGGACCCAGGGCGGCCCCGGCGGTGGTCCTGCTGCACGGATTCGGCGCCAGCCTGCAGACCTTCGATGCTTGGGCGGACGCGTTGTCGGCGCGTTTCCGCGTTGTCCGCTACGATCTGCCGGGGTTCGGGCTGACGGGTCCCGATCCGACGGGCGACTATTCGGACCGCCGGGGCATGGCCGTGCTCGGCGCGGTCCTGGACGCGCTCGGCGTCGCGCGGGCGAGCCTCGTCGGCAACTCGATGGGCGGGCGGCTGGCCTGGCAGTTCGCCGCCGCGCGGCCGGACCGCGTCGACAAGCTCGTCTTGATTTCGCCGGATGGTTTCGCCAGCCCGGGTTTCGCGTACGGCAAGCCGCCGAGCGTCCCCTTGGCGGCGAGGCTGCTGCCCTATGGCCTGCCCACCGTGCTGGTGCGCGCCAGTCTCGCGCCGGCCTATGCCGATCCCGCGAAGCTCACCGACGCCCTGGTGGACCGATACCGGGACATGATGCTCGCCCCAGGCGTTCGCGGCGCCATCGTGGCGCGCATGGGCCAAACGGTGTTGGAGGATCCGGGGCCGGCGTTGCGAACCATCCGGGCACCGACGCTGCTGCTTTGGGGCGACCGCGACCGGATGATCCCGATCCGCAACGCGGCCGACTACCTGGGCGCCATCGCGGGGAGCACCCTCGTCGCGCTGCCCGAGCTCGGACATGTCCCGTTCGAGGAGGACCCCGTCGTTTCGCTGAAACCGGTCGAGGCGTTTCTAGGGGACAGGGGGTAAGCACCGCCCCGATGGATCGTTTGGGCGCGGTTCCGCGTTATCGTCGTAAAACCGGTTGAGTCGCCAGGGTCGTCTTGAGTCGCCAGGGTCGTCCGGTTCGCGGCGTCGATGTTCGGACCGGGCAGGGGAGGGACGCAATGGCTTTCGCCGATTCCATCGCTGCGCGGAGCGACGCTCCGAACGTGCCGGCAGTGCGGAGCATCACCTTGGCCGACGTCAGGGGCGCGCTGACGGCCGGGCTCGACGACTTCTGGGCGATGCCCACCCATGTGATGTTCCTCGTCGTCATCTACCCGATCATCGGCCTCGTCATCGCGCGCGTGACCATGGGCGAGGACCTGCTGCCGCTGGCCTTCCCGCTGATGGCCGGCTTCGCGCTCCTCGGCCCGTTCGCGGCGCTGGGGATCTACGAACTCAGCCGGCGACGGGAACAGGGGCTCGACCTGTCCTGGAGGAACGCGTTCGACGTGGCCCGCTCCCCATCGCTGAGGGCGATTGCGGCGCTCGGCGCCGTGCAGGTGCTGATCTTCATCGCCTGGATCGCGGCGGCGGACGCGCTCTACACGGGCCTTTTCCGCGGGGTTCAGCCGCATTCGGTGGGAGACTTCGTCAGGCTCGTGCTGACGACGCCGAGCGGCTGGGCGTTGATCGTCCTCGGCAACGGCATCGGCTTCCTGTTCGCCGTCGTGGCCCTCACGCTCAGCGTCGTTTCGTTCCCGCTTTTGCTCGACCGCCCGGTCGGCGCGATGACGGCGCTCGCCACCTCGGTCCGCGCCGTCCGGGCCAATCCCGGGCCCATGGCGGTTTGGGGACTGATCATCGCGGCAGCGCTGTTCATCGGCTCGGTGCCGCTCTTCATCGGGCTCGCGGTGGTGCTGCCGATCCTGGGTCACGCCACATGGCACCTGTACCGCAAGGTGGTTGTCGCGGCGGACGGGCCTGCGTAACGCTCGCCGCCATCGATCCGCGAACGAGACCCGAGCTCGGGCCGATGGGCAGCGACGCGGACGGCGGGCGACCTTCTCCCTCGCGCGGGAGCGGGAACCGTGGCGCGAGGTCTGCTGACCATGCGCCACGGTTGATCTATAGGTGGGCGCCTCCCGTCACGGATCGGAGCGTCGATGCCGAGGCAGACCCAGGTTCCGTCGACCCGCTACCCGGCGCCCTCGGCGGTGCTCGAACTGATGAAGCCGATCACGTGGTTTCCGCCCATGTGGGCGTTCGGCTGCGGGGCGGTGTCGTCCGGCGTCGGCGTTTCGGGCCACTGGGCTCAGGCCTTGGCGGGCTTCGTGTTGGCGGGGCCGCTCGTGTGCGCGACGAGCCAGGCCGCCAACGATTGGTACGACCGCGAGGTCGACGCCATCAACGAGCCGAACCGGCCCATTCCCTCGGGGCGCATCCCCGGGGCCTGGGGGCTCGCCATCGCCTGCCTGTGGACGGTTGTGTCCCTGCTTGTCGCGGCGACGCTCGGCCGATGGGTGTTCGCGGCGGCGCTGGTCGGCCTCGGGCTCGCGTGGGCCTATAGCGCGCCGCCGCTTCGGCTCAAGCGGAACGGCTGGTGGGGCAACGCCGCCTGCGCTTTTTCCTACGAGGGCCTGGCCTGGGTCACGGGCGCGGCGGTGATGCTCGGCGGTGCGCTGCCCTCGGCGCCCTCGCTGATCCTGGCTTTCGTCTACAGCGTCGGCGCGCACGGCATCATGACGTTGAACGACTTCAAGTCGGTCGCGGGCGACCGCCAAACGGGCGTCGATTCGCTGCCCGTGCTGCTCGGTCCCGAGCGCGCCGCGCGCTGCGCGTGCCTCGTCATGGCATCGTCCCAGGCCGTCGTGGTGGCGCTCCTGCTGTCTTGGGGGCGGCCGTTCCACGCCTGCGTCGTCACCGCTTTGCTGGGCGGACAGATGCTCCTGATGCGGCGGTTTCTCGAAACGCCGACGTCGTCCGCGGTGTGGTACAGCGGTTTCGGCGTGCCGCTCTACGTGCTGGGCATGCTCGCCAGCGCCTTCGCGGTACGGGGGTTCGGCGCGGCCGCGGTCTGAGGGTCGCACGGGCCGGTGCGAAACCCGCCCTAGATTTACCCGCTTTTAACCATCGGGGTCGCATTGGTTAATGGGCGTAGCGGGACGCCGGGTCTCCGGGGTAGGGAACGATGGATGCGACGGCCGAGATAGGCAACAAGATCCTGCTTGCCGAGGACGACAACGACATGCGTCGTTTCCTCGTCAAGGCGTTGCAGAACGCGGGCTTCACGGTCACGTCCTACGACAACGGCCTCTCGGCCTACAACCGGCTGCGCGAGGAGCCGTTCGAGTTGCTGCTGACCGACATCGTCATGCCCGAGATGGACGGCATCGAACTCGCGCGCCGGGCGACCGAACTCGACCCCGACATCAAGGTCATGTTCATCACCGGCTTCGCCGCCGTGGCCCTGAACCCCGACAACAACGCCCCCCGCGACGCCAAGATCCTGTCGAAGCCGTTCCACTTGAAGGACCTCGTCGGCGAGGTGCAGAAGCTGCTCGCGGCGTGAACGGAGCCGCGAAAGCCTGTTCATAACGCGTCCGGTCTTGCCTTCCGTCGCCCGGACCGACTCGCTTCCGCCCCGATCCTGCTAGACTGACCCGGCCGATGCCAGTCGCGGCGTCGCAGGGGCTCAAAGATCGGGCATGGGCTTCCGTTTCATCCACACGGCCGACTGGCAGGTCGGCAAGGCGTTCGGCAACGTGCCGGGCGATGCCGGAAGCGCGCTGCGCGCCCAGCGCATCAAGACGGTCGAGACCATCGCGGCGCTGGCGGCGCAACACGGGGTCGACGCCGTGCTGGTCGCCGGGGACGCGTTCGACGACCACCACGTGGGCGACCGGACGCTCCACCAGACGATGGAGGCCCTGAAGGGCTTTCCGGGTCCTTGGGTGTTCCTGCCCGGCAATCACGACGCCGCCCTGGCGCATGGCGTCTGGACCCGCCTTCGCGCCATGGGCCTGCCCGCCAACGTCATCGTGGCCGACGTTCCCGAGCCGGTCCGTGCCTGGGGCGACCGCGCGGTCGTGCTGCCGGCGCCGCTGCGCCGCCGCCGGGAGGCCATCGACCAGACCGAATGGTTCGACGCCGCGCCGTCGTCCGAGGGCACGGCGCGGGTGGGTCTGGCTCACGGCACGGTCGAGGGCACGCTCCCCGAGGCCGCCGGCGCCCACAACGTGATCCCGCGCACCCGTGCCGATACGGCCGGGCTCGCCTATCTGGCGCTCGGCGACTGGCACGGCGCGCAGATGCGCGCGCCGCGCATCTGGTATTCGGGCACGCCGGAAACGGACCGCCACGCGGACAATGATACCAGCGGGGTGGTGCACCTCGTCGATGTCGACGGCGGGGTCGGAGGCGAGCGCATCACCGAGCTTCGCGTCGGCCACTATCGATGGCTTCGCCATGAACTCTCGCTGGGTGACGGCCGCGCGGCCCCGCTGATCGACTTTTTCGACTCGCAAGCCGCCGATGCGTTCCGGTCCGTCCTGGCCCTGAAAATCACAGGCGCCGTCAGCCTGGCCGAGCGCCGGCACGTCGAGGACGCGCTGCGACGCCACGCGCCCCGGTTCCATCACGTCGAGGTCGACGACACCGCCCTTCTCGACGCGCCGACCCCCGACGACCTCGACGGCATCGACCGGGGCGGCTTCGTCCGGCTCGCGGTCGAGCGCCTCAAGGCGAAGGCGGCGGACGCGACCGACCCCGAGCGGGCCGCTGCCGCCCTGGCGCTGCGGCTCCTTTACCTCGACCACGTGGGTCAGGTCTGATGCAGCTCCGGCGCGTCGAAATCCGCGATTTCCGCAAGCTCAGTCACGCCGTCATCGACGGGCTGGGCGACGGCCTGAACATCATCGTGGGCGACAACGAAGCGGGTAAGTCGACGGTGCTCGCCGCCCTGCGGGCCGCGCTTTTCGACCGGCATAATCTCACCGGCAGCGCCGTCGAGGGCATGCTGCCCTTCGGACAGAGCGTGCGACCCGAGGTCCGCGTCGAGTTCGACCTCGACGGCGCGCGCTGGGCGCTGCGCAAGGCCTTCCACCAGAAGCCCGAGGCCGAGCTTTCGGGACCTGGCGGGCGGCGCTGGCTCGGCGACGAGGCCGAGGACCAGCTCGCGACGCTGTTCCGCTTCACCCGCCCGGGCCGCGGCGCCTCGAAGAGCGAGGAGCACCACGGCGTCTACGGGCTCCTGTGGGTCGAGCAGGGGCGATCGAACGATTCGCTGAAGGGGGTGGGCGGCAAGGACACGCTGGCGTCGGCGCTCGAGCGGGAGATCGGCCAGGTCACGGGCGGGGAGCGCGGCCGGGCGCTGCTGGCCTCGGCAGAGGCGCGCCGAGACGAGTTCTGGTCCAAGGGCGACAAGCCCCGGGGGGACTATAAAAGGCTCGCGGTCGCGCTCGAAGCTCTGCGGGACAAGCGCAGAAGCCTGGCCGAGCAGGTCCGCGACCTCGACGGCAAGGTCCTGGCCCTGGCGCGGCGCACCGAGGCGCTGGAGCGCCACGCGAAGGACGACCGGCTTGGTCGCGCCGTTGCGACGTTGGCCGCGACGGGGGAGATCCTGCGGGCCGCGGAAACGTTCGAGCGGGCGAGCGCGGAAGCCGACGCGCGGCTCGAACGCGCCCGCGCCGACCTGGCCCTCGCGAGGGAGCGGCAGCAGCGGCGCCGCGAGATGGAGGACGCCGTCGAGGTCGCCGCCGGCATGACGGCCCGCGCTGCCGCGGAGGCCGAGGACCTGCGGCGCCTGCTCGCGGCCCGGCAGGCCGCGGCCGATGCGGACGAAAAGGCGGCGGAGGCGGCACGCCTCGCCGCGGTCGCTGCGGAGGCTACGCTGCGCGCCGTCGAGGAGGCTGAAGCGTGGCGCAAGGCGTCGGACGAGCTCCGCCTCAAGGAGGCGCGGCTGGGGTCGGCCGAGACACAGGCCCTCCTCGGGCGGGAAGCGCGGGCGGCGGCGGCGGCGATCCCGATGGGGCCGAAGGAGGTCGACGGCATCGAACGCCTGCGACGCGCGCTCGACGGCGCCAAGGCGGCGCTCGAGGCGGCGGGCGTCCGGATCGAGTTCAGGCCCGACGGCGCCCGCCGCGTCGAGGTCGACGGAGACGCCTGGGACGGCGGAGCGCTTCATCTCTCCCGCGACACCGTCCTGCGGCTCGAAGGTTTCGGCACGGTCGCACTCGCGCCGGGCGGCGGCGTCGACGCGCTCGCGGCCGCCGCCGCCGATGCGGCGCGATCGTTCGACGCGGCGCTGGCAGGCGCCGGGGTCGCGAGCCTCGAGGAGGCCCGCGCCGCCCTGGCCCGCAAGCTCGAAGCGCAGCGCGAGGCCGAGGGATGCGACAAACTCGTCGCGGCCGACGCCCCGAAGGGGCTCGAGGCCCTGCGGCAGGAGGTGGAAACGCTCCGCGCGACGATCGCCCGCTCGCGCCCGAACGGGAATGCGGCCGACACCGGTGCGGGGCGCGAAGATGCGGTTCGCGCGCGCCAGGCCACCGTGGAAAGCGCGGCCGCCGCCGCCGCCCGGGCGCGCGACAGCCGCGACGCGCGGGAACACGCGGCCCGCCGCGTCCTCGTCGCCGACGAGGGGCTCCGGCTCGCCAAGGTGGACACCGACAAGCGTGGGGCAGACCTCGCGGCGGCGCGGGAGCGGGTGGCCGACGGCACCCTGCGGGACGCGCTCGCGAACGCCGACGCCGGGTACGCCGCCGCCGAGGGTGCCGCCGCCCGGGCGCGCGAGGGATTGGCCCGCGTCGATCCCGAGACCGCCCGGCTCGATCACGACCGGGCGGTGCAAGCCGAGCGCCTGATCCGCGCCGACATCGACCAGCTCAAGGCGGAGCAGCGGGATCTCGAGATCGAGCTCAACACGCTTGGGCGCGCGGGACTCGGCGAGGACCTCGCGGCGGTCGAGGGGGAGATCGCACGCTTCGAGCGCGAGAAGGCGGGGCAAGACCTTGCGGCCCAGGCGGGCCGCCTCCTGCACGACACGCTGCTTGCCGCGCAACGGGAGTCGAAGGAGCGCTGGCTCGGGCCGGTGCGCGATCGGGTGAGGCCCTACCTGGGTTTCCTGGAGCCCGGGGCGGAGATCGTGCTGAAGGAGGACACGCTCGAACTCGAAGGGCTCACGCGCGGCGGCCGGACCGAACCGTTCGAGAGCCTCAGCATGGGTGCGCGCGAGCAGGTCGCGGTCATCACGAGGCTCGCCCTGGCCGACCTTCTGCGCGCGTCCGGTCATCCGACGGCGTTGATCCTCGACGACGCGCTCGTCAACACGGACGAGGGACGCCTTCAGCGGATGCACCGTGTGCTCCAGACGGCCGCCAAGTCGCTGCAGGTCCTCGTTCTGACGTGCCGCGAGCGCGATTTCATGGGGCTCGGCGACATCAAGCGCATGTGACGCGGCGCGCTATCGGGGCGCAGCCTCGATGACGAGACGCCGCCGCAGCAGCGTGCGGCGTCCGGTGACGGCGCAGCCCTCGGCCGACAGCGTATCGTAATAGAGGTCCGGCGCGTTGCCGGCGGTGTCGAAATTGCGCGACGGGCTCGCGGCATCGAGCAGCGACGGGTAGGCGAGCAGCAGGCCGCCCGATCGGCACGCTCCGTCGTAGAGCGTCGCCCCCGCGAGCAGCAGGCGTGGCGCGCTCCAGTGCAGGAGGTCGCGCGCGGTCGCGACATAGAACCCGGAGAGCGGAAAGGCGGCGCCGTCGGCCTTGGCCTGGAACACAGCGAGCCACAGCCCGCTCGGGGCGTGCCGCACCACCGCGCCGACCGGGGCGGGGAAGGGCGCGACCGTCGCGCACGGGCGCGGATGGGCGGAGGAGCGGTAGGGATCGCCGTAGGCCACGCTCCAGTTCGTGCCATCGAAGGCGCGCCAGGCCGATGGATCATCCGGGTTGGGGCTGCGGAACAGGCACACGCCCGCGTCCTGGCCCGGCCACCCGGTCGTCGACGCGAAGAAGTAGCGATAGCGCCCGTCGGCGACGATGTTCGACGGGTTGAAGAAGCCGCGGTGCCGGCCCTGGTCGACGTCCTGCCGGAACGGCGCCGAGGCGACCACGATCGCGGGGCGGTCGAACGCGGCGCCCCCGTCGCGCGAGCGCACCGCCAGCACCGTGTTGAACCAGCACGCCATATAGTCGGCGAAACGGCATCGCCCGGGATGCTCGTTGCCCCGGTATTCGTGATGCACGAGCGCGTCCACGGTGCGGCCGTCGTCCGTCCATGTCGCGGCGATCCAGCTCCGGTCGTCATAGGCGGCGGGGTCGGGGTCGCCGCGCGAGGGATAGACGACGCGGCAGTCGATTTTCACGGCATCGAGGCCGGCGCCCTTGAGCGCCCGGTTGTCGTAGTGCAGGCCGAACATCGTGATGCCGCCCCCGGCGTCGCGGAAGGCGCGGACCGGCGCGTCGGGCACGTCGTTCGGATCGCAGCCGTCGGCCGGCGCCGCGAACACAACCCGGGCCGGCGCGGCGAAATCGACCCGCAGGGCGGGCGCTTCCGCGGCGCGGACGGAGGGGGCGCCCGCCGCGAGGACGCAGAGCGCGAGGCGAAGCGCAAGCTTCACGCGCGCCTCACCGCGCCCGGGGATGGGCGGCACGATAGGCTTCCAGCAGCCGCGCGCCGTCGACCGCGGTGTAGATCTGCGTCGTCGACAGCGACGCGTGGCCCAGCAGCTCCTGGATGGTGCGGAGGTCGCCACCGCGCCCGAGCAGGTGCGTGGCGAAGGAATGACGCAGCGCGTGCGGCGTCGCGGTCGCGGGGAGGGCGAGCGCGCCGCGCAGCCGCTCCACCGCGAGCTGGACGATGCGGGGCGACAACGGGCCGCCGCGTACCCCGACGAACAGCGGGCCGCCGGCCGGCAGCGGCAGCGGGCAGAGCGCGACGTAGGCTTCGAGCGCGCGGGCGACGGGCGCGATGATCGGCACCATGCGGGTTTTCCGCCCCTTTCCGGTCACCGTCAGGCTGTCGCGTCCGGCGAGCGGCGCCTCCTCCCGCTTGAGACCGAGGGCCTCGCCGATGCGCAGGCCGGCCCCGTAAAGCAGCGCGATGACGGCGGCGTCGCGCGCCAAGACCCAGGGGGCGCGGGCTTCGTCGCCCCGCGTCGCGGCGTCCGTCATGGCCGTCGCGGCCTCGGCGGCGATCGGCTTCGGCAAGGTGCGGGCGAGCTTCGGCGTGCGCACGGCGGAGAACACGGCGGCCTTGCCGAACCCGTCGCGTTCGAGGTGGCGGGCGAAGGAGCGCAGGGCCGCGAGCGCCCGCATCAGCGACCGGCCGTCGACGCCGCCGGCGCGGCGGTGCGCCATGAAGGCGCGGATGTCGGCGGGCGCCAAGGCCGCGAAAGCGGGGAGGCCGGCGGGCTCGCCCGCGTGTCCGGCGAGGAAGGCCAGAAACTGGCGCAGGTCGCGTCGGTAGGCTTCGAGCGTGTGAGGCGACAGCCGTCGCTCGGCGCCGAGATGGGACAGCCAGCGCCGTGCCTGCAGCAGGAGGTCGTCTCCCGCGACCGCCGGGAAGGCGGGAAGCGGAGGGGGGTCCGGTAGGGACGCGACGCGCTCGAGCATGGGGCGAGGATCGCGCGTTCCCCTTAAGGGCGGGTTGCCGGCGGTTGCCCGGCCCCTCCTGGCGACGCGCCGCGCGAGCGGGCCCGGCGCGCGCGATGGGTTCACGACGCGCGGGCGGGCCGAGGCTGGCGCCGCAGCAGGCGCCGCCAGCGGGCCAGCAAGAGCGCCGCGACGGTGAACAATCCGGCCGTCATGCCGAGCCATACGCCCGGCGCCCGCAAGCCGAGCGTGAAGGCCAGGACGGCGCCGAGCGGCAGGCCGACGCCCCAGTACCCGATGGCCGCGATGACCATCGTTGCCCGCGCGTCCCGGAGGCCCCGCAGCATACCGCCCAGAACCACCTGCGCGCCGTCGGCGACCTGGAACAGGCCGGCAAGTGCGAGAAGGGTGACGGCCAGCGTCCGAACCCGGGCGACGCCCGGCTCGTCGCTGCCGAGGAACAGGCCGACGATGAGCCCCGGGGCCGTGACGAGGACCGCGGCCGAAACGATCATCGCCGCGAGTCCCAGCCCCAGTGCCGTCGACCCCGCCCGCGCGATCCCGACCGGGTCGCCGGCGCCCGACGCGCGGCCGATCCGGATCGTGGCGGCCTGACCGAGCCCGAGCGGCACCATGAACGCCATGGAGACGACCTGCAGCGCGATGGCGTGGGCCGCGAGCGACGAGGCGTCGATGCGCCCGACGAGAAACGTCGCCACGGTGAACATGCCGGTTTCGAGGAGCAAACCGATGCCGATCGGCAGTCCAAGGCGCCAGAATTCCGAAAAGCCCGTCCAGCTCGGCCGCATCAAGCCCTTGAAGACGCGCACGCCGCGCAGGTGCGGATCCGTCACCGCGATGACGGCGAGTGCCCCGGCCAGGAACACGTTGGCCAGGAGCGTGGCGAGGCCGGAGCCGGACAGCCCGAGCGCCGGCATGCCGACGTGGCCCGCGATCAACAGCCAGTTCAGCGCGGCGTTGAGCGCGACGGCCGCCGCGCCCGTCACGACCGCCCACCGCGGGCGCCCCAGCGCCGCGAACACCGAGCGCAGGACGAGGTACACGAGCGCCGGCAGGAGGGACCATTGCAGGGCGTGCAGATACGTGGCGGTCACGGCCGCGAGGGCCGGATCCTGCCCCAGGGCGACGAGGATGGGTTCCCCGTTCCAAAGCACGACCCACATCGGCGCGGCGATCAGGGCGGCGCCCCAGATCCCTTGCTGCACGATGCGTCTGACCGCCGCACCGGTGTCGCGACCGCGCCCGGTCTCGCGGGCCACGAGGGGCGCGACCGCCGCCGTCACGCCGATCCCAAACAACAGCGCGGTGTTGTAGAGCGCCATCGCCAGCGTGCTCGCCGCGAGCGCATCGGGCCCGATGCGCCCGATCATCGCGAGGCTGGTCAGGTTCATCGCCATTTCGATGGCGTTGGTGAGGGCCAAAGGCCAGCTCAGCGCCAGACAGGAGCGGAGTTCGATGAACCAGGCGGTGTCGGCGAGGTTTCGGCACGGGGCGAAGAACATCCCGTCTCATTACGTGACGCCCGGGCACCGGACCACCCGGGCCGCTTCGTCGACCCGCCGGCGGCGGGGTTCGCGGCCTCGCGCGGCTCGGCATCGGCGGTCCCGCGCTCGCGCGTGTCGTCCGCGGCGCGGTGCGGCGCGGTCCGCCTTGACCGGACGACCGTCGATCCAGCAATGCTGCGTCCATGACCGAGGCGCCTCTTCCCACAGCCACCATGGACGTCGTCGTCGCGGGCGGGGGCATCGCGGGGCTGGCACTGGCGCTCGCCGCGAAGCGTGCCTCCCCGTTCGCCGTCGTGGCCGTGTGCGACCCTTCCTTCGCGCGGCCCGAGCCCGCGGGGCGCGCGAACCTGCGCGCCGTGGCGGTCGCGGCCGGGTCGCGCGACGTCCTCGACGCGCTCGGCGTGTGGCAGGCGGTGGCGGACGCCGCGCAGCCCATGCTCGACATGGCCATCACCGATTCCCGGCCCGCCGACGCGCCGCGCCCCGTCTACCTCGGCTTCTCGGGACGTGTCGGCCCCGACGAGGCGCCGTTCGCCCACATGGTGTTCTCGGACGACCTGCGGCGAGCGCTCCGGGCCGGGTGCGGGGCCGCGGGGGTCGCGCTCGTCGGTGCCGAGGTCGCCGGGTTCCGTCGGCAAGGCCCCGTGCTGGCCGTCGAAACGGCCGGCGGGGCGCCGCTGAGGACCCGGCTTCTCGCGGCCGCCGACGGCGGTCGTTCGCGGCTGCGGGGCGCGGCCGGCATCCGCACGGTCGCCTGGGATTACGAGCAGGCGGCGGTGGTGGCGACCGTCGCGCACGCGCGCTCGCACGAGGGCCGGGCGACGCAGCACTTCCTCCCCGCCGGACCGATCGCCATCCTGCCCCTGCGGGCGGCCGACGGCTCGCCGCGGCGCTTTTCGCTCGTCTGGACGGAGGGGACCGCGGAGGCAGCGCGGCTCGCGGCGCTGTCGCCCGGAGATTTCGTCGACGCGCTCGAAAGCCGCATCGGCTTCGCGTATGGCGTGCTCGCGCTCGAGGACAAACCGAGCGCGCATCCGCTGCGGCTCGTGCTGCCGCGCCGGCTCGTCGCGGACCGGATCGCGCTCGTGGGCGACGCGGCACGGACCATCCATCCGCTGGCCGGGCAGGGGTTGAACCTCGGCCTGCGCGATGCCGCCGTGCTGGCCGAGGGCGTCGCGGGGCAGCTGGCGCTTGGGCTCGACCCCGGCGACGCCGGCGTGCTCGCGCGCTACGAGCGGGCGCGCCGCTTCGACGGCGTCGCCATGGCGGTCGTCACGGACGGGCTCAACCGTTTGTTCTCCAACGATCGGCTCCCCCTCCGGCTCGTCCGTGACCTCGGCCTCGGCCTCGTCGACCGTCTGCCGGGCCTGAAGCGGGCCTTCATCCGCGACGCGGCGGGCCTGGCCGGTGCGCCGTCGCGCGAAACGGCCCCATGGTGACGCGCCAGGCGGCCGCGACGACGAGCCAGGTGAACAGCGCCGCTAACAGGACGTCCGACAGGAAATGGCCGCCGAAGGCCATGCGCAGCACGTTCGTCGCCGCCCCGAAGGCGAGCGCGCCGGCGAGCGCGAGCGCGCGAAGGCCGGGGGGTACGAGAAGGGCGGGCGCCGCGCACCAGAAGGCTAGGGACCCTTCGCCCGACACGAAGGAACAATTGCGTGCGCAGGCGCCGTCGAAGCGGTAGAACGGGCGGAACGGCAAGTCGCCGCCGAAATCCGTGACCTGGACGGGGCGGGGGCGGTGCGAATGGTCCTTCAACACCGTGTTGACGAGGAGGCCCGGCCCGGCGAGCAGGCTCAGGCCCAGGAACAGCACGCCCCGCCCGGTCGGCGACCACGGGACGGGCATGTGCGCACGGCGGAGCGCATAGGCCAGGGCGTAGAGCGCTAACACCACGAAGGGCGCCCAGGAGAACAGCCGGCGCAGCGCGTCGCCCCAACGGCCATGGCCCACGAACGCCCCGTCGCCGCGATAGAACCAGGCCGCCGTCGCGAGATCGAGGCCGGGGGCGGCCGCGAACAGGGCCGCCGTCGCGGCGACGAGGACGACGCAGAGTGCGACGCCGCGCGCCGAGACCAGAAAAGGGGGCTTCGCGTCTCCGACGCTTGCGGACCCTTGCGAAACGCGCGACGGGACGGTCATGACAACTCGGTGTGACGTGGAACCGGTGCGGGACGCGCCGCCCTGGCTTCCTAACAAGCCGGACCGCCGCGCGCCAAGGGCCGCGGGACGCTAGGCGATGCTCTCACCCGAGGAGGTCGAGCGCTACGCGCGCCATATCGTGCTGCGGGAGATCGGCGGCCCGGGGCAGGCGCGGCTGAAGCGCGCCCGCGTGCTCGTCGTGGGCGCCGGCGGGCTCGGCGGCCCGGTCCTGCAATACCTGGCGGCGGCCGGCGTCGGCACCCTCGGGATCGTGGACGACGACATCGTGTCGCTCTCGAACCTGCAGCGGCAGGTGCTGTTCGGAACGGCCGACCTCGGTGCCCCGAAGGCCGCGGTCGCGGCGTCCGCGCTCGGGCGGCTCAACCCTCACGTGGCGATCGAAACGCACGCGGCCCGCGTCACGACGGCAAACGCGGCGCCGTTCGCCCGGGACTACGACCTGGTGGTCGACGGGTCGGACAACTGGGCCACGCGCTACGCCGTGTCGGACGGCTGTTTCCGGGCCGGGCGGCCGCTGGTCACGGGTTCGGTCGGGACGTTCGACGGCGCCGTGACGACGCTGCGCCCTCACGAGCCCGGCGCCGACGGGCGGCCCAACCCAACCTACCGCTGCCTGTTCCCCGTGCCGCCGCCCGAAGGCAGCGTCCCGGCCTGCGCGGAAGCGGGCGTGCTGGGCGCCCTGACGGGCATCGTCGGGGCCATCATGGCGATGGAGGCGATCCGCGAACTCGTGGTGTTCGGGGAGGGGCTCGTCGGGCGCTTGTTGATGATCGACGCGCGGGCGCTGCGGTTCGAAACCGTGCGCTACGGCTGGGACCCGGCGAACGCGCTCAACGGAAGCGGCTCGCCGCCCGCATCCTTAGACGGCGCCGCGTCGCGGCCGGCTCGGGACGGGCGTTGAGGAGCCGCGAAACGTGTCCGTGCCCGCCGCTCGGAGCGCCTTCCCGAGGAGGAGCGAAGACCACGGACCTTGCGCGTGGCGGCGATCACAGGCGCCGGGGGTCGGGCGTCGGCCGCCTCCACGCCCGTGACCTCGGGCAGTCGACGCGGTTTCGCGGCGGTCGCCACGAGGATGGCCTCGGTCAGCCGCCCTGACGGATCGTCCAACGCCGCCGATCCCTAGCCCGCGCACCGCGGCACGACATCGCCAGCGCAACCCGGTAAGCCGGTGCAATGGGTGGGCCGGGCAGGACTCGAACCTGCAACCAGACCGTTATGAGCGGCCGGCTCTGACCATTGAGCTACCGGCCCACGCGCCTGCGCCGCGTCGCTCGCGGCTTCGCGGCGTAAGCTACACCGGGCGGAGGGCCGCACGCAACGCGTGGGCTCGCCGCGGGCGAGGGCCGGGGCTCGCTGCGGCCGGGGCCAGGCTTTGACGGCGCCGATCGGCGTCCTACCTTGAGGGGTATGAAAACCGTCCTCATCGGCATCGCGCTCTGCGCAACGTTCGGCTGGCTGGCCCCCGCCCGCGCCGAGCCGCTTCCCCCTTCGTCCGGATCGGGCCAAGAACCCGGCCTCGTCATGCCCGGCCCGTCCCCGTTCACCCTGCCGCCCGGCGTCTCCGTGTTCGGGCCGAACGGCCCCGTCGGGCCGGTTCCGGGCCTCAGACCGGGGTTGCCGCGCGGACCCGCATCCGAACCCGCCGCCGAGGCGGGTAAGCCCGACCGCAAGGAGGGCCTCGCCGAAACGCCGCCGAGCCGCAAGGATGTCCTCGACTCGCTTTTCGCCCGGCTCGGCAAGGCCGCCGACCCGGACGAGTCCCGGGGGATCGCGTCGGCGATCGAGCGGCTGTGGATGCGTTCGGGCTCGGACACGGCCGACCTGCTGATGGAACGGGCGGTCGTCGCGCTCAATGCCGAGCATCGCGATGTCGCGCTGTCCCTCCTCGACAAGGTGGTGGCGCTCCGGCCCGACTGGGCGGAGGGCTGGAACAAGCGCGCCACGGTCCGCTTCCTCGATGACGACGACGACGGTTCGATGGATGACATCGGCCACGTCCTCCGGCTCGAGCCCCGCCATTTCGGCGCGCTCAGCGGCATGGCGGTGATCCTGCAGCGCCATGGGCTCGCCAAGGCGGCGCTGACGGCGCTTCGCCGGGCCGGCGAGATCGATCCCGGCGACGACGGCATCCGCAAGCGGATCGAAAGCCTGGCGCCGGACGTGGACGGTCGGGACCTTTGAGTGGACCCCGGTGGACATCGTTCCCTGCAGGCCGCCGGCTTTTGACCATCGGCGCCTGCGTTCTGGCCCTCATGGGGACCGGATCGGCCTTCACGGCGTGGCAGGCGGGGGCGATCGCCCGGCGCTTTCCGCCCTTGGGCGCGTTCGTCGCCTATGGCGACGATGGCGCGTACCGTCTGCATTACACGCAGCGACGCCCGGCCGGCCCCGAGCGCGGCGTCGTTCTCCTGTTGCACGGAGCGAGCGGCAACCAGGCCGACCTCATGGTGCCCCTCGGCGACAGGCTCGCCGCCGAGGGTTTCCGCGTCATCGCGGTCGACCGGCCGGGCCTCGGCTGGTCGGACCGGCCGGACGGGGAAGCGGACGCGTCCCCGTCGCGGCAGGGCGTCCTCATTCGCGCGGCGCTCGCCCGGCTCGGCGTCACGCACGCGATCGTGATCGGCCATTCGTGGTCGGGGGCCCTCGCCGCGGCTTTCGCCCTCGATGCCCCGGATTTCACCCGCGGCCTCGTGCTGCTCGCGCCGGTTCTCTACCCGTGGCCGACCGGCATCGCATGGTACTACGCGCCCGCCTCCTCGCCGGTCTTCGGCCCGCTGTTCACGCGCGTGTTCACCCTGCCGGCCGGGCTGGCCCTCCTGGCGGCCGGCGTCGCCGAAGTGTTCGCACCGCAGCCGCCGCCCGACAACTACGACGCGCTGACCGGCGTGGCCCTCGTGCTGCGTCCGGACACGTTCCGGAACAACGCGCAGGACGTGTTCCACCTGCACGCCTTCGTCACCGAGCAATCGCGCCGCATGGTGACGATCGCGGTGCCGACCGCGATCGTCACGGGCGACGGCGACCGGGTCGTTTCACCCGCCATCCACTCGCTTCGCGCCGCGCGCGACATCCCGGGCGCGAGGCTGACGCTTCTGCACGGGATCGGCCATTCGCCGCAATGGTCGGCCCCCGACGCGGTCGTGGCGGCCGTGCGCGACGTGGCCGCCCGCGCGGATCTTCGGGCCGAGGCTTCGCCCCCCGCCGGACCCGGTGCCTTCCCCGCCGGGAACACCCGGTGACCGTCGCGAAGCGGCGCGACGGAGAGGGGCGCACGATCATGCGCGGCGACCGGCCCGCATCCCCTCCGCGACCGCCAGCGCGTTCCCGAGCGCGTGGCCTTGCGCGGTGTTGTCGAACACGCACCACGTTTCGGCGCCGGCGTCGCGCGCGGCGGCAAGGCGCCGACCGATGAGCGCCAGCGCATCCGGGTCGTAGTCCGAATGGTAGGTTTTCGGCGCGCCGTGCAGGCGCAGGTAGGCGAGCGCCGGCCAGCCGCCCGGCTCGCCCGAACCGCCGGCCGGGACCGGGTCGGCGGCGACGCGGGCGACCCGGTGCTCCACCAGCAACGCGTCGGCGTCCGGCGTGAACCAGGACCGATGACGGGGCTCGCAGGCGACGGCGGCCTCGAAACCCCGCCCGAGGCCGGCGAAGAAGACCGAGGCGGCCGATCGGTCGAACACGAGGCTCGGCGGCAATTGCACCAGGAGGACGCCGAGCGCGTCGCCCAGCCCGGAAGCCTCCTCGGCGAAACGCGCGAGGATGTCCTCGCAGCCGACCAGGCGGCGCTCGTGCGTCGCCGCCTTCGGCACCTTGAGGGCGAAGCGGAAGCCTCCGGGCACGCAGGCGCGCCAGCGCGCGTAGGTGGCGCGCCGGTGCGGCCGGTAGAACGACGAGTTGATCTCGACCGCGCCGAGCCGCGCCGCGTAACGCTCGAGATGCGTGCCGGACGCCGGAAACGCGCCGGCGTAGCGGCCGGGCACCGTCCAGCCCGCGGTGCCGATGCGGATGCCGGGCGGCGCGTCGTCCCGTTCAGCCGCCATGGCGCGACCTGCCGGGGTTCGAAGCGCGGCCGTCATGGCGCCGAAGCCGCCCCGCCGCCATAGTGCATGCCCTCTTCGGCAAAGGCGGAACCGTGGCAATCACCATCGATCGCATCGACCACGTCGTCCTGAACTGCCGCGACGTCGCCGCGACCGCGTGCTGGTACCGGCGCGTTCTCGGCATGCGCGTCGAGGACTTCGGTCCGGATCGGCGCGTCGCGCTCATGTTCGGGCGACAGAAGCTCAACCTGCGTCCGACCGGCGCGCGCGACTGGATCACGGGCGACGTGGACGCCCCCGGCTCGCTCGATCTGTGCTTCATCTCGCCCGACGCCCTGGACACGGTGACCGATCACCTGCGCGCTTGCGGCGTCACGATCGTCGACGGGCCGGTCGCCCGTGCGGGTGCGCTCGGCCCGATGACGTCCGTGTATTGCCGCGATCCCGACGGCAACCTCGTCGAGGTCGCGGGCTACGCGCCGGCCGAGGAAGCCGAAGCCCCCCGTGCCAGGCCCCCGTACCCCGATCCCTGAACCGACGGTCCCGCCGGAGCCCCGCCGTGCCAGCCTTCCCCATCATCGACGCGCACGTCCACCTCTACGACCCGCGGGCCGTCCGTTACCCCTGGATGGACGATGTCCCGCCCCTGGACAAGCCCTTCGGCCTCCCCGAGTTCACGCAAGCCGCAGGCGTCGCGGTCGACGGACTCGTCTTCGTCGAGGTCGACGCGGACGACGGCCGCCACCTCGACGAGGTTCGCTGGGTCGCGGCGCACGCGGCGGGCGACGCGCGCCTGCGGGGCATCGTCGGCTCCCTGCCGCTCGAACGCGGCCCCGCCGCGGTCGCGGCCGATCTCGACGCCTTCGCGGCCTTGCCGCGCGCGCGGGGGGTCAGGCGCCTGCTCCAGGGGCGCGCCGGCACCCCCGGCTGGGCGCTGCGGCCGCCGTTCGTCGACGCCGTAAGGCTGCTCGCCGGTTACGGCCTGCCGTTCGACCTGTGCCTCCGCCACGGCCAGCTCGACGAGGCGACCCGCCTCGTCCGGCTGTGCCCCGAGGTGCGCTTCGTCCTCGACCATATCGGCAAGCCGGCGGTCGGGGAGGGTGTGTTCGAACCGTGGCGCGGCGACCTCCGCGCGCTCGCGGCCGAGCCCAATGTCGCATGCAAGGTGTCGGGTGTGGCGACGGAAGCGGACCACGCCCATTGGCGCTACGACGACGTGGCGCCGTTCATCGCCCACGCGATCGAGAGTTTCGGGTTCGGGCGCGTGATGTTTGGCGGCGACTGGCCGGTGAGCACATCGGCCACGTCCTACGCGCGCTGGGTCGACGTCGTCGACCGCGTCACCGCGGGCGTCGCCGAAGCCGACCTGCGCAAGCTCTACCGCGACACGGCGATCACCGTATACGCCCTGTGAGGAGATGACCGCAGGCGCGACGTCCCCCTTGCGCGTGCGGCAAGCGGCGGCACCGATGAGACAACCCGGGGCGTCCCGCCGCGGCGACGCGTCGGCGAAAAGAACGCGTCGACGGGAGGCGGTACGAAGGGCCTATCAGGATCGAGCTGGCTGGGGGACCTGGATTCGAACCAAGATTGACGGAGTCAGAGTCCGCTGTTCTACCGTTGAACTATCCCCCATCGGACCGCCGAGAGCGTGGCGTCGACGCGACGCGAAGCGGACGGCACCCAGGCACCCGGCCGATGGATGAGCGCGCTTCTAGCCGCAACGAGGGCCGCGCGCAACACCCCGCGCGCGTCGCGGGGGTTGACCGGGTATGGCCTTTCCGCTCTCACGCCGAGCAGGCTCCCTCGGGTCCCGGGACCGGCCAAGCCGGTTCGGGAAGGGAGCGGTGAGCGGAATGCGAGGCCTTCGAGTCGGGGCACGAGGGCGGCTCCGCCCGCCTTCGACGCCGTTGCCGCGCAACGGCGCGCCGCCGGCCCCTCCAACGGGCTTCGCCCGCCGGGCCTCAAGCCGGCTCCGTTCAGGATGTGGGGCCCTGAGGGGCTTCATTCGACGGCTCCGCGCCCCGTAGCGGGGTTGCCGGCACGGCCGGGCGTCCGCGCACATGGGCTGGCCGTTCGGCTTCAGGCGGTAAACGATGCCGCCCACGGGGTTGCGAGATACTGGCAGCCGGCGCCGGCGTCGGTTTCGACGAAGAGGCCCGCGCTGCCCGTCCGCGGGTCGATCTTGGCCCGGAACGGCATGCCGCCGCGGCGGCATGCCGGGCGAACATGGCGCCCGCGCCGGCCACCGCGATCCACAGGCCGACGTGGAGCGCCCTGGCGAGCTTTTCCGCGTAGCTCTCCGGGGCCGTCCGTGCCCTCGGGGCCGCGGCTTCCTCACGCCACGCGTACGGGCGCTTCGGGAAACGAGAGCTGCTCGCGGGCGCGCCAGTCCGGCGTCACGTAGTTCAAGATCACCGACCGGCGGACGCCCGCGATCGGCCGACGCTCGAAGCCGTGCCAGGTATCCGTGCCCGGCACGAAGATCAGGGCGCTGTTGCTCACGAACGGCGTACGGCCGAAATGCCGCCCCCTGTCCCAATAGATGTCGGTGCCGAGCGCGTCCTGCCGCGCTCCGTCCGACATATAGATCAGGCAGGTGAATTTCTTGACCCCGAGATCGGTGTGCGGCTCGAGCCAGAACCCGTCGATGTCCTGCGCGTATTCGAGCCGCAGGAACGTGCCGTCGAGCGGGGCCTCGAAGGTCCGCGCGATGGCACCGACGAGGTCCGACGATTGGAGGGCCGCCGCGACCCGCGCCATCACGGGGAACTCCGCATTGGTGGGAACGTCGAAATAGCGGCGCTTGTCGTTGTGCAGTTCGCGCTTGCCCGATACCCCGTCGAGCGCCGCGACCCCGAACGGGAGCGCGGCCAGCGCGTCGGCGACCTCCCGGGGGAAGAGGTCGTCCACGAGGAAGTGCCGGTACGGCGCGTCGAACGTTCGTCGCGTCGCGATGCTGGCCAGGATGGACGCCTTGATGGCGGCAACGTCCGAGAAGGTCGAGGCCGCCCGGGGTGCGACCCGCGTCGCGCTGGTTGAAGTCATCGCGTAACCTTCAGTGACGGTGGCTGCCCGGCCCGGGCAGGCACGCTTCCCGCGCCAACCGACGGGAACCGACCCCGGCGGACAGGCCGCAACCTAATCGGCGGGATCATGTCCGGCAAGCGCGGCGGGCCGTGGGTTCCGGGACGCGGAACGGTTGCCAAGCCGCGCCGGACCCCTTATTGAACCCTTGCCGTCGCCCCAGGGCGACCGATGTCGGTGGTTGCCAAAAAGGCCGCTCGCGCGCGCTCGTAGCTCAGCTGGATAGAGCACCAGACTACGAATCTGGGGGTCAGGGGTTCGAATCCCTTCGAGCGCGCCATTTTCGCCGCCGCTGGCGAGACAGGGTCTGCAGCCGTCGTCGATCTTCCGGCGCCAGGGGCTGCTTTTCAATGCCTACGACTCCCAGGTACCCGTACGGTCGGCCTTAAGGGCTCACAGCTAGCGCGGCAGGGCGTATAGCCAACAAATCCTATGGTGCGTGCCCGATCATGGTTGCGCCTTCGGCCTCCTCGCCTTGGGCCGGAATGCTCGACGCGACTTCGCGTTCCACTTAAGCGCTCGCCCTCGGAGCCCGACATCAGCCTTTCGCCCCCTCACCCCCCCAGGCGAGCCCTCCTCGTCCGCAGGACGACGACAACGCCCTCGGGTGGCCATTCGAAGACGATGGTGCCGCCGAGCTGGCCGGCTACGGCGTTGGTGATCAGTCGGCTGCCGAAACCGCCATGTCCCTTCGGCGGCGACGCTTCTGGGCCCCCCCGCTCGGCCCAGGTGATCGACACCTCACGATCGTCGGCGATGCAGGAAACCTCGAGCGCCCCGGCCGCCGTGGAGAGCGCCCCGTACTTGATCGAGTTCGTCGCCAGCTCATGGACGACGAGAGCCAGGGTCGTTGCGGAGGCCTCGCTGACCAGCAACTCCGGCACGGTGACGCGGACCCGATCACCGAGGAGCCCATCGCCGGCGTATGGCGCCAGCAGCACGGCAAGCAGTTCGCCGAGGTAGGCCGCCCTTTTCGGGAAGTCGAGGCTGGGCCGGACGAGGTCGTGCGCGCGATCGAGGGCGGCCAATCTCAGCTTGAGGTCCCGCGACATCTCCTTCGCCGTCGACGCCGACCGCTCGGAGATCG
Source organism: uncultured Lichenihabitans sp. (assembly GCA_964244255.1). GTDB lineage: Bacteria > Pseudomonadota > Alphaproteobacteria > Rhizobiales > Beijerinckiaceae > Lichenihabitans. The sequence goes on along the minus strand of CAXTIC010000013.1, from coordinate 22,658 downwards.
TGGTCAGCGCGGACGCGATCGCGAAAAGGTTCTTGACCCGATGCACCATCTCGCCCGCGATCATCTCGCGGGCTTCCTCGGCCATCTTGCGCTCGGTCACGTCGAGGAAGACCCCGAACATCAGGCGGCCGACGATCCCCTGGTCATCGCCCCTCCCGCGAGCGGAAACCCACCGCACGTCTTTTCCGTGCAGGATCCGGAAGTCGACCTCGTAGGCACCCAGGATCTCCCGCGTCGCCGCGAACGCGGCCCTGACCCTGTCGAGGTCTTCCGGATGGATGTGCCCGGACAGGTCCCCGAACGTGACCGGCCCGACCGGGACCCCCCACAGGCCATGCGCGCGCTCGTCCATGGAGATCGCGTCGCTGTCGACATTCCAGGACCACAGCGCGACCCCTGCCGCGTCGGTCGCGATCCGCAGTCGGTTCGTGTCCCATACCGCCGGAGCCGTTCTTTTCTCCTGCGCCTCGCGACGCCCGTGGATCAGCAGCGTCCCGAGAGCGTCGCCCAGCGTCGAGCGCTTGAACGGCTTTTGCAACATGGGACATTCAACGTAGGCATGCTCGAGGCCTTTTCTCCCATACCCGGTCGAGAAGACGAACGGCACGCCCCGCGCCGTCAACGCATCGGCGACGGGATAGCTCTTTTCCCCGTTGAGATTCACGTCGAGTACCGCCGCGTCGACGGCCTCCTCGTCGATGATTGCCAGAGCCTGATCGACGCGCGCGGCGGGGCCGACGATCGCGCAGCCGAGCTGCCCCAGCATGTCTTCCAGCATCCACGAGACCATCACCTCGTCCTCGACGACGAGGATGCGCCGGCCGGCAAGCTCCCTAATCATGGCCCATCCGTCCGATCGGTGTCGAGACGGGCATCACGATCTCGCAAACGACCCCTGTGGGCTCGTAGGCGAGGCGAACCTCGCCGTTCAGATCCTGCGCCAGTCCCCGCTCGATCAAGCGCCGGCCGAATCCCTTGAAGGAGGGCGGGTCTACCGGGGGGCCGCCGCTCTCGTGCCAGCTCAGCCGGAGCTGATCGCCCTTCGGCACGGCTTCGAGCCTCCACGCGACATCGACCTTTCCGCCGCCATCGGCCGACAGCGCGCCGTACGCCATGGCGTTGGTGGCCAGCTCGTGGAAAACCATGGTCAGGGTCAACGCATCCTTCGGCCGGAGGCGCAGCTCGTCCCCCTCGATCGAGACGCGTGCAGCCAGCCCCAAGGTCTCCAGCGTCCGGTCCAGAACGTCCCGCAGGCCGACCTTGTCCCAGTTTCCGGCGCCGAGGAGGCTGTGGGTCTTGGAGAGCGCCAAGATGCGCCCCTCGAAGGCATCGATGGTTTGCTCGTCGGCCATGCCGCGCAACGTTTGTCCGGCAATCGCCAGCACGGTCGCGAGCGTGTTCTGCGTGCGGTGGTTCAGTTCGTCGAGGAGCGATCGAAGCCGCTGGTGTTCCCGCCTGTGCCTGGTCACGTCGACGAACGAGGCGAAGTGCTGCACGATGGTACCCGCCCCGTCCCGAACCGGGCTGACGAAGACGGAAGCCCAGAACACGCTGCCATCGTCTCGACGGTAGCGGATTTCCGGATCGGCGTTGGAGCCACCCGCAAAGGCGGCTTCGATCCGCCGCGGGGCTTCGGTATCGCCGCCACGCGCCAGCAGGAAGTTGAAGCCCTGGCCGAGAACCTCTTCCCTGGCGCACCCGGTCAGGGCGAGGAAGCTGTCGTTCGCGAAGACGATCGGCTCGGCGGGGTCTCTCGCGTCCGTGAACACCATCGGCATTCGCGTCGTCTCGGCCGCGACAACGAACGGGCCAAGATCCTTGCGGAAGCCTTCGACGTCGGCTTCGGCGTCCTTCTGCTCGCCAGACTTATCGGCTCGATCCGACATGATCGTCCCTCTCCCCGCCCCACGCTTGAGGCCGGACCGGATGGAGGGGTTCCTCCTTGTCGAGGAGCCGCAATGCCGCGCGAACGACCTCGCTTGCCGTGCGGTAGCGGCCGGAGGCGACCCGATCCGAGACCGAACGCTCCAGCTCGGGCGTCATCGAAACGTTCATGGTCTTGCGCGTTGGCATGACGGCGGGCCTTTTTCGGACGAAGGAACGTAGTCCTGTGTCAAAGGTTGTCACGCGACTTTGTTCCCCGTCCACTCGCCGAAGGACCATGGGGTCAGCTTACGTGCCGGGCGCCGGGGGCGATCGCAGGACGTGCAGCCCGACGGCACGACGCCGGTCTCCCGCGCGAACCAGGCCGCCGCTCGAGAGAGGATGTCGCGCTGCAGGCGCAGCTGCTTGTTCTCACGGCGCAGGCGGAGCAGTTCGTCCCGCTCGTTAGCCGCCAGGGCAGGCGCGACGACGGCCGGCTTCGGCTCACGCCGGCCGTCCCGCCGATCGGCTGCAGCGACCCAATTCCGGATCGCCTGGCCGGAAGGCTCGAACTCGCGAGACAGGTCTTCCGGGTCGCGGCCGGCACGGGCCGGACGGTTCATGCGAGAGGCGTCGGCGCCAAGCCGGCGAGCTCCACCGGCCCCTCGCCCGGCGGCAAACGGACCGCGTCGCGCGGGGGCGGTGCGGGTCGCGGCTTGCTCGTCCGCCCGCGCGCCGGGGCTTTTCCCGGACGGCCGCGGCGCAGACCACGGGGCCGTTCAGCCGCGAACCGGCGGGCCCGCCGATCGGCGTCCGAGCATTCGCGCGAAATCGATGTCGGGGCTCGGCGCGCCCTCCCCGGTTTCGAGGTATTGCTGCAGGCTGACGAGGTAGTACCCCCAACCCGTCGTGAACATCGCGTAGGCCTCGTCGGCCTGGCGGAAGCCGCGGTGCGCGAAGCACAGCACGGTGCCGCCGTCTTCCGCCCGGAGATCGAAGCTCATCGTCGTCCCCGCCCATTCCGGATGGAAGGAGGACGCGGTCGTCCAGCCGACGCGGCGCGGCGGATCGAGGTTCCCCACGGTCACCCGGGTGACGGAATCTTCGCCATATCTTGGGAAACGAAACTCGCCCGACCCGCCGACCCGCGCCTCGAGGTCCGCGTCGCGCGTCCACCAGTTGCGGATGCCCTCGGGGCTCGTGAGCGCCTCGTACACCCGCTCGGGCGGCGCGTCGATCCTGACGATATGCATGATATCGGGCATATGCTGTTCCCTCCCACGGAGCGCGACGCGGTCGAGGCCGTGGCTCCCCGACGAGCATCAGGCCGTTTCGGCAAGGTCCGCCACCCGCTCCCACGTGGTGGCCTTGAAGCTCCCGCGGGCGTTCATGCGGCGCAGCCAGGACACGAGGTTGGGTGATGCCGTCGTCAGGGCATCCCACTCCGGCGTCTGCGCCAGGAAGTCGAGGTGCGGCGCGACGAGCATGTCGGCCAGGGTCACGGCATCCCCGACGATGAAAGGCTTGCTGCCGAGCAGGCGGGAGAGTTCGTCGATGACCACGTGCGCCTTCGGCATCGCTCCCGCGATGGCGGCCTCGTCGGGCGCCAACCCCATCAGGCGCGGCCCGACGATCCGGTGGAAGCCGATGACGTTGTTGACCCCCTGCATGAGGTACCAGTCGCAGATGTTCATGGCCTGATCCATCCGCGCCGCCGCCCTGGGATCGGCGGGCGTCAGGGCCGGGCCGGGCAGCACGCGATCGAGGTAGCGCAGGATGGCCTGGGTTTCGTAGAGCACGAACCCGTCGTGTTCGAGCACCGGCACGCGCCCGAACGGATGGCGGGAGAGGTGCGGCCCGCTCCGGGCCGTCCCCGGCGCGACGGGCACGAGCCGGCAATCGCCGCCCTTCTCCCGGAACGTCGCCAGGACCGCCCGGCCGTAGGGACTTCCGGGGATGGTGTGAACGACAAAGTCCGACATGCTGGTCTCCCCGTCAGGACCGGGCGTCGGCATAGCGGGCGAATTCGGCGAGCCGATCCAGCCAGCCGCCCCCAAGCCTCTCCGCGTGCCGCGCCGCTTCGGCGCCGAAGCGTTCCAGGTTGCGATGTTCGAGCGTGACGCGCGTGCCGCCGCCCTCGACGGGTGAAAAGGTCAGCTCCACCTCGGTCGAGAGCGCCGGATCGTGGCCCCAGTGGCCGTCCTGGCAGTTGAGCTGCCAGCCGAGCAGAAGGCGCGCGGGCGGCTCCCAGGCCAGCACCTTGCCCCAGTGCGTCTCGTTGCCGTCCGCGTCTCGCTCGAACCAACGGCCGCCGGCCCTCGGCTCGATGACGATGGTCGCGTGCGGCGCCTTGCCGACCGTGCGCCCTTTCGGCCACCACTGCCCCATTTGGCTGGCGAACAGATCGAAGGCTCGGGCGGGAGCCGCCCTCACCTGCACGCTCCGCACGATAGGCGCGATGCTCATTTCGGTGTCTCCTGACCGGATTGTTGATCCGCGAAGGCCTGGAAGGCCTCGAGCGCGGTAAGCCAGTGGGCATCCAGCCATTCCCGCATGGCGGCGATGCCCCGCGGATCCACACGATAGATGCGGCGTGTTCCTTCCGGCGTTTCGCCGACGAGCCCGGCCGCCTTCAGCACCCGCAGATGCTGCGACACGGCCGGGCGGCTGACGGGCAGGCCGCGCGCCAACTCGCCGACGGCGGACGGCCGCGCCGCCACGCGCGCGAAGATCTCCCGCCGGGTCGGGTCGCCTAGGGCGGCGAAGCCATCGAGAGCGTTGGATCCATTAGCCATCGCTTACGGTAAGTTCATACTTACGCAATGGCAAGCGAAATGATGGCCCGCCGCGTCGGGGTGCCGAACGCGGACGGGTACCCGCGCCGCGTCATCGCGGCCGACGACCGATCAGGCGCCCGCGAAGCCCAAGCGCCGGGTTGGGGGAACGTCGTCGACGCGCATCGACCCCCGGCTCCGGGCGGAACGGCAACGCCGGGCGCCGTCCGCCACCCATCGGGTTCCAAGCCGCGAATGCGCCGGTGCATCGATCGGCGGCTTCGGCTTCAGGCGGAATACGTCAGCGGCGGATCGTCGGCGAGGAGGCTGGCGCGGGCGTCCATGTCGGACAGGAAGCTCGACAGCAGCAGGTTGAAGAGCTGCGGCGCGTCGAGGAACGGCGCGTGTCCGGCGCGGGGGATCAAGTGGCACGTGTCCCGCCAGAGCGCCGCGTAGGCCAGTGCTTGAAGCGCGTCGCAATCGATGAGCGGGTCATCCGCACCGTTGACGATGGCGACCGGCGTTTGCAAGCCTTCCACGAGGAGACGCTCGTCGGCGTAATCGCCCGCGATCAGGCTGTTCAACATCAGCGAGCGCGCGCACCCATCGGCGCGCCGGATCGCGTCGACCACGGCCGGGTCCGGCGGGCCGCCGACGGCGGCCCGGGCGAACGACACGACCTCGTCCTCCGTCAGGGTCCGTTGTCCCGCGAACGCCCCGAGGGGACGGACCGCCTGCCGCAGGGCCGATAAATCGTGCCCGATCGGCATCGCACCCGAGATCATCACGCCGACGAGGCCGGGGAAGCTCGCCATCAGCTCCAGCGCGACATGCCCGCCGAGCGACCATCCCACCGCCGCGACCTGGTCGATCCCCAGGACCTCCAGCACCTCCAAGACCGTGTCGGCATAGCCCGGAAGCGAGTAGGTCCGTTCCGGATCGAAGGCATCGCTCGACGCCCCGTGGCCGGGCAGGTCGAGGGCGATCAGACGGTGCGCCCGCCCGAGCCCGCTCCGAAGTTGCGCGTCGAACACGTCCTTGCCGCAGGAACTCTCGTGCAGCAAGACGACGGGCAGGCCCCGCCCGCGGCTTTGCCGAACCGCGATCGTCGCGTGGCTGGTTTCGACGAAGGCGTCCGCGAAGGCGGGCGTCGCCTCCGCACCCGCGACGTGCGGCGCGGACGCGCCGGATCGCTGCGGCCCGCGGTCTTCGGGATCGAAAACGCGATTCCACTTCGAGACCATGGCGGACCTTGACGTTCGTCCTGCGGCACCCGCGCGGCGGGATGCCAATCTGTCGGGCGCGACCGCCCGGCGTCAACCGTCGCTGGGCGGCCCCCGACGCCGGGGGCCGTGTCCTGGCTGCGCTGGACCCATGATGTCGTCCCGATGCTTTACGAAGACTGAATCCAACCGGCCGGGCGACCTCCGCACCATTGGAACAAAGGCTCGGACCGAGACACGGGCGACGCGGCGCCGACACGGTATGCGCCTGGACGGAGTCGCGCAGCGATCCGTCGGTCGACGAAGGCGATCGCTTTCCAGCCCTGGAGCGCGAAGCGGTCGCGGACGACTTCGGAGCCGCCGATACTGGGACCGACCACCGTGGCAAGACACGGGTTTGCGTGCCGTTGCGGCGGCGCACGTCGGCTTAAGAGGAAACTATGCACCCTTCGGACGAGATCGGATGCCGCGTCGGCCTGGCTCCGCGACCAAACAACGTCCAACGCTCGGTCTCGGTCGAGTTGAGGAAAGGGTAACGCCGATTGACTCGATCCCGATTGTCGCCGTCGGCGACCATCGCCATCAGGCTGATGGGCTTCAGCAGGAACGGGTAGGGGCGCGCCGGGCACAGCAGACGATGCCCGAACAGCCGCTTGTAGAAGGCCTGATGCTCGGACCGGACCGTGGCCAGGAGAACCTCGGCGGCGAAGAAAGCCTGCACGAGCCATGCGAGCCGCACGGCGGCATAGGGCAGTTTCGGGTATTGTTTGGCGTAGTCCCTGTCGACGACGAAACGCGTCGGATCGACCACCGTGCGGCCGGCCGCGAGCATCGGGCCGATGATATCCGGGAAAACCGTCATGGCGGGGAGTTCCTGGTCGAGGCGCGAGGAGACGCTCAGCCTGATCGAGCTGGCGAGGTCACCCGCCACATAGACGCCGAAACTCCAGGTGCCCGGCGCGTCGTCGAACCGATCGACGAGGCGCTCGTCGTCCCGTGGGGCCACCGCCCCCTCCCGCAGGTAGGACCGGTATCGGAGCCGGTAGATGTCCTCTTTTTCCTCCGACCCGTCGGCCCGACGGCATTCGACCTGGCGCAGCAACTCCAGCATGCTGTCGTTGAACGCCGACGCGGAAGGTCCGTCCGCCGCGGCGTCGGCCCAAGGCTCCTGTCCGCCACGAACACTCATCGCATCCCAGATCGCTTTCGACGCGCAGGCGCGACGCTACGGGAGCCGCGTCGGGCGCGCAATCCGACTTGCATCCAGGGGTCGCGCCGATCGCCCCGAATCGCGCGGTGGACGTGCTCGGCGCACCCGGATCAACGCAGCTCCGATCGCCCGGACTCACGCTGCCTGCGCCGCGCTGTCGAGCAACAATGACCGCAAGTCCGCCACGGGCAACGGTCTGCTGAAATAGAAGCCTTGAACCTCGCCGATGTTGCTTTCCGCCGCCACAACCGCAAGCTGTTCTTCCGTCTCGATTCCCTCCACTACGACTGACAAACCGAGTTCCGCGCTGAGCCGCGCCACGCCACGCAAAATGACCAAGGTCTTCTCGCTGGTCCCGAGCCCTTCGAGGAAGGCCCGGTCGATCTTGACCTTGTTCAAGGGTAGGCTGTGCAGATAACTCAAGCTCGAATATCCCGTGCCGAAGTCATCCAGCGAGATCCCCACCTTCATGTCATGCAATTGCTGCATGGCACCACCAGTGAAAGGCAGGTCTTGCAACAGCACTGATTCGGTCAGTTCGACTTCGAGGCGCTGAGCGGGCAGACCGGTCTCCGTCAGTGCTTTCCGAACCGATGCAACGATGCCGCCGCGGCGAAACTGGAGCGGCGAGATATTGACCGCGACGTTGATGCCCGAAGGCCATTTCATGCATTCGGCGCAGGCTTGCCGCAGCACCCAATCGCCGATTTCGACGATCAAGCCCATCTCTTCGGCAACGGGCACGAACTCGCCGGGCGACACTTTGCCGCGTTCGGGATGGTTCCACCGAAGCAGCGCCTCGCACACCGTGAAGCGTCGCTGCCTGAGGTTGAAGATCGGCTGGAAATGAAGTTCGAACTCGCCCCGTCGTAGCGCCTGGCGCAGGTCGAACTCCAGGTCCCGGCGCGCCCGGGCCTCGGTATCCATGCTGGCTTCGAAGAACCTCCAGGAGCCGCGCCCTTCCGCCTTGGAGCGATAAAGGGCGGTATCGGCTTCCTTGAGCAATTGATCGGGGTCGGTGCCGTGCTCGGGGATCAGCGCGATGCCGATGCTGGCGCCGATGACGACGGTGTTCCCGTCGATGTGGTAGGGCCGGGACAATTGCTCGATCACGTTCTTGGCCAGGAGCTCGGCCTCGCGGCGCCCCTGGCCCGCCCGGCGCAGGATCACGAACTCGTCGCCGCCGAAACGGGCAACCGCGTCGTTGGGGCCGATCGCGAGCCGCAACCGCTCGGCGACCTCGCACAGCAGCATGTCGCCGCGCGCATGTCCGAGCGTGTCGTTGACCTGCTTGAACTGATCGAGGTCGACGAACATCAAGGCATGGCGTTGAGAGCGACCGGGCTGCGGCGCCAGCACGGTTTCGAGGAGCGTGTGGAAATGCGTGCGGTTCGGCAGGTTGGTCAGAGGGTCGAAATGGGCCAATTGCCTGATCCGCGCTTCGGCGCGCTTGCTTTCCGTTATGTCCTGCGCCAGCGCGACGGCGCCGCCGTTGCTCATGGCTTGGAACGAAAGAGCCAGGGAGCGGCCGTCGCGCACTTCGAGGCCGAGCACGTCCAGCGACGGGCTGCGCAGGTGCGCCTGGATCTGACGGGCTTGGAACTGCGCGGCGTGCTCACCGTGCTCGCAGTGGGCCAACAGCGTCGCGACGGAAACACCCCTGTAGTCGACTCCCGGTTCGAGCATAAGCAGATCGATCAGCCGCCGGTTGTGGACGACGATGCGGCCCTCTGCGTCGAACATCGCGAGACCGTGGGGCATGTTGTCGAGCGCGGTGTCGAACCTTCCGACGAGCAGGCTCAACTCGTGAGCCTTGGTGACCGCTTGCACGAAGATGCCGCGCAGCCGCGCCGAGATGGCTTTCAGGGCGATGAACAGCGGCACGAGCACCAGAACGGAAACCAGCCAATAGGCGCTTCCCGCCACCGCCATCGTGGTGAGCAGGGGAACGGCCGCGCAAAGGACTTGAATGTTGACCCCGAACGCGCTCGCGAAGTTGCGTCCCGGCGTCCCGATCAGGTAGGCGAGGGTGATCGCGAAGCTCAGCAATCGGGCGAACGGGTCGGTCGTGATCTCGAACGTCACCAGGCAAAACATGCCGAGAAGTCCGATGTGCGTCGAAGCGCCGGCGATGTACCACACCTCCCAGCGGCGCACCGCATCCATCGTCGCGGCGTCGGGCTGTTGCCGGGAATAGGCCCTCATCGCCCACAGGCGGAGCCCGCTCAGCACGCCGAGCAGGATCGCTATGACCCAGCTGACGAGGGCACCGGTCTCGATCGCGACGGTCACCGCCGACGCGCAAGCCGCGATCGCGCCCACGATGAAGGAGCGGACATCGCTGAAGAGCGCGTCGACCTGCGACGCGTAGAACTCGGGAGGGAGATCCCGAGGCTGCGGCGACCCTTTGGTAAAGAAATCGATCAACATGCGCGGCTATCCACGCTTCCTCCGCCGCTCAGGTGTGAAGCTAAAACATGAACGTTTCGCCAAACGGTTTTGGGCTTTTTGGTTTCAGGGTAAGGTTTCTTCGCGGCCGCCGGAATCGTCTGCCGGTGGTGCCGTCGCGTCGGGACGCGGGCGCGAGGGCGGCCGTGGCCGGCCGCTTACTCGGCCGCCACCGCGAGCGGGCGAGCGGGCGCGGCGGGAGACGGGCGCGTGGCCTGATCCGTGTCGGCGCCCGCTTCGAGGAAGCGCCGTCCCAGCCGGGCCAGCACGCGCTGCGCGTCGTCCATGACGACGAAGATCGCCGGAACGAACACGAGCGAAAGCAGCGTCGACACGATCAAGCCGCCGATCACCGCGATGGCCATCGGCGAGCGGAACTCGCCGCCGATCCCGAACGCCATGGCGCTCGGGATCATGCCGGCCGCCATCGCGATTGTGGTCATGACGATGGGTCGCGCGCGCTTGCGCCCGGCGTCGACGATGGCCGCCACCCGGTCGACGCCGGCGGCCATCTCCTCGATCGCGAGGTCGACGAGCATGATGGCGTTCTTGGTGACGACGCCCATCAGCATCAGGATGCCGATCACCACCGGCATCGATATCGGCTTGTGGAAGATGAGCAGCCCCAGGATCGCGCCCCCGACCGACAGCGGCAAGGAGAAGAGGATCGTCAGGGGCTGCAGCAGGCTGCCGAACAGGAGGACCAGCACGGCCAGCACCATCATCAGCCCGGTGCCCATGGCGAGCGCGAAGCCCGAGAACACTTCGGCCATGATCTCGGCATCGCCGACCTGGGACAGCGTGACGCCCGGCGGCAGGTTGCGGGCGGTCGGCAACGCCATGGCTTGCGCGATCAATTCGCCCAGGGCGTCGGAGCCCTGCGTATCGGCTTCGACCGCGATGCGCACCGACCGGTCGTAGCGCTCGATCGAGGTGGGGCCGCGGCCGAGCGACAGATCCGCGACCGCGCCGAGCGGCACGGCACCGCCCCCGGCGAGCGGGACCTTGAGCGCGCGCAACAGGTCGATGTCGCCCCGCACGGGGCCCGGCAGTTGCACGCGGATGGGGATCTGCCGTTCCCCGGAGGTGAATTTGGCGAGGTTCGCGCCGATGTCGCCGATGGTGCCGACCCGCACGGTCTGCGCGATGACGCTCGTCGGGATGCCGAGTTCCGCCGCCCTGTCGGTGCGCGGCACGACGCGGATTTCGGTCCGGTCGATCGGCGCGGTCGAGATCACGTTGACGAGGTGGGGCAGCGCGGCCATCTCGCGCTGCAGCTTGGCGGCCGTCTCCGTCACGACCGCCTGGTCCGGCCCGCGAAGCACCAGCGCGATGTCGCGCTGACCGTTGTCGCGCACCGACCAGAACCGGGCGTCCGGCGTGTCCCGCAGGATGGCGCCGATCGCGATCTCGACCGCCTCCTGGGACCGCGCGCGCGCGGCTTTCGGCAGCAGCGTCACGGTCAAGGTGGCGACACGGATCTCCTTCGTGGCGGGGAGCAGTCGGCCGCCGTCCACGAACACCGATGCGACCTCGGGCACGGTCCTGATGCGCCGGCTCAGGTCGTCCGTGACCGCGATCGTGTCGGCGAGCCGCTGTCCCGGCGGCAGTTCCACTGCGAACTGCGTCCGGGCGTGGTCCTCCTTGGGCAGGAAGCCCGAGGGAAGCAGGCCGGCCGACGCGATCGAGGCCGCGAACAGCACGAGGCCGATCGCCAAGGTGATGAATTTGTGGCGTACGGATGCGGTGACGACGCGCAGGTAGAACCGCGTCACCGGACCCTCGCCGGCGTCTTCGTGGCCGTGGCTTCGCAGGAAATACGCCGCCAGCAACGGCGTCAGCAGCCGTGCCACGAGCAGCGAAAAGAACACCGCCGCCGCGATCGTGAGCCCGAACTGCTTGAAATACTGGCCCGCGATGCCGGGCATGAAGCTGACCGGGGCGAAGATCGCCACGATGGTCGCCGTGATGGCGATCACCGCGAGCCCGATCTCGTCGGCGGCCTCGAGGGCGGCGCGGTAGGGCGTCTTCCCCATCCGGATGTGCCGGGCGATGTTCTCGATCTCGACGATCGCGTCGTCGACCAGGATGCCGGTGACGAGCGTGATGGCGAGCAGGCTCACGAGGTTGAGCGAGAAGCCCATGACGTTCATGGCCCAGAAGGTCGGCAGAACCGACAAGGGCAGCGCGATGGCCGAGATCGCCGTCGCCCGCCAGTCGCGCAGGAACAGGAACACCACCGCGATGGCGAGGGCCGCGCCTTCGAGAAGGCCGTGCATGGCCGAATCGTAATTGCCGACCGTGTTGACGACGGAGGAGTCGATCGGGGAAATGCTGACGCCCGGATGGGCGCGGCCCAGTTCGTCGACCTTGCGGGCGACGGCGTCGGCGACGGAAGCGTCGCTCGCGCCCGTGGCCCGCGAGATGGCGAGGCCCACGACGGGCTGCCCGTCCAGCCGCGCGAAGGTGCGCGGCTCTTCGGCCGCGTCGGCGATCTTGGCGAGCTCCTCGAGCCGGACCTTGCGGCCGCCCGGAATGACGATAGCCGTGTCGGCGAGGGATTCGACGGTTTGCGCCCCGCCCAGCGTCCGGATGGACTGTTCCTGGCCGCCGAGTTCGCCGCGCCCCCCCGCGAGATCGGCGCTCGTCACCAGCAGCTGGCCGTTGACGTCGGCGGCCGTGACGCCGAGCGCGAGCAGACGATCGGGGTCGAGCTCGATGCGGATCTCGCGGTCGACGCCCCCGACGCGCTCGACGCGGCCGACCCCGCGCACACCCTGGAGCTGACGCGCCACGACGTCGTCGACGAACCAGGACAGGTCTTCGGGCGTCATCGCGGGCGCCGACACGCCGTAGATGAGGATCGGCAAACCGGCAACGTCGACGCGGCTGACGATCGGCTCGTCGATCGTGCGCGGCAGGTCGGCCCGGATCTTGGCGATCGCGTCCTTGACGTCGTTCAGGGCGCGGTCGCTGTTCGTTTCGAGCCGGAACTCGATGCTCGTGCTCGATGTCCCCTCGGTGATCGAGGAGGTGATGTGCTTGGCCCCCGCGACCCCCGCCACGGCGTCCTCGACGCGTTTCGTCACCTGCGTCTGCAGTTCGGAGGGGGCCGCGCCGGGCTCGGTGATGGCGACCGACACGATGGGCAGGTCGATGTTGGGGAACTGGGTGATCGGCAGCGCCGCGAAGCCGAACAGTCCGAGCGCCAGGAGCACGACGAAAAGCACGATCGAGGGGATGGGCTTGCGGATCGCCCAGGCCGATATGTTCAGGCGCACGTGCCGCGCTCCTTGATCAGAGGGAAAGCCGGGCGGGAAAAGCCCCGTGTCACAGCTTCGCCGAGCCCGGGGCGGGGACCGGCGCCGCCGCCCGGACCGCGTCGCCCGGACGCAGGAAGGCACCCGCCCGCGCCACGACGGCGTCTCCCGCGCGGACGCCCTCGACGATCTCGATCGATCCGCCCGCCGAAAGGCCGGTGCTGACCTTGCGTCCCTCGACCCGGCCATCGACGACGACGAGCACGCCCGCCTCGCCGGTGCTCGAGAACAGCAGCGCCGAGAGCGGCAGGGCGATACCCGTCCGTCGCGCCAGTTCGACGGTGCCGCGCGCGAAGGCGCCGATGCGCAAGGCCGGGTCGGGGTCGAGGGTGATGCGGACTTTGCCGAGGCGCGTGGTGCGGTCGATTTCCGGATAGATGGCGCGGACCCGGCCGCGCACCGGCGCGGCGCCGCCGATGTCCACCGCCGCGGGCGCCGCGACGGCGAGCTTGCCGAGCCCGGTCTCCGTCACCTCGCCTTCGAGCTCGATGGTCCCGTGCGCGATCAGCCTGAACAAGGGCTCGCCGGCCGTCGACGCCGACGCGCCGACGCGTGCGGCCTTCCGGCTCACGATCCCGTCGACGGGCGCCCTGATCTCGGTCCGTGCCAGTTTCAGCTCGAGTTCCGCGCGTTGCGCCCGGGTCTGCGACAGGTCGGCTTCGGCCATCGTCAACCCGTTCCGCGCCGCCGACAGCCGTCCGTCCGCCGAGCGGGACGCCGACACGCGTTGTTCGAGGGTCGCCTCGGTGGCGTTCCCCGAACGGCTCAGCGTTTGCGCCCTCTCGAGCGCGAGCTTGGCTTCGAGGGCGGACGCATCGGCCTGGTCGATCCCGCTCTTGCCCTGCGCGATCGCGGCTTGCGCCCGCGCCAGCGATGCGGCGTTCTGGGCTATCTGAGTGTCGAGCATCTCGCGCGACAGCCGGGCCATCACCTGACCCTTGGCGACGTGGTCGCCTTCCTCGACGAGCACCTCGGTGACGCGGACGCCGTCGAGTTCCGGCGCGACCAGGACCTCGTCGCGCGGCACCAGCGTGCCGGTTACGACCGCGCGCTCGACGAGTTCGCGCGGCGCCGCCGCGATCACGCTGACGACGGGGAGCGGTACGCCCAGCTCGGCCGCGAGGGCCGCGCCTCCAGCCCCGAGGCTCGCGGCCATGAGCAGCACCCTTGCCGCCCGGAAGCGATGGACAAAACGTTTCATGAGGCGGGTGCTTCCTCGGCCAAGAGCTGCGTGAGATCGGCCGCGAGCGGTATCCGGCCTTCGATGGCCGCCCGCACGATGGCCAGAAGTTCGCTGATCCGGCGCTCGGCCTCGCCAGCACTCGGCGACATCGCCACACTGAACATGAGGCCGCTGAACAGCGACACGACCAGCGCCCCGACCGCGCGCGGATCCGGCGGCGCGCCCGACGCGGCCCCGACCGGCCGGGCATCGATCGCGAGCCGGAAGAACGCCGTCAGGCGGCGCAGGATTTCGGCCTCGTGGGCGCGGGTCACCGCCGCGATCGCCGGGTTGCGCGCCGCTTCCGCGCAGATTTCGAGCCACAGCGCCGCCTTGTCGCGTCCGCCCTCCAGCACGTGCCGGCGCAGCAACCCCTCGAACATCTCCAGGGAGCCGCCCCCCGCGACAAGAGCCTCGAACTGTTCGGTGGCTTCGGCTCGGTCCCGGGCCACGAGACCGGCGACGACGGCGTCCTTGGACGGGAAGTAGCGGTAGACGTTGCCGGCGCTCATGCGGGCTTCGGCGGCGACGTCCTGCATCGTCGAGCGGTGGAAGCCGGCCCGCACGAAGCAGCGCGCCGCGGCCGACAGGATGTGCCCGCGTCGTTCCCGATGCGGGTCGTCCTGGGGTTTGCCGAAGAAGGAGCAGAGGGCCAAGGCGGCTCGGGGCGCATGAGAATGAGCGTTCATTCACTGCCGGTCAAAATGGGCGAATCGAAGGCACGGACCGCCTCGACGGGTCGGGGCCGCGGCATGCCGCCGCCGGCATCCGCCCGCGCCGGGTGCTCCGGCCGCATTGGCGCCGGCTACGTCGTCAGCCGGCCCCGGCCGGCTCCGCCGCGGCCCGGTCGAGACGACCGGGGACCGGGGGACACCTCAGTTCCACGTGCAGGCCCGGGTGGTTGTCCCCGATGGTGAAGCGGAAGCCGTGCAGCTTGGCGATCACCGACACCAACGACAGACCGAGCCCGCTGCCGTCGAGATGCCGGCTCCGCTCGGCCCGGTAGAACCGCTTGACGACGTGGTCGCGATCCGCGGGGGCGATGCCCGGGCCGTCGTCGGACACCGCCATCACGGCCTCGCTCGCGTTTGCGGTGAGGGAAAGCGTCACGTGACCGTGTGGCGGCGTGAACTTGAGGGCGTTGTCGAGAAGGTTGACGATCGCCTCGAAAATCAGATCGCGGTCGCCGAGGGCGGTGGCGGCCTCGGCCTCGATCTCGACCCCAAGCAGCACCCGCTGCTCGTCCGCGACGGGATCGTAGAGCTCCGCCGCCTCCCGCATCAGGGGTGCCAAAGCGACCTGCTCGAAAGCGGATCGGCGCCGTCCGCGCTCGATCTCGCCGATGCGCAGGATGGCCGTGATGATCGCGAACGTTTGGTCGAGCCACGTCAGGGCCTCGTCGATCGCGGCCGCGAACCCGGCGGGTGTGCGGACCGTGTCCCGACACCGTTCGAGGCGGGTCCGAGCCCGCGTCAGCGGCGTCCGAAGGTCATGCGCGATGCTGTCGCCGACGCCCCGGACCTCGTCCACGAGCGTTTCGATCTCGTCGAGCATGGCGTTGACCTGCGCCGCCAATCGGTCGAACTCGTCGCCGTTCCCCGTCACGGGCAGGCGCCCGCCGAGGCGTCCCTGTTGAATGTGTCCGATGGCGTCATCGAAGGCGGCGACGCGGGCGAGGGCGCGCCGGCCGAGCAGCGCGCCGCCGGCGAGCGCCATGGCGACCATGGGCAGCAGCCCCAAGCCGAGCGCCCGCAGGATGATCGCCTGAACGTGCTCCAGTTCGTCGATGTCGTGGCCGACCACCAGGGCACGGCCATCGGCGAGCCTGGAGCCCACCGCGCGGATGATTTCACGGCGCTCGTCGGCGTCGCCATCGTTGTCCGGCGCACGGGTGCGCACTTCACGCGGATGCCCGTCGAAGAGCAGCTTCGACGGCATCGCCTTCAGGTTGCCGGCCTCCGGACGTCCCGTAGCGTCGACCAGGAGCGCGTAGCGGACGCTGTGCAAGTCCTCCTGGATCCAGGCGGTCACGCGACCGACGGCCGCCTCGGGCGGACCCGCGATGACACGCTGGCTTTCCCGGAGCACCTGCTCGTCGAGCTGCGCGCGCTCGAAGCCCGCCGTCTGCCAATACACGAAGGCGAACAGCAGGAGCGACGCGGCGGCGAAAGCGCCCGCCACGGCCAGCGCCCAGCGGAACGCCGTGGTTCCCAGGATGTCAGGCAGGCGCATGCAGCATGAAGCCGATGCCGCGCACGCTCTCGATCATGGGAGGTTCCCCAGGCCCGTCCAGCTTGCGGCGAAGCCGTCCCATATGCACGTCGACGAGGTTCGAGCGCGGCACGAAGCGATAGTTCCACACCCCCTCGAACAACATCGCGCGGGTCACGGTCTGCCCTTCCCGGCGCGCGAAATATTCGAGCAGTTTGAATTCGCGCGGCAGCAGCTCCAGGGCACGGCGACCGCGCGCGGCGGTCGCCGTGACGAGGTCGAGTTCGAGCGGACCGACGCGCAACCAGGTTTCCCGCGAGGCGGCCGGGCGGCGCAGGAGCGCCTCGACGCGTGCCGCCAGTTCGGCGAGCGCGAACGGTTTCGTCAGGTAATCGTCGCCTCCGGCGCGCAGGCCCCGAACGCGTTCGTCGACGGCGCCGAGCGCGCTCAGGATCAGGGCCGGCACCCGGTTCCCCTCGCGCCTGAGCGTCTGCAGAACCGTCAAGCCGTCGCAACCCGGAAGCAGGCGGTCGACGACGATCACGTCCCATGCGCCGGTCCGCGCCATCGCGAGCCCTTGCGGCCCCGTCGGAGCACCCTCGACGGCGAAACCGCGCCAACGAAGGTCCGCCGCGATCTCCGCGGCCGTGACGGCATCGTCCTCGATCAGCAGCACCCCGGCCATCCGCAATGATAACGCGGGGCCGGAACGGGGTCCGTTCGAATCGCCGGTCGGAACCCTAAATTCGAATTTAATGGCGCGAGGCTTCGGCGCGGCTACCTTTGGGCGGACATGGGCTCGATGGCCCGATGGGCTCCCGTCCGAACCTGACCGCGGGTCGGGACGGGCCGAAGACCTGGCACACGGGAAGACCTGGCACACGGGAAGACCTGGCACACGGGAAGACCTGGCACACGGGAAG